>OZ257253.1:0-620000 GCA_965279635.1 Sediminibacterium sp. | reverse complement strand
ACAAAACTAGTTGAAAACCGTGTTCCATCCTTATATGTATGTTTCCGACAGTTGAGAACCATTGATAAAATTCTACCATTTGATTTCTGGCGGGGGTTTATCTTTATAGCTTATCTAAAAAACATTTCATGAAGAAACTCTTATTACTGTTTGTCGTTTTTGCCGTTATGGGTGCATCCGCGCAACAGCAGTCACCAGGTAATGAAGCGTGGAGAAAGATCTATCGTGCGGTACCTGAAAAGATCAATGACCTGGTACATACCAAGCTCAATGCAAAGTTCGATTACAGCAAATCATACCTGAACGGCGATGTATGGATAACCTTGAAACCTCATTTTTATGCAACAGATTCCCTGCTGCTCGATGCGAAGGGAATGGATATCCATTCTGTGGCAGTGGTAAAAGCCGGGAAAAATACACCGCTGAAATATACTTACGACAAACATTTCCTCAATATCAAACTGGATAAGACCTACCGACGTGATGAGAATTATGTGGTGTATATCAACTACACCGCTAAACCCGATGAGTTTGAATCGGAAGGAAGCGCTGCCATTACTGATGCAAAAGGTTTGTATTTCATCAATCCCAAAGGAGAAGAGAAAGACAAGCCCACACAGATATGGACCCAGGGTGAAACAGAAGCTACTTCTGTATGGGTTCCCACCATCGATAAAACCAACCAGAAAACTACCCAGGAATTCAACCTCACTGTACCTGCCAAATATGTTTCTCTTTCCAACGGTAAACTCACCACACAGAAGAAAAATACGGATGGTACACGAACCGATACCTGGGTTATGGACCTGCCGCACGCGCCTTACCTGTTCTTTATCGGCGTTGGCGATTTTGCGGTGGTAAAAGACACCTACAAAGGCAAGGAAGTAAGCTATTATGTAGAGAAGGAATACGAGAAAGTGGCGCGCAAAATATTCGGTCTTACGCCTGAGATGATGAAATTCTTTTCAGAGAAAGTAACCGGTGTTGAATATCCATGGATAAAATACAGCCAGATCGTAGGTCGCGATTATGTGAGCGGCGCGATGGAAAACACCACTGCTACCCTGCACCAGGAAAGCGCGCAACAGAATGCACGTGAACTGATCGACCAGAATACCTGGGAAGGAACCATTGCCCACGAACTGTTTCACCAGTGGTTTGGTGATTATGTAACTGCGGAAAGCTGGAGCAACCTTACCGTTAACGAAAGCTTTGCCGATTACAGCCAGTACCTGTGGCTGGAATATAAATACGGCGCTGATGAAGCCGGTTTTGAGAACTACAGTGAAATGCAGACATACCTCAACAGCGCCAGCGCCCGCAGCAAGGACCTTGTACGTTTTTATTATGGCGACAAAGAAGATATGTTTGACCAGGTAAGCTATCACAAAGGCGGTCGCATACTGCACATGCTACGCAATTTTGTGGGTGATGATGCTTTCTTCAAATCACTGAACGAATACCTTACCGCCAATAAGTTTGGAACAGGCAGCGGTATCAAGCTGAAACTGGCTTTTGAGAAAGTAACCGGCAAGGATCTTAACTGGTTTTTTAACCAATGGTATTTCGGAAGCGGGAATCCGGCACTCGATATCAGTTATGGATATGATGCCGCCACACAGACCTCTAAAGTATATATCAAACAGACGCAGACAGGCGACAAGGTTTTTAAACTGTACATGCCGATAGATATTTATCATGGCGCCAGTAAGAAAAGACATATGGTTTGGGTAGAAAGCAAAGCGGATACTTTTTCTTTCCCTGTTTCTTCCAAACCTGACCTGATTAATGTGGATGCGGATAAATACACATTGGCCACTAAAAAAGATGCTAAAACACTGCCGGAATATGTTCATCAGTTCACCTATGGCGGAAAATACCTCGACAGAAGGGAAGCTTTGGAATTCGCCGGCAAAACCATCAGTGAATCCAGCGCTTATGATATGGCGATAAAGGGCCTTCGTGATCCGTCGTTCCGTATACGTATCAGGGCCATTAATACATTTGGCAATGCAAAACTGGATGCTGCTACTATCGGTAAGATAGAAGCCATTGCCAAAACAGATGACCATACGCTTACACGCGCAGCAGCGATAGACGCTTTGGCCAAACTGAAGAATAACAGTTACAAAGATTTCTTTACCAAAACCGCGGGTGATTCTTCGTATGCGGTTGCGGGCGCTGCATTGGATGCGCTGGCAGCATTGGATGGGCCGGCGGCATTTACGATTGCCAATACCTTAACCAAACAGGATAACAGGGGGCGGCTGGCAACATCTGTTAACAATGCATTTATCAAATATGGTGACGAAAGCGCGTATGCGTATATCACCGATAAGTTTGAGAAGATGCCTGTAACACAGGCCAAGTTCCAGATGACGGGTACCTATGCCGTGTTCCTTGAAAAAGTAACCAACCTGTCTAACTTCAAAAAAGGTGTTGACCTGATCGTGAAATTCAGGGATGACATTCCGGCAGGCTCACGTGCGCAAACTGATACGATTATCAATGGTATGCTGAAAGAGCTGGGTGATAAAAAAGAAGCAGCAGGGGCCAAAGAAATGGCTGAGTATGTAAAAACAAAATTGCCGAAATAGAGTAGTTCCTGTAACACTAGTTGTCAGAGGCCGCAAAGTGATTCTTTGTGGCCTTTGCTTTGTAACACTGTGTCGTTGCGCAACTTTTTTTAACAGCCGCTATAAGCCTGTTTATAAACACAATCTTGATGTTATTCAAAAAGTTTCGCTAAGAGAAGGTCAAGAGAAAAAGAGCTAAAGAGTTTAGGGATACACTTCTTTTACACTCTTTTTCTCTGGTTTCGCTCTTAGTGAAACTTTCTGAATAGCAACAAAAATGCGTTTTAATACAGGCTCTATGAGAACGACAGTAGGAAAACAATCGCATACTACATAAAAAAGCCATCAGCAAGTATGCGATGGCTCTTAGGGTTGATGTTGGGAAAGAAAAATCTTTAGTTGACCGTTGTTGTCGATTTGTTTTTAAAACTAACCGGCATCAATTGATCCATTACCGTGATCTCACCGGTAATATCTGTATCGGCTTCTTCACTGAGCAACACGCCGGTAGTTTTATTGTATAAGCGTTTTGCGATGGTGCTGCCTTTCAATGCCGTTTTGGTATCCATCCCCATTTGTGAGATAGTTGTATTGATAGCCAGGCTTGCATTGGCTGATACTTCAACACCTTTCTCATCTGTTTTATTTACAATATATTTTGTCTTGATAATATAGCCTTCATCCGTATGGATGGAATCTTCCCATGTGTACCCTGCCACCAGTTTTGCCAGATCAACAGATGTAAGTACCAATCGCGAAGGATCGTTTACATTATCCGCTATTCCTGCCAATGTTTTCTTTAGTGGATCAGCCGATTTAACCGTTGCTTTACTGGTGGCGATCTCTATATCGGTAGGTTTATTCAGCAGAACAAAAATATCGGCATACTCCGCATTTTTCTTATCCGATTCATTTTCGGAATCGATCGTTTGTGTGGTGCCCATTGCTGTTACAACTGCTTTGATCCGCTTTAGTGTACTCCGCATCAGGTAACTATCGGAAGTGGAAGATAAAAATTCGATCTCTGTTCCGGTTGTATTGGTTGTTTCAATATTCATTTCCTGGCCCATGATCGTCATGCCCATGGTGCCTTTTGCTTCTGCGGAAAGATTTATTTTTTTACCGACAGGCACCTTGGTAACCTGGGCCGATACAGCAACACATAACAGTAACGATAAAAAGAAAAGACCGCTTTTCATAGTTTTCATAAAATAGATATTGGACATGTGAAAAAATTACCATCCGCCGCTTGCGCCACCGCCGCCACTGCTACCGCCGCCAAAGCCGCCGAAGCCTCCTCCGCCACCACCCCAGCCACTGCCGCCTCCGCCTCCACGACCACCGCTGAGCAGTGATGATAAGAGGATACCAGTGGCTATATCACCAAACCCATTACGGCTCATCATTCCGCCACGCGGTCCTCCGCCGCGGCCACCACGGCCCTTGATTATGGATACGATCACCACCACAATGATGATCAGGATAAACCCAAGTATAGAACCGCCACCTTCGTCATTGTTACGGCTCCCTTTCCTGGCTTTCTTTACTTTGTATTCGCCTACTGCTGCTTTTGACAGTGCATTGATGGCGTTGTCTATACCGCGGTAATAATTCTGTTCTTTAAAGGATGGCCCTATTTCGTTGCGGATAATGCTGGATGCGATCACATCGGGAATAGCGCCTTCTAAACCGTACCCCACTTCTATTCTCACTTTCCGGTCATCGATAGCGGCAAGGATAAGTACACCATTGTTGGTGCCTTTGTTGCCAATACCCCATTCACGAAAAAGTTTTACCGCATATTCTTCAATACCATAATCACCCAAAGTTTTGATCAGCACAACGGCGATCTGGTTGGAGGAACTGTCATCCAGCGCCACGAGTTTCTGTTCGAGTATCTGTAGCTGTTCGGCAGATAATACACCGGCGGCATCAGTAACCAGTTTTGGGGGATTGGGTTTCTTCAATACATCCTGGCTTATTGCAGGGAGGTATGAAGTGAGTATGAGTAATATGAAAAGTAGCTTCTTCATTTGCTTCGACCCGATCCGGCCGCTGGAAGCGGCCTGATCGATTGATTGATTTGCTGATCGTTTATGAATGACCGCTGACATTCTTGCCAACGGTCATTTTATTAATGCTGGTTGCCGACTTTCGTGCCACCCATCGGGCCGCTATCAGCGGCCTGATGGGGTCAGCCGAAAACAATTTCATCAGGTAATTCGTTCTTATCTGTTTGACCGTCGTAAGGAAAATTCGCCACGAGCGCTTCGCCGATATCGGCAATGATCTGCACAATACCTTCTGTATAGTTTTCCTTATTGAACTGTCGCAGCATCTTTTGCACTTCTTCGTTCCAGAAAGCATTGCCTACACGGGCATGTATGCCTTCATCTCCGAAGATGGCCAGTTGTTTGTCCTTCATGGCTATGTATAACAATACACCATTGCGCTGGGCAGTTTCCGTCATTTTTAGTGAATAGAAAATTTCCCTTGCGCGCCTGAGTGGATCTACATACTCGCATCGTTTTTCCACAAAGATCCTTACTTCACCGCTGGTTCTTTGTTCCGCGCGCTGGATGGCAGCAATGATCTGCTGGTTTTCTTCTTCAGAAAAATAACTGGCTGATTTCTTCTTGAACAGTCCGAACATGATTACTTTTTATTCTTACTGGTATCATTGAAAATGTCGCCTACATTGGGAGCTTTTTCTGAACCGACTTCGGCGGCAAAACCAGTTTTAGCTTTGAAACCAAACATACCGGAAAAAATATTCATCGGGAACGAACGCACTTTTACGTTGTAATCGGCAACGGCTGTGTTGAAATCGTTACGTGCTACTTTAATCCTGTTCTCAGTTCCTTCCAACTGTGCCTGTAACCCACGGAACGCATCGTTTGCGCGGAGATTAGGATAGTTTTCAGTTACCATCAATAAACGGCCCAATGCCTGGGATAATTGTCCCTGTGCAGCCTGGAACTGTGCAAGTTTTTCAGGTGAGAGATCATTAGGATCCACTTTTACCTGTGTAGCGCTGGCCCTTGCCTGTATTACGTTCTGCAAAGTAGTCTGTTCAAAGTTCGCTTCTGCCTTTACGGTATTAACCAGGTTGGGAATCAAATCGGCCCGGCGCTGGTAATCGCTTTCTACGTTGGCCCATGCTTTTTTCACTGATTCATCCTGTTTTACCAATCCGTTATATCCATTACAGCCGCAACCACCTAACAGTAGTATTAAACCGACAATGACGATAAGGGTGATGTTCTTGGTACTCATGTTTTTTGGTTTTAAATGTAATTTACTTGTTTGTAGCAATTGTAGGCTAAATATTACAAAACAAGTGCCGTGTGCTTGAAAAATGGCAAAATGACGGGAGGAGCAAGTACGAAATACGAAGTACGAGGTACGAATTGATTGATTCGTACCTCGTACTTCGTATTTCGTACTTAGTTTGTTTTTACCCTATTCGCTTCCGCATCAGAACCCGTGCTGCGGTTGCGGGCGGCTTTGAGTTTCTGGTTGCCGAAGGAGTAGGTAAAGGCAAGACGCACATTGCGGGTATCGTTTGCCTGGCGGAAAGCGACATTGATATCGTCGTAGAGAATACTTCCCCTGGAACGCTGTGAAAAGAACACGTCATTGAAATTGAGTGTGAGCCTGGCTTTTCTTTCCAGGAAGATATGCTGGAAGGCGATATTAAGACTACCGAGATCACCGATCACCATGAACTCATTCAGGAACTCTGTCTGGTAAAAACCACCTATCTCTATGTTCCATGCAGGTGTTGGTTTGTAGGCCACCTGCCAGTAAGCCAGCCAGTTCCATTTGGCCCTGTCATACTTGCTGCCGAGGTAATCTGCTTTGTAATGATTGTAGATAAACTGGTTTCCTCCATACCCGCTGATCTTTTTGCCAAAATTGAGCGGAAAATTTACTTCCACTATCATGTTCTCAAAAGCCGCGAGGTTTTCGGGCATGGTATAGGTAAGGTTGCCCTCCTGTTTGGGTGCATCATCGAAGATCACATCTTTTGTACGGTTATAGCTGAACGATAAGAACGGCTGGTTCTGGTAGGTTAATGTGAATTTATATGCATCAGACAGTTCGGGTCTGAGCAATGGGTTGCCCCTTGTATAGGTGAGTGAATCGAGGTATTGTATAAACGGGTTCTGCTGCTGGTAGCTTGGCCTGTTCACACGACGCGAGTATTGCCATACGGTGGAGAAATTCTTATCTACTTTTCTTGTGAGGAAAAAGGAGGGAAATAACTGCCAGTAGTTCCGGTTCAATACTTCGTTTGAAAAATTCTTTCCTTTTGCGATAGTTTGCTCGGCACGCAGCCCCAGGTTAAATTCCCATGCTTCCAGTTTATGCTGGTAACTGCCGTAGACAGCGTTTATGTTTTCTGCATACTCAAAATCGATGGTGCGGGATGGGTCGACCACATTGCCCTGTTTAAACAGGAGATAGTTATTGATGGTGGCGAAACTGGATTTCGCACCCATTTCCATTTTGCTGTTTTTGCTGAATGGATGTGTGTAATCCAATTTGGCCACCACAAATTTTACCGGGTTGTCTATTAACTGGGTATTGGTATAACTGCTGCCATTGGAAAGTTTGTTGGTGATATCGCTGGTATTGTTCAGTTTGAATGATGAAAAATCAATATCCACATTAAGGTCCTTACCGGTGGTATCGAAAACATGTTTCCAGTTCGCATTCGCCGCGATATTGCTGCGTTTGATGGTGGTATTGTTGAATGTCTGGAACATGCTCAGCTGCTCCCCTGTTGATTCCCTTAACTGCTGCGTGGTATTTTCTGCTTCTGTAAGGCCGTTGAGTGCAAACCCGCGTACGAGTACGCCAAATGTATTTTTGCTGTCTGCATAAAAATCAAAGCCGCCGCGATAGTTGAAATTGTTTCTCTCCCTTGGACTATACGTTGCCTGCAGGAACTTGCTGGGTGGGATGATACGGTCGAGTTCCATGTACTCAAAACTGTTCAGATGTACAAAACCGATATTACCAAATGTGTTGAGTTTACCTTTACGGTGATTCAATGAGATGTTAGGAGAATAGCGGAAAAAATTTCTATCGATGCCAAACTCTCCTTTCTTGTATAACCCATTCACGAGTGCCATTGAAACATTTCCATTAGTTCCGAGGTTGGCTGTTTTTTTCAGGAGGATATTGATGATGGCACCGCCGGCAGCATCGTATCGCGCGCCGGGGTTGGTGATGAGTTCTATCTTTTCAATATTCGCTGCGCTGAAAGTGGCCAGTACCTGTGTGATATCGGTGTATTGCGAGGGACGTCCATCGATCATAATGGTCACGCTGCTTTTACCTGCCAGTGTGATCTGTTCATTTCTGATGATCACGCCAGGCACTTTCTGTAATACTTCCAGTGCCGTAGAGCCTGCGGCCGTGGCGCTGCCTTCTACATTCACCACCAGTTTATCTGCACGCTGCTCGAGGAAAGGTTTGGTGGCGGTAACTGTTACGCCTGCCAATGTTGTTGTATGCGGCTGGAGTTTGGTTTCAGGAACCTCGGTTGTATTGCCTGCGGCTGATACCCGATAAAAAGTTCTGGCATACCCAAGCATATTTACAGAAACGGCATAACTGCCATTCTTTATATTGTCGAATGTGTACACACCATTTGCATCAGATATGGCAGAGAGTACGAGCGAAGAATCTTTTTGCTGGAGCAACAGAACGGTGGCACCTTTTACCGGTTTCTGTTTTTCATCGCTGATCTTGCCGGTGATAACGGATTGGCCATGCAATATGGCAATGGAGAAATAACCCAGCAGCAGTAAGGTGATTATTTTCATAAAGTGGTTGTGGTACTGTTAGACGCACCAGTTTATGAAATGTTACAAACCTCTCTTGTTTTTTCGGAGATGTTATTTTAACCGCAAAGTCGCGAAGACGCAAGGTTACGCTAAGGTATCCTTGCGTTTCTTTGCGTCTTCGCGACTTTGCGGTTAAATAATGGGATTTATGCAATTCCTACCCACCTGCTGAATCCGTATCATTAATAGCAGCGATCCCCGGCAATGATTTCCCTTCAAAATATTCCAGTAAAGCGCCACCACCTGTGGACACATAACTTACTTTATCCGTAAACCCGAACTGGTTCACTGCCGCTACACTATCACCACCGCCTACCAGTGAAAAAGCGCCATTTTGTGTCGCTTCCGCTACTGCTGTAGCGATCGCTTTGGTGCCGTGCTGGAACTTTTCCATTTCAAACACACCCATGGGACCGTTCCATAAAATAGTTTTGGAGCGTTTGATGCAGTTGGCAAACTGTTCGCAGGCATTGGAACCGATATCCAGTCCCATCCAGCCATCGGGGATATGGTTGCTGGGTGCTGAAGAAGTATTGGCATCCGCGGCAAATTTATCAGCGATCACCGAATCGGAAGGAAGATGGATGCATACGCCTTTTGCTTCCGCTTTTTTCAATAGTTCAACGGCTGTATCGAGACGGTCTTCTTCACACAAAGAGTTTCCGATCAGTCCGCCCTGGGCTTTCATAAAAGTGTATGCCATGCCGCCGCCGATAATGATATCCGTGGCCCTTTCGAGCAGGTTTTCGATGATGAGTATTTTATCGCTCACTTTGGCGCCACCGATAATGGCAGTGAAAGGTTTCTCATTGTTGTGCATCACTTTTTCCGCGCTGGCCACTTCGCCTTCCATGACCAGTCCGAACATTTTTTTATCACCGGGAAAATATTGTGCGATCACTGCGGTGGATGCGTGAGCGCGGTGAGCAGTACCAAATGCATCGTTCACATATACATCACCCAGTTTGCTGAGTTTTTCTGCGAAGAATGTATCGCCTTTTTCTTCTTCCTTGTAAAAACGGAGGTTTTCGAGCAGCAATACTTCACCGGGTTGTAAGGATGCAGATAATTCTGTTGCGGATGCACCGATACAGTCATCTGCAAACTTTACTGTTATACCACCCAGCAATTCTTTCAGGTGACCAACCAGGTGTTTGAGTGAATATTTCTCTGCGGGCCCTTCTTTGGGACGGCCGAGATGGCTCATCAATATAACACTGCCGCCGTCTTTGAGGATCTTTTGTATTGTAGGGATGGTGGCCCTCATGCGGGTATCATCCGTGATCTTATATTCTTTATCCAGCGGTACATTGAAGTCTACGCGGATCAGTGCTTTCAGGTTGTTGAAATTTTGCTCGGAGAATTTGCTCATGAAAAGTGCTTTATTATAAAGGATATCGAATAAAGGAACAAGGTTCAAGCAACAAGGCACAAGATTAATTGCTTGTGCCTTGTTACTTGTGCCTTGTATCTTTTAAGTTTATTTAGAGATCAGTCCTGCAAAATATTTCACCGTGCGTACCAACTGGCTCACATAGCTCATTTCATTATCGTACCAGCTAACGGTTTTTACCATCTGTGTATCACCTACGGTAATTACCTTGGTTTGTGTGGCATCGAACAATGAACCGAAATGGGTACCGATGATATCTGAGCTTACCAGTTCTTCTTCTGTATAACCAAAGCTTTCGTTGCTCGCTTCTTTCATCGCAGCATTTACTTCTTCAATGGTTACTTTTTTACCGAGTGTAGATACCAGTTCTGTTGAGGAACCTGTAATGACAGGTACACGTTGTGCGCCACCGTCGAGTTTACCTTTCAGCTCCGGCAATACCAGACCGATCGCTTTGGCAGCACCGGTACTGTTGGGAACGATGTTGGCCGCGGCCGCTCTTGCCCTGCGCAGGTCACCTTTGGGGTGCGGTGCATCGAGGGTATTCTGGTCGTTGGTATAGGCGTGGATGGTGGTCATAAGACCTGCGAGGATACCAAATTTATCATTCAGCGTTTTCGCCATTGGCGCCAGGCAGTTGGTGGTACATGATGCGCAGGAAATAATGGTTTCGCTGCCATCCAGGATAGAATGGTTCACGTTGAACACAACTGTTTTCATTTCCCCTGTAGCCGGTGCAGAGATCACCACTCTTTTCGCGCCCGCTTTGATATGCGCCTCTGCTTTCTCTTTATCGGTAAAGAAACCGGTTGATTCGATCACCACATCCACACCATGGCTACCCCAGGGGATTTGCCCGGGATCTTTCTGTGCGTATATTTTAACAGCATCGCCGTTTACCACTACTGAATCTTCGGTAGCGGTCACTTCTGCGTCGAAGCGGCCCTGGGCGCTGTCGTATTTTAATAAATGTGCAAGAACTTTGGGACTGGTCAGGTCGTTAATGGCTACCACGTCAATTCCTTCCATGTTATAGATCTGGCGAAATACCAAACGGCCTATGCGTCCGAAACCGTTGATGGCAACTTTAACTGTACTCATCGAATGCTTGTTTTTAAGTGAAAAATGCTAAATGAGGTGCGAATTTACGGTTTTTTGAGCTGACAGCGGTCAGCTATCAGCAGTCAGCTTTCAGCTATCAGGCTTAAATAGCAATTCATGGATACTATTGTTAAAAGAAGCGCATTTCGGTATCAGCAGCCAGATTTCAACCTTTTTTTGAAATATTCTGGTTGAAAGCTGATAGCTGATAGCTTAAAGCCCACAAAAATTTGGCAATAAACCACCACACCCCTATTTTTGCGTCCCGAATGACAAAAAAATGGCCGGTTCGTCTATCGGTTAGGACAGCCCCCTTTCACGGGGCAAAGACGGGTTCGATTCCCGTACCGGCTACTTGTTGTAAAAACAAGCTCTTTTTGAAAGGTCTGCTCGTAAAAAAGCAGGCCTTTCTCTTTTAAAATCAACGCTTTATCTCGAAAAAGACCTACCACATAAGGTGTTCGGTAAACACCGTCATGATAGGTGAAGTTGTTGCCAAACACACCCTTTATAAAGGCCTGTTTTTGTGGTATGGAAGATATCTTCCAGAGGTATAAAAGATCATTTAGCAGGTATAGATCATTCTTCACTTTTTCAGTTGACATGGTAAGTGGTACTGACACTTCTTCCATTCGTCCCTTTAGCATCACTTTTTCGTCCTCGTACCGTGATTTCCATTTTGCGTAAGTGTTCCTGTCAAGGTTATCAGTAACAAACTTTTCTTCCACGCTTTCCAGCTTGATGTCCAGTTGTTTTATCTGGAGCCGGATGGCAGCTAATTCCACCTCACTTGCTGCGGTTGCGTTCGCCAGGTCGTGCAAGGCGCGTTTCTCCAGGTAACTGATTTGTCTTTTGGTAAAAGACAACCCTTTGAGAATATCCTCAAAGTGAGCATGCATACGTTTGGCGTTATAGTTATATCTCTTGTGGGATTTGTTGCTGCAATGGTAATACCAATGGTAAACACCGTTCTTGCTTTTGCTGTTGCTGCCGGTCAAAACTTTGCCACAAATAGAACAGCGTACAGAACCGCGCATCGGCACCTCATCATTTACGTATGTGTGATGCTTACCCGCGCGTTTAGCAATGATCGCCTGCGCCCGGTAATAGGTTTCTTCACTGATCAGTGGTTCATGAATGCCCTTTTGTATGCTTTCCGGCTCATCGTAATAGGCTGGCACGCGCACCAGGCCGGCATATACCGGGTTAGTAAGGATCCGGCTCATGGCACTTTTGGCGGCGAGTTTGAGTCCTTTTGGCTGTAGAATTTTGCGTATTTCCTCCATTGGCCATCCATCGTTGAACATTTCATAAGCCTGCTGTACAAGGAACGCTTTTTCTTTATTTACTACCAGAATAGGTTTATTCTTATCGTCACGACGGTTCAAATAACCGAGCGGTGCATTATTGATCCAGCGCCCATTCTTGGTTGCATGATGGATACCGAACTTGGTCCGGTCACGGATCACCATCAGTTCCACCTGCGCGCCCACAAGCATCTGCGTACGGAACTGGAAATAATAAGGGCTTTGGGGATGCAGCGCGATGGGTTCCATGACGCTGATGATACGGATATCGTATCGCTTTTCAAGTTGCTCGATCATCTGCAGGGCGTCCGCTACGTTGCGGCTGAAACGATCATATTTCGCAACAATGAGGTAGGAAACGTTGTGGTAATTGTCCTTTACAAATTGCTCGAGCTTCAGCCAGTCCGGCCGGTCGAAGTTCTTCGCGCTTTGCCCATCGTCCTGGAACATCGCGCTAAGGATGATCTCCTGTTTATCGCAGTAGTCGCTGATATATTTCTGTTGCCCGGAAAGCGAAAAATTACTTTGGTCTTTGGTAGAGATCCTGACGTAGCCGATAGCCTGTTTCATGGGAAGAAATGTTGAATGAAAATTTGCGATAACAAATTTAAAAATTCCATTTCCTCCTCTGTCAATTCCGGCTCTGTGTCGTTTACAACCCCTTCATCCTCAATAGACAATATGTCATCTTTTCCGCGCATCATTCCACACAATAAAAGGCATTATCGAACTATATTTTCTTGAACTGCACAAGCGCCATAACCTGTTCCTCATGCGCAGGTGCATAACTGATATACCCGAACGCATGAAGGTCATGGATATGCTTGCGAAAAGTGTCACGCGATTTGATCCTCGCCATCCGCATCGCATCACGCGAGAAAAATTCCAACATTGCAGGACAATCGGATTTTAACCACAAGGTTCTGAGCGCGAAATAAACGATGATATGATTCGCTCCCATGCGCGGGTCCTCTGCGATCGTGTCGAAGAATGTGACGATTAAGGATGAATCGCGCATGGCTATCCACGGTCATTTGGAATACGCAAAGTTCTGCGCTTCTTTTTCTGAAGAAGTTTATGAGGGCCTGCGGCGGGTGGAGGGTCATTTTCTATCTCACTGTTTTTAACCAGCAGTTTCCTTTTCATCGCGAGTTGTTTTTCCATCCAGCGGCTTCCCAGGAAGCGGATCGCTTCGGCGAAAGTGATCACGCCCGCCTCATCAAAAAAATAAAACCGCTCAGAAATTTCCCACTGGCTTTTCATAAGTGAAATTTGCCCGATCAAACTTTCAAGTACGGTTCCCGTCCAGTATTTATATTTCAAAACATCTGCAGCCATACCATGTGAAGACAACTCGCTTACAATCTTACCCGCACCGGCAGTAACCGTCACCGGCACTTCCAAACCTTCAGTCCTACCCTCCGCTAGCAAACGCCAGTCAACCGCTGCCATCGCATCGTCAAGTTCCGCAAGTCCCCGCGCCACCACAACCGGCTTACGCAACGTAGCTGTATAATAAAGTATAGCATAAACACCCGCGTCATTTCGCTGCAGGTGAACTACAAAATGGCATTGATCGTCGCCCACCCTTTTCGCATCTGTCAGTTCAAACTGGGCAGGCTGAAAACAGATCTGGCAGCGCAGCATTGTGTCCACCGATGGAGCAAAGCCCAGCGCGATCAGCTGGGCTTTGATTTGCTGGATATTGGATTCGTTCATCATTTGGTCAGTTTTCTGCCGGTTGATTTGCGGGCATTATTCTTTTTCAATAATCCGTTATCAGGTTTATTCTTTTTGAGCAGGTCGGCCTTTCCGTAAGCCTGCTGCGGTTCTGCAACCGCCAGCGCGTCTTCCTTCTTCTGATCCGCAGGCGCCTGGCCATACTTCAGCGCAACTTTCTCCAGAGGATAGTCCAGCCGGTTCATATCCTTATCATACATATTCAGAGTCTTCTGCTGCGGGTTCGCAGCAACAAAAACTTTTTGCTCCTGGCCTTCTGCATTAATTAGGGTACTGGGCCGCAGGTTTCCCTTCTCAAGTGACTTTAGCATCATCTTGAGATCATCGCCATTTTGCAGTTCTTTAAAAGGCATTCTCCCCACTGCTTCTTTCAGGTCAAATCCATGTACTGCTCCATACCAACGCATACTCGGATAGCCGGTTTTAGGATCTATCTTGGTTGGGTCAATAACACCCCATGCTTTGTAAGGTTGCCCCTGTTTGGGTGTTAACTCCTTATGAACCGCTCTGACATTAAGCAGGTTGAAGGATTCTTTAAATGTGATGCTCTGTCCTTTGTTGTTGACATAAAAGAATTGCGACAGTGCCTTGTCATCTTTCTGCAAGGTTGCGATGTAACTGTTGCAGAAATAGTTGGTCTTGCCATCGCGTTCGCCAGCTTTGAAATTGATCACAGCAGACATTTGGTCCTTTCCGAAAGTAGTAGATGCATCCAGGGTAAATTCCTGTGCGCCCTCTTTCATTTTCTTTTCGAGCTGCGGGTACAGCCCTTCGTCAAACCCCAAAAATTTTAACTGGTTTTGGAGATACTCCTGGTTTTCTGTGTTTTCCATAATGACTTTTGATTTTTGAATTAATTCTTGTTTTGGGAAATAGTTTTGCTGCGGCTCATTAACTACCGCGGCTTCTTCGACTGGTTTATATACAAGACCAGGTACAATTCCTTCTACGTGCTGTTTGAATTCGTCCAGTGTGCTAATCCTCACCACTTGCCATTTGTCGTGATCCGTACCATTCTCGTATGCAAATTCCTGTGCATCATATTCGTTGGTAAAAAAGCGAATGTCCTCTTCATGCACAAACAGCAGCGTATTATTGTAAGCGACAAAATGCTCATGCTGCTGAAATGCTTTTGCGGCGATATCCCACACTTCCTTCGATATCAAGTCAGGTACTTCCATGTTCCTATCTTTTTATTCGCACCTGGTTCCTCACCCGGTTCTTGGTGATTAATGGTTGCCCATTTCTTAACTGCTCGGTATTCTTCTTCAACTGATTGATCTGGTCAACCTTTTCTGTAATGGATGCCTTTCCCTCCAGGTCAGATATAAAACCGGGATTTTGCTGTTGCGGTCTTACCGATGCAGTCAAGGCCTTTGGTGTAGAAACTTGCGCGAATGCCCTGTTAAACAATCGTGTCATGTACGACGGAAATAACTGCTTTTCCATTTTTATTACTTGCGCTTTTACAAGTGATGCCATCAACCGTGATTGCGGAGATTGCGCACCACCCGAATTGCGCAGCAGTTCACGATAGTGTTTCAATCGTTCTATCCCGAATGACCGCTCATTGATTATATCAGGCCCAAACACCTCTGTCATGGTGCGGGTGATCTTCTTCCATTGTTCAATGCCCGATATCAATTCGTCCTGTTCCATTACAATTCTTTCGCTTGCATTAACTGCCGGTTATAGGATCTTAAGTACAGGTGCCGGCCTCCGTTTCTTTCCAGGATCTCAACGGCAAAATGTTTGTCATCGGGAATGGTGAATTTTTCAAGGGCGATGATCATAATGCGTGAAGCCCTGGCCTTGATGGTTCCGCTGTCTGAGAACACGTGCAGCGGCTTTTGCTCGATCTCCTGCGAAGCAGTTCTTTTCGCAACCAGATTATCACGCAGGTACAAGTGGAATTGTTCAATATCATACCCGATGGAGGAGCGGTTCGTAAATTTCAATTTGCAGAATAATTTGTTCCCGCTGATGAACCAGCCCTGCCACTCGATGGACATCTTACCTGAACTGTATTTACTGGAGTGCGCTGTTGATCTCTGCTTCAACACTTTGTCACACAACTTCTCCAGTGGATGAATGGCTTTGACACTGGAAGAATCACCAAAGAAATAATGCAGCTTCACAGGGTTCTCATCAAATGAGACCAGCAGCGAAAACAGTTTCCCATCTGCAGTGATGATCGTGATGCTAGATTCAGGAAATGAATCCACAGCCGCCTTTACTTTCAGAATATTGTCTGCGGATTTTTGCACCAGCACCTGCTCACTTCCTCTGTCAACGGATTGTATTGAATAGGGAAAAACTAAGCTGACCGTTTTATTGCGCGCCACAGCGATCCGCTCAAAACGTGCAACACCCTGCGCAAAGACAAAATGAGCAACAAATAATCCAGTTAACAGCAACACAGTTTTCATTCGCCCTGTTTTTCATCCTTCAGCAATACCTGGTAACCTGATTTAATGGTCACTCGCACCTGTTTCACTTTACGGCTGAGTAAATTTTTCGCAGCACCAATTCCAACCGCCGTCGCCTGCGCCGTCAGCGACTGGTCGACAAATAGCCGGCCGATGGATTGAACACCTTGTTCAGCCGATTGCTTCACCACTTCTCTTGCCGCCGAACCAGGCACATAAATCCCTTCCATCCCATCCATATCAATTACATTGAGTGCAACAGGAAAAAGTTGTTGGTTAAATTGTATGGAATGTATCGCTACCCTTACCCGCTCACCTTCCACCTGCGCTGCACCGAATACAAATGAACCTGCAGGAATAATCTGACCACCCACAACGATGTCCCATAACAACCGAAGCTTAATAACCGATCCGCTTTGCACGACCTGCTCACCATGCACAACTGTACGAATAGTTTTCTCCAGTATTGAATCAGCTACCACTGCTTCTCCATAGAAACCATTCAACCCGTTGTGGCCAACAGATTTCACCCGCAAAACTTTTCGCTCATTCACAGCGCCAGGTTTCTCAACCATCTTAGGTTGCTGCAACGCAACCAATTGTCGCAAGGTCCCGTTCAACGCATCCATATCAGGATCGCCTCGCGGTTGTTGCATTGTCTTCACCATTTCCTGCAGTTGCTCAACCTCCGCAGACTGACGAACAGGTTCATCATTTCTGATAGCTGGCCGATATGATTCATTGCTCACCCGAGCAACCCTCTCACGTGAAACTTCCACCACCTCTTCGGTTTCATCTTCCTCAAGGTTTGGATCCATCTTCTCCAGCTCAACCCGCTTCACCGAATCTTGCTGCGCTTTCGCATAAAAACTCAGTTTATCCAATGCTGACAGCGCACCCACCTTCGCATCCGGCAACTGCATATTCAGCCCATTTGTCTTTGGCTCTGCAGAAGCAGCCGAAGCACCACCACCTCCAAGCAGCCAAAAGATCAGCACAGCAAACGGCCATATAATTACAGGCAGGAATAGCAGGAACTTCCTTCGTTTTAAAAATTGCTCTGAATGATTCATGTTATTGTTTTATCGACCTTCCACCGAGATATCCCGGTTCTCAATTGTCTCCCATTTCTCGATAAGGAAACCGTGCGGGTTATGATCGCTTCTTGAAATACTCCGTAAATAACCCTGTGTAACCAGACTTCTTTTTACAACGCTGGTGGGTCTGGTAATGGTGATCGCACCATAGCAACGGAACACGAAAGGTGAACCGCGTGTATCCACCAGTACGCTGTCGATCACGACGGACTGGCTGATATTCCCTGAAATAATTCCCGCATAGTACCCGGTCTCAGATAAATTATCGTAGAGTTTTTTTGCAGTCGCATCGGCCATATATAAGGCGTGGGTAAGATTGGTTTGTATCACCTTTTCGTCGGGGTCCAGCGTAAAGAACCAATGGTGGAACGTCCGTACATGATCACGCGCCTCGACACCGATATTCTCGCTTCGCTCCGATGCAAAAGCTTCGATCACTTTGTCACCAGCCAGCACATACATCCGGCCCTGGAGGGTTACCGACTGTTCGTAACTCTTAAACAAAACAACCCCGCACAATATAAACGCACCGCACACCGCAAAGACACTCAATACCTTTACCGAACGGAACGCACTCTCCAGGTTTTTTGCTTTTTCAAACATGATTTACTTTTTAAAGTATCCGTTACTTACACTGTTATCCGCCATGCTCCCACTCATGCGCGAAGCACCGTTACCGAAACTGTCGGCCGCCATCGAACCGCCGCCGGTCATCACCGTACCCGCCGCCCGGCCCGACGAACCCACAAAAGAAGTCAGCTTATGCACCAGCGCATTCCCGCCGCCCGCGTTCACGATATAATTGGCAACAGAAGGAACCGTGAAGTACCCGACTATAGCGATCACCATGAAAATCAGGTAGGCAGAATCGCTCACGGAAAACCCTGGTGCACCTGGTATCATTGGAGAAGTAGACTTGATCATATTCTCCTGGATCTTCGCGATCATGGCTCCGAAAATGTTGGCCACCGGCAACCATAAAAACACATTGATGTATCGCGCCAGCCACACAGTTACCGTATGCTGAAATCCGTCAAAGATGGAAAGCGCCAGCACCAGCGGGCCGATGATCGCAAGTACGATGAGATAGAACGTCCTGATCGTATTGATACAAAGCCCTGCCGCCTGGAAAACAATTTCTAAGAACTCGCGCAACAACTCACGTATCCAGTTTGCCGGGTTCAGCGCACCAATTCCCCATTCGCTTGTTTCGTTCAACTGCAGGTGCCGCTGTATCGCTTCATTTGATCCACGCACCATTGCTTCTGTCCCTGTCACAGTTGGTTGCAACACGCCATTGATCAGTTGAATGAGCGAAGGAAAAAGTAAGATGCAGAGCCCAAGTGCAAAAGGCCGCAGAAGCGAATACAGATCCACAGGTTCTGCCGCTGCGATATGTTTCCACACACGCGAGGCGATGTACAACAGCGCTGCCAGTCCGCCGATGCCCCTTGCAACACCGATAAGATCGCTGCAGAGTGGCAACATATCGCGGTACAATTGATCGAGTATGAAATGCAGACTTTTGATCCCTTCTCCCATGACTTACTGTTTGATGCCGTACAAGGCTTTTAACGCGTTCGTCTCTTTTTTCCGTTTTGCCCTTGCATCAGCCAGCCGTTTGTATTCACCAGCCACCGTCCGCAGTTTCTCTAGCAAACTCGAAACTTCAGTATCAATCCGGTTGATCACACTGATACGCTCTTCATCATTCATCCGCATCTTTCCCGGAGTAAGAACATCGATCAATTCATCAACAGAAGAAACCGAACTATTCACCAGTAACACCAAACTGTTTTTCAGCGTAACCAGTTCATCCGCGCGGAGCATCCCGCTCACCTGCATTTGCCTGTATGCGCTTTTATATTCCTCCACTAACAAAACCTGGTTTCGCAGCACGCCATTCACCTTCCCATTCTGCCTTACCACCGGATTCACTGCCAATAACCCATCGAGATAATCCTTATGCAGGTCAAAATTTCCTTTGGTCAGGTTGCTGACATTGCGGTATCCATTCTCCATCGTCCGGTAACCATTAACCATTGCCTGGTAAGTGGCTTTCATCTGCGCCAGCTTCTCAATATTCAGTATCAGTTGCTGCACTTCAGGCCCCTGGCCGAAACAACGGATACACACCAGAAGGCACCCGATACACATCATTTTACTCATAACGCACATTTTGCTTTTTCAGTTCCGATAATTGTTTACTTGTCATGATAGTTTCCCGAACATTCTTCAGTTCATCATAGTACTGCCTGTACAGTTCTTTCTGTTTCTCTGACCATTTGGTTATTTCTTCCAGCTTCAGTTCATGCAGTTTATTCTCGATCAGTTTCTGTGCGTATTGCAGCCAGAGTTGTTCCATCTGCAGTTTCTGAATCTTGAGATCAACAGCCTTAACCACTTTCGAAATGATAAGCGATACCGGATCGATACTCTGCCCATAACCGCTAACTGAAAACATTAGTAACAGCAATAACACCAATGATCGTATCCCATTCTCCAGGCTTCCGTGTTTGACTGCGGCTTCCCGCACCCGAACCTTTTCCTTTTCTTCTGTCGTATAACACAGGTATTCTTCCGGCGAAACCTCTACCCGGTACACTTTCGCCATCGGCCAGATATACACCTCCTTGTATTTGCGCGAAGGATCATTCGCTTTGTTCATCGACAGGATCTTCGGGACTTCCGAATCAGGCAGCCCAAGCATCTGCTGCACTTCCTGGAACCGCTGCTGGTACTTACTTTGGTCCAGCAGGATTTTTACATCTGCGTTGTTGACAATAGTTTGCCGGATAATTTCAGAGGAAAGTATATCATCCAGGTCCTGTGTCACCACGATGGCTTCCCCGAAATATTTTCGCACGGTCTTGAACAGGTACTTGACATAATCCGCCATCCCTGCTTTCGCGATAGCCTTCCATGCTTCTTCGATCAGGATGATCTTGCGCACACCGGGCAGACACCGCATCTTGGCAATAAACAGTTCCATGATAATAATGGTCACGACAGGAAACAGGATGGGGTGGTCCTTGATGGTATCTATCTCGAATACGATGAATCGTTGCTGCAAGACATCGAGATTCTTCGAAGCATTCAGCAGGTAATCAAACTCACCACCTTTGTAATAAGGACGCAGCACGTACAGGAAATTGGAAACATCAAAATCCTTATCCTTCACTTGCTGTTGTTGCAGCACAAGTGTGAACTCATCACGTAGGAATTCATAAAATGAATTAAAGCCTCTGAAACCTACCTCGCGCTCATAGTACAGTTGCAGCGCACTCGATAAGGCCACATACTCCGAGCGTATAAAAGATTCATCATCCTTTTTCCACAGAGCAACGAGCAATGTTTTGATGCTTTCCTTTTTCTCCGTATCAGGCATACCCGGAACATGAAAAGGATTAAAAGCGATGGGCTTCTCCTCGGTATAGGTAAAATAATATCCACCCAGCATCTGGCACAGTCCCGCGTAGGAGTTCCCCATGTCCACCACGACAATATGGGAGCCGCCTGCATGATAACCGTGCAGCAGGTGATTGGTGAAAAACGATTTTCCGCTACCCGATGGCCCGACCACGATTTTGTTGCGGTTGGTAGTAAGGCCTGTCTGCATCGGCTCGTCTGAAATATCCACGTGCAGTGGCTTACCCGTGAGCCTGTCACCCAGCCTTACACCGATAGGACTGACTGAACTTCTATAGCTTGTTTCCAAAGCAATAAAACAACTGGCAACCTCAGGAAAAGTCAGGAATGTATCATTTACCGGGAGATCGGCGGCGTTACCGGGGATACCCGCCCAATAGATCTGCGGGGCACCAGTTGTTTCAATGCGCGGATGCGCATCAATTTTTGTGATCGCGTTTGCGCAGAGCTTACGGATAAATGGAAGATCATCCCTGTCATCTGTCCAGGTAAGAATATTGAAATGGGCACGTACCGGCAGCCGCCCGCCGCCTACCGCGTCATTCAAGTAATCGTTCACCGCGTCCCGCGCGGCCGCGTTCCCCCGCTCATACTTAGACAGGCTCTGCAACCTCAATTTTTTCGATTCAAGTTGCTTTAGTGTCGCAGCCGCATCCTCAATCAAAACATACTGGTTATATATATGATTGCAGGAAAGGAATGGACCGAGCGCTGTAACAAACCCTACAGGAAAAGAATGCCTGTCTGTTGAATATTGGCTGTGCGTACTACTGCTGCTGCATTGATTGGGCAGGTCCGCATATTCGCCGAGGCTGAACAGTTCGCAGTGTTGCTCACCAACTTGTAAGCCGTGGTTAAATTGAATATCGCGGATAATACCATCATCGTTGAGTGCGAGGTATCGGTTAACCATACGATGCAATGCTGTCGTATCCATGCGTGTGGCTTTTACACAACCTGTCTCCTCCAGTACCTGAATAAACTGTTCTGCAATTCCTGCGACCTCAGGTAGTATTTTACCATCCTGCACATCTGCCGGAACGAGGTGTTTTCTCAAAAGTGTGGAGAGCGCAGACGTAGACACACCTCTCCCCTTTGGTTTACGCGTCAAGAATAAATAACAATCGTGATCAAGGAATGGCCGCTCCGAAAAATATTGTTCACTCGACTGTTCCAGGAAATCTGAAATCTTTGAAAAGTCCGCTTTGTACCTGGCTTCCGTAAACCAGTCCTGTTTATGCAGTATGGTTCCTGCGGGCAATAACCGGATAGCTTTTACCCATGCCTGGTGAAATGATTCAAGTTGTTGTTCCCCTAGGCTAAACATTTCGGGCAGTTCAATTCGGTAGCCGATGGTAATGTCCCCCATCTTGTTAAGTATCGCGTCATGTTCCACTGACCAGACGGGCAATATATCCTGGAGACTTTTCATAGTAAATGGAACCCTTTGATTCGTTTGGGAATATTTCCGCTGCAATTTTGTTTCATCCATCCATGCTCGCCGTACATACTGCATATTCGTAAAGCATAACGGTAGCCGATGCCAAAGGCAAGAACAGTCATGATGATGATCAGGTAAAGCGGCACACCGATCAGGTAGAGGAGTGAAAACTGCAGCAGCAATAACACCAGTAAAACACCCATCAGCCAGATATAGTTTCCGGTAAGGCCTTTAAATACCACTGGCTTTCCGACTCCTTTGTTGATCGTGTACACGCTTTTCATTACGCTACCATTTGTTCATGCAGGTAATCACTGATCTTGATCACTGTTAGCCTGTCAAGTGATGGGTTTTCAATTCCTTCGATAAGTGGCATGTCCTCGAACAGGTCATGGCATAACGCGGTTATTTCAACCATCTCGTAGGTAAGCGTACCTGATTCCAGCATCCGGTCATGATCCTCCGGGAATCTTTCTTCAAACAGGTCGCGGATATACCGCATCCTGGATGGCCGAAGATCGGCAGTCATAATATCCATACATTGCGCTTCAAGAGCAGCGCCAGGCTTTGATTGGCTTAATACCATTTCTACTTCTTTTAATTTATCCAGCACCCACGCATGGAGTGCATCATCTTCTTCCAGTTGTTGCAGCAGGTCGGGATTGTTCTCCCTGATATACCTGAGCAACATTCCCTGCAATTTGTCTTTCATAATCGTTTTACTTTATTATTTCGAACCCTGTTTTTTTTCAGCAGTGGTTCATTCAATTTCTTTGGTGCAAATTTTTGAGCGATAGCATTTATCACTTCTGGATGATCCTTGATCCTTGCGCAAATGATTGGGCTTTCTTCCAGTATGTCATCTAACAACCATTCAAATCCTTCTGGATCCATCTCTTTTAAGGAGGGCACTTTGATTTCGATAACGTCCTTCTGAAACCGCTTACCCAGTTCCTCATGATCACCCCGAAAAATTCCATTGCTGGTTGTATCAAACAAAACCACCTTGTTCCGGCCACTGTCATAAATGTCTTCATCAATTGTGATACGGTTCATGAAATCCTGTGTATGCCTGAGTTCATTGAGCCGCACGTCAACATAGAAAAGATTCCCTCCGATATCCACCTTCGGCAGTTCTCGTGCTCTCCGCCCACTCATATTCCAAAGAATGCTTTGATCACCGTCACCACCACGACCAAGAACACACAGGAACCAAACCAAGCTGCGGCCACTTTTCCTGTATCATGATCCCCGGCGTTCCATTTCTGGAACACTTTCACTGCTCCGATCAGTCCCACAATTGCTCCGACCGCATACATCAGTTGTGTACCTGACAAGAAATAACTGCGCACTTTCATGTTCGCATCCTGGATACCCGCATTACCATCCTGCGCATGTGTTGTAAGGCTCACCATCATCAGGAACACAGTGGTCAAAACTGTTGTTGCTGCAGCAGGCATCCCATCTTTCCAGAGTGCTTCATATTCTTCGGCGCTCAGATCAGGGATGCCAAACCGCAACAGTTCTTCACGGATATATACATTGATCTTTGGAGGAAATTCAGTACCGCGCAGGATTAGGTAATTTTTGACCACGTATTGCAGGCTAAAGAAAAGTTCGGCGTGTATGTTACGCCCCTCGGCGGCGGCGCGAATGGCTAGACCGAGTTCACTAACCAGTTCATGTACGATTGGCAAAGGGTCTCCAACCACATGTTGCACAGGCGCCTGCATCGACATTTTCAACTCTCTACGCTTACTAAAGAAAGTAAACACATTCTTCCGGTAGTATATCCACCCGATAGCAGATAAGTATAGGGCGGTGACCACAAAAAGCCAGATAAAAAAATCACCCCAGGGAATAGCTACAAACATCGCTTTGCTTTTGATACTCAAAGCTATTGACGGATGGTGCCCGGGTTGATCACTCCGGGAGTGGAAAATCAAACTAATAATCCTTCCTGGAAGAGTCAATTAGCCTTACATTTAACTTATGTCAAAACTAATGTCAGCGCAACTGCTTGGAGAGATCATGACCGTCGGACAGGGATTGATGGAAACTTCGCCGGGAAGATCTTCATACGTACAGTTTGATAACAATGGAACGATCGTGATAGATGGTTATACGATGATCGACAATATCCTACTTGACCGCAACCACACAACAAAGTACCGCGCGTTGAAATTTGTGAATACCGTATTTGACGGCATTTTTTCAGTTGACAAAACAACAGGTTTACACTTTCTTACGCTTGAGGGATGCACAATAAGCGGAAAAGTTAGCATTGCATCCACTATGCAGAACCTCACAATCCAAAATAGTTGCGTCTTTAAAGACGAGGTAGAAATAATTCCTTCATCTGTCCATGATTTCACCCTTAGCGATTCTGTCTTTGAAAAAACCCTGCTTTTTGAAGGCCAATATCACCAGGCATTCAACATTTCAAAAATACAGGTTAAAGAAAAACTAACATTTTCGTTAAGAAGCTGTGATCAGAAATTCTCCCTTGACGATCTCAGTGGCAAAAGCCTGACTATTAATAAAGGTGATTATTTCAAACAAATGGATCTGAAGCTGTGTAATTTCGATGATATTGATATTTGCAAGATCAATGCGAAAACCGGACTGGAATTATTCCTTGCGGACTCAAAAAAGGTAAAGATTGCAAGCTGTAAAGTCCAATATGGTCTAAAAATTAACAGGTGCGTTTTGGAAACGTTGAACATTGAATCAGGTATAGAAACTGGAGAAACAACAATACTAGAAAGCCACATAAAAAAACATGTACTGCTGAGCTTAACCTCCTTGACCAAAGTCTGGTTGTATCAGTTGACAACTCCTAAATTGATTTTTGGAGGCAATACGCCTGCGCAGTTCCGCTTAGATATGTACAATAATGTGATCGACATGCTGGATGTCAGGAATTTTATTAATAAAGGTGACATGCGGATTTCTGGCTTGGGATTTAATACGCCGACAACACTGAATCTCATTTTCAGTGATCTTGGCCACGCGGAGTTCTTTAATTGTGATTTTACAAAAGGGGAATTTAATTTCAGCAATAGTAAGGTTTCCGATCTGTTCCTGGCGCATACTGACTTCAATGAGGAAGTAAAGGACGGCAGCGATCCTTCATTCAAACAGGCACAACTGGCTTTTGGCCAACTGAGTACGGCATTCGCCAGGCACGGAGACAATGTAAGGACAGTAGAATACCATGCCCGCGAACTGAGGGCGCATTTTCACTCACTGTCCTGGATCATCCAGAAAAAGCCATATTTCAACTTTACGAAATTGAATCTGGGGTTGAATAAATTATCCAATGATTTCGGGAGGGACTGGATGCGCGGGGTAGCGTTTACAATTTCGGCAGGTCTTATTTTTTTTATATGCCTGGTATTGTCACTGAAGGGTGTACATATAAACCTAAAGGATGAATTCGACCCACGTTTCGTAGGTTACTTTCTTAAATTCTTAAATCCGATCAGGTTATTCGAGCCCGAAAAGATCTTTGAGCCTGGTTATGCTGTTACGTTTTCAACGCTGTCTGTCGCCATCGATTTTTTTTCACGCCTGCTGCTGGCATACGGATTTTATCAGACTATCCAGGCATTCAGAAAATTCGGTAAACAAAGGGATTAAAAACGATCAGCGCTTCCACTTCCATACGGCATTCGCTCCGACCCCAAGGTAGGCAGCAAGCATTTTGTCCGAGATCCTGTCTCCTGAGGCAAGCCATGAATTATCAAGAGTAAGTTTATCAAGCCTGTCCCGCGCTGGCAGTAATAACAGTTCCGTATGTCGTTCAAGTTCAATGCACTGCTTCTGAATGATGCAATACAGGTGGCAATACATCTCAGGACAACGGGCCAGGACCTGTTGTAGTTCCTGAGTTGTAAAATACAGCAGAACTGAAGGTTCTACAGAGCTTACTGAATAAGATGCAGATTTGTGGTTAAAAAAACTTTGAGCCGGAAGCAGGCATTCGTTCTCCTTATATAATGCGATGACTACCTCCTTTGGACCAGCTTCAAAGTATAATTTCATTAGCCCTTTGACGACAAAAGTAAACCTGTCACAGGCTGCCCCCTCCTGCAGCCAGACCTGTCCCTTTCGCAGTTCTTTCATCTTAGCGACCTTCATCAACATTGCAGTCACTTCAGCCGACAAAGGATGAAGGTTGTTTAAATAGTTGAAAAATTCCAGCATCATTGAAAATTCCCGATATTGACTTTCAATGTCAGTCCCATTGCGTTCTGAAAGGGAGATACCGCAGCCAGAGTTCCGAATGGTACTAGGTAATGAACATCAACTCCCCAGGACTGGTCAAACACAAATCCTTTATACCCCGTCCCAAGAGAGAAAAATTTCCTGTTACCACGTTCCTTGTTCTCCATGCTTACTCCTCCCCGCAGAAAAAAGGATCCCAGCCATCCAAATTCAAACCCTACAGACACACGCATAGCTTTCCAGTCTTTAAGAAAAGCAGGCGCAGCAGGTTTGGTCATATCTAACCCAGCCACAAACTCATTCCCTGCTTCATCAACAGAACTATACCCGATACCCATTCCTGCAGTGACAGGAAGCGGTGTTTTATCAGAAGAACCGGTCAAAGTGACTTTTGGCCCCAGATTATACAAACCAAGTCCCCAATGGAGCCGACTGTTCTGTTCACCCAGGTCCAGGTATTGATAGTAGGTGATATCTCCACACCCAGACAAAAGATTCCGCGGGACATCAATAAAAACATTCTGCCCGATCATCCGCATGGTAACGCCGAGCGAAGCAGTGGCTGCCACCTGCAGCGCATAGGATACTCCTAGGGAATATTCGCGGGGTTGATAAGTGGCAAGTGTCGCCCCGTTATTATCGCGTATGTCCATGGAGCCGTAATCGAAATAACTGAGTGATGCGCCAAGCGATGAGGTATTGGATATATTGCCCAGGTAGTTCAGGTTCATCATACGTGAATCGGGTGAAATACTGGGCATCCAGGGGGAGTAGCTGGTAGTTACCTGATGAAAATGATGCGTGAATGCAGTCTTTGCAGCGTTATAGTACAATTGCTGGTTTTCTGCAGATACGGCAATGCCCATGTCGCCCATCCCTAAACCGCGGCTGTAGTAAGGGATACGCAGAGAAGGAAATGCGGTAACAACCGGTGATTGTCCAAAAGAAAAAACAGGGATTAATAACAAAAGTAGCTTCATTTAATAATGATTTTTTGAGTAACGGTATCAGAGTGAACGCCGAGATCATCTGTAACAAACAGGCTGACCGAATGCTCTCCCCGCGTATGAAAAGTATAATCAATAAAAGGAGGAACTGAAAAAAGAAGTAATCCTTCAATGGTAAACTGGTAAGACGTGATCAGGCCGAATCGTTTGAAAGCACCAGAACCGTCCAACCTGTATTGCCAATTGGAAGAAATCGAACTGTCAATTAATGAAACAGCCAAGGATGCTTTGGGCCGCTCATTGGCAACACATTGAATAACCAGTTGCCTGGAATCCGATTTACCCAATTGATCGGTGAGGTAAAAATCCACCGCATACAATCCTGCAGTATCGCAGGCACAGAAAAGGATGGTACTGTCTCCTGCAACAATTACAGGCATTCCATCTTCCAGTTTCACACCTCGATAAATAAACCGCATTTTCTGTGATGAATCATTGAACAGGATATGCATTTGCGGAGGCGAAGGAACAGCGAACAGCTTCAGGTAAGGGTTAAGTCCGGCAGAAATGTGCAGGTAATCTTTCTCCCGCAATACGACCGTATCACGATCAAATCGTAATTGTGGCACAGGCGCTGCATCAAAAAGAGATTGATACTTATCACTGCAGGCGCTGAACAGCATGCAAATCATTAAAAGCCTAATACTTGTAGATCCTTCCCGCATGTTTCTCTCCGTTATAGATTGCTGTGATGATAAATACCACGTTTGCGGCGAGTGTTTCAACGCCTTCAAGCTGAAACAGGTTCTCACCCTTCCTTCCCGCCTTGTGCCAGCCCTTCACCCACATACCATCCGCGGTGAACATATCAATCCGAACGGTTTCATTGCGTTTCAGGATTACAGACAATTTCAGGTTGTCATGGAACGGGTTTGGGAAAAGATTCCAGTCTTTGAGATTTCCAATCCAGGAACGATCAATGATCACATGCTCGCCTGGAGGGCCAACCTTAAATGCGGCAGTAAAATCTGCGATACAGTTGCGTTCGCTGATCGCACGTACTTTCACACGCACCGAATCATCACGCACGAAATAGTTTTGTGTCATCTTATTGGAAAGGGTGACAACCTTTCGGTTGTCACCCAGATCCCATTCAAAACTGGCGGCGCCGGTTACATTGGCCATAAATGTTGCCTTGCCACCATATGGGATCGTTTGAGGGGAAATAACTAATTGTCCGGCCGGGTACTCAGTATCGTCAGCTGTTACGATCGTATTTGCATAATCATAACAACCCTCACGCATTACACGCACACGATACTGCCCGGCCGCGGCCGAAAAACTTCTTCCATTGCCTATTGTCTTCTCTTCAGGCATCAGCATCCATCCCCAGCTTTCAAAATCATGCTCACCATTCACAACAAGCATTGTCTTGCCATCAGGGCACACTTTGAGCTTACCCGTGATCACCGGGGTAGCCACTGTACCGTTGGTAATGTTGATCATATTGGAATTTCCGGATGCACTGCAGCCTTCAGGAGTAGTCACCATCACCGTATAAGCGCCAGCCAGTGTAACAGTAATACTTTGTGAAGTAGTCGTAGTGAACAGCACGCCGTTTCTATACCAAGTATAAGTATTACCCGCTACCCAGTTGAACACCGAGATAGATCCAGTTTCACCATTACAGAGATGTGTATTGGGAGCGGCAATCACAGCGACCACCGGTTGCGGATTCACAATAACCGAAACAGAACCGCTGACCGATTGTTCGCATGTTCCTGTACCTGATTCTTTCACAGACACCAGCGAGTAGGTAAAGGTTCCCGCACTGCCCGTTGGTACATTCACAGAGACACTGTTGCCCGATGAAGTCGTAGCAGTCAACAATGCACCGTTATTAATACGATACTGGAATGTATAAGGCGCAGTACCCGTTGATCCAGTAAACACAAGTTGTGGTTGCGTTCCATTCTGACAAACCGTTGTACTTCCCGCAATAGTTGCATCAGGTAATGCACGCACCACAACTGTTGCTTCTCCCGAGACAGGATTCCCACAACCACCGTTTTCACCAACACTCACCAGAGAATACACAAACGTTCCTGCCGTATTCGTCGGCACATTAACTGTTGCAGTATTCCCCGATGTAGTCGCAACAGATTGTATCGCCCCATTATTGATCCTGTATTCAAACGTATATGGTTGTGTGCCTGTAGAACCCGTGAACGTAATCACTGGGGATGCACTGTTCCTGCACACCGTTGCATTTCCTGCGATCGTTGCTTCAGGCAATTCACGTACAACGATGGATACTGTTCCTGTGACAACTGCTTCGCAACCGAACCCGGTTGTTTCTTTAACGCTCAGCAGTTCATATACAAACGTCCCGGTCACATTGGTTGGATGTGGAAGTTGCACCACGCTTCCTGATCCTGGTTGGACAGTTCTAAGTCCGCCGCCGTTAATGCGGTAGGTAAAACGGTATGGTGCCGTGCCACCGCTTCCTGTAAACGTAATGATCGGCATCGTACCATTATGGCAGACAGTCGCGTTACCCGTCATGGTGGCTGTGGGCAGTTCACGTATAGTGATCGTAGCGCTGCCACTGGCATTGGCGATACAATGTGTACTGCTGCTCTCCTGCACTCCGACAAGCTGGTAAACAAAAGTTCCTGCAGTACCGGTAGGTGCCGGAACTGAAACGCTGTTGCCGCCGGAAGTTGTGATAAACTGAACAGATCCGCTGTTCACGATGTACTGGAAGGTATAAGGTGGTGTACCACCGACTGCGGTAAAGGTCACTGAAGGTGACGCACCATTCTTACAGACCGTAGCGCTACCGGAAACCGAAGTACTGGGTCCGTCGTTGACTGTGACCGTCACTGGCGCAGACGTTGCCTGGCATCCGTTTCCATCAGTCATGGTAACATTAAAGCTACCCGGTGTGCTGACAACGATGGACGAAGTAGTTGCCCCGTTGCTCCATAACCACGCAGTGCCGCCTGCGGCAGATAACGTAACAGAACTGCCGGCGCAAAACACGGTCGAACCGGATGTATTGATCAAAGGAGCATTAACAGAATAATAGAGTACCGTGACCGCAGAAGAAGTCGCTGTGCAGCCCTCCTTTGTTACAGTCACAGAATAATTGCCTGGCCCGACGGAGATGGTTCTCGTTGTCGCACCATTCGACCAGAGGTAATACTCATACCCCGCACCAGCGTCAAGAGTTTTCAGAGCAGTCGGGCAGATAAAAAAAGATGTTCCTGGTGAAGGGGTGGGACAATTGCCGGTTGTAATAAGCACCGCATTACTGGCGGGACTATTTCCACAGGCATTCGCATCAACTGCATAGTAAGTGCCTGCAACAGTTACATTGACCGCGTTACCGGTGGCACCATTTGACCATGTAATATTGGAACCGCTTGCACTAAGGGTGGTAGCCGCGCCATTACACAACAACTGGCTCCCTGCAGGCGTAACGCTTGGCCCAGAAGGTGTGTTATCTGTCGTTATCACCACCGGAGAACTTGCCGCTGAGATACCACAGGCGCTTTCCATAGCCGCCGTATAACTGCCTGCTGTGCTGACGTTCAGGTTGCCTGAATTTGACGCAACCAGTGAACCGTTCCTGTACCAGTGCGTAGCACCGCCGCCCGGGATGACCAGGGATGCAGTTGCACCATTGCATAATAACGATTGCCCCGATAACTGTATCGTGGGCGCCGCAGGCACTGACCCTCCTGTTATAACAATAGCATTACTTGCCGCACTCGTACCGCAACCGTTCACTTCTGTTGCGGTATAAGTTCCCGGCGTGCTCACAGTAATGGTATTACCTGTCGCGCCATTGCTCCACGTGATCGCGCCGCCGCTTCCGGAAGCTGTTAGTGTAGTCGTTTCCCCGTTACACAACACGGATGCGCCGTTGTTTGAAACAACAGGCGCAGCAGGCACCAAAATGTTTGGATAATAATCGTAGTAGGTATATGGCGACCCGTTGTTCCAGTAACCCTCCGCCCAGATCCTGAAAGGTTGTCCCGGTGTATAAGGCCCAGACCAGGTCCTTACTTCAACACTTTCCGCAGAAGTATATGGACCATCGGTCTGGGTGCCAGTAATGGTTCCATACCGCATCTGTAGGTTATAGGTGTACCAGGGATCGATATTATGGAGCCTGTACACGACTGTAAGGTTACCCGTGGTACAGTTGTAATAAAAATTGTTGATGGAGATCTGGATATTGCTGCCCTGTGCGGATGATCGTTGGATCCCAAGCAACAGTAATGGCAATAGCAGGCATATGCGGCACAGCCGCAGCATTTTCACTGGTATCATAAAGGTGGTTTAAAGGCCTGGTCTGTAAGAAAGGTTAAGGCCGAATACAAAATGTGAGGAACCAAGTAACTTGTTAAAGAGAAAATTCTGTCGGCAGAACAGGCCCAGTGCAAATGCCTCGGTCATGTTCCATATACCGGAAACTTCGGTTAGAACGCCGTAGTTGAGTCGCTGCCTCCAAGACAAATCCTTATATACCCAGGGCTCAGATTCAACCTGGACCAAAGCACCAGCACCTGCACGTATAGCCAGGGAAGAAGCAAGCGGGTCACGACCCGAATGGTACTCTGCCAAAATATCAAGACCTGTTGCCCGGTACAGCAATTTATTAGGGTTGGCAACTTCTGCATAAACACCTGCCGCCATGTTGATTTCGCTGTAGGTCATGTGGCTGTAACGCAGGCCCGCGTAAAGTCCCGGGAACATTGTTTTTCCTCCATAAATGCCGACTAACTGTGATTTACCGGGTAATAAAAACAATAGGCAAAAGATTGAACAGGCAACAATTTGTAATACCTTCTTCATAGTATAACCGCTTTAGAAAGTAAAAGTAGAACGGGTGGGAAAAAGGTTGGTTGACATAAGTCAACAAACAAAAAGTAATTGTTGACACAAGTCAACTTATTTTTGAAAAGAAGAAAAAGATGGAAGAAAGGTTCAGATATATTTTTGAAAAAATGTTGGAGGATAGGAAACACCTGGACCTGCCAGCAGAAGAGATCGCTTCACTGAAGCAGACTGCTCTGGTCCTGTCGAAAAAATCGACACGTCACCATTACATTCCGCAATTCTTTATTAAGGCGTTTCTTGGGAAAGACCAGCGGTTGAGTGTCTATGACAAGCAGCGCGACACGATCAAAAAAGCCAGGGTCGGCCCTGGTGGTGTTTTTTTTGAAAATGACCGGAACAGTTTTTCAGAAAAGGATCTTTCAATATCTATCATTGAAGACTATCTATATAGCGGGCTGGATAGCCAGTTATCAGGTGACATTAAAAAACTTCAGGATCCTGGTAACGAAGAGTGGAAAACGGACAGCAGTATCGATGGAGCTATTTTATCATTCTTGATCGGCCTGTTTTGGCGGATACCGGCAACCGATTATGCTTTTGAAACGATATATAATAATGCTGTGATCAAATTTCCGAATCCGGAAACTGGTTTAGATGAACTTGATCATGAAAAAGAACTGGAGCTAAGAAACAGTCCGTTTCACTACAAGTTGGAAAAGGCTTCAATGTTCAAACGTGTAGCAAATGAAATTGGTTCGATGAAGAACCCACCTCATGCTTATTCTTTTCTTGCCACCTTCCCGCAGGACGCTTTTGTTCTCGGTGACTATCCCATGGTCTATGAAAGATCACCTGGAACGCATACCGACCTGACTCTTCTGGATTATGTGATCCCGGTTTCTTCCACAAGATTGTACTCCTGTACGAAATATAAAAACATCAGTATCGGTTTGAAAGATACCGGACTGATAAACGCGCTGATCATCGACCAGTCTAAGCGGATGGTTTGCGCAGGCAATCACGATCTTCTCGTAAGTGCAGTGAGATACTTCAGGGCACTAAAAGCGGAACTGCCGCTTCCGGAATTGAAGCAGTTATTGTTTGGCAGGATTCAGAAACCTTGACGGTAAATTCTATTTAGAGAGGGATTCCTTCAGTAGATCAACCTTTACAGTTTCAATCATACCAGTATCGCTTGCATAATAAGCCTGATAAAAGTCAAAGCTCTTACGATTATACAATTTACATTTCTGCTCAATGATCTTTAAAATACTCACTTGGTCTTCTTTACTAGTTTTTATACCGAAAATAATAGCCTCCAGGTTGGCAAAATCATAATTGAGCTTTCGGTCTTCAGATTTGGAATAGTCCATAAAATCACCATGAACAATAAGGCGGAATTCCTTTTCATATTCCCACTCTTTTAGTTTCACGACGAGGCCACTCAGGTAACTATCCCAATAAGTTTTACCCCATGCATCTTCCTTATCATCAGCAAGGTGCTCACCGCATATACTAGTGTTACCTGAAGCGTCCTCGTACCACATTGCATTTAGCTGCATCTTGGGGATACGTCCAATCGATCTGAAGAAATCAATCTGTTGAGGCTTTGTATCATACTTCACCTTGTGAAAAGTATGCGGTCGCATTCCAATAATGGGGCCACTCTCATTGATACCATAATTTGTTCTAAGTTGAATGGTTTGTTTTTCATCTTCGACGATGGTTTTAAACTTCAGACATACTCCGCGATGATTGTCACCATAGTGCCCCCACACTGCAGAATTTGAACATTCTGAAAGGAAAGAGGCGGTATACCACGGTGGAAAAATGTCTTTCTCAAGTTTGGAAACATATTTTGACATAAATTCTTCTATCATAAAAGTAAGACCGGCAAGAAGGGGGATACCTTTGCCTCCGATATGCCTATTTAGCATTTCAGATTCATGGCTAATATTCATAACTGCGAAGAATCGCTCAATACTTTTTTCCGGATGTTGCTCTTCCATCAAGGCAGTAACTGCCGGAAGATTTTCATAAAACGCTGCTGCTTCCTGGTTTACCGAAATTTTTCCGAGATTAATGGCACCTAGTCCGTGTTTGAAATACACCTCACATATCACAGCAATTATGTGAAAATGTATGACATTCAAGTACAGAATCAGCTCGTTACGACGTACCGGGCTCTTTCTTTGTGCAAGCTGATCAGGCAGTTTGCTAATTAGAGGTAGGGTAAAAATTTGTTCAATGATCTCTTCTGTTAACTTCTTTTTGGACTCAGTAGGATATCCGATCAAATCATGCATTCCAGGTAGATGGTTTTCATCCAGCTTTGAACCACCTCCGTTCAACAGTATTTGAAAAAATATCCTGTCCAAGCTCTTAGAATAATGAATGATCAGGTTTCGCCATACAATAGCATCACCTGTCCAGAAAATATCCCGAAGCCCCTCCATTGGATCATTGAGTTCCGCGGGTGATGCAAAATAGATTTCCTGTTGTTCAAGTTCCTGGTACTTGCCTAGCAGGCTTTCAATAGGTCTGAATCGGTACATAAATGGTAATTACTTATTGTTGAGCCCGAATATCTCGAAGATCCTTATCCTGACCGTTTCTGAGTCCAGGTTCGGGACTCCGAGATTTTTATAAATGATCTTGGGGGGAAGGTCATTTCCGATGATGTCAAAAAATTGTTGCAGGTCTGAAAGCAGAACGGGCGGGAGTTCAAATCGTTGTTCTGCAGTAAGCAGCGCGCCTATCCTGAAAATATCTGCTTTATGCTTCTTGATATCGGATGCATCTACCGAAAATTCCTGCTTATTACGTTCGGTCATTTCCAGGAACGCCTTGGCTTTTAAGCAAATCAGGGTTTCGTTCCGGGCTACCCTGAGGCCAGTTATCAGATCCGAATGTTCGATGGTATAGGAATAATAGGCATCGTCCATCAAGATGGCTGAAAGACTGGTAAGACCATCTTCGTCCATGGGCAGTGGCGTACAGTGCGCTCCTTCTGAAAGATCGATCCCCGGCATACGCGCGAATAGCTCAAGTTCGCCAGGAAATCCCGCCGCACCGGGATGCCTGAACCGGTAATATCGCCTGCCTTCGCTTTCTGTTTTATGTCTCACCTCATACTCCCCTTCTTCAATAAATTTCCAGAAGGCAGAAACAAATGCTGGGTCCATCGCTTCAACGACAAGGACAATATCGATATCCTTGGTGGGTCGTATGGTCAGGTCTTCCTCTTTTATCCTGACTTGTACTGCGGTTCCGCCAATAACCACGTACCGGTCACCGTAATCCGCAAAGTATTCTGTAAATTTTTCCAGTCCTGTTACCATATATATTTTTCAATTAGCTGGTCCAGTGCCATTTCAACTCTTTCGTCTTGCTTATCACGCAATGTGATGTATAATGATAATGGATCAACTGTATAGATGCTGCAGATACCTAGGGCAAGTGGCATGGGATCATACTTCCACACTTCCAGTGTGAAGTTTCCTTCAAATTGATTCGGGTTGACAAAGGCATTCGCTTTTTTGAAACGGAGATAGTCATTTTTAGACATGGCATAGCTGCCACTGTCTGCATCGCTTAAGTCACTGTATTCTGCAAGCGCACCCTCACCCGCCCGTGGGAGCTCGATTGACTTCGGCAACTGGTCGGCGTACAAAATTTTCTGGATGGGTGAGATCAGGTAATGGTAACTGTTTTTCCATAATTCCTCCCTGTTGCCTGTGAAGGAGATATATTTTTCCTTCGTACCCCTTGTCGTACACAATCCATGTAATTTTAAATTCTCGACTGCGTTGCTGATGGCCATGGGGGTATAGAGCAAACGGCCGGCCAGGTCCTTCAGAGGCATATTTTCAACGTTTTTCTCATCCGTCCTGTTCAGGATATGATAAAACAATACTGCCTGTGCTGAAGGAAGTAATGTTTCCTTTTCCCTTGTACGGACAGTTTCATCTGCCTGCTCCCTGAAATCGACCATCAGGTCGGGTAGGAACATATATTTGTCCGGAACAATAAAATTGATCCGGTCATGGATCAGCCTGCGTCTGGTGATCGTGGTCATTTCTTCAACTACCATCACCACTACCCTCCCGTAAAGAGCTTTGATAGCCCTGCTGTGTTTCATCAGTTGCCCTGTTGAAAAATCTGCCTCCGGTTTGACAACTGCCAGCATCAGTTCTGTGCCAAAAACATCAGCCAGGTACAGGTCATAGGACTCAGCCAGGTAAAGCGGCAGCCTGCCTTTATCTTCTACTGGTCTGGCGTTGATCACTGCCCCACTTACCCTGGTAATATATTCTGCTGTCTTTTGCATGTAGATACTAAAGGTAAATCTATATACTAAAGCAATAAAATTTATTATATAATTATTACTATATTATATTGATTATTAAGTATTTATAATAATATATATTTACCACCCGGGGTTAAAAACAGCCTTTAGAATAAAGACCAGCGTGAAAAGGCCAGCAAAATACTGGAACAGGAATACCAGTACAAGCCATGCGGGTTTTTGTTTCAGTTTATCCAGGCTGATACTGAGCGAGAAGAAGATAAAGGCGGAATAGAGGATGACGGAGAAAATCTTGTGCAGGCGCCGTTCCCAGGCTGGATGATAGCCAGAAAAAAGAGGGAACAACGGGTAAATTACCTGGATCCGATCCCAGAGAATATAATTGATAATACTGAAGACAAGGATCAACCCGAGCGCCCAAAGGTAGACGCGATTCCTGTCATACCCGTGCCCCCACCAGGCATCATCCCAGAAACCTACCCATCCGTTCTGTGAGTATTTTTTATATTGAAGATCCACTGATTTATAGCTTTCCTTCCGATTCTCTTTTTCATATTTGTTTAATAGGTTCTTGAACTCATTGTCGATATCATCAGCAGTATAGTCATACCCAGGATCGTAACCGATCTTAAGATTGGTTGACCAGTCAATATAGAAGTTGGTTACATCCGTATTTAGGATTTCAACGAATGGGTATTCGACCATGTCGGAAAACCGAATGTCTATTTTTGAATCTCTTAGTACGCAGTCCCGGAAAAAGATTTTTTTACAGTACAACTCGCTTATCGTAAAAGCAGGTCCGAAAGTACATTTGGTGAACACTATCTCCATATCAGGAACTACATAATCCAACTTGAAACTACCATTAAGATAGCAATCGTTGAATAGTACCCGAATCCTTTGGTCATTTACACGGCTGCTTTTATATGGTCTGGATTCGTTAATAACACGAACGTCATAAATGGTATCCATCTCAAAAATATATTTATGTGGTCTGAAATTTCGCGATTCGAATGCAAGATCAACCAGTTTCACAGTTGAACGACCGACGAGTATCTGGGATTTCGAACTTTGCGTGTGATCTTTGAAAAGAAGCTGTAGATTCTTGATACCAACGAAATGCAATGTATCTACTACGGTACTGTCTGACAAAGTTACCTGCAGATTCTTGCAAGAATCGAAAAGTACATTTGTGATCCTGGAACGACGGAATGATAGGTTGCTTGTAAAGTGCGCGATCCTGGCTTGCACGGTAGAATTTGAAAAATCAATCTCACTTACTGTGAAAGGCTTTTCTGGCGAAAATTCGAAAAAGCCCCCGTTTTCAATAAAATCACAAGTATCAAATCTTACCGGCCAATCCGTTGCATTTTTATATAAGAACTCAGCGAGGTTATAGCGCCTCCGGGCATAAGAAATATCCGGAATGGAAATATGTCTATTCCTTACAATGTTTCGTACATGGAACGTAGGAGGTTGCGGGATCGTAGGTTCCAAAACAGGAAGGTATTCTTTCTCTGTCTGACTGAACAGGTTAAAATGAACGAACAGTAAATATAGAACCATTGTAATACGGAACATAAGATCAGATTAATTTAATGACCACTTAAACCTGCTGCCATTGAACTCTATACCGGTCCTTTCTTGTAACGCCTCAAATTTGATATGGTATTGCTCAAACGGTTGTTCCGTAACTGTTGAATTGGGGAATAGGAAACACTCGTATTTGTGCAGAGTAGGGAAATAGATCAGCTTCCACATAAATTTTGGAACAACTACTTTATTGGCTCCGATCACTTTTTGCTTGCCGAGACTGCCACAATAAACAATGATCTTTCCATATTCGTTAGCGTATTCCCTTTCCCTGATCTCCAGTGATTTCCAGACTCCACCATTAAAATGCTGTGGCTGCGGTGTCATATTGGAATAATAAAAGCACTCCGCCATACCTGTTTCATCACACGAATTACTCTCAGCGCTCATGTTATGTCCTTTAGTTAAACCGCTATAGAGATAGTCATCTTTCAGTCTGGTTATAACACCAGCCAGCGGATCCTCCTTAAACCCTGCCCTTGCCAGTCCTTCGGGACAGGAAAGCATCTGCTTTGTTACCTCATACTTTACTACGCGTGGGATGCGTTGCTTAGGTGAGAAATAAGCTGTGTAATAATTGTGCTTTAGGGTTAGCAATGGTTCAGGTTGCGTCCATCCCTCGAAAGCAATGATAAGGAGTAGAATAGTAAGAATTGTCCGGGTCAAATTTCTCATAAGATTTATTTACTTTTCGTAACCGGATTACCGAACTGCGTAACGACTGCCCCCAGGTTTAGTGTTCCTGTTATATAAAACAGTGCTGATCCCCAACCTGTCTTCATGTTAGGATCAGAAAGGAAATCCATTCCTATTCCACCACCCTGCACGATCGTTGAATTGGTTCCCCCATAAGGCTTTCCCAGGAGGTTAAGCGAAATACCCAATTGTTGGGTCCACTGTTCCTTTTTACTTCCGAAGCTGGCGAAGGAAGGAACGATATAAACCGAACCACTGCCATTTTTGGAAGGATCTGGCCTTCTGAAGAAATTGAGGAATATGGGAAATGCAAGACTGAACCTGCCGTTCCAGATTCGGCCATTGATATCTCCTCCGTATTTACCACCAGCGGTTCCAAGTTTAAAATAATCGGGCACACCTGCAGCTATAGGAAGGGAAGCGGCACCCTGGTAACTTTTAAAGCCTTCAATAGGCAATCCGTAACTCCCAAGAAGAGTAATGGCTGCTGCAAATGACTTTGTATAATATAGATTAGCGTTCAGTTTCACGCCTGCCTGAATGAACTTTCCGATTGACGAGAAGGTGGTTGGGGTAAATGCTTTGTTGATGGTATCATAATACCTGATACAGTTTGCGTTAATAAAAACGCTGTAGAACACATCATACTCCTTTGGGATCAGAAAAGATGTTTTTACTTGGGATAGATTCTTCCAGTTATCAAATCGCAAGGTGGCATTTTGAACAAATCCGATCTCGGCAGTAATAGTAGGCTGATTCGCTGAAGTAAAGAAATCACCGGGGACCTTAAACGAAAGATTGCTCACTTTAAAATTAAAAAAGACGGGTTGAAAAACTCTGCCCATATCAGTAGCTGTATGCCAGCCTTTCACAAGGCCCAAATTATTTAGACGTTGAACGATTTGATGGAATGTGCCAGGAGCAAGCCCATCAAGTTCTGTAAGCCCGGCACTTAAAGGTTTGCCAAGTATGGCCTCAACTGTTTTTCTTGCCGTATCACTCTTTTTAACAACGCTTTTCAGGCTGTCTTCTGCAATAGAAGGTATATAGAAGCTCTTGAAATGGTTATCCCGCTTCCTGATAAGCAGGAATGCCCCTGCCTGCTTTGGATGTGGAATAACTGATCTGCGACGGGTATCATTTCCATTCAGACGGTCAAACCGTTTCTTGTTAATGAAGAAGCTATCGCTTGCATTCATTGACCCGGTAAAATTGAATGCAACACTGTTTGAACTGAACGGAAAGGAAATACCTCCGGTATTTTTGACAACAAATATATCTTTGCCACTATTATCGACTACCTGGGCATCTACTGAAAGAAACATCAATTGAATACAAAGGAAAAGGGAGCCGTGCTTGGCGACATTTCTCATAACATGAGTTTAGTTTGGATGATAGGAATTGACAGGCTGGGGGATGCCTGTAATTAGGGGGTAAAACAAAATACTATACGCTTTTCACATTTGCAAGCAAAGATTAATTAAGGTCACATAAGGGCTTATTTGCTATTCCTGAACCTGCTGAATGTAGCCCGGTCGATTCCCAAATAATCCGCTAGCATATAGTCCTTTATCCGTTTGTCATTCAATAACCAATGATTGCTCCCCATTAATTTGTAATAGCGTTCTCTGGCAGGCTCCATGTACAAAAGGTAGTGCTCCTCCAGTATATTGGTATGTGTCTCTATGATCTTTCGGATATGGACATGGAAGCCGGGCATTCTACCAACTAGTTGATCGATTTCACTTCTCCTGATTTTCCGGACGACCGATTCTTCTATTGCCACCAGTGACATCTTGGAAGGTAGGCCCATTGTAAAACTCCCAACACCGAAAACCGTATCACCTGCTTTTGCAAACTGGACAATGCGCTCCTCGCCTCCTGGTATATCATACCCGATTTTTACCAGCCCGCTTTCCACAAATCCAATCCAGTCGCAAACCTGTCCGACAGCAAGCAGCGGTTTGTTCCTCCGGAAAGAGTCTTTGATTGTGCGTGTCACCAGCGCCGCCTGTAGATCGGCAGGCAATGGAGCCAATGAGGAGAGATAACGGAATAGTTCTTCCATGGATATCGGCAGTTATTGGTTTAAAAAATGGGGCGGGCAAGACTACCCACCCCTTAACTATCAATCTGCCTTGCTGGCAGAACATAAAACTATCGGGAACTCAGGCGACAACAATGGCGGCAATTACGAATCGATTGGCGGCTTTTACGAATCAAATAAGATCCTTTCACCGGGTATTTCCCGGTTTCACAGATTTATATCCGGTTTGACAGAACAGGCGTCAAACGAACCAATGCCCGCAGTTATGTTTACCAAAAAAATGCTTTACAGAATCTTTACTACTCTTCTTATTATACCCACACTCGCACCCGCTCAAAACACCGGTAAACTCGACAGCTCTATCGCCGCGCTATCCGCCCGTTCCTCCAATGCAGGTTTTTCCATTTGTGTAGTCAAAAAGGACAGCTTCATTTACTCGCGAACATTCGGCTACCGCGATATAGAAAAGAAACTTCTGGTCACAGAAAACACGGTATTTGCCGTTGGCTCCTGCACCAAAGCCTTCACCGCTGCATTGATCGGAATGACCGGGACGATCAAGCTGGACACACCCGCACACAACTACCTGCCTCAATTGAAATTTTACACCGATGAAATGACCCAAAAAATAACGGTGCGGGATCTACTAACTCATCGCAGCGGCCTGCCACGTCATGATTTCTCCTGGTTCCTGATGGCTTCATCTGACCGCGACAGTATGCTGTCACGCATCACGTTCCTGGAACCGAACAAACGGGTCGCAGAAAAATGGCAATATAATAATTTCGGTTACTTGGTACTCGGGAAATTGCACGAACAATTCAGCCGAGCCACGTATGAACAGGGAATTGAAAAACAATTCCTGCAGCCTTTGTCCATGTCACGTTCGTATTTTTCTTATTCCAACTTGCAGGCAGATAGTAATGTGGCTTTAGGTTATCGCAAGGTGGAGGATGGAGTAAAGCGCACTCCCTGGCACCCACTGGTTGCTATGGCACCCGCCGGAGGACTCAACAGCACGGCGCTTGATATGGGAAAATGGTTATCCGCATGGATCATGGGGAGGATCATTCCGCGAGCATTCAGAACAGAAGCCATCAGTTCACAAGTAGTGACAAAACCTGCTTTGCCGAATGACCAGCCAGGGACATTTTTTTCCACCTACGGGTTCGGGTGGTTCCTTTCCTCCTATCGAGGTCATTATCGCGTTGAACATGGCGGCAACATCGACGGCTTTACTGCGACGGCAACTTTCTTCCCGGCAGACAGCATCGGGATCGTCGTGTTGAGTAACCGGGAGAATTCTCTTCTGCCCGCCATGATCCGTAATGCACTCTCTGACCACTTTCTAACCCTGCCTGATATCGCGCGTGAGGCCGGCACATCCGTTGCATCCCAAAAGCAGGATAATCCAACACCCATCCCGCAAAAAATAGTACAGCCGCTGCATGATCTGAACGGGTACACAGGCTCGTACCAGCACTCCGGTTACGGCAGGATTATCATCTATTTAAAAGACAATTCCCTGCTCGCAAAACTCGGCGACCACACCTGGTCATTACAGTCAGATAAAAACGACACTTTCTCAGGCACTGATCTCGACGCAGACATAAAAATGAAGATCAGCTTCGAACTGAATACAGAGGGCAATGCCGTAGCGCTGACTATACCCTTTGAACCCACCATATACCCTATTCGCTTTACAAAACAGTATCTTTAAGACCATGAGGCGCCGCAATACATTCCTGTTCCACCTGGCCTACTGGCTGCTCTATGAAAGCACCTGCCTTTTCTTCCTGTTTATATCCAAAGGCGAACCAAAAGATTTCCCTGATGCTGATGCCTGGACAGATCTGCTGGTGTTCTCAATTGCGGCAGTTCTTTCGTTTTACGCGACTTACTATTTGCTCTTCCCCAGGTACCTCGCAAAAAAAAGAGCTACGCCATTCATCATAGGAGCATTGGTGGTATGCCTTGCAAGTGCCGGGATAACTGCCGCTGTCACCCAGTTCCTGTTCTATACCGCCGTCTCTTTTTTCCTTGACACATCGACCATGTTGATTTTACTGGCCGGTTTTTTTGTCTGCTCCCTGGTAAATGCAATTGCAGCGACCGCGCTTCGCGGAGCGTTGCACTGGTACCATGATATACGCGTCAAGGAGGCGATGGAAAGGAAAAAACAGGAAGCGGAAATTCAAACCCTTAAAAGCCGTCTCCCACCGCACTTTCTCTTTAATACACTCAATAATATTGATGTGCTGATTGGCATTGAACCGGCAAAAGCATCACAGTACCTGCAGCAGCTCTCTAGGATGCTCCGTTTTCTCTTATATCGAGGCCAACAGGGATCAATACACCTGTCAGAGGAGATCGCATTCATCCGTGATTACATCCAACTCGAAAGCATACGCAAAGCTGACAGGCATATTATCCGGTTCACAGTTGATGACCCGGATAATATGGCCGAAGAGTACCAGGTTCTGCCACTCATCTTTCTGCCGTTCATCGAGAACGCGTGTAAATATGCTGTCACCGGTAAAGAACAACCTGCAGTTGACATACATATGCAGATCCTTGATGGTTCGGTAGTTTTCAACTGTTTCAATACCTGCAGCACAGTTGCCAACGACAGTACTGAAGCGGGCGGACTAGGTCTGAAATTGACAAAACAGCGGCTGGACCTTGGTTACCACGGCCTACATCATTTGGATATCAGTCACACTGCCGGTACATTTACGGTTCACTGCCGGATCAAGCTCACTGCCCATGCATAAACTGCGCTGCATCATCATAGAGGACGAACCGCTAGCGCTGCTGCGCACACAGCAGTATGTTGAGAAAGTGCCGTTCCTGGATCTGACGCATGCTTTCAGTGATCCATTGAAAGCGCTGCCTGTTTTATTAGGTGACAATATAGATCTTTTGTTCCTCGACATTCAGATGGAACAGCTCACCGGCATTCAACTTCTCAAAACATTACCACATCCACCATTGGTGATCTTTACCACGGCCCACGAAGAATTTGCATTGAAAGCTTTTGATCTGGATGCGGTCGACTACCTGCTAAAGCCTTTTTCATTTGAAAGGTTCCTGCAGGCTGTTATGAAGGTGCGGCAACGAAGAAACGGCGAAATACTGCCAATGCACCTGTTCTTCAAAACAGGAAATCGTCAGCAGCGTATCAACCTGGATGATATCACCCATATCGAGGGTGCAGGCGATTACAGGAAATTGTATTTCAGTGGCCAGTCCTTACTGACACTCGAGACTTTTGGTGAGTTGGAAGAGCGGTTGCCTCAAGCATTGTTCCAGCGTGTCCATAAATCGCACATGGTATCCATTGCACGGGTGGAAGCAGTTGAAAGCACCAGGTTGCTCTTGCAGGATAAATGGATACCGTTGTCTGACAGATACCGGGAAAAACTATTGGCAATGCTGGGGGCAATCAGGAGCGTATAAGACAAACCCTCCCGAAGAATCGGGAGGGCATTACCAAAACCAACTGCAGGGCCTCACCTGCACTGTGAAATCAAACTTACCGCCACCATAAACCCCAGTATGGCGGCTTTTACGAATAGGTTGGCGGTAAGTGCGAAAACCCTTCGTGTTGTTTTGAATAAAATTCAATGAAGCACACTATATTGTCATTCATTTAGATGATATACTTATGTCATATTTAGAAATTATACCAAACTCAGATGATGTTCCTCAACACGTTGTTGAGGAAAGTAATAGGTTAATGAAATCATTATTCGGCCAATCAGTACTAGAGATGGGCCAAACCATTTCCGAAAGTATCCGTATAAGAAGGTTTAATAACCAGGTAGAGATCCTGGGGAAAGTAGAGGCACTACTAAAAGATTTGAAGACAGAAATGAACGCTGTTCCCCTAAAAGTGTTGGCTCCTATGATTGAATTAAGCTCCTATGAAGAAGAGGAATCGCTTCAAATCAAATGGTCTTACCTGATAGCAAACTCACTTACTAAAGGATCTGATGTCATTTTTAGTCAGAATTGTATTAAAATACTCAATAGTATTTCATCACAGGAAGCATTATTGCTGGATAAACTCCATATGTCCTTGGTTGAAAGGCAAATCGCAAGTTTTGAAAAAAATTATAAGAATGATCCGGAAAGACAAGCGAAAAGAGGCATCGACAATGCAGAAAAGTTAAATCCCGAATGGTTCGCATTTGGAATTATAAAATTTTCGAAAGAGTGGGGTTATAATAAACAGGATTTTGAATTTATGATATCTAACTTGGTTATCCTGGGGGCATTAAAATGGGAAACGGAAGTTGAAATTCAAGGAGAAAAATCCTCTCACGATCCTGAAGACAAAGATCTTGATCTCAATGTCGAAGTTTCCAACAACGACTTCTTTATATTCACTTTACTTGGGAATAAATTTGTGAAGGTTTGCAAAACAATTACTGATTCCAAATAACAGCACATATGAACCCAGTTATCGAATCGTTAAAAGAAAATTTAAGACAAATTGAACTCATCTTTGAACCAACTGAACAAGGTTTCAAAAATGACCGCGGAAATACTGGTGATAAAAAGGAAGTCACCATACAGCAGTTTATTTCAAGTTATTTAACGAGCGACTATAAAACCAAAAAAGGATGCATATATACAAAAACAGAATTTTCGAATAATATTGATTGTGTCGTTCTCTTCCCAAACCATCCGGAGTTAATAACACCACTCCGAGAAGTCATTATTGCTGAAGGCGTATATGCTGCTATTGAAGTAAAGCCAGATATAGCTACACTAACCGAAAGTTCAGAATTTCACAGAGCACTGATACAAATTCAATCCGTCAAAAAACTAAAGCGAAGTCGGGTACAATTTGATCTCCAATCATTAGGTGGCAGATCAATCCAATCCCCTTATTTTGACAAAATTCCAGGGATAATTTTCAGCTTCAGATCGCAGTCACTTGCTAACATCATTACTTATTTAAGAACTGTAATAAATAATGGAATTGTAACCGACGAACAGTTGCCCGATATCATAATCTCAATTGATAAAGGTCTTTTATTTTATTGCCCGAATATACGGGAGACCATATTTCAGCCATATTTAGAACACCGCTGTAGTAGCTACCCAGACAGAGTCATTGTTGAAATTGAGGAAACTGGGCCAACGCTTTTAGTATGGTTCCTTAGACTATTCCTCTCTCTACCAAAACCGTCGTTGAGTCTTGCCGGTACGATATTGCATGATTATCTAGAGTTTGACGGAGATACTAAGCTAAAAATTCATCCCCTCGACGAATCAGATTCCTTTGTGGCAAAAAAGGAAAATGGCTGACGCCGTATGCCATTGGCAAATTCCTATGGTTTTACCCCCTACCCGTCCCGCCACAACTTATTCAATATCGCATACTTCACGATCCCACCCACCGTCTTCACACCCATCTTCTCCATAATCAACCCTTTGTATCGCTCAACACTCCTGTCTCCCAAGCATAATTCCGAAGCGATCTCTTTGACGAGCTTATCCTCGCAGATTAGTTTTATCACCTGCTTTTCCTTCTCGCTGAACATATCTTCCCGTTTCTCTCCTTTACCGAACCGGCTGTTGGCGATCAACCGTAGTACACGTTGCGTGGTTGACTTGCAGTAGTAGGATTCACCCCTGAGTGTAGACTCAATGGCTTCAAAGATCTCTTCCTTCTTCCGTGCCTTATTGACAAAGCTCATGGCACCGGCTTCAAGTGCATCCATGATGAGGTGATCGTTGTCATATGTGGTCAGCACGATACAGGCTACGGCCGGGTGCGTCTCCTGTATTTTCTCGATGGCTTTAATACCGTCCATGACCGGCATTACGATATCAGTCAGAACCACGTCCGGCTGGTGAATGGCCACGGAACGGCAGAGTTGTTCACCGTTGCGGCAGACATCCACGATCTCGTAGTTATTGTTGCTTTCGAATGCTTTCAATAATCCATCGAGGAATACTTCGTGATCGTCAGCAACGATGATCCTTGTTTTAATGGTTGTTTCCATGCTGGACTAAGTGTTTCATGGGTATGGTAATGAAATAATGGGTGCCTGTTTCTTTTGCGGATTCTATCACAAGAACGGCGTTCAACATGTCAAGCCTGGCCTGGATATTCTTTAACCCGGAGCTGTTTGGTTTGACAAGCGCCTGTTCATAATCAAACCCAAGGCCATCATCCTTCAGTTCCATGATCAGGTTATTACCCTTCTCAAGGATAGCCAGGTTAATCCTTGCTGCTTGCGAATGCCTGATGGCGTTCGCAAGGATTTCCTGCAGTACACGAAAGACAATAATCGCACGGGAAGTCTCAAGGTTGGAAAATAACTCACCTGAATATTGAATAGCAATACGGGAAGTTTCATTGATCCTGTCCATAAGGGCTTCCACAGCACCATGAAGTCCTTCGCATTCGATTTCCCGTGGAGTAAGATTGAGAGATATCTCCCGCAATCGGGAAAGAGACCGCTCGATGATTGACGCCGTTTGACTTAATGCCTTATTGGTGGGATCCTTATCGGCTAGTTCGCGTAGGGAGAACTTAAGTCCAGTTAGCTCTGAACCGAAATCATCATGAAGATCAAAAGCGATCCGCTTACGGTCACGTTCAATAGCTTTTTCTTCGCGGAAAGACCGGTCTTTCATCTGCCGCTTCTTCTTGCGCAGATGTCTGAAAATGGAGAACGCAAACACGCCCAACAATAATGTAAGGACTGTCAGCGCAGTAAAGAAAGTATAGTGGATATCGGTTTCGATCGGAGGCATAAAAACGCAATACTGAAAAGAAGGTTTATAACAGTGCTTAATAAACAATGAATGACCCATAAATTCATATAAAGGGCCTTGTGCATCGGTATAGGAAAAACCTGGAATGTTTCAAGGAACGCTTTGTAAATATGATATACTAATAACCCGATGCATATCATTACATCTGACGCGATGATTGAATTGGGTGCGTTGAATATGACAAGGTTGATCCGGTCGATGCATATATATACCATTAGTATCGAACCTGTCATCCAAAAAAGGGACGTATTTGCAAATGGCGTATGTAATACACAGTTGTCCAGTATCCACACAAATACTCCCATTATCAGCACCACAAATAGGAAATCGTTCCGCCGCCTGTACGCCCACCTCCTGAAAAGCCAGACTAATAGAACAAACTCTATAAGTACATACACATTGCTATTAAAGGTGTTGTTCCCGAAAGACCTGATGGCGAAGTAACTCACAAGGTCATTCAAAGCACCGGCAACTAATAGCACAACTAAGGGAAAATATTTCCGCCTGATACTCTTCCTTTTGACAATAGCAACAGCAATTGGAATAAGGATAGAAAAGGCGGAAATATGCGAAAAAGTAAATAGATCCATTTTTTAAGGATTCAAAGGAGATTCTGGCGGGCATAAATGCGGACACCGGTAAGAACTCTCCAGGATTATTTCATCGTTTTCATTAGGTAATTCATCTGTATTTACTGCAGGCAGGATATCCTGTCCATCAGCATCCGCAGCTACCAGTACTGCACAGATCTCGCCGTTTTCTTTTTGGCCATAATAGATCCGGAACTTCGCTGCGCCTTCTGTCTGCAGCAATCGCAGTACAGACGCTTTTTCAAACGTTTCGCAGATAGGCATGTTTTCAGGAATGTCGGCACGGTAACGGCCTGTAAGCTCAATGGCGGTTGCCAGTGAAATTTCATGTTGAACGGGTGTTTTTTGCATAGTATCAAGTTTGAGGCGCAATACTATGCTCAGCACCTGCCATCGGATTGGCGGCTTTTACGAATTGATTGGCGGGAATTACGAATTCTTTGCGCTATCGATTAAATGATCAGTGCGACTTGGTAAACGTACATACCCTTGTTTGGCGAGGCTGAATATGATTCTTAGGTAAGTATCAGTCGAAACAGGCAGCAGGTTCTGCCAGGTATTGATTTCAATGAGGGAAATTTCACCTTTTTCTTCGTGTATGATCAAACTATTTGGTGCCATCATTTGTTATATCAGTAAAGATATAACAAATATAAGCCTGTATTAATAGACTACGACAGTTAAGTTGCCAATTTCTTGGAGTTTTCCATCATGGTTGAGAACCACGAATCAAACACTTTAGTTAAAACTTCCGTCACTCTGAATAAATTCTTAGAGGAAGCAAAAACAAAGGGTTCCAGCCACGCAAGAATCTCCAATAACAAAGAATACCACGTAAACTCCATCAGAAAAATTGCGCTCGAAGCAGAGCTTGAAGTAAATACCGTTGCCAGCATTTTCAATGGAAAACGTGTTGCAAAGTTTCCTACTTTACTACTCATTATTCAAGCGCTCGGAAAGAGTTTGACAGAATTCGCCCGTGCCTTTGACCGCGTCACCGACTCCGACATCCAGAAATTCAAAGAGCGCACACCAGCCAAAAAAACGGCACCAAAGAAAAAGTCCACCCGTAAATAACCGTTAACGGTTCACTCCAAACAGAATATTCCTTATATAGCTGTTCTTTGCCGCCGCTACTTCTGGCGGTACATTTTTATAACTCACCCTCACTTTATACGTCTTTCCGTTCACCGTCATCATCGTCACATGACTGTTATAAGTAGGCGCACGTCTTAGCGGGATTATTATCCCATCGTCATAATAATAGGTAAATGATTGGTTGTCCATTCTTTAAAACGGTTCCATTGCATGTTTTTCAAAAAACGCATCGATAGAGGTCCTGTCATACATGATCACCCGCTTGTCCGGTTGCGAATACCTGATCCTGCCGGTGGTTCTGTATTTCCACAAGGTTGTTTTACTCGTTATCCCCAGTAACCGCATCGTCTCTTCAGGCGTGATCCATTTTTCCTTTTCCGTCACCTGCTCTCTGACAAACCTGATGACGGTCTCCATCAATTGATAAAACGCTTTCTCTTCTATACAGATCACTTCCATCCCTTATAGTTTATTTCCTTGCTTGGGAAACACAATGATCGGTTTCCACTCCTTTGCTTTTTCAATTTCAATGATCCCGTAACTGATCACAATCACCACATCACCGACCACGCCTTTCCTGGCTGCCGGTCCGTTCAGGCAGCAGATACCGCTGCCACGGTTCCCTTCAATGAGATAGGTTTCGATACGTTCGCCATTGTTGACATTGACGATCTGTACTTTTTCATTGATAAACATTCCTGCAGCTTCTATCAGGTCCATATCAAGTGTCAGGCTTCCGACATAATTGAGGTTAGCCTCGGTTATTGTTACCTGATGGATCTTTGAACGTAATACCTGTATTTGCATGATGTTGTTTATTGGCGTTGCTTCTTCTGTGTTCCATGCCATCCCAGACTACTGCTTTCATGTCGATGGCATCTTTCTCATCAACCAGGTTTAGGTCACGTAAGACCCTGCCGTTACAGAGCGCCAGGTGCATGACTACCGCCAGTGGCTGGTAATTCTCCCACTGGGCAATAAATGCTTCAGCAGTTTCCGGCAGTCCGGGATGAATAGTATGGCAATCGTATAATTTTCCCCGGATCAGGAATGCCAACACGGTCCCTGAATTCCGTTGGTGTGTGACCAACATTAATTCGGGCAATTTTTCCACTGACTCTTTTTTCAATTCAGGCATGTTCTGCGACTGAAAGGTTCTTAATCATATCTGCCGTAATAGCTCCCAGGCTATACTGGTGTTTCCATCCCCAGTCCCTCCGCGCAAGCGAATCATCAATCACACCGGGCCACGAATCAGCGATCTTCTGGCGATAATCCGGCTCATACGATATCTCGAACCCAGGTATATGTTTCCGTATCACAACTGCGAGTTCAGCCGGTGTAAAGGAAACAGCGGCAACATCATAACCCATGCGTGTTGACAGTGAAGCCGCCGGTGCTTCCATTAGTTCAATGGTCGCACGCACCGCGTCTTCCATATACATCATCGGCAGTCGTGTATCTGCTTTTAAGAAACAGGTATACTTGCAGGTCTCAAGCGCCATTTGAAAAATATCTACCGCGTAATCGGTGGTACCGCCTCCCGGCATCGTCGTATGCGATATCAGGCCGGGGTATCGCAGGCACCGCACATCCAGTCCATGTCTTGCATGGTACCACGCGCACCAGTTCTCACCTGCATACTTGCTGATCCCGTATATGGTGGTCGGCTGCCCAAGTACAGGTCCGTACACTGCGATGGACGAAGGAAAGAACACCTGCAGTTTTTTCTCCAGCGCGATCTCCAATACATTCAGTAACCCGCGCATATTCAAATCCCAGGCTTTATCAGGATACCGTTCGCCGGTTGCTGATAGCATGGCTGCAAGCAGGTACACCTGTTTGAAATTGCCCCAATCGATCCAGATACGTAGGGTATCTTTGTCCAGCACATCCAGTTCGATATACCTGGTCGGATCAATTCCCTCTCTGTGTTTCAGGTCGGCAGCTATCACTCGATGGGTACCATATCGCTTCTCTAGTGCCGCCACCAGTTCAACACCGATCTGCCCGGAAGACCCTATAACCAAAAATTTTGTTTCAGTAGTGTTCATACATCAATTTCATTTAATTCAGGAAGCAGGTTCTCCTGGTTTTTCAAAAACAATCCGAACAGTTGAACTGCTTTGGATTCTGCCAATCGCCAGTCAAAGTAATTCGCCGCACCAAAATGATCGGCGACATCTATTTCAATCTTTCGTTCAACTGGATCCAGGAACCTCACAAGCTTATCCGTATACACCAACCACATCAGTAATTTGTCCTTGGCGGAGAAGTATGCTTCCTTTTCTTTCACATGCAGTTTTGCCTCCACCCTGCCGATCAGGTCAATCGCACCCGCCGAATCAATACAATATGCCTGCATCTGCATGGCCCGTTCCAGCGGATCCCTCCCCACATCGTTCGCACTTTTTTTCAGTGCCGCTTCCAGTGCTTCGATCAGTTCCTGTATCAGTGACATAGATGATTGGATGCGGGGGATAAAAAATAGAAGGGTGCTATAGAGATAGCTCCCTGGTACCATACTTCAATCTGCTGCTTGAAAGGCTGGTGCAACTGTAATCAATCGTTGCAGCGCGGCTGCCACCTGTTCTATATCATTGAGGGTTGTATATCGTGAAAAACTAAAACGGATATTGACTGTGTCCGTAGCGCCGATTGCTTCCATCACATGGCTGCCTTTACCTGCGGAACACGCAGAACCGCCACTGACGGAGATACCGGCCTGGTCAAGATCAAATAACAGGTTCTGTGTTTGCTCGGTTCTCGGAAAGGCTGCATTGATTACTGTAAACAGTGAATCTTCACCTGTACTACCGTTGAAACTGCAACCCAGGTCTGAAAGTGTAAACTTCAATGCCTGTTTTAGCCGCATGATATGGTGTGCATCTGTGGCAAGGTTTTCCATGGCTTCCTCCAAAGCACTGGCGAAGCCTACGATATTGGCCACGTTCTCCGTTCCTGCACGCATACCCCTTTCCTGTCCGCCTCCGGTGATAAAGGGACGCAGCCCGACTTTTTCACGCACATAAAGTATGCCGCTACCCTTAGGCCCGTGGAATTTATGCGCCGATGCGCTCGCCATATCCACCGGCAACTTTGAAAGATCGAGCGGAAGGTGTCCGATGGTCTGCACACAATCTGAATGAAAGTAAGCGCCATGTTCTTCGCAGACCTGTCCCGTCATTTTGAGATCCAGCATCATACCGGTCTCATTATTGGCATGCATGAGTGTTACCAGGCATTTGCCCTGTTTATCCATCAGCAGCCTGTGCAGGTCATGGAGGTCTGCGGAGCCATCTGGAAGCAGGGCCACATAACTCAAAACAACTTCACCGCGCTGTGCCATGTCACGCACGGTATTCAGCACGGCAGGATGTTCTGTTCTCGCGGTAATAACATGGGTGATACGCAGTGAACGGATCGCACTTCGAAGAGCCATATTGTTGCTTTCGGTACCGCAGGAGGTAAAGATGATCTCTGCTGGTTTGACACCTAGATAATGTGCCACTGTTTTCCTGCTGCTCTCTACGGCGAGCCTGGCTGCCCTTCCCTCTTCATAGAGAGAGGAAGGATTGCCGAATTGATGGCCAAGCCACGGAAGCATGGAATTAAGTACATGCGGGGAAATTTTGGTGGTGGCAGCGTTATCAAGGTAAATACGATTCATCAAACTGTTTTTTCATAGTGTCAAAAAAGAGGCTCAGGTAGACACCCGGGCCGTTGGTTTTAGCTTCCGTTGCCTTAAACTTGAAATCTGAAAATCCGGAAAACTAAAAACATGAAGTCCATTATGGTTCTATGGCCGAACAATTCAGCCATTTTAAAAAATCTTCCTCAGCTGGTGTATATCCGACCGGCGCAGTCAACAGTTTTTCATTCTCGTCGAGTGCCACATACAATGGTTGCGATGCTGTCTTAAAATTCTCTGACTGGAACCGTGCCCATTTATCACCGATGGTCTGCAGTGAATCGCTGCGCTCATGTGCCGGCAATTTGGCCTTGTCATCCACGTATAGCGATACAAGGATAAAATGGTCGCGGATATACTGCGACACCATTGGTTTTGACCACACCTTCTCCTCCATCCTTCTGCAGTTAACACATGCCCAACCTGTAAAATCGATCAGTATTTTTTTATGCTGCTCTTTGGCGAGCTGTAATGCTTTCTGGTAATCATTGATCACGTCAGGCTTAACATGACCAGCCGATTCTTTGTACACGCTGTAGGATATGGGGGGCGCAATACCGCTGATGGCAGAGAGATTCGCGTAACTGGTGTTGGTCAGTCCCGGTACCAGGTAAACGCACCAACAGAAAACCACGGCAGAAAAAGCAAGCGTCACCTGTGTCCGTTTCAGGCTCACGATATAAACGCCTAATGCAACAAAAATGATGATCCATGCCGCGATAAATATTTCACGTTTCAGCAATCCCCAGTGCATCACCAGGTCGGCGTTACTCAGGAATTTGAAAGCCAGCGCAAGTTCCACGAATGCCAGCACCTTTTTAAAATGACTCAGCCATCCGCCTGAACGCGGTAACGATTTGAGTAATTGTGGGAAAACAGCAAACAGACCGAAGGGAATCCCAAGTGCCAATCCAAAACCACAAAGCCCAGCAGTGAGCTTCCAGGCTCCACCCGTCACAGTTCCTGCAAGAAGTGAACCGAGTATCGGACCGGTACAGGAAAAAGAAACAATAACAAGCGTAAGAGACATACAGAAGATACCGAATAGTGAGCCGAGATTGCCTTTGCTGTCAGTATTGTTAGCGATAAAGGATGGCAGTTGCAGGTTGATCACGCCAAAGAAAGACAGGGAGAATAGCAGGAACACTCCAAAGAATACCAGGTTCAGAGGAACACTCGTCGCGATATTGTTCAGGAACTCTGGGCGCAGCCCGCTGACGAGGTGAAAAGGCAGTGATGCAAATACGTAGATCAGGAAAATAAAGAGTCCGTATAAGATGCCGTTACGGATACCCTGTTGCCTACACTTTGCACGCACGGTAAAAACCGAAACAGAAACCGGCACCATTGGGAATACACATGGCGTAAAAAGAGCCACTAGTCCGCCTAAAAATCCCAATAGGAAAATACTAAAGGCAGATCGTCCGGCGCTGGCTTCCTCACCACATGAGTTGACAGGATTCGCTACATCTACTGATGGAAGTTTTAAAGGTGTGATTTGTGCAGCAACCCCGCCTTGGACGTTTATCATCAGTGGTATGTCCATGGGCATGAATTCAGATTCCTTCCCGGTAAAGCCGGACAGTTTTCCCCGGATCACTGCAGGAAGTCGCCCGTCTCCACTTTCTTCAAATTGAAGGATGCAGGTGATGATAAAAGGTTTACGGTAAACTTTAATATCCTTTCTCTCAAATACCGGGTCGGTGAATGAAACTGGCAATGGTGAAATGATCGAACCTTTGATGGTGACCGGCTGATCCGTAAAACTGATGGCTGGCGCAGTAATGGATACAGCAGGGTTAAGATCATAAACATGCACATCCTTATTAGGAATAACTTTTACTTTTAGCAACCAGGTATTATCTGCCTGGCGCGTCAGTGTATCCACAATGCGCACCTGGGCCTGTATGGACAAGGAACAGCACAAAAATACAATCAGGTTACACCAAATCTTCATGGTACAATGATTTTCTGATAGAGCGGAAACGGTGGGTAACAGGAATGTAACCTCCACGGAAGGGATACCCGCGGAAAGTGAGATTCTTTTTGTATTTATTCGGCACTGCCAGGTTATCGCTGATCCGTTCAAACTGGTCTGCAGGCAGTTTCTGCAGCATCACGTTGATGGAAAGAGTGATGGCGTAATCGGTGTCCCTGGTACAGATCACCAACTGATTCTGCGGGTACTTCCTTATCAAGACGATATCGTCGCAGGGAATCCGTACAAAACGTCTGTTAACCATAAAATACAAACAGTCAAATGTCGAAGCGTCTGAAACAACCGGCTGTTCTATGAACTCCAGCAACTGAGTTTCTTTATAAGGTTCTTTCCAGTGATGCACGCCTTCCAGGTCATCCATCTTATCCAGGTGGTCACGCATCAGGATCAGCGAAGGCATTGCTGTTAATTGTTTGAACCCTTCAAACAGGTGCAGGTTCCATTCACGGATGGGTATGATTACTTTGTATATCCGGATAGTTGAATCCTTTTTATTTTGTTCAGCCAGCAATGCCTTCACCTGGTAGGGATGAACAGCACGGTGAATATTGTAGGCTGCCAGTACCTTTTCGGCAGCATCCGGAATATTTTCACCTAGCAGCAGGATCTGGGTATGTTGGATTTTTTTCATCGTGGTTAAATTGGCCCGGGAATAAAGATTCCCGGGCGTGTTTGATTGCATTTTGTCATTAACAACTAAGACACATGAGAAAAAGGTCAGGGTATTTGTATGGTAAATCCTGCGGTCTTCGGCGGCAGGCATTCCTTGTCGTTACAAACCATGTATTTCACGCTTCCCGTGATACTGGTCTTTGCTTTGGCTTTTAGTTTCACCAACTGGACGAAATCAACTCGGGCATCGTAATATTTTACATCTGTGCTGAATACTTCTTCATGTCTGGTGATGAGTTTGCCAAGTTCCTGTGTTTTGCCTTCCAGTTGCACCAGCGGATGGGTATTGAACCTGATCTCGGTGGGTACGGGACCGCCTGCTGGCGTTTGCTGTGAATAGATATGCCAGGGACCAGCAACTTCTGCGGTGATATGCAATTCATAGGAATTACCTTCCAGCTTATTAACGGAATAATTCCAGCTTACCTGGGACTGTGCAGCATTGGATAAAAATGCGGCAAATACTATTATGAAACCTTTCTTCATACACATGTTATTTTAAAAGGGAGCGGCGCTCATGTCAGTCAAACGATACCGCTCCCATAGTCCCCGTAATTAAAACTCTAACTGAAAATCATTCTATCTTTTCAGGCGCACAACGGACAATGAATAAGGCGGTAGTGATACCTGCAAATTATTTCCATTCGCCTTGATAGCTGTTACCACCGGTGCCACCACGTTAGGCGCTTCGATTGAATTCAAATCCGAGCCCTTACCCTGCAATAACGCAACCGTTCCAGTCCCGGCTCCGGTAGATCCATCCAATCTGATGGATTTTGATTTAGATGCACCGGATGGGTTGACGAGCTTTAAAATGATCTCATTTGTTTTTTCATCCACCACAGCACTCGCCCACACACTGTCCTGCCCCGCAATGGAACTGCCATTCTGGGTCATTGAGATTACGTGTGTTCCTTTGTTCATGGCAAACATTTGCTGTACATAATAACTTGGTGTAGCATAGCTTTTCGCGTTATCAAACCAGATCAGGTTTGGTGTCCATTGCCAGTCCTTCACATGAGCAAACAACGGCGCATAAGCTGCCATCGTTACGATATCCGCATTTCGCTCCAGACCTGTCATCCAGGCGGCTTCCGCCATGGCGCATAATTGTGTGTTGATATTATCTTGGCTGCCGATTCTAACAGAATGGCAGGCATATTCGCCAATGAAAATTTTAGGGCCCTGGCGGTCATAATTGTCATATTTACCGGCATTCATCAGGAACCAGGAAGGAGTCTGGTAGTAATGCTCGTCAATGATGTCAACCTTCTCCTTCCGTAAAGCTGAGTCCATGTACTTGAACTGAGAGTTGGGTGAATAACCTGTGCTGGCGATCAATTGGATGCCTGGGTATTTTGTTTTGATTGCTTTGGTAAATAGCTTCAGGCGCTCGATGTATTGAGGTCCCCAGTTCTCATTGCCAATTCCAAGCAATTTCATGTTGAACGGTTCTGGATGACCCATTTCGCTACGCTTCCTACCCCATTTGCTTTTGGGAGAACCATTAGCGAATTCGATCAGGTCCAGTGCATCCTGAACATATGGGTCGATCTGGTTCATGGGTACCACTTCTGCTGCATCAAACTGGCAGGAGATTCCGCAGTTAATGATTGGCATAGGTGCTGTCTTCAAGTCTTCGCACAACTGGAAATATTCATAAAACCCGATCCCGAAACTCTGATAATAATCAGGGAGGATACGTTTAGGATTGGCATCGTTCCATTGGTTGAATAAGAGTGTCCTGTCTTCTAGTTTACCAATAGTGTTTTTCCACTGGTACCGATTCTCTACAGTCTTTCCTTCCACGATGCAACCACCAGGAAAACGAAGGAAACCCGGTTGTATATCCGCAAGCTTCTGGGCGAGGTCGGAACGTAGACCCCCTTCCCTGTTTTTAAATGTATTTGCCGGGAATAGTGACACCCGGTTGATATCCAGTTTACCTGTGCCTTTAAAACGGATCACAAGTTTTCCTTTGACTGTAGTATCAGTTGTGGTGATCGAAGCTTTCACTGATACCCAGTCATTACCGGCAACAGGTGTGATGTTTGTACCGCCCACTGATCTGCCTGAAGCATTGACTATATCCACCGCCAATACCAGTCCTGGCGATTGCACACGGTAGACTATCGCGAAATTCAATGACTGGCCATAACCAACTGTCAGCCCGCCAAAGCTTTCATTACGCAGGGCAATCGTGTTGTCAGGGTACGAAACAGTTACCTGCAGGTATTTGGGATCGCTGGGATGTATTTTGGCTTGATTGATTACCTGGAAAATATCATTACGGGCATAGGTGCTTCGAGATGGAGTGGGCAGCCAGCCCAATAACGGATCGGGAAAATCGAAACTTCGATTCTTGATCAACTCGGCGTAGAGACCCCCATCGGCACCGCGATTGATGTCTTCGAAGAACAGGCCCCACATGGTGCGTTGAACTGGATACATGACAATTGTAGAATTCACGACATAGTCATTCGATTGCGCATCAGCAAACACGTGACAGGCAAGCAAGAGGGAAAAAACCATGAAATATCTTCGGCACCTCATAGATAAATAACAATATGGAGTTCATTGATAAATTCTCATTTCAAACCTGCTCTATGTCGCACGAAAAAGTAATCTAGGGTGACGGATTTTTAAAAAATGAAGCACAACCATTACCGGTTGAACAAAACTTAATAAACCATAATAGCTGACTTTATAAAAGCTTCTAATTTTACCAATTAAAAAGGCCACCTCTTTAAGGTGGCCTTTGATAGATAGGTTAAGGTTCAGAAAATCTTAGTTCTTAGGATTAGTTAACTCAGGTTTCAATCGCCATTCTGGACATTTTTTAAACACTGGCCAAAGTTGATCCATAGTATCAGCATTATATAGTATGCCGTCTTTCATTACATATTTTATTTCTCTCGTGTTATGTATGTCATCCAGTGGGTTTTTACTAAGTATAATGAGATCTGCGATTTTACCAACCTCAAGGGAGCCCAGATCTTTTTGTAAACCCATTGCTTGTGCGCCGGTTATTGTTGCACATTGAAGTGCTTCCATTTTACTTAGGCCGATATCATGCAAAGCCCAAATTTCGCTATGGGGGCCAGTCCCGATATCATTTCCATGACTACCCATTCCAATTCGTCCTCCACTTTCATAAAGCTTCTTAAAAAATTTACCAGGGCCGGATACAAATTTCGGAACAGCAAACGTATCAGCTGGTGCCCCGCGAATGCGACTGTTGTCTAGGTCCGGAACAAATCTTTTTAGTTTTTCATCTGGCGTTAACCAATAGGTACGGTTATAAAAATGCATCGCGTGGTCAGTTTGGTTTACCACCTGAAATGTTGGTGTAATAGTAGTTCCGGAAGCAACAAGGAGACTAACCACATCTTTATATGGTTCACCCCAGACAGCCGTATGTTCAATCCCTGTAGTTCCGTCTTTCAACATTGCGATTTGCCTGTACGGATCATATTCTCCTTCGTTAGTCATATTTAGTCCAAACTCCCTACTTCCAAGTAAAAGTAACTGCCTGTGCAAACGATTCTGTTGACCATACTGCTTTATTACTTGAGCACCAATCATCGCTTTTTTCTCGACAATCCGGGTTGCATCTTCCAGATTCTCAATTTTTTCATTGCAATTATGTCTCGGAGTGTATATCGCATCACCTACGGAATAAAAGCGCGGACCGATCATATTCCCCGATTCTAACATTTCCTTATGAGAGAACATATTAAAGCTTGACGCAGGATCCCTTGCTGTTGTTACTCCATAAGCAAGGCTGGCCAGCCACTTCCAGGGCTGTTGGGGCAACAAGTTATCGGAACGATCAAGATGCAAATGCAGGTCAATAAATCCTGGTATAACAGTTAAGCCATCCAACCTGTAAACCTTCGCACTGCTAGGTATTATTACCCTTTTTTCTGATCCGATAGCCTCGATTCTACCATCTTTGATAATAATTGTACCATGCTCCAATACAAAATTCTGTTGCATGGTAACTATTCGTACACCTGCTAAAGCAATTATTCCCTTTCCAAAGGAAGCACCCACCGAAAGATGTAAATCAATAACGCGATCTGGAACGAACTTAGTTGAGACAAAACCAGAATATTGCAGTCGGAAATTCTCGGCATTGTTTATGATATTATTCGGATTGATTTGATAGTGCTTGTTTGCATAGGACCAGCATAAATTATTGCTAGAATCCCAATAATGATCAGTGCCGAATCCAAACCGGATAAGTGGCAACTTTTGTAGTGTATCGTAGATAACTTCAGGCGACCCTGTTTTTGTTAAGGGCAATAAATATAAATCCTCGGCCATTTTATATACCAAAAAACGTCCATTTGGAGATATCGTGATCTGGTTCAATTTGTAACTTTGCATGCCAACAGCAACGATTTGTTTTTCTGAACCATCCAATTTGGCGGAAGTTAATAATGGCACATTGCGAACCGTTGGCTTTAGAGTTCTTTCAAAAAATGGCTGATAGAAAATTGCAGCTCCATCCCTTGAAAATGTCAGGCCACTAGCAAAAGGGATAGCCTTCTCTATCAATCGAACCGTACGAAGTTTTACATCTAATATAATAAGTTGACCGACAGAGTTTACCGGTGCGGAAAAACGAAGATCCAGGTACTCGCTTTGCCTTATCACAGCGATTGATTTGCCATCAGGCGACCATGTCGGGTTATAATACTGTCCAGGTATCGTGGTCAGTTTCTCTGGCTCTCCTCCTGTTGATGGCACTTTCCATACATATCCAGCAGAAGTATCAGACCATGTCGTATATACAATCCATTTCCCGTCCGGAGAATATGCTGGTTGGGACTGACTATATGGTTGGTTGACAAGTATTTTCGAATGTCCGGTTTCATCCTGGACATAGAGCCTATTCAATGCACTATACACAATCTGTTTTCCGTCCGAACTTTTTCTGGCCCAGCGGGTATATTTAACATGAATAGAGTCATAATTCAATCGAAAGGCATTATAATTCAAGGCGCCTAGGTCAGATTGAACATTTACTCGCATGGGAATGATCTCATCAGAACCGCTTTCAAGAACAATTCGGTGAATCTTCCCTTTGTATGCAGTAAACACTGATTTTGAATCAGGTGAAAAAGAAACATTAAATACATACCCAAAAAAAGTCCAAGGTGTAGTTGTTAGATGATCAACAAGCATTCGATCATCTCCCTTCACTAAGTCTCTAACCCACAAACTTTGATCTCCATTGAGATCTTCATCTACATAATACACCCAGTACCTGGCGTCTGGTGATAAAAATCCAGATTGGGAAAAATATCTATTTTCCACTTTATCAGAAAGTTTTGCTATAGTATGTACAATTCCCGTTGTCCGATTTTTCCTGACAATATATCCTGAGCGTAAAAAATAGGCTGAATCTCCAGTGATAGAGAATCGTAGCAGAGTTCCAATTGTATCATTTCTGGTTTGTCCACCAAATAGACTATAGACAGAATCCCGTATAGAAACATAGTTACCTCCTGCAAACCAAACCGGAGTAATCTTATCAGGCGCTGGCTCTTTGTCATTTATTCCTAAAGCAAAATCACGAGAAAACTTTGCATCCGCCACATGCAAACGGAACATTCCTGTAGCGTCGCTCAGATAAGCAATGCGTTTTCCATCAGGCGACCAAGCGGGACGTTTATTGATCGCAACACCACGTGTAAGTTGTTTTGCTACTCCACCATGAGCAGGCAAAGTATATAAGTCTCCCAATAGATCAAACACTAATGTTTTTCCGTCAGGAGAAAGATCAACGTTCATAAAACTGCCTTCATCTGTAGTAAAGGAGACAGTTCGGGCAGGTTTAATTGGAAGCGACTTTCCTCTATCGAAATTATTTTTTTTGTATTCACTAACTCTTATTCCGCTATTCACTTGACATAAAACGTAAGGGGAAATTGCTAAACAGAGTAAGCTAACCAGAATGAATTTCATTTTTATTTACTATTTTTCCAAGTAGGCAAGTCTTTTTTCATCCTATCCAGGTGTTCGTTAAAATCGGTAACTTTCCCATTTGATAATTCTACAAGTTTTGTTTGTAGTTCAATTGCTTCCTCTGTTCGACCGAGTTTATAGAGTAGATTCGCTTTTGTATCTATCGAGAAATGCGCATTTGGTTCTAAACGAAGAGCATATTCAACCCAGTCTAGAGCTATCTTTAAGTATTTTGGTTTTTCACTGTATGAAAACAAGGTCCAAGCCTTATTATTCAGTAGTCCAAAACCCGCTCCATGATCGAACGATGACAGTCCTTGAAATTCAACCTCTCTAATAAAATTCTTTGCAAACTCTGGATCATGTTTATTCTTACTACCGTACCATCTTACTTTAGCAGATGTAATGTTTCGCTCTGCAAGTTCACTTCCGACTTCTCTAATAATAGCTTTTTCAATTGATTTCCAGTTTGGTACATTTTGCTCATTGTTTGCCTTTTTAATATAAGGATCAATCATTTCCTTTGCAACCACATAATCAACTACACCTTTGGAATAGTTGGGAACTCGTAGGATTGAATCAACTTTTTTTGGATAATTATAAAACAATTTATAGGCATTATCACTTAAGCGAATTATGGCCGTAAAATTTGCTATAAATAGCAAATTTTCTTTTTTCAGATACTCGCTATCACTCAATTTGTTCAAATAACGAGCTTGATAGTCAGTCGCAATAGCGATCGCTTTTTCCTTATCCTGGTAGTCATTTCTTAATTTCATAGCCAATACAGGCATTTCTTCAAACAGAAGGTTACCCGTCCGCCATCGGTCAAGCAAAGTGTAAAGTTGCTTACTTGGATTTATCGCATTTTCTCCAAGCTTTATAAAATCTGTAACATTTTTCATTCCCACATCCTTGTGTACAACTTTACCTGTTGGCGATATAAATAAATAAGACGGTAAGACATTAACCGAGTAAGTTTCCCGCAACTCCTGGGCAACCAGGTAAAATGATTTTATATTCGGGGGGTCATTCTCTGAAATATCCATTTGTACCTTTACAGAAATAAATTTGTCGTTATAAAATGTGCCGACTGAATCATTAGGATAAACTTTTTGATCCATTTGTTTACAGGGTCCACACCACGTAGCATAACAATCAACAAATATATATTTGTTCTCTTTCTTTGCTTTGTCTTTAATCTCCTGCCAATTGAGCTTTTCTTCAAAACGTATACCTTGAGAAAAAGTATCAACACTAAAGAGAAAAGCAATCGGTAATAAAATACTCAATCTAATTTTCATAGAATTAATTTACTTTGATATGATATGATGATGACTAATAGTTAGCAACAGGGAATGCTCCAAATGCTGAAGTTCCTGATGTTGTACCAACCAAACCCTTGACCACTAGAGTTATCGCCTTATTCCGCGTCAGTGTTGTTGAAATGTTTGGATAAGTATTATTAACAGCAGCGGGTAATGTGTAGGTGGCAAGTAAAGTATTACTGTTGTTTCTGATCTGAAATGTCACTGCAGAGGTGTTAACCGGCAGTTTAAGTGATAATCTGGTAAAATTGGTCAATTGCTTATACTGTACATTTTGAAACAGGTTCTCAGCCGGAGCCGACGCCAGGGTAATATTTAGAGGCGAACTGTTAGGAGAAAGATTAACGATACGCACTCCAAATGAACTATCGATCGTGTTTACTGGAATATTGTCTTTTAACAAAATAGTTTCAGGCGTTGCATCTGATCCAGCAAGGAACATCGAATAAATCTCCCCTTTATCCATTACTTGCGATTGACTATATATTGTTCTCGATGTATTTATCCTTGAATACACTACAAGTGAAGAATTGCCGGGTTCTACCGAAAATACTTTTGCTGTGGAATTAACAACACTATCTGCGAGTAATGAATTGAACCCGACATTAGGACCACCTGCAATCGCGTTAGTGATTTGAATAGCCACAGCCGCGCCGCTACGTGGCAAATCTTTTTCACATGATACAAGTAATACACATAATATAAACGATACAACGAATAGTTTCATGGTTTAAGATTTATTGCAGGACTAATAGCCGCTATTTTGAATGAGATTGGCATCACTGAGAATTTCAGTATAGGGAATTGGATATAACTGTTGAGTGGTCTTCCAGGTACCACCTTTCTGAGGCGTAACAATATTCATTACTTCATCTACTTTACCGGTTCTTTTTAAATCGAGCCATCGGTGTCCCCATTCACTGAATAGCTCAATCTGTCTTTCGTGAAGGATCAAAGAAAAAAGTTGTGCCTGTGTAACTGAAGTTGAAATATCAGGCAATGGACTTGGTACAGTAGAGGTTGCAGATGAACGCGCACGTGCTCGGATAATATTAAGATCCCCTACTGACTCAGCTATCTTCCCCTGCATTGCCCTGGCCTCCGCTCTGATTAAGTATTGTTCTGCTAACCGAAGTATCGTCCGATACTCAGTCATTTGTGCAGGAGAAATAATGGAAGCATCCTGCGTCGCTTGTCTATACTTATTTGGGAAATAGTAGGTAATCCCTGAAACATAGGATCCAACCCAATCAGTTCTCCTTTTATCGCCCGCTTCAAACGCCGAAAGTAAAAAAGAACTTATATAAACAGTTTTGTTCGCTGCTCCGGCATTAAATCCAGCGGGAGCAGCCCCCAAGTTAAACATCCTAGCATCCTCTGTATTCCACCCGGTTGTAACAGGCTGCAGTTGCCATATCGCCTCTTTACTTGTTTTTAGAAAAACATCAGTTGTAGCTGGCAAACTGAACAGTAATGCATTGCCTATTACTTTAGAAGCCTCAGATTCGGCATTCACGTAATCTTTCAAATACAGGTATGCTCGAGCAAGCATGGCAGAGGCAGCCCATTTTGATGGACGTATTCTCTCAGAAATACCCGTATAGGGAACCATTTGCTTATTTAAAAATTCCGAACTCAACAACTCTCGCGCATCTTTCAGATCATCCACAATCAACTTGTAAATTTCAGATTTGTCAACTTTCGCTAAAGATTTGTTGATTTGCGGGTTTGTTGTAATTACTAAAGGCAGATCTCCATAGAGATTGACCAGGTAGAAATAGACAAATGCACGTAAAAATTTTGCTTCGCCTAATAATTGGTTTCGAAAAACAGAACTCAATTCTTTCGAACTACTAATTCCTTCAATTGCTGAGTTACAAGTGTATATTATTGAAAATCCCGGCAGCCAAAAATCACCGCCAACTGCCGCATCTAAAGCTGAGCCCGCTAATAACGCATTTGTATTATACAATATCTCTTTCTGTCCGGCACCAGACCAGGCGTTGAATTCGTCTGCCGATAGTCCAGCCCATTTCGATAGTGTAGTCAAATGGAATGCCTCTCCTCTAACAACGGACATTCGCGCATAAGCTCCAGCCAGCACGCTTGCGGCAGTATTGTCGTTATTGTAAACATTTTCCTGCGCAAGAGTGTTATCGGGAGGTGCAACGTCTACAAGTTTCTTGCAGCCCATTGAAATTAATATTGCTGTAAATAAAAACGCAAGGATATTTTTAGTATTATATTTCATGTTTATCTTTATTTGGTTTACAAAATTATTTGCATGCCAACAGTGATAGTTCTTAACGGCGGCAATGAAATAAGACTTAGTGTTTCAGGATCAAGAAGTCTATATTTTGTCACAGTGAATAAATTTTGTCCGTTAATGAAAAAACGGGCATTTTGAATCCTATACTTATCAAGTATGAGTTTAGGTATATCATAGGAAAGTGAAACATTTTTGAGACGTAAATACGAAGCATCAATTAAATTCCGATCAGAGGAGTAAGGTGACACTGCACCTGTAGAATTAAATCTTTGATAAGTGGCAATATCGCCTGGCTTGGTCCACCTGTTCATCGCCTCCGCAAGTGTATTACCTATTCCAGCGATCGAACTGAATCTACCAGGGGTGGCTATTCCACCCAAATTGGCAAATGCATTTTGCCCTTTGAATTCTGCAACTATGCTCAACCTTACATTCTTATAAGTAAAGTCGTTTACAAATCCACCGTAATATCTTTCAAGCTGTGTAAAAAAACCTACCTCAGGTACATAAGTGTATAATCCAGTTAGTGGATTCACACCCACAAATCTATCGCTTAATGGAGTTATCCTAATCGGCTGCCCTATTCGATAAATCGTACTATATGCAGACGTATTTAAGTTTGGAAAGCTGATTAGTTTATTACGTGGCAACGTCAGATTAAATGAAGTGGTCCACGAAAATTCTACACGCTTTATTGGACTGGCGAATAAAGAAAATTCCCAATTCCTATTTTCAATTAGAGCATCGAGGTTCTCCAGAACATTACCAAACCCTGTTATAGTTGGCAGACTCGTTTGTGTCAAGCTGTTAGAGGATCTGTTACGCACATAGTTAACAGAAATCGATAACTTATCCTTAAAGAAACGCAAATCAATCCCCGCCTGTAATTTTCTGTTTTCTTCCCATTCCAGATTCGGATTGGATAACCTGTTAACTCCAAGGGCAGCTCTTTCCTGATAAGGAATAGGTGAACTGGCGGGCGAAAACAAACCCATATATTGGTAATTTCCGATTTGATCATTACCTGTTGTCCCGTAACTACCTCTTAATTTAGCAAAATTTATAAACCTTAAATTCTCGCTGATCCACTTTTCGTCGCTCAATATCCAACCGGCACCGATGGAATAGAAATTGTTAAAGCGGTTTGCTGGACCAAACCTTGAGCTTCCGTCCCGGCGTCCGGAGAAATTAAAGATATATCGATCATTAAAGTTGAGATTGAGTCGTCCAAATATTCCCATGTATTTGTAAACAGATAGATCTGTTATGTTGGGAAAAAAACTTGTCGCTGCATTCAGGCTTCTCAATTGGGCATCGCTACCCTGCCCCTGCGCGTACAGATTGAACCCATCACTTTTCTGTTGCTGTATTGTTCCTCCAACTAAAACGTCTAATTTTGTCTTCTCAATTTTTTTGTTCCAGGAAATTTGCGGTTCTGCAATCCATGATTTGATACTATTGGACGAAAATACTACGCTTCTAACCCGACCGATTCTTTCTTCCGGGCTGAAAGACTCATCTAGTTTTGCGTTAAATTGGTTGCTCAGAAGAAGATTATACCCAAAACTGCTCCTGATCTCTAACCCAGGCATCAGTTTATAGCTTAGAAGTCCATTGCCCAAAATATTGGTGGTACTAATCTCTAACAATGCATACTTAAATGCCATGGGGTTTGCCCAGGTCGAGTTTCCAGTGAGCGGATCTACCGCCCAATTCAAAGTGCCGTCAGCGTTGTATATGGGTGGTGCTACAGGTGCAAAAGTTAGTGCTCTTTGAGTAAAGTCAGCGCTTGGTAGTTTGTTTTGATCATCTACAAAAGTACCCGAAAATTGAAACCGGAATTTCTGTTTATTGTCAGATGCATTTAAACTAAAATATAAGGATGCTTTCGGGTTACTGAATTGACCAGGAAATACGGATGTTTCCTTACTATACGTTCCACTGACAAGATAAGATGAGTTCACATTACCACCAGAAATACCTAATACCGCCCTGATAAATTTAGCAGTACCCCCGATAAGTTCTTTCTGCCAATCAGTATATCGTGTAGTATCCCATAGACCTCGCAGGTCATAGTCATCGGCCGCAATTGGTGCATTATCATTTCTTTTTGCTTCACGACGCATTTCCATGTATTGCTGGCTGTTGAGTAGATCTAGTTTACGGGCAACTTTCCCCCAACCTGTCTGCATATTTAGGTCAACTTTCATTTTACCGGGCTTGCCTCTTTTGGTTGTAATAAGGATTGCTCCATTAGCAGCCCGGCTACCATAAATTGCTGTTGCGTCGGCATCCTTTAAAATATCTATGCTTTCGATATCAGATGGGTTAAGGTATGACAACGGGCTGCCTTGCGTACCTTGATCCGAAGCGGCATTACCTGATGAATTGCCTAGTATAGAACCAGAGGCATTTGTAAACGACGGTAATCCTCCAGAAAAGCTTCGTAAGTTTTGCGATGGATAGGGAACGCCGTCAACGAGTATCAATGGGTCTGAGCCGGTAATACCGGATATCAAATTATTTGGTCCCTGGATTCGAACCGTTACCCCCCCGCCAGGTACACCGTTAGATTGTGTAACAACCAAACCCGGAACCCGTCCCTGCAATGTGAGCAATGGATTACTGACAGGCTGCGATTCTATTTCTTTCGCTGTAACTCTACCTACGTTTGAGGTGGATAAACGTTTTGATTCCTCATAGTATCCTTTATTTACTACCTCAACGTCTGCAAGCGCAGTCACTTTTATTTTCGCAATGATCACGAGTTCACTACGATTATTTACCTGCATCTCCACTGTCTCAATATTTACACCACTCACGACAAGCGTCGCTTTTTCATCTATCCCTTTCAATAAAAACGCACCACTCCCATCCGTACTCGTTCCCCAGTTAGTTCCCTTGATGAATACGGAAGCCCCAACAACCACCTCTCCTCTATCATTCTTCACGGTACCCTTCACGTCGATTTTTGCAGGAGGTAGAGTATTATCCGGGAGATTAGTCCCCTTAGTATCAGCTACTTTATTTTTAGCACTAATAACGATATATTTTTCTTGTATTTCATACCTGAGCTGCCTTCCTGCAACGATCTTTTCCATCACACTGGATATAGTTTCGTCATTTGCAGTAACGGATACCTTTTCCTGATCATTGAGAAGTGCATCAGAATAGAAGACGACCAAGCCTGTTTGCTTCTTGATCTCTTTGAACAAATACTGGAGGGATTGACCACTAACCTTAAGTGTCACCTTCTGGTTCTGCGACCTGGCCGAGAGCTGCGTTACGCAGATCATAGCGATGATGCCGAGGCAGGTCCGTGCGACGATAGCAAGTTTAGTCATAAAGCACTTTAATTGTTGGTTGTGCTTAAGTCGCTTCGTGCTATGGAACAGGGTGACAGGGGATAACAATTTTTTTACAATAAATTGACAAAGGCATAATAAAACGCCGGGGGTGCCGTTGCATGTGGGGTTCATAACAGCAGTGTTTGTCACTATAAGTTACAACCATTTTAGACCTTTCTGGTTCTTTAAGCGTTTTTAAATACTTGCTATCGGTTACAGAGCTTGCATATAAAATAAATGCTATCTATCTTGGCAGGACTATGGCAGAAAAGAAAAATGACATCAACCTGTATATAGGCATCTTCACCAGTTCTGTGGTTGGCTGGTACCTGTTGTTTACCTATATGCAGCAACTGACCGAGGATGATCCGAATGTATTTGTATCGTTCCCGCTGGCCATGGTTCAATTCGGCTTGACAATTTGCGTTTTTTGCGCCTTTACCGTGTTATATTATAGCTCTGTTGAGCATAGCCTGGAAAACCGGGAAATTTCAGCCTATAAAAAGCTTGAAAACTTGAGCCGGAAATGTAAAAGGATCATATTCCTGATATGGGCACCGGTTATTAGTATCGGGCTAATCTATACATTGATCTCAGCAACTTTTCGTGACAGCTTAAAGGAGTACTGGCTTATGCTTGCGCTGCCCGTAACCCTGGTGCTGGTTCTTTATGGGTTCATCAGGTTTTTTGGGCTACCCTTAAACAGGGTCACGATGTCCCGGTCCAGAGTTCCGTTCGTTTTTATACTGGTTGGCTGCATCGTACATATGTTGTTAGTCGCAGAACTCACAGCAGGAGTTTCTTATATACCTGAGAAAATAATTTTTACTCCAACAGATACCGCAAGGTTCAAGCTCATTGAAAAAGGATACTATATGTCCCCAATCATAGAAAAGGTTACCTACAACAACGTTGTCATATTTCCCGAAGGCGCTTCTCAGACTTATGCAATTGATCTTAATGACAGTTCATTCACAGCGGTTACCTATTCAGAGATACATATTGTGTATAGTACCCCGATTGGATGGTTTAGGCACAATAAAAAATTTGTACTGAGCCGGTCTAAGATTTGAAAAACATAAAATCAACAATGAACTATACCAACACCATTATCTTCTATTTTGATATTCTTGGATTTAAAAACCTGGTGGATACGAGCATTGACCAAAACGGTTGTGAAGTGGTTGGCCAAACTGACAAATTATTGTTTGCACTCAAACAGATTGAGGGTTTATACAACATGGATTCCACGACTTACAGACAATTCTTGGCGTTTTCAGACACTGTGGTCGTAACTATGGAAGGGGCGGACAATTTTGAATTGGAACTGATGATCCTCAGAACAAGTTCTATGCAGCGGATTCTTTTGGAGAACAGTATATTGTTAAGGGGAGCTGTAGTCAGTGGATTATTATATAATGATGGAAAGCGGATATTTGGCCCTGCGATAATTGAAGCTTACCTGCTTGAAAAAGACAAAGCCAAATACCCGAGGATTATTGTAGATGAAAAACTTGTACAATTTTTAAAATTACAACCCAAAGCCACATTATTTGTTAGATCTGAAGACCGTTATTTACGAATAGATGATGACGGAGTATATTATATTAATTACTTTATACACGGACATATTTCAAAAAAAGCAATCGATACTTTTCCTTTTGATCTTACCACACCAGGTATAGCTGAGAAACATCGGTGGTTACTGAATAAACTCAACGCAGTCCGCTTAGCTAAATAAAAAGATCTTTTATTTGCGCTCTAGCTGTAGCTTGTTACCATCAATGGTATATTTCAGGTTGGCACTTGACGCCAATCTATCAGCGAATGCCTCGATACTCTGGTTTTTTTCCAGGGCGCCTGTAAAGTTGATAGAAGCGATGTCGGGAGTTGCCCAGGTTAGCTCGTATCCGAACCAGCGCATCACGGTGGGTGCAATGTCTTCTATCTTTTCGCCGCTAAAGAAGTAAGCGCCTTTCATCCATGCCAGCACTGTCGCTTCATCAAATGACTGCTGCGCCAGTCTGCCGCCATAGAGTACGGCTGCTTTGCCTGGCTCCAGTTGAAGCTTGTCGGCATCATAGCTGGCTTCGACTTTTCCTTCCACCAGTGAGGCCTGCTGCTTTTCATTCTTGTAAGCGCGTACATTGAAGGAAGTGCCCAGTACTTTGACATCCATTCCACCGGTATGTACGATAAACGGTTTTTTTGCGTTCTTCGCCACTTCAAAATAAGCTTCCCCGTCAAGTGTCACTTCGCGGGTATTGCCGGTAAATGTCAGCGGGAAACTGAGATTGGTGGAAGCATTTACCCAAACTTTGGTGCTGTCACTTAAGGTAAGTTTATAATCCAATCCCTGCGGTACACGCAGCGTGGTAGGTTTTGACTCTTCGGCGCCGGTATAAGACAGGGAACCGTCCTTGTTGATCACCTGTACATTGCCTGCAGCAAAGGTGCCTTCCTGGTTCTTGTCTATGGAAACGGTCTGGTCGCCGGTGGTGAAAGTGATGGTTTTATTGAGTACGGGAGCGTTGGAAACAGTCTGTGGGGTGTTGGGGGTAGGTCCGTTCTGGTTGTTGTACCAGAAATAGCCGACAATGCCGACTGCGATCAGCGCGGCACCTGCCAGTACCTTGAGCCCTGTGTTGCCGCGTTTGGTGACAGTGACTGTTTCGGTGATCTCTTCTATTCCTACAACGGATGCATCAATACCACGACTTACCTGTTTCCAGGCAGCTTTGATATCGTAATTGGAACCTTTTATGTTAGAGTAAACGGCACTATGCTCCTCCCACAGTGCACGGACAGCAGGATCAGCCTCGATCATCTCGTCCAGGAACGAATTTTCCTGATCGGTGGTTTCCCCCGCCAGGCGTGCGATGATCAGGTCCTCTATGTATTCAAATTGGTTAGCTGGTTCCATAGGCTGCCCGTAAGTCGTTTAAAAGTTGGAGGGAGGGTGACACGGAGAGGGAAAATAATAACACCGTGACAAGATAATCCCGCAGTAATTCACGTAATTTTTCCAGTGACCGCCGCATCTGTGTCTTGACTGTGTTGACCGAGATCCCGTATGCCTCCGCCACTTCCCGGTAGGATTTGTCTTCCAGGTACACAGCCGTAAATATCTTTCTGCGTTCTTCCGGTAATTGCCCGATGGCTTCATGCAGGGCTTTCTTTACGTCAGCCGCTTCCGCAGGTGTCGAACCCTGTTCCATTCCCGTATACGAGAAGTAGTCATCACTGAAATCCTTTTCCACTTCCTGTCTCCGCGAAACCCTGCGTTTCATGTCTATCACACGGAACCGCACCATCCTCGAGAGAAATGCGCCAACAGAGGTCTCAACCTGCCGGTACAATTCCTGCACCCAAAAGTCGATGAACACCTGCTGCACCACTTCCTCCGCCCTGACAGAATCACCGCCCAGTCGCAGAGCTGCCTGGTCACACAGGTACCCATAGTGCCGCTCAAAGAGCTGCCGGTATGCATCCCTGTCACCTTTACGCAGGCGCAGAACAAGTTCCATATCCTGGGGGGATTCAGACATAGCAGGAATTGATAGTAGTAAATGTTACAACCCTAAAGATAGGGACAAACAGGTGTTAGTAAACATTATGACCTACGCATTGGTTAATCTGTTACGACCATGAATTTCGATTCGTCAAGGGAAAAGCCTGGAAATCTTTCAGCGCTCGTATATTCCCGTACAAGCGTCTGAAGGTCTCGGGGCAGGAATGTAGGATCTTTGTTTTCAATTTCCACGAGTATGAACTCCTGGCCGAGCCGGTTAAGCAGAAACTTCATTTCCGGGCTTAAAAAGCCTGATCGATATTCTTCCATAAAACGTCGTACAATGCTTAAGAAGACCCTTCCCTTTAGAGAAATGGTCAGGTGTAGTCCTGTTCCTGTAATAAACCGCTTGGCGTGTAACGGTCCGATCTTTTCACGTATTGGTCCCCGGCTGACACCTAATGCATCTGAAAGCATTACATAGTTTCCCATACCATGATTGGCGATATAGGCCAGTAAGGCGAGCGACAACCCGTAGATCCCGACTAACTCCTCAAAAAAGAATTGAAAATCATCCCGTGTCAGGTTTCCGAAAATCACATGAAACAAAATATCATCAACGATTTTTTCCTGCAATATCCCATGAAGAAGCTGTCGTTGGCTTTCTTTATCAGCATCAAAATCCGGCGGTACCCAGAATAAGCGAAGTTTAAAAAGTGAATCGCGGTATCCGGAATTTTTAAAATCCTGTATCGCTTCATAGACACTGGCCCGGTTCTTAACAGTATCACGCATAACATACGCCCATATTGATGCCTCCTCTTCCGTGATCAGCATCCTGAGATCCTTGTCAATTCCTGCCTCGTGTGACCACAGGGTCTGTCCTACCAACGGCCTTTCCCAATCTCTTTTGAGACTACATGACATGTCAAATTTTTTCCTGTCGCCTTCTGTATAACCGTAGATATCGGTGGAAGAAAAATCCTCGATTACTTTAAGAAAGGACGATTTAAGAAAAAGATGTTCTGGGGATTCTGCCATAGTGCTTAAGTAATTTCTCTGTACTGTCTTATGAAAGGTGCGATATCATTTTTTTTTAGTACCGGAAAGTTTTTCCGCCGATTTCTCCCTAGCCCGAGGCACTGACAATTTTTCCAGCATCTTATCCATTTTGGCTGATTGTTCGTTGGTAACCTTAATCAGCGCATCCTGTTGTTGCTTGAGCAATAACAATTCATTCTTAATGGCACTAGCGACTGTATCAGGGATTTGTTTGCGCGTTAGAACAAGAAAAAGACAAAGAACCAGTGTCGAAAACGATAAAAACGAAAACACTGAAAAAAATGAAAGCTCCTTTTTCTTCTGACTTACTACCACTGGCCAAATCTCGAACTCGAGCATTCTTTTCTCTGGCTTCGCATTTTCATTGACCATCTTCTGGTATTGAAAATGATCCTCCACTTTCTGCCTTTTAAAGGCAAGAATACTGAACAGTAGAAACGATGCGCTACCGGCCACCAGTGACCACACATCTCTTTGAGTTGAAAATTCACCCGTTACGATATTGATGATAATACCAGTAGTCACGCTGATCATAAGACCCAGCAATACGGGAGACACATTACGTACAAAGCCATGCCTAGTAAGGATTGACATATTCAGGTAATTTTATCAGGTATTTGTGTACAAAGAACATCTAGAAGTCGGTCTATTAATTCACACTTCTGTATGTCTTTGGTATTGTCAAACTCAATCAAAACTGTCTTTTCTTCCGCGGACAAAGCAAATTTTTTCTCCAGCTCCTCGTGCCGCGGATTGAATCGTTCGTTTTGTTCTTCATTAGAAAGCATACTTTTGACCATTTTTAGTATGGGCAGGTAACGATCCTTGTCATTAGTGGACAATAGCTTTCGGATACGCGGAAATACCATATCTGAAAAGTAATTTGCTTCCGTCATTCCCATCCTGGCATATCCTTTAGGCATCCAGTCAAACGTACCTGTAAGGTCAGCTATATCCTTACAGACCCGGATATCGCTTTGCTGGGTTCGGCTGAAAAACAACACCGGCTGCGTATATCCCTTTTCCCTGAGTTTTTTGGCCAGGTGAATACCATTATCGCCATCATGGCAACCTACCAGGATATGATCGATGAGAAACAGGTCCGGCTTGATCGGTTCCAGGTATTCCAGGAACAACTCGGTTGCCTTTGTTCTTCGTTCCAGATAGCGCTTGTTAAGTATAATCCTTACCAGGTCTATCATATCATCATAGTTATCCTTCTTAGGATAGATTTCAAATTCTTCGCAGGCAAGTTCCCCTGCGATCATTCTATACTGGGTTACCTGGTTTTCAATCACGAGTACTTTATATTGCATCTTCAGGAATATTTGTCTGTAATCTCAATTCACAGTTGGTAATGCCGAATTGGCCATCCACTTCTTTGTAAGAATACTGCATGGTACCAAGTTCAAACATGTCAAGCATGGTATCGATAAGTTCAATACCAGATGTCTTGTCATAGACCTTGACATTTTTGCGCAGGTTCATTGCTGCGAATGTGTCTTTATCAACCGCAGGGCCGGTATTGGCAATGTTTACAACCAGGACATTCCCATCAATATTCGCAGCGATCCACACATGATTGATGGTGTACACACCACTATCGGTATCTGTGAATTGTTCCCCGGGAAGAAATATCCATCGGTTCTTTTTGGCATTGACCAGCAATTCAAAGCAGATCAACAATAGCAATTGAGCGGAAAAGTGGAATGATACCGCCTGCTGGTTGATGCTATCATGCACGAATACGTCTATTTTGTTTTCTATTTCATCCTGTATAAATACATCTTGTGCAAGCCACTTGAGGTCCTCGAAAAATTTTTGTTGAAGTATCTCCTTATTTGCTTTATAATAAGTTTTGAATATCTGGTCGATTTTCTTTCCGCTTAGACCAATTTCTTCAAACGCTTCCTTTTTATCAATGATCAGCCGCTGGATCAGCAGCAGTGTCGTAACAATGTCACGGTACCGTGCATCGCCATTAACTGATATGGCGATCAGCATTTCTCTTCCATGCCCGGTCAGTAATGCCGTTTTTTCTTTAAGCATCGAATAATGCAATTCCCTGAATTCATTATTTTCATGATGCCTGCCGAAAAAATCTACCAGTGGTTTTCGTAGCAATAAAAGGTACCGCTGCCTGTCGCTGATATCATTCGGTAGATCCTGTTCGGTTTTTTTGAAAAAGAATCCAAAAGTTCCCTGAATGGTCATTGTTTCAGGACCCGGGCCCGGTTTGGTAAGCCGCATTAGAATAAGTGTATCCGATTCTCCTGGCAGATCGAAAACCATACTGCCAGGAACCATCTCAACTCCATGCCCGGTATCGCTGTTCTTCCACTCCTGCCCGTCATAGTGAAGTTCAAGAATGGATAAGGCGGCCACATCCAGGTAAGGTCCGATTCCACGATTGAATTGGTCTATAAGTCCTGCATTCACTTTTTTCGATTGGTTGAAAAGGGCCAGGTCAAGACCCCTCGCATAATCCGCTCCTTTGTTGTAAGCAACAAAAACATTGGCCGATACCCCGTTTAGCAACAAAAAAGCGCCGCACTCTGCAGTGGTAATAATATCCTTGATCTTATCTATCAGGATAGCCGTTCGTTCAAAAACAGAATGGGCAAGACTTGCGGTCTTATTGTCAAGGTCCAGGAAACGCAGTATCCATAGGTAGTTGATAAGCCTTGTATTTTCCGCGAGATCCTTCTCACCCAGGTATGTATAGATATTAGAATATCGGTATGTAGATTTAATGGACTTATCTTCCAGTATGCCAATAATTGCGCTGTTATTATAACTGACCGTCTGTGCTGGCTCTTCATCGGTCACCACTTCCACAGGTATTTCCCATCCTTCACGTTTGGCAATAAACTGCTCAAATTTTCTGACCATTACCACCAGTTCTTCTTTCAGCATCCTGATGAATTGATTGAAACGTTCATTTCGAGTCGGCTGCAGGCTATTCATGACCTCAAGCAGTTTCACACCGCGTGTCTCGTTGCGAAAAAGCAGTTCCTTTATCTGGGCCGCAAGAAACACATGGAAATCAGCCGTGTTTTCCCGCATGCTCTCCAGTGAATCCTCTGGTGCCTTTCCAGTTGCGCCGGTTTTCAATACAGTTCGGACTATCATTCTGGACAATACTTCGTCATCCAGTACCTTTTCCAGCACATTGAAAAAGAAAGACGTTATCAGGTAATTGGAATTGAGCAATCCTGCCCTGCGTATCAGAAACTTAAATTCCTTAAACTGACGGTACAGCAGTTTTTCTTTTATGGCAGTTGTTGCCAGTTCGAATGATTTATGATTAAGGAGGTAAATGGTCCAGTCAAAACATTTATCCCGCAGCGGCTTATACTGAATGAATGGATACTGGGATAATACTTTAAGGAACGCCAATTCTGTGGGGGACATTTCCGGTTCTTTACCAACCGATAACTGGAGGTTCCTGTACTGCAGCGGGACATTTACCTCGGCGATAACATCCGCAACAAAAGCACGCAAATTCGGATGCTGCTCAAACCTGGCAGAAAAATGACGGAAGTATTCATAGATGCAATGTGTGGCAATTAGCATCAGTAAATGCTGCTCGTTGTTCTCCTTATGATTGTTTGAATCATTTACTGAGTCTGTAGTCGGTTCTAGTTTAGAAGCCTGGCGCCAGAAATAAATTTTTAAACTATCCAGAAAAGTATCCTTTTCGATGGCTAGATAGCGTTGCTGTTCGGCGTAAAGTGGTGACACACCATCGCTGTTTGATGCTGTAGGAAGATGAAAATTTCCGTATGAAAAAATAAGCTCCGGGCTGATCATTTTCCACGTGACTTTTTTATAGTCGTAGTCATTGGCACAGTTGATCAGGTAAAAACAGCCGTCAATCCCCTTGCGTGAGCCAGGCGCTTTGATGTTAAGCTCTTCGAACACAAATTGAACAAAATGAAATATGCGGTGAAAAGCCCTTCCGGTATGAAGTGCGTCATCAACATAGTAGATTCTGTTGGCACGTATCAGTTCTTCCCGGTAGATCATTTTAAAGTTCTGGGCAAAATCCTCGCTGGGGTCATAGTGGATAATGGTCGCAGCGCTTGAGAACAGGACTGTATTGACAAGATTTACAAAAGCCGCATTGGAATGGTGCCCACCGGCCAGCAGAACAACCTGGTCAGATCCTTTGTAAATACCTTTGAACGCTTCGGATTTTTTTACCTGCCATAGCCATGTTTTTACCCTGGGTCTGTTAACTGTAAAAAAATCGCTTGCATCGATATAAAAGTGAAAATGATTGGATTTTCTTTTATGATGGCCATACCTGAACAGCTTTGGTGTCAATATCACCTTTCTTTCATACTCATACGGCTGCAATTTCCGGGCGACCGGGAAATCGAATATCAGGGTAGGTGTCGTTTGCGTTTTATCGGTGTCAAACAAAGGCTTTTCCTTGTCATGCATTGTTGGGAAACAATGCTCACAATCTTTTACATTGTGCCAAGTGGAGGGTAGTGAAATAAAATATTGCTGCTCCTTTTCAGGGTTGCGCTGATCGAAGGTAGATTGCACAAAAACGGCTTTGTCGGCAATTTTTTTGGAGGTCCATCCAAATAGTTCCTCCATCGGGTGAATGTCATCGGACTCAAAGCCAGGCTTATGGTAAATGTGAATAATATTGAAATGCGGATAGAGTATTTCGGGTCTGGTCTTTTCATTCATTAATTTCTCTTCCATTTTCACAGAGGTGCTGAATGTGGTCGCTATCGGTACCAGGATAATGACATAGGCCAGTGGTTTTTCCTTTTTGATCAACTCCATACTTTCCGAGTCATCAAATAAATTATGGTTAATGCTTCCCCCTTTCAGTCTCATCTTGGTTGACAGAAATTTTTCCGTCAGACTGAGCAGCAGTTCAGAATACTGGCCATACCCGATTAGTGATAGGCCGTCCTTGCTGAATTTGTCAGCCAGATGACCATGTTTTTTCATGATCTCTACAGACAGCAGATAGGCAATACGGGTAGCATAAAAACTATTCTGAAAGAATCGTTTGGCATAGTAAAATTCCGAAATATGCATTTTAGAACCAATCCGGAAATGCGCATTGGAAATCTTAAATCCTGAAAGCCCGTGAATCTTACCTGCAAGCGTGTCCTGTAATTTTTCCATGTACAGTCATTTACGGTTTGATTTCATTTTCGAGCAACACCATGGTGTTATGTTCAAAAATGGTCGCTCCTTTACTGTCGGTCAGCAACAGGTCCAGGGGAAGCAAGACGTTGTGATTAAAAAATGCGGGACAGAAAGAAACATTTACCGGCGTATGTTCGTTTTCAACTGTCGACAATTTTTCAGCATCAATATCAAATAAACTGGTGGCATTAAAATTTGTTCTATGGACAAGGCGGTTAAGTCTGATATAGTCGATATCGGTAGCCCCCCACAGGCAATCAGCAAAATAAAATTTTCGGTCGTTAATGCTCGAAGTATCTCTGGCAGGGATGGGTACAAAACTGTAAACGATGGTTACAGCATTACGGTTCCAATAGTCTAGACCCGGGACAAGCTTGGCAAAATTTTTATTTAGCCTGGTCAACTCAAAGAACGTTTCCGTTGGAAGGTGGGTTATAATAGTTGAAAAATTTGGAAAATAATTTTCCCAGTAGCCCAGGAAACGGAATAACTGGCTTCCATCCATATTAACCTTTTCAAAGTCGATACAGGGTACAAAGTTGTTCCTTCCGGGATTTTTCTTCCGTATATCAAGGATCAGGTTCACGATCCTGGAAGAAAATTGGTTTTCCTGTTTTCTGTCAGGAAATTGTGATTCACCCGGATTAATTAGAATAATACATGGCCGATTCGAAGTCAGTTCAGGTGTCGCCAACTGCTTGTTCACGGGGATAATCTCGAATTTAAACAATTCCTCCACTTCTTTTATATCTTCCTCACTGATCTCCTGCAGGTTACTGACAGGATGAGCATGGAACGATTGATATTGTTTCGAACTGTTCACCGGCAGAACGATCTGGTAACAGGTTCCAAAAGGAATTCCGCGATAATCTTTCTGTCTTTCGGTTCCAGGAAGAACAACAAAGTCCCTTTGCCGTTCTTCCCCTCCGGTTTTCCAGGTACCCGCAAGTAAAAGACCTTCGTTGTTCTTTATCAGGCTGGTGAGTGTGAGTAGGCCGAAGTGCGCAATAGATCTTTTACATTGCTGGTTCAAAATAACATCAGCAGATGGATTAAGTATATGTTGAAATATAACCTTCCCTGTATTCAACCGTTGGAGGTCATCACTTACTAGTGCATAGGAAGGATCGCTTGTCGTCAAGCTTTCCGCCAGTAAAGCAGTATTATCTTTTAACGACTCGATTACCCCCTTTCCTCCCATATCACAAACATTGATCTCTATCCAGGCTCCTTGTCCTGACTCCGAGTCATATCGTTTAATGAAAGAACTTTTTCCTTCATCAGTACCTGCGAGAGTTTTATAGGACTCATCGTCATATAGGCGGCAGGTAATAAGACCCATTGGTGGAAGGGAATGTTCCAGGATATTCTTGGCCAGCTCCCGAAGACCTTTTACCAGGTCTTTTGAAAAACCCCAGAGATTAAATAAAGCATAACGGAACTGCTTGGCCGTATCCGCCTGTAAACTTCCCGGTAACAGTTCTGAACTCAGCAGGATAGCATAAACATATTGTAAGATGGCAGGTGCATTGCGAATCTCATCAAGCAGTCCTCTCACAGATTCAAAATACCGGTATGCCTCTTCGTATGCGAGGTTCCCAGCCATCACATCTTTTCGTTTTTCTCCCTTATTGCGAAAGGTATTATCACAATACATATTGGTGACACGCATCCTGTCAAGTACCTGGTAAAACGCCGTAACAATAAGGATATGCAAACCACTTTTCGGATCTTCTGTTCTGACCTGTTCGACCAGGTTGCGCTTGATTGCTGCAATCAGTTCACTGTTGGAGGATTGATAGGCAACCCCGGGCGGCAATAACGTTTCTTCAAGATAAGGTGCTATGTTGCCAAGTGAGGGGGTGAAAAATAAACCGTAAAGTTCTGAACCGGGAGTGATGCATACCGGTGGCATAAAGGTCCGGGAAAAATAATACCAGCTAAGCGGGAAAAATTCACCTCTGGTGTTCCTGCTTACGGACTCTTCCGCCTCATTCCCCAACTTAATACTGAATACCGGCAAACCTGCGGTGAGGTACGCGTACACCATGTAGTGTTTGACCGTCTCAGATAAACGTGATCTTGCGTGGTTGTTCATTAAATGAATGAAGATCCGGGTTCTTGGCTTCGCTAGTTTAAACATCACCAGGTAGCCAATAAATAAGATGTCTATTTCAGTTACTTCTGCTTCACAAATAATATTAAGTTCAGGAACGGCTTGATCAGCCTGAACGGCAAGATCCAGGCGGCAAGCTTCGATATCTGCCTGTGTGATATACGGCGAGTCAATGCGGATTTCTCCCATTAGTCAGCTTGGATTGGTTAGTAGGGTTAATCGTGGGGGGAGGATGCTTCAAAATAGAACAATATATCGCAACTCACCCCTTAAAAATTCATTATTTATTAACAATAGCCTACTGAACTGCCGGTAATACGCTTTGGGTAAATAAAAAAGGCAGCCTTTCAGCCGCCTTCTCCTAACTAAATCACCGATGAGAAAAAAATCGTTACTGCTTCTCGTAAACTGCCTTTACGCGCCAGTTCTCGCTACGTGTTTCAATGGATTGCCTGTCAAGGTTCAGCGTTTTGCCGTCCGCAGATAGTGAATAAGTCGTGACTCTCGTAAGGTCGATCTCGGTCGCACTATCAGGCACATAGATCACGGATTTCAACGTCAGCACTTTCTTGTCCGCAGACCAGGAAAGGCTGCGCACGGATTTGCGTTTGGTATTCGCGTCGTTGGATATGATTTCCGCACCATTCTGGGCATAGGCCGTCTTAGCTGCACTGCCAATGTAAAAGGTATCACTGCGCTGGTCAATACTTAATTGTTCACTGACAGCATTGCCGTAAGTAGGCCCCTCGACATGCTCCTTACTGGTAAGTTTCCAGGTTCCGCTGAAATTGGTTTGCGCAAAAGCGCTGCCGCCGATCAGCATCGCGGCTACTGCTACATAGATTCGTTTCATCTTCATTAATGTTTTAATGGATGAAATAAAGACGCTTTTCCTACCTCAAAAAAAAATTGTGAAGGTTTTCGCCGTAACGACACTATACAAAATCTTTTGCTGGACTGTGCACCCCGTGCTTTTCATAGTACCGAAATACATACCAGGCATACACCCCTAGATTACCAGCAATAATGATCATCAGCAAAATCAGGTCAAAACGGGCTGGAAAATTGGAAAAATAGTCTAGGTTTTGTTGAACAAGCAGATAAATGGGAATGGAAAGGAGATTAGCTCCCATGAACCACAGGTGAAAATTCCGCTCGCTTTTGATCTTCCATTTATACCATGTAAAAAATATCGGAACACAGGCAACAAATCCTATGGCGAATCCGGGTTCATCATACTTCACACAAACAAACGATAGAAAGTACAGTACACAGGTGGCCAGGTCACACAAGATATAACGTCCACTTTTCTCCAGCAGAGGGTCTTTATCCGCTTTTAGTTGGTCATTCTCTTTTTTTATTTTCTCTTCTATATCGCCATACAGGTGGAAATAATCAAGGAAATAATAGAGTGTGATCAGCACTTTAATAATAAATAACGGATCAGTAAAATATTCCCTCGTCAGGTATTTCCTTTCATTGGGTATCAACTCATAAATCATCGAACCGACAAAACCGGGATACAACAGGTTATAGGTGATCAGGTCCCAATGGGTTTTGGAAAACAGCTTGATTTTTTTCATAACAGCATTTCGTTTAGATTAGTTTATCACTTCGCGTACCTCCGGTTTGGAGCACCCTTATTGATTTGCACCGGAAGCCAGCAGTCCCAGGAAATACCAATACCGAACTGCGTTCCTGAATCGACAAAACGGTAATTGTAATCATCGTGTCCTATTGTGAGGCTGGTAAAGATGCCAAAAGCACGAAGTTGCCAGGATGGATAGAACGTAAAACTGGTTACTGATCGTAAAGGATTAACGGATGAGTGCGCACCCTGGATTAACTCCATTTTTTCTGATAGTGTCCATCTGAGCGGTGTCGCCTTGCCCGGGCCATCCAGACCGGCATGTGAGAAGCTGACACCGAAATTATAACGTACGTTACCGTAAATGCGGATATCATTATCAGAGTAACCGCCGAAAGGAAAGATACCCCAGAACCGGTCATGATAGAAGTTGATACCACCGTTAAAGGTCCACACATTCTTGGGCCATTTTTTATTGTTGTCATATCGGTTGATACGGTATTGGAACAACAGCTCGGTAAGGTTAGTAGAGAAGTTTGCGCTCTTACGGTTAAGGATTGTCGAAAGATTGGTTTGCGGGGTGATGGTTCCGTAAATACTGTCGCCCTGCGGTGAACCATCCTCGAACTTGTCACTGAAGGCACTACCATTCTGACCATTGGAATAATGGCCGGTTTCGATTCCGGCTGTGAGAAAATTGCCGTTGTCAAGGAACCACAAGTGCTGGAAACTCAGCTGGATCTTGTAGGATGGCATTTTTACCGGGTAGGAATCACTTTGGTACATGCGCAGTTGCGGCTTGAAGTTGATATACAGCGCAGATGCTTTGCGCTGAAACGGGTTGGCAGTCATCCGGTCGGCAAACTGGTTGTAAAAACTCAGGCGAACTATCGGGTTGGCTTCAAACAGGATCCGCTCCTGTGTACTGTAGCTCGTCTTGTACATGATATTTGATTCATCACCTATCGGGTACAGGTGCAACAGGTCGAACTGGGCCTTTGCTTTGCACGTAAGAACCAACAATGCGATGAAAACAGTGAAAGTCTTTGGTAATGTAATTCGCATGTAAGAAAATTAATGTCAGGAAAAGATTACCGAATTGACCTGCTGGATAATATGCCCGGGCATTCTTCCCTCAAGCCAGCTGTTGTTGGCTACGCCGAGAAAGAATAATGTAAAATCTGTTTGCAGGTCTTCTACAAATTGTTTGACCAATTCGCTTTCTGCGGAATCATTCGTTGAAAAGAAGATAGTGTTGCCAAGCACACGTATCGGTAGGCCGCGAGAATGGATCATGTCACCGATATCCCGCATCATATCCGGACTGGCATGGTAGAGCGTCAAAATGTTTCCGTTCATAAGAGTGTCTGGTTTTAAACTTACCTATGCCGGAATGCAAAGTTCATCACCCAGGTAGTAGTTGCACGCATAGCAGTAAGTTGGTTAACTGGAATAAGCCAGGCGGGGGGACATGCCTGTAAGAACAAGATGATAATTTTATCTGGCGTATGCAAGCATTTTAGGGAAATTTAATCAATAGAGCTGTTTCGATACTCCCTCGGTCCTATTCCAGACAACCTCTTAAACTCAGTTGAGAACACGCAGGGCTTCCTATAGCCCAGTTCTATGGACAGCACTTTCACCTGTTTTGGTCCACGCAGTAGTTGCTTCAGGTAATTCAACCGTTGCAGGGTCACGTAATCCCTGAATGGGATCCCGTACCGCTTGCGGAAGATCGTGCGGAGCAATTCTTTATCCATGCGGAATTTGCGTGCAAAATAAGGAAGTTGCAAATGCGCAGGTTTCTCACCACGTTGTATCGCCTCACCGATCAGTAACACGATGCTGTTCAAATTATCGTAATGATAAGGCAGTATCCGCGGCCTGTATTTCTCTTTTTTTCGCCTTGTATGGTCCTCTCTTGAATTTTGCAGTCTGCTCATGATCACTGATTTCTTTGCTCGATATACCGCGCATACTCCTGGTAAATCCGGTAGCGCTCTTCCAGTATTACATTTTCTTCGGGCAGGTACGTGGTCTCAAACCCCTGCCCCATTTTCTGCATCGCATGTTCCACTTTGTGATAAACACCGGCGGCTACCGATGCAAACATGGCTGCCCCCAGCGCACAGGTCTGTTCACTCTTGTGTACCATCAGCGGCATCTTCGCGACATTTGACAGCAATTGCATGATCAGTGGGTTACGTTTCGCCACACCACCCAGTCCGATCAGTCCTTTGACTTCCACGCCTTCAGCAATCATTCTTTCGATGATAGCCCGCGCGCCAAAGCAAGTAGCTTCAGCAACGGCATAAAACATTTCAGCAGGGGTAGTGGCGAGTGAGAGGTTGAGGAAACCAGCTTTCAATGACTGGTCCGCATCCGGCGTCCGCCTGCCGTTGAACCAGTCAACAGCCAGCGCGGTCTTTGTTGTTACATTTAACTTGGCTGCTTTCGCAGATAATTCAGGAATCGATTTTCCAGTGACTCTACTCACCCACGCATAAGCATCCCCAAAAGCAGATTGACCTGCCTCAAGCCCGATCATACCCGGTATCACCGAACCTTTTACCTGACCACAAATTCCTTTGACTGTCTGGAGTTTTTGTTTTGTCACAAGTATATCGCAGGTTGAGGTCCCCATCACGCGACTCAGGAAATTCGGTTCGATCTCACCACCCACAGCACCCATATGCGCATCAAATGCACCGATGGCCACGATAACTTTATTCGATAACCCAAACCGCTGCACCCATTCATCGCATAGGTAGCCTGCAGGCTTGTCGCTCGTGTAGACTTTATTGAAGCTGACGCCGGTTAACAGCGGATGCTCCGGTAATCCTTTCCAGTCATCTGCCCACAATGCCTTATGCCCTGCAGCACAAACCGATCTGCGTAGTTTGGTTACATCAGTTCCACCCGTCAACACAAAAGGCAGCCAGTCACAATGCTCCACGAAACTGATAGCCCTCTCTCGTACACGCGGTTGTTCTAAACCCACTTGCAACCATTTTGCCCAGAACCATTCAGAAGAATAAATACCGCCAACATATTGCAGGAATTGCGGATCGACTTCTTCATTGATCCGCTTCGCCTGTTCGATGGCAGTATGATCCTTCCACAACCATACCATCGCGGCCGGTTCGTCCTCCAATCCTTTCAGCATTGCTAGCGGAATCCCCCTGCTATCAACAGGCAACGGTGATGAACCTGTGGTATCAACCCCGATCCCACGAACCTCCTCCGCATCCACACCCTTCAGTGCGTTTTTCACAACAGACTCCATCGCTTCAAGGTGATCTAACGGGTGCTGCCGGTATTGCTGCCGGTCGGCATCACAGTAAAGCCCTCTCGCCCATCTGGGATATGGCGCAACTGCATTGGACACCTCCTTCCCGCCCTCCACATCCACCACTAGGCATCGCACTGAATCAGTACCAAAATCCAGCCCAATTGTGTATGACATACGCTTTGTTTTCAGGCTATTATGCACAGCCTTTAGTTTTTTAAAGCGTCAAATAACGAGGGATAAAAAATGTTGCGCAAAAAATTGTGAAGGTTATCGGATTCTAAGATATAGCCGCCACAGCCGCCAGCAGTCGTAGGATTAGTCAAAGCAGTCAATACCGTGTATCTGTTTCTGACGACCAAGAAATATTTTCAAGCAGGTTCATTAACTGAGTAATCACCGAAAGCTTGCAATTCACATGATTTGTTTATATGTTTCGCCAGGATTTAAATAATAAAAACAGACAACATTGAACAACGATCAGAACAAACCTAAAACCAAGCTTGCACAATGGCTATTATCAGCAGCGGATTGGTTACTCGGCCCCAGCAAAAAACATGTGGATCAAAAATCAATACTGCAAACATCATTTGGCCGTTGGTCTGATCGTACCACTTACCGCCAGCTTGGAAAATGGATGATCGTTTTCAACGCTGTCAGCGGTCTACTATATTGGATGCTGAATTTCATTCATAGCGGGACAAAGCCGTGTAATATCAGCCTGCTTGATTCGCTTTATTTCAGTTTAGTGACGTTTACTAGTCTTGGTAACAATGAAATTTCAGCGGTTGGACTTGGAAAAATACTTACGATCATACAGGTATTGGCAGGCCTCTTGCTCGTTGCGCTATTCGTTGGCAAACTGGCATCAGAGAAACAGGCTGCGCAACTTTTGCTTCTGTCAACCAGCGAACAACAACGAAGGCTGCGGGAATTCTGCAATGCTATAGACGAACTGTCAGAAAAGCTGCAGGAATCATTTGACGTTCATGACCATGAAGAAGTACTCCATGCAGGTAAAAGGAGCGTAAGGGTACTGGCCAGCACGTCAAGCTATCTGAACTTTCAATCTCGGGAAGGCGGCATTACTGAATACGGCAACGTCCCTGCGCTGCGTGCCTTGTACAAAGCTGCCCAGGAAATACAGTTAAAAGCAATCACAATTCTGAAAATACGTGACACCCCTGAAGGAAGTCGCAATACTTTCCGGCAGTTAAATGAACGTGCAGTAGGAATATGTCTGAATATGATCCGGTACCATACCGGAGATTCCAAGAGCCTAGGTGTTCTGGAACAGATCGGACTTCAGGACGCTGCATACAAAACATGGTTATCAGATCTTGGTCAGGGCACAGTCAAATGGGAACACAATACAAAAATGTCCGAAAGGCTAATTGAAAAAGTATTCGTGGTACTCCCGCCACATCCCTGGCCGAAAGACGTTGATAAATCCGTGGCAGAAATATTATCGATAACTAAACTGTTGGCGCGACGGTGTATTGAAGAGCTGATCCGTAGGAATCGTTGGCCTGATTATAAAAAAACAGAATATTAGCGAAGGAGCAGATCCATAATATCAATTTTCTATCGAAAAAACCTTACCGAACGCTATAGATTCACTTCAAAATTTAAGTCATGTCTTATTAGTTCGATAAAATAACAATTGTTAGTACACAATAAAAATCATTTCCTTTGCAGTCGTTTGAAAACGTGTAGTGAGATGAAGACAGGATTCACAAAAAAAACAGACAGGAACTCGCCTCTGCAAAATCCGGTGAAAATGACCCACTGCGTCTGATGGAAGCAGGACAGTTTCGTCCGGCTGAAACAGACCCAGTTTGTCCGGACGAAATTGACCCACCAACAATGACCAGGTACATGCGCTGGATCCATCAGTTCGGGTTACTGCAAACCCAGAACTGATGCCCAATAATCCGATAAGCATGGTCAAAATCCGACAACTATTGCGAATGTATGCGCATGGTAAAAGCAAACATTATATTGCGCAACAGACAGGGATATCACGCAACACCGTCAAAAAGTATCTGAAGGAATTCGAAGAAAGTGGTATGAGTTTCGGTGAATTGTCGGAACTCAGTGACAAGGACCTGGAAGACCTCTTCATGGGTCAGGACCAGCAGCCAAATGAACGTCAGCAGACATTGTTCAGTATGTTCCCTGATATGGATAAAGAACTTCGGCGTAAGGGAGTTACAAGGCATACCCTATGGGAAGAATATAAGCGTAAACATCCCAATGGCATAGGCCGCAGTCAGTTCAATTATTATTTCTCGCAGTGGAAGAATCAGACGAGCCCTACGATGCGCATCGAGCACAAAGCAGGAGATAAACTCTATGTGGATTTTGCTGGAGAGAACATGACAGTGATCGATCCTGACACAGGTGAGGTACAGTACATGGAGGTATTCCTGGCTGTGTTGGGTGCGAGCCAACTGACCTTCATACATGCGGTCCACACGCAGCAGAAAGAGGACTTCATCTCTGCATGCGAGGAAGCATTGCATTTTTTCGGAGGGGTGCCTGGCGCCATCGTGCCGGATAATCTGAAGTCTGCAGTTACCCGCAGTAGTAAATATGAACCGATCCTGAATGAAGCGTTCGCTTCCTTTGCAGAACATTACGGGACCACCATACTACCCGCACGTGCCTACCGTCCAAGGGATAAAGCGCTCGTTGAAAATGCGGTACGCATAAGCTACTCCAGAGTATATGCGAGGTTGCGTAACCATGAGTTCTATTCACTCAAAGAATTGAATGACGCGATCCTCATCGCATTGGAAGATCATAACAATGCTTTACTCAGTGGCCGGAACTACAGCCGCCGACAACAGTTCGAGGAGATCGAACGTGCAACATTGCAGCCCCTTCCGGCATCCAGATATGAGATGAAGAAGCAGATCTTTGTTACTGTCATGAAAAATGGACATGTGGCCCTCGGACCGGACAAGCATTACTACAGCGTGCCGTACCGCTTCATTGGCCGCAAAGTAAAGATCATGTATACGCGCAAGACGGTGGAAGTGTATTACAACTACCAACGGATCGCCCTTCACCCCCGAACGAAAAGTGCCTACCAGTACACGACCGATAAAGATCACCTGGCTTCCACCCACCGGTTCGTAAGTGATTGGACCCCGAACCGTTTCATCACTTGGGCTGATGCCATACACGCGGATGTAAAGTTGTATATCGAAAAAGTACTGGATAAAAAACAACACCCCGAACAGGCTTACAAAGCTTGTGTCGGGATCCTGGGCTTCGCAAAAAAGGTCGGCAATGAGCGCCTGACCAAAGCCTGCCAGCGCGCCTTGGGATATGGTATTTATAACTATAAGACGATCCAGAACATCCTGGAAAAAGGCCTTGATAGCGAACTAGAAAAAGAGTCGCCCGGAGATACATACATGCCTGACCACGACAATATCCGCGGGGAAGACTACTATAAATAAATCGTCACCAATTGCTAACCATGAATACTGAAACACTAGACAAAATGCGGCGCATGAAACTGCACGGTATGTACCGGGCTTTCAAGATCACCCTGGAATCAGGGAAACAGGAAAGCTACACTGCCGATGAGATCACCGCCCACCTCGTAGAAGCGGAGTACGAGGACCGCTTGAACAGATCCATTGAAATGAAGGTCAAAAATGCAAAGTTCCGCTACAAGGCAGCACTCGAGGACCTGAACTTTCACACGAGCCGTAACATTGACCGCAACCAGATCATGCGGTTCGCTGACTGCAGCTTCATTGATCGCAACGAGAATGTCCTGATCACAGGAAGTACCGGTATCGGCAAGAGTTATATCGCTTCCGCACTCGGACACCATGCATGTGGCCAGGGTTATCGCGTGGCATATTATAACGCTCCTAAACTATTTGCAAAACTAAAGATGGGGAAAGCCGACGGCACCTATATGAAAGAGGTCGCACGTATCGAGCGTCAGCATGTACTTATACTGGACGATTTTGGGATCCAACCCCTTGACACAGTATCCCGCGCAGCCTTGATGGAATTAGTGGAGGACAGGCATGCAAAGGGTGCGATGATCATTACCTCGCAATTACCGGTCAGCAAATGGCATGACATCATTGGTGAACAGACCGTAGCGGATGCGATACTGGACCGCATCATTCATAACGCACACCGAATAGAATTAAAAGGTGAATCGATGAGAAGAAAAATGAATGTGAATTCGTGAAATGATTAACTTTGCAAGACAGCAGGAACAGAATAATTATTCAATAACAATGCGCATGTATCGGTCAAAGTTCGCCAGCTGAAGGCCAGGTCAATTTGCACCGGACCAGACGGGTCAACATCATCGGACAGAAAGATAAAGAGTGAGTAAAGTATTTTTGGGAGATATACATTTTAATTATTTTCTATTTCATTTTCTTGTAGGAAAACCTCATTCCGGGGTCATGCACGATCCAATCAAATTGACCCACTCATTCCGGAGCAAACTGACCCACATTTTTACTGGCGAAAAATTGCATAACTCTTATGCATCATCATCTCCCGTTGCTGCATAGATCTGTTTCAATAGACCTACTCCTTTTTCTCTTTAAGTTTTATCAAGAACATCATTGTGATGAACATCGTATAATGGCATCAAAGAAGCCTTATACATCAATATAATGATCGTATGTTGTTGTTTATACTTATTTGTTGTGTTGATCCTGGAACTGCATTGAATGACCGAGGTCATTCAATTTTGAAGCGAAGTATATCTGTTGCTGAAGTTAACAAAAAGGTGGGTCAGTTTCGATCGGATAACATGGGTCAGCTACGATCGGAATTCATTGATACATCAAACCCGGAATCAATTGATCAATGCGATCGGATTTTGCAAAGCTCCTATTCTCCCATCCATCCCTGCTGAATTTGGTCTTGATCATCGTCATCTTGTCCATGATTTTCATCCGGGTCTTCATCATTTTCGGGATCATATTCTTCTAACTCCATCTTTCTTTCTAGTTCCGATCGGAAACTCTTTAAGTATTCATAGGTCACTTGAAATGCCTTGTCCTTAGGTCGGGTAGGTTTAATAATGCTGAAATGCCCTTTGTTGGCCACTTTTATCACATTGTCATCGTCGATGAACGTTGAGCTTTCCACATCCACTACCCAGTCCTGAAGACCAACTACTCGTTTGAAATCGATCCTGCCCTCTACATTAAGATCCCGCCAATCTTTATTTAGCGTTCTTATGAACTCGTTCCCTTTCTTTAACTGGAATACCTGCTTGGCAAGATTGATCCTTATCCTCTTTCGAAAGATGATAGCCAACAGCAAAGAGCACATCCCTAAAAACCAGCTTATCGAGAACGCTATAACGATCAGGGCGACACCGAACACCAACATTGCTAGATTCAGAGCATGCACAATAACTGCTCCAATATGACTTACTCGATTGGCAGTTTTTGATCCGAGATGGGGTGTTGCATATGTGATCAGCCCGCGAACCTTTCCAACATCATTGTGTTTTTTCAGGTATTCCACAATGAACTTCCGTGCTATCAAACCACCCATGCTATGTGTAACGATCACCACATTCTTATAATTCTTACATACTATACCTAAGCTGCTTTCCATTGTACCTGCCAATGTGAATATATCTGGACCTATTAGCACCTGAAAGAACCTTGCAACATACTCTAATACAGGGACTCGATAAATCAATGATCGTTCCGGGTAATATTCTTCATACTCCAAACCAAAGGAATCCGACTCATTCCAGGTAGTCTTCAGATGATGGGAGAAAAGCTCCCAGGTCCAGTAACTACCAGCGAGCCCGTGAATGAACAATACCGCCGAATCCTGATCGATCTCTCCGATGAACTGCGGCAACAACGGTCGCTTTTGAAATAACTTCCCCATACTGTGTTTACACCGATTGGTTATTTGAAAGCGATTCTAGCATACTATTTACTTTCTCTTTGATCAGCAAAAGTGAGCGATTGACTTCCTGCCTTTGCTGTGGGTCAGTTATTATTGCAAGATCGACCTGTCCAAGACTATTAAGAACTCTCCGGAGTATTTTTGCGGGAGCATGTAATTCCATGACTTCCTTCAAAGCTATCTCCGAACTCGATAGATTTTCCAACAGCTGATCCTGTATCCGTTCTTTCCAAACGGCATCCAATCCCCTGACAATGTCCTCCTGGCTTTTTTCAGGATCAGCCTTTCTTAACTCTTTGAAATCCTTTTCAGTAACTATTGCTTTTATTGTCTTGTGTTCGCCTATGAATTCATTCCATATATCCTGCTGACAAAAAAAACTGTTACTTGCGCCGGTCTTTCCTATCGACCTGGCGCGCTGGACTGAGACACCTAGGCGTATGTAGTCAAAATAGGCCTCTTTCATTTGGCGAACATCGTCGTCTTGATAATGCCATTTAACGGGGGATCGTTTTCCACTCAGGTATGATCGCAAATAACTGCTCAGATCCACGAAATGACCTTCGCGCTTCTCCAGGCGAGTATACACATACGGTGTGCCGACGTACTGAAGGTAGTCTTCCATTAATAGCAGGATATTAAGCCATTCATTGATCGTTGATTCAGTTTCAGCCATCATGTCACTGATCTCGCTGGGACTGAAATTGTGCAGTTCACGCAGTTCTTTGCAACGTAGATATTTCTCGATCGGATTATATTCGACCTTACTATCAACACCCATTTGATAGTTGGTCTCCAAAAGGATGATATCCCTTTCGTTGGCTTGTAATTCATCCGGCAGTACGATTGCCTTGAAGGGCATAGACAACCTTTTTTCTGCATTGATTTTGTTTATAAGCAGTGCCCGCCTGTTACCGTCAATGATCACGCCATCTTTTGTTACGATACCTATTTCCTGTTGACCTTTCTCCTCCAGACTCTCAATGGTACGCTCGTTCCTGTTCCTCGCCGAGTCAAAAAGATATTGCTCAATGATCTTCTTATCGACCTCGTTCTCAGGGTTAAGTTCGCCAAATATAGATTCATAAGAAAGGATCGCACTTCTGATCCTACCATTATACCGATTATATAAAAGAGCATTCAAGGGGATAGCCTGAACTTCAAAGAGATCCTGATCCTTATACTTGATCGACTTGACCTCTCCTGTTTTCGGCGAGTTTACGATCGTCTCGATCCTTCGATCCTTTTCCATACTTCAATGATTTAACGTTTGTAGAGTTGACTATAATAGGTAATTCGAAACAGCTAAGGTTTATTTAACTATCCTGCAAGAATGCTCTGAGGGGGCTAAAGTATCGTGTTACAGTTAGTAGTCAGCAAAATACAAAACACCTGTTTAATACCCAAACATCGGACCGGCTCTAAAATAATAAAGCACCCCTTCCAGCATTTTTAAGGGGATAATGTATTGATACTGAGTAAGGTTAGTCGATGCAGATCAACAGTAGAAGCAGGACCACTGGTATTATAAGTAAAAAAATTAGATATTAGTGTCACCAGATCTATACGGATCGCTTTGACAAAACAAGATAATGGAATTCAAAATTCACAGTTACCGGTTCGCCGAAGAGATCATACGGCACCCGAAATACAAGTTAGCTTTCAATGAGATCATCCAGGTGGTTAAAGACTGCCCATTATATCGGTTCCCGGGTAAATCTGACAAACAGAAGAAAAAAAAGTATGACGTGATCCAGCAACTTTTCAATACTTATTTCGATCGAAGATTTGCCTGTGATCTGGGATGGGAATATCATCCAAACGCCACCGAGATAAAGAACTCTAATCTGGCTGCAGATTACAAGAAATCCTTCAAAGGATTACGGATACAGACCGAAGCGCAGTTCGGCAATATGTCGAGATGGTACAGCGATATCTTCAAGTTCCAGACCGCCTATTCACAGGACTTGATCGACATGGGGCTTTGCATCGTTCCCATGAGTTCGGTAGCAAACAGGATCGATTCAAACATCACAAATTTTGAAAGGTGTACGCGCGAACTTCCCTCTGCAAAACTATCGATTACACTACCAATATTGATCATCGGACTGGAGGTCGGCAATAGCACAAAGGATCATAATATTGCTACGACAGCCATAGGTAAGACCGGGACCGGCAAGATCACCGGAAAAGGAATGACCGCCAACCGTTATCGTATAGTGAACGGTCTTATAGCCGGTGTAAAGATCGGCAGTATTGGTCTGACCTCTCCTACCGGCCCGATGGCAGCCAAAAAGGATACAGCCGATCTGGAAGGGACAACGGATGATGACGATAAATGAATAACGCTATTTGTTCTTTGTCTTTGTTCTATTAATGGTCACTTCACTGTTCAATGCAGCATTGAGCGCAGCACCCAGCAACATTCCGGTCAATATCCGGTTTACATGCTTTAGCAATTTTCTTTTGTCATTGACATTCTCTTTATTGAAGTATTGTTCAACAAAATCACTGGCCGGTTTTGCTTGCTTTTCGTTTTGTGCATCAAGCAATGCAGTCATGCGGTCAACATAGAGTGCGATCGTATCGATCATCTCGATAGGCCCCATGGTCTGTTTTTCGAGGTTGGCCCATTTGCGCTGGACTTTGATCGCGTCTATTCCGTCCAGGAATTTCTGGAATGCTTTTAGTTCCTGCTTTACCTTACCACTCCTGACAAAAGGCACCTTTTCTGTGATCTGTTTTTCAAGTCTACTGTCCAACGGTACCTGTGAGATATTCTTCGAGTTACCGAAGAAGAAATTCATCGACCATTTTGTGTTGCCGGTCTCTTTATCGTGATGGTTCTTAAGATCGAACCTTACACCGCTGCCAAAGCGAAGCCCCCTGATCGCAAGCCAGAAGGACCGGCCTGCAGGATACCTGGCACCTTCTTTCTCAGGAGGGACTGAGGTAGCTCTTTCTTCTGCCAGGACGATCCTTTCCTGCACATGTTCAGGCAGTAATAGTCGTTCCGGTTTGGTGCCTCTCATGCTCTGAGCGATATAAAAGGTCATCAGCGGCGGGATCGCGTTACCGATCATTTTGATCTTGCCAGCATAGGACTTACTGAAGAATTGATAGGTAATGGGGAAGGATTGTACACATCCTCTTTCTCTTACTGTCAATCGCCGAAGATTACCATGTTGGTCCTCTATGATGATACTCTCTCTTGATACGCGGGTACATAGTGCCGTGATCGTGCGTGATGGCCGGTCCTGTCTGTCTGGGAAACTCATGGCATTATATACAGGGTGATGCGTCTTTGATTCCCGGTTGATACGTTCTTCTTCTTTCGAAAGACTGGCTTCCAGGATATGGTCTGTCAGATCGGTCTTGCTCAGTCTAAGTTTATATACTGGATCGATGACCGGTGAACGGTCAAGTGATCGGATCACATCTTTCAGGTTGAGCTTTGGTGTGTGCTTCTGATAGCTGTCCAGCAACTCGAACGGGAACCTGCCGGCGATCATACGCTTGCGATCCTGCGGCACGCCGTAGTCTGAAAGATTATACACCCGGATATTGCCAAAAAGATGTTTGAAACGGCTGAGTGCTCCGCCTTTTTCCAGTTCTTTTTCCAGGATACCAGCTACCCTTGGTACATTCTCCATGGCCCAGTGTCTAGGTTCCATGTATTCTACTACCTCCAGGAACTTATACATATCGATCAAGCCATCCGCGATATTGCCTTTACCGCCACGGTTCGAGAACGAGAATTGCGTACATGGCGGACTTCCAACAACGAATTGTACATTCCTTCTATTGGGTAAGTCCTTTAACTTCAACTCGCGGATATTCACCTCGGAGTGATGGGAATGGAAATTCAGGTTATGGGTCAGGTTCGCGTCTTTCCACCATTCATACGACGCGACGACAGGGATGCCTGCCATTTTGAATCCGAGTGTCCACCCCCCGATACCACTATACAGGTCGATTGCTGCCATTAATTCCTCTTTTTAGATCTTGTCGATCCGATTTTTTTTGTCACTGCTTTTAATATCTGTTCCGGATGCTCACTGCCATCAAGAAGGGCTGCGATCCGGTCACTTAAGTATGCCGTCCGAAGTTCTTCTTCACTTGACCCGAATAGCCGCGACAATATAATTACCGCCTCTTCCATTCTTTTTTGAGGCAGTCCGTTGTCATTCTCCATCCGGCTCAAGACTGCCACATCGATATCGAGCGCTTCAGCCACTTTTCGCTGTGAAAGTTGCTTTTCCTCACGAAGTCGTTTTATCAGCGCACCGAACGAACAGGTATGCAATGTAAGTTGCTTGCTCAATATTGACAAATTTTATCAAGATTTTTTTTATCAACAATCTTTAAATGCTCTGACCAATGCCCGAAGATCTGCTTTTCCTCTTTTGACATCGCATTCCCAGAAGACGAACACCTTCCAGCCTTCTGCTTTCAGCAGCTCTTCCTTTACCCTGTCCCTCTCGACATTCTTCTCGAATTTGGTTTGCCAAAAGCCTGAGTTGGACTTCGGGATCCGAAGGCCGCAGGAAGGGCACCTGTGCCAGTAACACCCGTGTACGAATATGGCCACTTTTTTGCCCACAAAAGCGATATCCGGTCGGCCCGGGATCTTCCAGTGAAGCCGGTACCCTTTCAGCCCGTTTGTCTGCAGAAGTTTCCGAAAGATCAGTTCAGGCTTCGTATCCTTCGCACGGATCGCCCTGAACGTCCTGGATGCTTTCTCCGACGAAGGACTTGGTGACCTTTTATCCCTGCTGTACTGTTCCATGCTTTTCAAGTCTTTCAGCGCCGATACCAATGAGGATAAAAGGGCAGGGATTTCCGACGCCCCGTTCCAGCCGTAAAAGTAATTTGTTCATATGTGTCGTAGCAGCACCGAACTTGGAGCTACACAGGATTCCAGCGATCCTTTGGACCGCCTCTTCCCTCGGCAGCGAGGTCATCGCCCGGACGGAGCCTTTCGCCGTGTCTGATAAATTGGGAAGACCATTGCGGATCGTATCGAAATCCAGGTCTGGGAGGCTCTGCAGATAACGCCTATAGACATCCGCCAACTCCCTTTGAAGAGAGGCTCCGCGAGTGATGATGATACCGATGCTTAATTCCCCGATCTGGTGCAGTTTACGGAAGTTCTCCAGGTCCCTGTCATAGAAAGGGTCTTTATTATTCCACTCGATCTCCAGACCGATATTCCCTCTAGTAAAGGACTTGTAATGGTCTACCTCATGGCTTTCCGAGGTCAGTACCTTTCCGTCTACATGGTGTTCGCTGGCGATATTCTTCTTGATCCACCCCTCTGTTCTTAGTCTGGAACCCAGGTCTTGAGTGATGGTACTGAGGCCACCGCCGCCAGCCAGGATCTGCCTTTCATGGATATGAAAGCCAGACAGGATCTGATCGATCTCATCTCGTGCCTGGTCAAAGTGATCATTGATGATAGAGTCCGAGAAGCGCGTAAAATAATACTCGTACCCTTCCGCCCTGAATATGTTCGGATTCTCGTAATAATTGGCCATACGGCGGCTAATTTACTGGAAGTTAGCGATTCCGACACTATGTTAGTTCTTGTGACATCACGCTCAGCCGGGCGGATGATAAATTTTCCTATTCTACCTCCTGCTTAGGATCGCTTAAAAAAACAGATATATGTTGCAACGTGATGAAAAATGGCGCGGTTTTGAGCTTTAATGCGCTGGCCCGAGTAACCAACTCTTTCAGGAGAAGGCGCCTCCGGATCGGTAGCCTCAGTGTTTCACAATTGCAGGATGTTCAATTTATCGAGGTCAGGGTCTCAAGAAATGAAGAATAACGCCGGTCCTTATTCAAGGGAAGCTGGAAACGAAGGTCTATGCATTTACAAAATCTTGAAAGTCCAGGTCGCGTAACAGTTTGTGCTCACTATGTATGTGTTGCTCGGGCAATGGGAATAGTAGTTTAATGTAACCAATAGTAACTATAGTGGAACGAGAGCATATATAGGTTGGACTTATCAGGTTTATTGTGACATCACCCGATTTTATCAAACAATGTAGATGCAAGAGACTTGATAAATCGGGTCGGTGCAGGTTGCACTCGCTGATAGAAAGAAGTTAATTGTGCACTCAGACCTTCTTTTGTTTTGAATTCCGGTATATCCCCTATTTGTTCGTAAAAATCTTCGGCGTGTTTCAATTTGTTATTGACATGCCGCAACTGATCAATATCTTGGAAGCCTTCAATGTCGTTAATGGTTATCCCCTTATCATTAGAAAGATAGTCCAGCAGGTTGACAAACTGTTTGATTTTGTTTTTGGGTGTATCCGGGAAGGCAATCAAAGTAATTCTCTTACAATGCACTTCCAGGTTCTTGAAAGCATAGATAATTTTAACCTCTGTTAAGGAAACAAGCTGATCTTCGACAAATAAAGCATCCATCATCATGTTGGATTCTTCCTGGGAATCCAGCAGGTATTGGGAAAGGTCTTCATCCGTAGGATTTGTAGGATAGGGTACTGAAGGTTTCCCGGCCAGGTGCTTGTAACGCGCTCTGATATCGGTCTGGATCTTACTGATGACTCCGTCAAGTGGCTCATCCAGCAGGTTTCGGTATTCAATAAAATACGTATCAAGAAGCATCTTGCGGTATTCCAGTTCGGCTTCATGCTGCCTGTCTTTCATAACAAGTAATTTCAGGATGAAACTACCAAAGATTCATGGTCAGCTGCAGGTTCTTCATCAATGTTTGGACAATGATGCAAATCGCGGTGCACCAAAGACAGGGTATTCACGGAGTATTTTGGGCCAGCCTGACAATTTTTCCCTTTTTGGCGACCGGCACAGGGCTTGATGCTGCTTAGTTACATCAAAACTAACCCTGATGAAAGACCTGACTATGGTTCTTAATGACATGGTACGCTTCCGCCAGGTACATGAACTGGAAGACCAATATTTCTGGGCCACCATGGAAAATAAGAAAGATGCTTTCGCACACTATTATTACCTTGTCAGTTCCCCCGAAACTATATCCTATCCGGTTAGAATTCCTGCAAATTTCTATAGTGAAAAACAACTGCAGTATTTTGAAAAAGTGTATGAGCAGAGATCGTCGGATCCTGAACTGAACGAGCTTTTCAGGAAACGTTTAACACAGGCTGGTTTCTATAAATCCATTGGCCAGCTGATCAACGAACTGGATAAATTATTCGACATCCTTGACTAAAATAGCCGTTATACAACAAAGCCTGGAACTGCTTCCTTTCGACAAAGAAATCTTGTCCTGGCAATCCTTCCAGCGTTTCTGCGTAGATGTCCTGGCACAACAGGATGGTGTATATGAAAGCAGGGAATACCTTGACCAGGGGAGCAGGCAGGATGGCATTGATATTTATCTTGTACACACTAGCTCAGGTAAAAAATCGGTTGCAGAATGCAAACGTGAAAATTACCTTCCCCCTTCGGAAATTGCGACATTAATAGACAGGTTCCTAACTGGACAATTTGTAGAGGATACACGGGAATTCATACTTTGTACAACCTGTGACCTGGATTCACGTGCGCAGGAGCAGGCATTGGAAGCCGCAAGAAAAAAACTCGCTGAAAAGAATATACAACTAAAGGTCTGGGACAGGAAAGGTCTTTCAGCTGTTCTTCGGAACCACCCGATGCCACAGACAGTTTATTTTTATTTTAAAGAGGATATAGCCAAAGCATTTTATGGAGACCTCTGGAAGGAGTACCTGAAACCATTTAGGCCACTTAACAAAGTTAAATATCCGTTATACGCAGATTATCTTAATAGGACTATCATACCCTTCCCCGACCCGGAAGCAGGCAAACCGGTTACAGTTGAGCGCCTGATGAATCCCAGGGAGCCTGTTACATTGATACAGGTATTTGAATCGGGTAAACTATCAGGGAAAAAGATCGTGCTGTTGAGCACAGCAGGGTACGGAAAGACCTCTGAACTGAATCAGTTGGCCGCACATTTTTCCGCTGAAGACAAACCGGTCTATCCCGTACGTTTTTTTTTAAGGGATTATGAGGGTCAGTTGATCGAGGACATGCTGAATAACTGTCCCCTGGATCTGAAATCAATACCTGGATCGAGCCTGTTATTGCTCTTCGACGGGCTGGACGAAATCAAGGAGCAGCAGGAGTCAACCTTTATCAATCACCTGAACGCGTTCATGGAAAACAACAGGGAGGTGAACACGCTGGTAACTTCGCGCTTTAATGCCTACGATTTCCGCCAGGAACAACTTAGGGGCTTTACTACCTGGCTCCTGGAAGAGCTTTCGGAGCCTGAAATAAATAGGTATCTGAACGACCAGCTGGCACATTCTGTCAGGGATTTCAGGCAACGGATGGAAAGCGGACGGTTCCAGGAATATATCAATCATCCCTATTACCTGACCAGGATCGTCAGGTTCTACAAGGAAGATCCAACTAAGTTCCCACAGAATAAATCGGAACTCTTTAACAGGCTGCTCTTTGAAAGATTGGAAAAAGACGCGTCCAAATACAAACTGGGCGAATTAAAAAATGCGATCCTTGCCGAAGCGGAGAAGATCGCTTTCTGTATGACCGTCTCAGGAAACCGGTCCATCAGTGAGAACGAACTTGTGACCCTTGTCCCATCTGAACGCACAAGAGCGTCCTTGAAAAAATTCTGCATACTTAACCTGAATGAATCGGGAATCGGGCAGTTGTCATTTGAACACCAGAACCTGCAGGAGTACCTATGCGCTTCGCTGTTAAAAAAATACTCGTTTGAACAGATCCAGGAGCACATATCTTTTTCGTTTAACCGGGATAAGATGTTGCCAAGATTGCTCAACAGTATTTCATTCCTGTTTGAACTGCTGGATAAAAATGAAAACCTCTTTGACAACCTGTTTAAATGGATCAATGACAACCAACCTGAACTGTTTATAAGGTTTGAAAAAGAACAGATCGATCCTTCGCTCCGCAGGGAGATTTTACTGTCCATCCTTGCGTACTACGAAAAGATTGATCTCACCATAAGTGTTTCCACGAATTTCAGCTATCGCGAGTTGAGTGATTTTGCAGCGATTGATCACGGTTTGATCCTTACACTAAAGGAAAAAATAACACAGCCGGTCAGCAGTGACCTGGCTTTTGATATCACGATGATTCTGTCAGGATGCAATAAAAAGTATGTTTTTAAGGACCTGCTTTCTGAAATATATCTTGACGTGATAAATACAAAAGTTTATGAGCCTTATGTAAAAGCAAACGCGGCGATTTCGTTCGCGATGCTTGATCTTGGTGACCCGTCGCGGTTTGCAAGGTTACTCGCCAGTCCACTGGACATTGAAAACTACGATATACGACGCAAACTGATCCTGGCCCTTGAATTTTCAACATACGGGGAAGAATATATTGATTTTGTGTTCGGCAGTATACCGGTATTTGAGCAACCGGCAAACAGTCAGAATTATATTACCCATTATAGTTCCTTGGTAGGGTTGATCCTTTCAGCAAAGGACCCATACGCAGCCATCAGGCTCTTGCAGTATTGCATTGATCACCAGGATGCGATTACAAGGAGACATAATTCGCAAAACTTTCACCTTGACCTGGAAGAACTGACCCGCTTACTGGAACGTCTGGCGGAGATCTACCCTTTACACAAACAGGTCGTACCCAAAGTGTACAGGATACTAGTTCGTACAAAAGGAGTCTTTTATGATGAACGCATGTTGACTCCCTTTAAAAAATTTTTCGCTGAGACGTGTGGGTTGACTGTAATATTTTTAAAAATGTTCCGCTATGGCCGCAACAGCAGGCATGTCATGGAGTTCGCCACGGAAGAAGGCCTGGATCACCTGGTATCTGAACACCTTGATGCCCGGCTTGCCGATCGGGACGTAATAATCATACAGAACCAGCTTTCCTGGGAAAACCGAGAGCTGATGCAATATTTTTCAGACAGGATTAATGCAGCTACCGGAGATAAATTCCTTCCCCCGGAAGACGATATCAACCTATCTGATCTGTACCAAACTTATCTGGCAAAAAACCAGCACCTTGTGCTGGACAGGGATATGTTCCTGGAAGAAGCGCGCGCAATATTCAGTGCGGTCGGGAAATCAGGGGTTTCTTATAACGACTTGCACGATTTTGCAAACAAACAGTTTAGGCCGTTCCAATACTCAATCGTAAAAGAGGAATTAAGTGATTTGTGCCTGGATGACAATTCAACAGTTACTTACGAGGAATTAGTGAACATTTTTGCCGAGGGTGAACCCTGGGAATCGTTCTCTATTATGCAGGTTAAGGAGCACCTTCAAAATAAACAAGGTCAACCGACGCTGCCGAAAACATTGAAATGGGCGAAAGATTGGTTCATCCAACGGACACAGGAAATATCGTTGAGAAATTGTATCAGGGACAATGAGGACGGTGGAGTCAACTGGTTTGAACCAGCCTTGTTTTTGAAAGAGTTATATCTTTTGATCGATGTTCAAGTACCGGATGCGATTTTATTGGATATGCTGGAAACCGATATGAGCGGCCTGCTGTCTGTACAGGGCGATGAAATGCCGGTGTTGGCGCAAAAGATATCTAATAATATTTCGGATAAATACCTTTTTGAAAAACGGATCATTGATAATATCCGTTCAGGGACCCTGGCAACAGAGGTATTGTTCACCCATTTTTCGATCTGCGCCAGGAAGCATTATCAGGACATTCTTCCCGAACTCTATTCAGTGATATCTGGATATGAGGATAAAAGTGAATTTGAAAGACGGCACCTGACGGATATGTACCTGTTATTGGGCGGATCAATAGGAGATTTTAGACAATTTATAAAAGTGCCTGCTATTTTGCCGGAAGCCAAACACCTGTTAACCTGGGAATGGCTCCTGCTGGAAAAATTCGTTGCGTTTGACCCTCAATTCACGATACCTATACTCATACGTATGCATGATTTGTCGGGTCAGACAGCACAGGCAAAAGGCCAGTTGATCAGGTGGATGATGCGATCAGGGGATATACGGGGGCTGAAGTTTTTTGCTGATTTTATTCAGGCGTATCACCATCTGCCCTATGATTCTCATAACGAAGATACCTTTCAGGCATTTGTTGATAACATGGATCTGGTCAATGAAATTGAAGCATTGAATCTGCTGCTGGAAACACTTGACTATACAGTCGCAAACAACCTGCTGGGGGAAAGGTCAAATGATTCAATCGCTGAATTCATTTACATGCTGCTGATTGTTTGGTCAGCCAGGTTCAGATCATGTTATACCGGGATCTGCCAGAAATATACCGAACTGATCGGCCGTCATGTGAACGAGCCGGTTGCCAAAAGGCTCACGCTTTATCTTGAACGGTTTAACAGGCGGTTCTTCGAAAATGTACAGGTGAACATTTCGATCGCTGATGCGCTCACAAAATACGAGGCACTTTCGGCGGCTGAATAAATTTATTGACAGCATGGAATACCATACTCCGGATACAACATGGGCCGCGCTAGGCTACCACACCTTTGAAGCATTCAAGGATAAGCATGTGATCAAAGGACGGTTTCACAAACTCGTTCCGGAAGATGTAACCAAAAGCTATAGGGTGGCGGAATACATCATGGCACATTCGTGGTATCATTACCCGATGTATGATGAAGCCATGTCGAAATTGGGTGTGATCTTTGAAATGGCCGTTAAAAAAAGATGTCTTGACCTGAATATACCCTCCAAGAAACCAAACTGGAAAGGAAAACTGATCAATAAGACATTGAACGATTTCTGCAACAACCTGGATAAGGCGGAACCCGGCAAAAAGATCTTTTTGGCGCTCGACTGGGTAAGAGAACTTCGGAACATGGTCCTGCATCGCGACAAATACGGGTTCTCCGGCGCAGGAATCAACCACAGCCTGGCAGAAGTAGTCAATATCATCAACACGATTTTCCTTCCCGAAGATGTAGTCGCTTCGTTTTACAAGGAAAAGGAACGGATTAGCGGACATGATGGACTGGCGAAGGGCAAGCCCTATACTGTGACAGTCGGAGATACGCGGTTCCTCGTTGAGAACATTACATGGCAGGCGGCAATTCAAGATGAAAACGGTTGGGTCTATTTATTACGCGCGAGTCACATCCTGAAAGATTTTCCAGGTGTGCTGAAGCGGCAGACAGCAGTAGAACCATTCAATATTGCATTAACAGGTATAATTGTACACGACCGTAGTCTTGATGCCACAGAGGTAACCGCAGGAAAAAAGGTGATGATCAGGATAGCCGATGACCCAAACCACCTTGCCGCATTTCGGGAACAGGTATCCGGATGGGAATCAGGCGACCAGTTCGACAAGCATTTATACACTTTGCACATAGATCACCATGCTGCGGATGTGGAGACACTATTCCAGTACCGGCATCTCTGCTCCGTGCTTCCGGAGCTTCTGGGAGACCATATAAAGGATGGAGACACAGAATGAATAAACAAAATAAGCATCTTCTTTCTCCACAGAAATATCGTCAGTTATATTCTGCCGGTTCCTTTCCAGTACATGCGCAAATTTCGATGCGAAAAGGAAAAAATGTTTGATCCCCTCATTCAGTTCTTCAAATGCCGCCTGGTTGTAGCCACTGTTAAGCAGCAGGCTTTTATAAGCATCAAAATCGCGGAACAGTTCAAAGACAGGACGGCCTGCTTCTACCGCCTTATTCCATTCCCCGTATCCCAGCATCTTTTTCATTTCAAGGATCGCGTTGTCGGCTTTGCGGAAACGTGACGCAATTTCGGAATCACCGTCTTGCCTGCTGGGTTGAAGAAATTCATACACGATATAGTCACCGATCCCGAAATATGGGCAATACTTATTGATCCATTCCATCATGTCGATCGCGATACCGACAGGTTCCAGGGCGTATGACCGGTATTCAAGAAAATTCGTTCCACCGTTCGCCGATAGTATCCACATATTCGTTGGCCCGGTTGAGAAATTTCTGACATATTCGTAGTACAATGCTTTTTGTCCGATGCCTCCGGCCACGAAATCCTTGATATGAACATGCGCAATTTCCATATTCGCGCGCATCGTGGATTGGTACAGCCTCGCCACGAACCCCACATGTTTGGAATGATTGTTATCCTTCAATCGCCGGTTCTCTAGAAAGTTGATCGCTGCCTTGGACATTTTACAACACATAGATAAAGTGAACGGGTGGTTATGTTTTCCCTTTGTCGATCCATCTGCATGCAACCAGAGGTTTTGCCCGTTTCCCTCGACCGTTTGTGTTAACTCTCCTATCTTGAATCCGTTGTCTGAAAACAGTTCGCCGTTAAACTGCACAGGAATTGTGTCCATAGTGAGGTCAGTAACCGAGAAAGTGATCAACAGTTCGGGCTCAATGCATTTCTCTCTTGGCGATATAGTTTCAAAACTTAGTTTCATGGCGATAGGTTAGGTTTCTTTTTTGGCATAGCTTTCTTCAAAATAGACAACAAAGGAAAGATACTGAATTGCGGATCTTGCGAGTTGAAGAATACGAAGGGTCCTGTCTTCAAGCAGGTACCTGGATATCTCATACTCGTCTTCCTCGTTGATCCCATCAGGCAATCCCTCAGATACGATCTTAAAAGCCTTATGCTCCATATAGTTCCGTAGGTTCGCTATGTGCCTGGCATCAGGTTCTACCGGTGAATCCTGGTCTTTGTCCGCCAGGTCCTTACTCATCCAGTATAATCCTCGCAACGGCCAGTTCTTACTATTCTGGAACCGGTCACGTAACCCCTTTTCTTTTATCCCCTTATTATACCACACGTTCTTGAAATAGACCGGGACGGTAGTATCCCCCAGTTCAAAATACCGGTAGAGGAAATAGCCGATCTTATCGAACAGAGAATAAGACATCCGGAAAGCGATCTTGATTTTTTCAAGTGCAATGGAATATTCCGCGTACTCGCCTGTTTCCACGATCGTGACCCCTTTGTCTGCATAGGATCGCTGGGCATTCTCCCTTCCCTCGAAAAATAAAAAACGCGCACTGGTATATTCTTCCTTCAACTGGTTAAAAAGATTATGAAATATGGGTTTGTAACTCACTGGTCTTACCATGGTAGGCAGTGAAAAATAATCATGGCCTGCCACGGAATCGTGCAGTAGGTCGTTCAGCGGGTTTAAGAACAGCCGGTTTTTCAGGCACCATTTTCGGTATCGCTTTTCCCGTGGCCACAGCCAGGCAAACCAGTTTTTATGTTTAGGGAGTTCACCCAGCAAAACAGGCGAATGGACCTGCTCGATTTTATCAGCCAGTCTGGCAAATTCTGTTTGTGCGCCTTCATAAACCTCGCGAGACAATTCTGCAGCCTTCAGGTGTTTCCATGCATGCTGAAAAAACAGGAACTGCTGCCCTGGTTCCCAGATAAATCTGGCATAATAGAAGAGAGCCATCCCTTTATGTCCCTTGGCCATTCCGAAATCCTTGTTGAGCTGTAATGCTTCATTGATGTAGAATAACGCGTCCGAACAGCGGCCTATATGATTAAATGTGATACAGAGATTTGTAAGTATCTGGCAATGTTTATGGACATCGTTTGTCTTCCTGATATGTGTAAGGGCCTGCCGCTGTAAGAAAATTTGTTTGTCGATCAAAGGGTTATCAAACAATGGATTTGCTTCATCCTCGGAAAGGTTCTGGCTATAGCCCCAAGCATTGGCCTGGTTATAATAAAATTCCGCTTTTTCATAATCAGTAAAGGGTAGCATAGAAATACCTTCTGCTGTATTGATGGCAAGTGTTAACGCTGCAAGGTCATTGTTCTCGTGTGCGGATTCAAATAAGAAACCCAGGGTGGCATTGATCCTCCTTGGCGGCAGGTCGTTCATATTTCCTTCTTCCATACATCGCTGATTATAGTTACCTGAACACCTCATCCAGTTTCCAGAGTAATTGGAGCGCATCGACCCACCCTGACTTCATATAGATGTCCAGCATATCGATCAGGTCGTTGAACGGTTCGTCTTCCATTAACAGGTCCCGGTGATCTGCCAGTAATTTTTCCGTCAGCTTTGTCATCTCCTGTATAGAGTAGGAGTCAAAAGTGTAGCCTCCGTCTACGGACAAACGGGTAACTTTCGCAGCCATGGAGAGAATATCCTTGGGATCGGAAGACAACATCATATTCAACGACTGTGTAAAATAGTGTGCAGTATGGCCAATAATGATTCCCCGTTTGGCGATAGATGATGAAATCTCAATGATTTCCTGGTAGATGGGTTTGACCATAAAATAAAATGCGCTTCTGTTCTCCGGATTGACAGGGATTGTGTGGCTGGTATTCCTGATATTCTTGGCTGAAAGCTGAAAATAAATGCGCAGTATTACTTCGTCGAGAACGGAAAACGCATGCTTTGTGTTCGGTTGGTCTGTATTGAGTTGATCCGGGGGTACATTTTTGAGTACTGCCCCCGCCTCCCCTACATAGTACCGAACCATGGCAATGACGTCCTGGTGTAAATGGGGATCGTTGACATAGTCGTTGTTGGGAAAAGAGGGGTGCAGCCTTTCAAATATTTTGAATATGATGGTCCGGCAAAACTCTGGCCGTGAATATGATTTTCTCAGCAGTTCCGTTGCTTCAGGAATTTTGTGTTTATACATGAACCATAACAGTAGTTCCGCATACTGTTCATGAAAATCATTGTGTGACCCAAAAAGGAAATCTTTTTTTTCAATGATCGAAACGATCTCACGGCATTGTTTTACAATGATGGGTGGCTGAAATTTGAGGTTGCCGACAAGTGACGTATACAGGAAGGTATCTGTTTCCCTGTCTAATCGAAAAAGCATGGTTTCCCAATACTTATCATAGGCAACATCCGCTATTTCTATGATTCTTTTAGCTGCCTGGAACCTGACGACTCCGTTATCATCATTTAATGCAGATTGTAACAGCGTCCAGTTTTCTTCGGACTGCTTATTCAGGTAGAAAAACAGGAAAGATTCTGCTGCTTCGATCCGCGGTGTTGGCGACCAGCCATGGGATGGAGAACTATCTTCACCACTGCCGCGATCATACGGTGAAACAGTATTGAATGCGGCAATAGCGGCATCTTTGAGCACTTTGATTTCCGCTTCTGAGAATTTTTCCAGGTTGCCGCAAAGAATGGCAAAGGTCTTTGTGATCTCACGGAAAACGGAAAAGTACAACTCAGGGTTCACCTGTTCTTTTTTTTCTATCAATGCATCATATGCCTGCCTGGCTTTTTCAAATGTCGGACCGTACAGTTCATCAGGAGGTTTGGCATTCATCCATTGTTCATTGAATTGCTGAAGTTCATGGCTCACTAATTGTAACTCCTTGTTCACCGGATCGTTTAGGTCTACTCCCTGCTCCTCCAGCCACATTTCTGTGGTAAAGGTTTCAACCGAAGTTGTGTGTTGAAAAGGTGGTTCATTCTCTCTCGTACCGTTCTCACGGATAAAATCAATGGATGCTTTCAGTTGAAGTTTATCTGGTGGTATCATGGACAATGCCTGTGCGATAACAAATTTTTTCTCATCACTATATACCTTGAAGATGGTCTCCTCAATGGTTTTGATCTGGTCATTCGAGAGATAAGGAACAAAGCGATTGATACAGTTTCTTACCTCATAAGAGGTATCAGGTGATTGCATCAAAATCGGTTCAAGGAGCAGCGGATAGGTCAATTCCCATAATTGCTCAGGATAGTCGCCTGCCAGTTTGAAAAACTGCCGCCATGTGTATCCAACTTTTGCGTGCTTGATATATTCAATGAGATACTTTTTGTATGCTAGGTTACTATCTTTCAGTAACGATCCAATATATTCAAGAATATCATTGACAAGATCAGCCTGCTTATGATAATGGATGCTGTCGGCCCACATGGAGGAATAATCCAGTAAAAACTGGCACTCAATGCTGCCGTAATTAAATTGCTGCACATTCTCCATGTGTAAAAATCGTCCGCGGTCAACCATCACATATGTATTCACCAGTTCCAATCCTAATGGAAGTGCGATATCGGGTGCCGAAGCCATAAAGGTTGGGAAGAACTCCTGGAGACGGAAATAGCACATATCAAAGTCCTGGCGCCGGGTACTGGTAAAATTCATGATCACGGATGAACCCATTGACGTTCGTTCATCAGCTGTTTCGCGGTGAGCGAAAATTTCCTGGTAGACATGAGCAACAAACGAAGGATCTTCAGGAAGAATGTATTTGATATGTTCTGCGAGATTCGAAAAATACCATATATCAAAACTTGGCTCCTTCAGCAGGTCAAGAACCCGTGTCAGAAGTGCCTTTGATTCCACGGGATCACTACCATAGGTTCTGGATACCAGTTCAATGCCTCTGGAGGCCCCCATCCTGTCGAGAATCGGCTTGTTAGGAGAAGTTCTGTTATCCAGGACATAACCCAGGAATGCACGTGCTGCCGGACCGCTTTGCAGCAACCTTCCAACTTTTGCTGATTCAGTCGCCCTGTCAAGTAAAAATCCAAATTCAAACAGGAACACTTCGTTAAGTGTCTCGGATAATTTGGAAAGCAGGGCGACATCCCTGTCCTGGGAATAATTCCTGATGAACCGGATGGATTGCAGGATATTCCGTATCACCGTGTTCCTGGTAACGTTGTCATGAAATGACAAGACAGGAGTAAGGTCATCGGGCGAATGGAACTCTGAAGTGATGACGCCGTTTAAGACCAGTTTGATAAATAACTGTACTTCCTTGATCTCTTCTTTTAATAATTTCCAGTAGAACTCCCAGAACCTGTCTCTTTGCTGGTACCACAGGGCCGTAAAAAAATAAACAAAACTCGGCCTGAGAAAGAATGGCCTGCTTTTATCAGCATTGATAAATGCAATGATCTCAGCATAATTATCAGTAAGGCAGAATACACTGATCGCGTAGTCAAATAAGATATTATGGGAATAGGCAAGCCTGTTACCATTCACAGATATTTCATCAATTATGTTCTCACTTCGCAGGTAATTGAATACGCTGTCCTCAAAGGAGATTGCTTCATGCAGTTTTGCTTTAGATGTGTTGAGCGACCTTTCACTGACAAGCAGGTTTGTAAGTGCAGAAAGAAACCGCTCTTTTGAAATACTGTCATCGATGTCAACGATTTTGATCCGCCAGTAACGCTCCAGCAATTGTATCTCCGATTTGAATTTCCTGATCTCCTCCTCCTGCTCAGGACTGGCATTCATTAGTATATTCTCAAGCAATACAAGAAAAAAAGGAACCCTCAGCACCTCCTTTAGCTCAGGAGAACTGCTCTGATAAAAAAGCAACATCTGGTTGTTATGCTCCAGGCCGGCGATAATTTCATCTTCTTCAAGTTCATGGATGTCGAGTTTTCGACAGGCCTGCAGTTCCCCGCTGCTTCCGGGCAAAGAAAACAATCTCCGCAATTCCGCGGATTTCGTTGCGTCATAGGTCCTGACGCTGACCAGGATATTCCATTTCTCAGAAAGAACATTCTTGGCTTTCCTAATCTGGCCTATAATTTCTTTACGCAGCCGCTCATCGCGTGCAGCATCAAATGCATCGAATAAGAGTATGGCTTTGTAGGCATTCGGCAGTTTTACCTGGTTCAGGGTTTCGATCCAATTACTTTCCAGGCCCATTTCTCCGCCTACTGATGCGTCAGAACCATCAGAAAGATTATCGATTCTGACAATAAATGTCAGGACCTCTTTTGTCTTCAATTCCTTCCTAAGTCGGTTCAGCAAATAACTTTTCCCGATACCAGGTTTGCCAACCACCATGCCGTGATCTGCCAGCGCAAAGGCCACCAGTTCCGAGACCAGCTTTTGTCTTTTAATTTCCATGTTCGATCTGTTTAGCGCTTAGTGCAAATAGTTTTTCAGTGATTACATCATCGCCGGTTACAGGCACGGCCACTGGTGCAGTGGTCTCTTTCGGCTCGCTTGTGGACGGCGGCAGTATCTGGCTGCCCATCTCGGCAACAAAATTTTCCAGCCCCTTATAAGTATCGTCATCCCTGAAGAACACGGTTTCTATCCCATAACTGTCTTTAAGCATCCGTGCGTATGCCATGTCATCTGCCTTGGTTTCGGTGGTTGTCCGCAGCACCAGGTAATGAGTGTTACAACCAAATGCATTCAGGTCAGAAGTAACATGCTCAAACATTTTCTGGAAATAAGGGTCACTCATGCTGAACCCGATAAATACCATTCTTCTTGTCGATAATAACGACCATAGTATTTTTCTCCTGATGGGCCATTCGTATCCGAACCCAACTAATAAGTTATTGAATGCCTCCGGTGAAATAATGCCTTTTTGGATTTCTTCGTATAAAGAATCCGAAGGAGGCCTTTTTCGGCTAAACCCGTATTTAGATGAATATTCTGTTTCACAAAGAACTATCGTGTCATTGATATCAAATTTGCCATGAATATGAAAGATCTTCCTGGGGAACCCGGAATTCTTATTGAGTGATTGAAAGTACTCGTATATTTTTTTCTTGTTGGCATGCTCAAGGAAAAAGCTGCTTTCCGTGATCCCGCAGGCCTTGGCCAGTGCGGATTCAAGCACTACGTCATAGTTGGTGGTAATAATTCCCCTGAACGGCAATAGACACAATGTCTCATGGAAAGGAAGGTGTTTGATTTCCCTTGGCTTGAATTCGTCGTGAATGAAAGTATAATATCGGTCATCTCCAAGGCAGTCTTTAGCGCTGTTGAAAAATTTCAGAAAATCATCGGTTGCAGCGTTAAAGTCAGGTGCGTGCTGGACACAGGCTTCCCTCATTTTTTCTACAAACGCGAACCAGCTTGGGTATATCGCACCTGAACATCCTGCTCCTGCCATAAGGATAGAATCTTCTGAAGCGACCAGGTCGAAAAGCTCCTGCTTATGCGTTTTGTTCGCTTCATATTCACCCGGCGTAAAAAACTGGTCTTCTGCCATAACGTTTGTTTATTGCGCTGAAGGTTCGTCAGAAAATATCAACTTGTATCGATCGGCATTGCCGATTGATACGGCCTGTTGCGTAACCGCTGTTTCAATGGCACTTTCATCGGCTGTTATCATGTGCCTTGCGTTCGGTTCGCCATTTACGTGTGATATACACAGAACGATTTTCTGTTCTCCCACCAGGAACTCCGACTTGGAAAAAAGAGTACCTGCCTCACTGCTGTCATATTCGTTGTACAGGAAACAGTCTGTTGAAAGCATTTCATTTGGCACTTTTTCATGCCATACCCGAAGACCTAAGATTGTTTGTTTTAACAGTATTACATCCTTGTTGTTATGAGTAAAGTTTATGCCTGGTTCATGTTCAAATACAAGCCCAACCTCCTTTGCTTTATCTTTTCCGAAGTGCTGCTCGATACCTGTGATATTTGAGAATTCGGGATAACGCTCGTCCAACATATCATCAAAATTCTTGGCCAGGACGGGGACCACCGTTTTTTCAACGATAGCGCCAAAATATGTTATGCATTCCACGCACTCCGTCATTATTTTTTGAAGTGCGGCACCGTCTAGTGAAGCAGAGCTGGCACCATGCGACACTTTCACTATCTCGAATTTTTTGGTGAAGAGATGAAGTTTCGCGATATCATCATTCCCCGGTTCTCTCTCTTTCAGCGTCAGTAATTGTATTCCAACTCCTTTAGCTTTCTCTGCCGCGCCTGATTGATAGGATCCGGTGGTAACAAAATAACCCGGGATGCCGCTATCCTCGATCTTGGAGTGAAAGTCGGTAATGTCCCGTAAGGAAACAGCTTTAACATGGTTCTTACATTCAAATGCGTATTGGACTTTTTTCCCGTTTACCGTTGTGGTCACGAACAGGTCGATCTCGCGCATGACACCATCCCTGTCCTTACGGTGGTATTTTTTCTGAAAGACTGTGCCCGGCTGATGGGAGATCGATTTTTCCACCAGCAATACCAGTTTTTCAAGTATGTCACCTTTTGCTTTTGTGCTCATAAAGTGTAATGTTATTATACGCTGCCGTTTTTCCTTTTTTCAATCTCATCACCAACCAGCTTTGCGATCGCTGCAGGAAATCCAGGGCTAAGACGCTGCACGGTTTTATCGGTACACACGGCAACGCCATTCTCGACCACGACCGTCACGGATGGGTACTGGTTCATGATCTCTGGTGTTTCGATCTGTACGCGATATCGTTCCCCCTCATCCAGTGAAAATGGATGTACATGCAGTGTATGGTCGGATCCGTTGCGATGAACCTTGATCTGGAAACTATCTTCATATCCCATATAATTCAATTTGATTATATCATTTTAACCAAATCTACCATTTCCCCAACAGTTACTCAGTCACAGAATATCCACCTTCCCTAAGGGGCTGATTATCAGTAACTAAAATATTTTGCACATTTATTGCTAATTTATTTAGTAAAGTTGCCACGGATAACGTCAGTAAATACTTCCCCCATGTACCTGAATTGCAAGACATTCTATTCGTTCCTCTATGGCACCTACACTACCAGGCAACTGGTGGATGCGGCGGCAGAACACGGGGTTTCAACGCTTGCGCTTACCAATATCAATTCCACGTACGATCACTGGGAGTTTGTCAAACTATGCCGCGAACAGCAGGTCAGACCAGTGCTCGGGGTGGAGATACGAAATGGCGACAGCTTCCTGTATATTCTCCTGGCAAAGAACAACAAAGGTCTTGCGTGGATAAACGAGTTTCTTTCTTCTCACCTGCTGGAAAAAAAAAGATTTCCGGTATCTCCTTTAGCACCGCATGATGTAATTGTTGTTTACGCGTTGGGCACAAAAGACACGCCGGATCTTGCAGCCAATGAACGCATCGGCATCCGCGCTTCTGAGATCACTCACATCTATAAGTTTGAGTGTACGGAACATTATGTGATACTGCAGCCGGTTACAGTACAGGACAAGGATCACTATTATCTGCATTGTCTCCTTCGCGCCATTGATAACAATGTGTTGCTGTCTGCTTTGAGCAAAGACACTTGCTGTGGCCGTGACGAAACATTCATAACCCCTTCCGCGTTGCTTACGGTTTTTAAACGCTATCCCTCACTTGTCACGAATACCTACAAACTGCTTGATGAATGTTCCATTGAAATGGATTTCCATTCCGATAAAACCCGCCAGGTTTACGGTGGATCGAAAGAGGATGATTTCATCCTGCTCGAGAAACTGAGCTATGCCGGCCTTGACCGTCGCTACGGGAAGAAAAATAAAGTGGCCACTGCAAGAATGAAAAAAGAACTGGGGATCATCCGTGAAATGGGATTCACCAGTTACTTCCATATCAACTATGATTTTGTACGCTTTGCTGACGCGCAAGGATTTTACCATGTTGGCCGTGGTAGCGGCGCGAACTCGATCGTTGCGTATTGCTTAGGTATTACGGATGTGGACCCTATCGAACTGAACCTGTACTTTGAGCGTTTCTTAAATCCGGAAAGGACATCGCCGCCCGATTTTGATATCGATTTCTCCTGGACAGACCGTGATGAAGTGATGGATTATATTTTCAAACGGTACGGGAAAAAACACGTCACCCTTCTCGGCTCCTGTCCTACTTTCAAAAGCGATTCTATTATCCGACAGTTGGGGAAAGTGTATGGTTTGCCTGATGAAGAAATCAAAGCTTTCCAACGAACAGGAAAGCCCACTTGCGCGAAGACCAGGAAAATGCTGGTGTACGGAGAAATGATGCGCGGTTTCCCTTACAACCCTTCGCTGCATCCCTGCGGTATCCTTATATCCGAGCGACCCATCTATGAATATATGTCGCTGTTCATGCCACCCAAAGGTTTCCAGACTGCGCTCATGGATATGTTCACCGCGGAAGACATCGGCCTGAACAAATTTGACGTACTAAGCCAGCGTGGTCTTGGGCACATCAAGGAATCTTTGCGGCTGATCAAAGAGAATCACGGTAAGGAGATAGACATACGCAATGTCGAAAAATTCTTCAATGACCCCGCGATCAAAAACCAGATTCGTGAAGCGAACACCATCGGATGCTTTTACATCGAGTCGCCTGCGATGCGTGGCCTGCTGAAAAAATTGAGTTGTGATGATTACCTCACCCTTGTTGCAGCTTCATCCATTATCCGTCCCGGTGTCGCGCAGTCAGGCATGATGCGAGCCTACATCGAACGCTTTCATGATCCGTCCACTGTTGAATACCTCCACCCACTGTTCGAGGAACACCTCTCTGAAACATTCGGCGTAATGGTCTTCCAAGAAGATGTGATCAAGATCGCACACTATTATGGGGGTCTTTCCCTAGGCAAGGCAGATATCCTCCGTCGTGCCATGAGCGGCAAGTATCGTTCAAGCAATAAGTTCAATGAGGTCAGGATAGAATTCTTTGCCTCGGCGATTGCCCTTGGCCGTGACCCGGAACAGGTGGCAGAAGTATGGCGCCAGATGGTCAGTTTCGCCGGATACTCCTTCAACAAAGCGCATTCAGCATCCTTTGCGGTGGAAAGCTATATGAGTTTGTATTTGAAAACATATTACCCGCAGGAGTTCATGGTAGCTGTGATCAACAATTTTGGCGGGTTCTATTCTCGCGAATTATATTTCCTCGAATTATTGAAATGCGGTGGTCGTATCAATGCACCGTGTGTGAACCGGAGTGACCACTACACCAACATCCATGGTCACAAGGTTTTTATAGGTTTTATCCATGTCAAAGGTCTGCAGGACAAACTCATCGAAAAATTTCTTGATGACAGGAAGGCAAATGGAGAATACATCAATCTGACTGATTTCATCGAACGCACGGGGGTCTGCCTGGAACAACTTAATACATTGATCCGTATCGGCGCATTACGTTTTACCGGCAAATCGAAAAAGACATTGTTATGGGAGGCAAATTTTCTTCAGAAAAAAGCGGTGGTCGAAGCACCTGGCGTGCAGGCGTTGTTCAAAGAAGATCTATCCTTTGGCTTTGAGTTGCCCGTACTGGAAGATGATCCCACCGATGACCTGTATGACCAGATGGAGATCATGGGGTTTACTATCACCAATCCATTTGCGATGGTTGACGACGATCCCTTGAAATATGTTCCTTCCCGGGAGATGCACCAACACACCGCCAGACAGATAAGTATGCTGGCTTATTTTATTGCGCGCAAACATGTGGTCACCAAAAACGATGACATGATGTTCTTCGGGACTTTTGTGGACAGCGAACTCAACTGGATCGATACGGTTCATTTTCCCGAGTCAGCGAAACGGCATCCTTTACACAGCAGCGGTTTTTACCGCATCAAGGGAAAGGTGGCGGAGGATTTTGGCGTATACAGCCTTGAAGTATCATACATGGAAAAAATAGGCTATAAAGACAGATCCTATGCTAAAAATTAACGATAACCAGCGTCATATTATCCACCTGGACCTCGATACGTTTTTTGTATCGGTCGAGCGCCTGCTCAATCCGAAGCTGATTGGTAAACCCGTACTGGTCGGCGGAAGCGGCGATCGCGGGGTGGTTGCTTCCTGCAGCTACGAAGCGAGAAAATTCGGCATCCATTCCGCGATGCCTATGGCCGTAGCGCGCCGTCTATGTTCGCATGCAGTAGTCGTGAAAGGAGACTTCGACGCCTACAGCAAATACTCAGGCTTTGTGACGGATGTGATCCGTGATCAGGTGCCCATGTTTGAGAAATCTTCGATAGATGAATTCTACGTAGACATGACAGGCATGGACCGCTTCTTTGGGTGTAGTCTTTACGCGGCGGACCTGAAGAGAACGATTTACAAAGAATTAGGACTCCCTATTTCGTATGCGTTGGCGAGTAATAAACTGATCAGCAAGGTTGCCACTAATGAAGTTAAGCCCAACGGCCAGCTTGAAATTCCGTTCGGAACAGAAAAATCGTACCTGGCGCCTCTTAATGTGGTTAAACTACCGGGGGTTGGCGACAAAACTAAAGTATTGTTGTTGAATATGGGTGTCCACAAAGTTGAAACACTTGCGAAGATTCCGGTAGAACTGATGATGAACTTGCTCGGCAAGCCTGGGATTGACCTGCACCGAAAGGCCAACGGCATTGATACATCACCGGTAGTTCCTTTTCACGAACAAAAGTCTATGAGCACGGAAGAGACATTCCAGCAGGATACAACCGACCTAACATTTCTAAGCGCCGAGTTCGCTCGAATGACCGAAAAACTGGGTTTCCAACTGCGCAGCGAGAACCGCCTGGCGGGTTGCATTTCAGTTAAAATCCGCTATTCTGATTTTGAGACCTATTCCACCCAGCGAAGCGTCACCTACACCAACCAGGATCATACCATTTTACAGGTGGTGAAAGAATTATTCGCCAAGGTCTATACCCGACGGGTCCTTCTGCGGCTGATCGGCATTCGGTTTTCCGATCTGATCCCTGGCAATTACCAGATTAATATGTTCCAGGACACACAGGAAGCGATCAGGCTTTACCAAGCGATCGACATCATAAAAAAAAGGTACGGTGAACAATACATAACAAGGGCTATAGGAATGAAATAAAGTGCTATTGACTGAATCAAAAGATTCTTCTATATTGCAACACCCCCCTTAATATAATATCACAGAAAACGACCCTTACGAATTTCGGTTGGTTCAATATTACCTAACAACATGCTTAATGAGATTTCAATTCTTTGACCAGGTTATTGGCAATCACAACATCGATCTGGACTGTCTGCGGCCGGATACTAACCCGTATACTACATTGCTGCTCCAACACAAGGGGATGTTTCATGCTGATAATAGCAAGTTCGGCAACAGGGATGATGCAACCGGGATTTTCACAGCCTTCCTGCAACTGGCTCAACGCGAACAAGCCTCTATCGCAGTAACACCCGAATACTCCTGTCCATGGAATGCAATAAGCTGGATAATATCAAGTTCGGCCAATCAACCCGGCCAAAGTAAATTATGGGCGCTGGGATGTGAGTCTATTACGCCTGCGGAACTCAGGCTTTTGAGAGAAACTCACCAAAGCGACCAGGTTCTGATACATTTTGATGACAGCGCTCTCGACAGTGGGGTCAATACACTACTCGATCCGTTGTGTTACGTTTTTAACACCACGCATAATGAAACGGGCGCGCCAATACTGGTACTGCTCGTGCAATTCAAAACTGCACATATGGGCGTTTGGACCAGCGATCTTGAGCGTGAGATGTACATCCCCGGAACAGAGGTCTATGTGCTGCGCAATGATGCAGGATCTATTGCGTTGTTTACAATAATCTGCTCAGAAACAGACAATTTCAACATCTCACCAAATTTTGAACAGGAACTGGATCACCGGTGGAGTACAAATTCCTTTATTATCCTCAACATACAGATGAACCCACAACCATCGGCATCATCTTTCAAAATATTCCGGAAAAAGATTCTAAATTATACCAACAAGGATATCATTTCCTTGAATTGGGCCTGTGAAAATGTCAAACGGGATGGCGGCCGCCTGATCCCATACAGCAAATCCTCAATTGCCTTTGAAAGTCCTGATATGGAGTTCGCCGACGAAGAAAAATTCAGAAGGAACCATTCACGGGGACTTTATTATACAAACAGGCAGCAGAAAAGACATACTTACTTTCTGGACGGTAGCCAGCATGTTTTCCTGATCGGTCATCACAAACCTATTTCCGGGGGACCAAACCCATCGATGCTCATCCGGACCGGTCCTACCGCGAGGGAAAATTACTCCTGGAATCCTGTCTCATCAACATTTGTAGTGGCACCACCGCTGAATGATGGCTTTATAGGTTTCCTGGGTGAGAACGGTTGCACCAATCCGGTAATGCACGACACACAAATTTCCTTTATTGACAAGGAAAGGCTACTAAACATTTCTACGGGGAATATTAAAGTGAAGCCAGCGGATAGAATATGGCATCCAATAGACAAATTGACAAGCTTTTTCCTTGACGACGATGAAATAATCCGCAGGCTGACATTCATACAAGATCCCTCAGGTGATGACACACGCAGAATCTATCTTGACAAAATTGATACGCTTCATAACATCATTACCAGTCGGCCAGATCTTTTCCCAAAAGCCTATTCACCATTTCCAGGCAATTGTGATGGCGTCGTACTCGATCCGACTGGCACATTCAACCTACGGTATAATCTTATTACCCGTGACGGAAAACACAAGGCGACTGTTGCATATATCGGACGCAATACGCTTGACAACGCTTATAAAGTTTTCAATCTGCTGCGAGAGCTGTATGACGGCCCGAATCAGGCAACAAAACTCATAATCGTATGGTACAAACCTGAAGTAGATACAATAGTGCCGGTATGCGATCCCAAACCGGCCAGAGTAAACGATGACGATAAACCAAAACCTAATGCCATAACGCGTCAGCCATGACCAGAGCAGAAATTTCAACCCTTGCATCTTCCTTTCTTGTTAATACCAAGATGGCTGAAGAAGCCAGCCTTATCAGAGGAGAATACATGTTAGATGGGAACTTGGCAGCGATATACTATATCGAATTTTCTGATAACGATATTTCATTTGACATCGATCAGTTCCAGGAAGACCATATATCCAGCGATTATTACAACCACCCAGGTTACCTGCAATGGAACCACTACCTGATCTTTATCCGTCAACCCGATACCGTTCCATTGATCCAAAAAAACACAATTGAACGCAACGATATCTATACCCGGAAATTTGTTTTTACTGTTGAGGAATTCAATAAATATTTCAGTTACTCATTCTCGACCCGCAATATTGAATCGGACATCGTATCACTATGGAAAGCAAAGCTCAGAGCGGTTGACCTGGATGAAGTATACTCATCCAATTACTACACCGAAGCGATAGCGCGGTTTCTGAACAGCGATGTTCAAAAAGAAGAAGTTGCCGAACAAAGCTTGCCGGTTTCCAGTGAACCTGTCCTGTCCATCGACCGTATTTCCCGTATTTCCCTTAGAGTAAACTACCGGACTCATCCCAAACCTAATAGATCATTTGATTTCACGACAGCGAATCTTGTTCATGGGGTAAACGGAAGCGGTAAAACGTCATTGCTAACTGCCATTGAACTGGTAATTGCAGGCAAAACCATTTCCGATCCTTCCAACCCGGAGCCAGGTAACTGCATTGCAGCCACGTATAACGGCCAATCAGAACCTGTTGATGAATACACGCCAAACAACAACTCCAAATACCGCCTCCGCGACAATGCCTGGTATTCCAGCCCCTATACCACCGGCAATGAATTATACCGCACGTTTAACAGGTATAACTATTTTGATTCCGACGCGGCCTATAAACTCAGTTTCGATGAAGACAATCTCAATATTACCAAACACCTTTCAGCAATCGCATTAGGACCGGAATTCGCCCGTATGCAGGACCGTATGCGCGGATTTGAAGAAAGACTTGCCAAAGAGTACCGGACTAAAGAAAAAGCTATCGAGGAACAGATTACCAGGATCAACGATGCTCAAAAAACAATCGATGCCATAAAAGAGGTAACGAACCCGAAGGATCAATTTGACCTGTTTCTCAGATCTGCCCAGGACATTGGATGGCAAGCTACTTTACCTGCTGCCATTATAGATGAAACTACAGGTTACGAAAAGTCCTTCCAGGAAGCAACTGTCCTTGTAGCCACTCTCGAAGAACTGATGGAAAGCGCCAAAGCGTCAAACCTAACTGTTGTCAGGGAACAGTTGGGAAAAATTGCAGCAGAAATAAAGCGCGTAGGCGCAGCAAAGAGTTTGCTGGATCAGGCAAAGCAAAATACAGCAGGCTCCAAAAAAATCATCGATCAGTCTGAGAAAGAAGCTGATATTATTTCAAGGGCCAAAGTATATTTTGATAATACAGACAGTTTTCAGTTTCCTGCAATGCAAAAAAACCTGTCTGACCTGGCTTCTCAGATAAACTTACTTAAGGTACTTCCCGATCTGTATGCAGAGATATCAGCCTATCCATTGCTGCAGTCAGATGAAAGCATACAAGCCGCCAAAGAGCGTCTGAACGGTGCTTTTAAGGAAACTAACCAAACACTTGCTGGGATCAGGCAACAGTATTCTGGTTTAAAAGAAACCCTCGATCAGATATCAGGTATTGTCAGTGACATCAAGTCCTTCGGAAAGAAGTATCTGTTGCTGAATAAAATTTCGGCAGAATGCCCTTTGTGCGAGACTCCATTTTCAAACGACGACCTGTTAACCCGGATCAATAACATTGGAAATTCCTCTGAAGATAACGTCGCCTTACAATCATTTAACGACGAAATAATCCGCCTGGAGGGTGTTTGGTTCCAGCAACAGGCAGATTTAGAAAAGCTTTCCAAAATTGAGCAAGTTATTGCTGCCATTACTCCTAGTCCGGATTACACCACTCTTACCTTTATTGCATTCGAGGCAGAACTTAAAAGTAAAATTGAATCGCTTGCTAAGAATCAGCAAGACGAAATTTCATTAAACGCAAGAATGGTGGTCATGGAAAGCCTTGGGATCAGTGAAAGCTCATTATTGGGCTTTAAGATCATATTTGAAAGTACGTTCCCCCATATTGCATTTACGCCTTCCTCAGTTGAAGTATTTAAAAAATTACACCACGCATCTGCGGGTTCACTGGAATCGGCCAGAACAATTCACAATGACAATAAAAATGAAGAAGACAGGCTGAAAAGTGTTCTGACCGCTCTCCAGATTGAACTTGGAATCCCGGATACCGAAACCGATGCTGAACGATATCTGGGTTTTAAAGAGATCCAATTCAAAAAAATAGAAGAGCAATTCATTCTGGTCCAGCAGTTCCTTGCTGCGCGGACAGAAGACGGACCTATTGAGATCAAACAGAATCTCTCCAGATTATCCCACGCATTTAATGCCTACAGGAGCGCACTCGAAGATCAGGCTAAGATCAATATCTCCAAGGGTATTATTACAGAGGCAAAGCAATTGATTGAAGGGTTGACACCTATTATCACCCGGATCAAAACTGCACTTGAAGTATTAAGAGAAATACTGGAGAAGGACAAGGAAGCAAATATATTAGCAGATTTTCTCAAGGACAATGAAAAAGATATAGAAGATATATTCATGACACTGCATACACCTAAAGAATTTATCGGGATCGCATTTGACTATGAATCAAACACGGTTTCTCTTAAGAAACGCGGCGTTGCTGATCCGGTCCCTTTGAACAAGATAAGTACAGGACAGAGAAGCGCGCTTGCATTATCGATATTCCTGGCGTTGCATAAAAAAGTTAGGTCCGGTCCTAAAATCCTGCTGTTTGACGATCCGGTCACCTATACCGATGACCTGAACATACTTTCATTCCTGGATTACCTTAGGAACCTCGTTGTAAAAGAAAACCGGCAGATTATATTTGCCACCGCCAATCAAAAACTGGCTGGTTTATTTGAGAAAAAATTTGCATTCCTTGATAATGAAATGCAGACAATCCCGCTGGAAAGGCTGGTATAAATATTATTTTAACCAGGCATTTATGTACAATTTCATCATTGATGCTATTGAAAAAACCATTCTTTCGCACAAGGACCTGATGAAAATTGCGCTCCGTCAGAAAGCCAAATTTGAAGAATGGCTAAAATTCGAACTGGCAGCTGAACTGCAGAAAATGGGAATGAAAGATGTCATGGTCGAAGGTAAGGCGCGCTTCCGCTTCTCCCGGACCGATATCACCATTTCGCACGAGTATATGGGATATGACCTCGAATTGAAAACGTCGAATACAAACTGGAAAAATTCAGGTGTACTCTCCGGGACCAAGCCGATCACGAAAAATATTCGATCCATCATTTAAGATGCTAAAAAACTCAATTCACGTTATGGCATAGTTGCCTTTGTGCTCTTTCCAATTCCAAAAGCTGATAGCCGCTGGAAAAAATATATCATCAGGATTACACAGGAAACAAACATTGAAATCTGCACGAAGGCTAACTGCAGGTTGGTAGAACTTGAAATTGACAATTGCAATAAATGTGATGTCCTCATATGTACTTTTATGTCAAGAGCCTTTACGAATCTTTAAAATAACATCATACCGTAGCTAGATGCTTGTCAAGTGAAGGCACCTCCTCTCCATAAACCATCATCGCAGTCGGATCCTCGCATTTCTTAAAATCCTTATCTACCGGCCATGCCTGCATATTCTCCCATGTATACTGGACAGTCGCCAGTTCAGTTATCTGTTGCTCGGTTAAATCCCCAAACATCCATTCAAATGCCTGGTCCTCGTTTAAAATAGTTGGCATCCTTCCCTTACTGTTATGCAGGAACTCCATTCCTTTATTTCCTTTCGCTGCCGTCGTTCCATTCGCACAGGTCTCTACATGCTCGCCGGAATCCTGGTCTGTCCATCCTTTCCAGATGGCAGGAAAATAGACATATGGCAAGCCTTTGACACTGATAAAATGCGGGAGCTTTGAAACCGTTTTATTGGGCAGACCGGTTTTTTTATTGGTCGGATAGTAATGGTGCCACTCATAAAATCCTGTAGAGATCATAAGGCAGCGGTTATGCAGTGCCTGCTCCCTGAATTTTTTTCCTGACATCATGATCTCCTCTCCGATAAAATTGAGTGTCAGCTTGGGTTTCCTTTCCTCAAGTGTTCGGCCTTCAGGATTTCCAAACCTGAAATGATTTACATCCTTACGGATAAGAATTTCCTTACCTCGCCAGTCGTCAGGTATCAATCCCCATTCCATTTGTACAATGTCAAAATCTTCCTGCCCGTCCACCCGTTTCAATATGGCTGTATTACCATAAGGAAACCCCTGCACCAGCGGACGGCTTAAAAACTCATAATTAGCTACAAGCTTTTCGATATGCTTTAATCTGATAAACTCCGCGTGCGCAACTTTCTGTCCGTTATAATAACACATAATTGTCTTTATATTTTATTCGTCGTGGTTAAGTAAATAGTGATGGCCGGTAACAGTGCAATGTCTTGTTCGCAATCCAGGGCCAGGTCCAGCTTTGAAAGCTCGAACCCGGTAGGCGCCGGCACAAGCCTGAACAGGTAATCACCGAATCTGCTGACCACATAATTGACCTCCTTTTCAAGGTGTATGGCTTCAATAGTATAGTCCTCGAATTGCATTGGTTCTAAGTTACTCGTTTCTTACTTCGAAAAATGATTTTCCAGTGCTTTGGCGATGACCTTGGCGATATCCTCTTTCCACGGAGCCGTATGTTTGAACCATAACAACATTTTACCAGGCTGATCAACTTTATAAAAAGTAAAAATATCAGGTCCCTTTTCTTGATTACCCATCTGCGCGGCTACATACACCTGAGGGTAACGATGAACCTGGAACATTTCTGCGCGGGCTTCAAATTTTCTCGCCTCGAACTGGAAGCTGAAACTGAATTTTTGCAGGTGATGGACTGGCATACCAGGAATTAGTTGATATACTTGGTTAGAAATAACATCGCAATGGCAATGCCTGCTGCAAGGGAAAGGATTACCAGTATGATCATTAACACGACTGACGGCTTTCTTTTGATGATCACCGTTTCTTTTACCGATTCCCTGGTCAGAGTCAGTTCCTTCTCATGCAGTGCCTTTTGTGAAGTTAATTCTTCTCTGGCAAGCCTGAGTGCCTCCCGTTCGTTCTCTAGTTGCTTTTCATATAGCGGTTTTAACTGTCTGGTAGCGGCTTCGATCATACCAGCCTTGGACTGGCTCCGCTCCTCGACGGTGTACTGGTATATGTCAGCAAGGTGCTGACCAAACGCGGTAGGTGTATTGAATGCTTTATCTGCTACCTTTTGGAGCAGGGGGACGTCCTGGGCGTGACCGATCGCAGTAATGAAATAGGCCCCGATATTGATCGCGGCCTCGGCAATAGCAGGTTTGTCAAAGATGTCAAGACGCTCTCCGCCACCCCTTGCGATGGCAATAACATCAGCTTCTGCATTTTGTAGCGTTTCTATTATTTCCGCTTCGTTAGAAAGATTGATCGGCACAAATTGTATATCATAAAAACCAATGGCATCTTTTAGTTGTCCTGTGATATCAGAATGAATGATACCGGTCTTACCGACAATGATTTTAATAGACACCTGTTCTTCATTGAGCAATTGTTTTTTGATAAATCCATCTACGTCCAGGTATCCCGCATCCCTTTTCTTCTGTAGTATTTCGAATGCCTGGATATCTGCTTCCTGAAATGAAGCTGCTTCGCTGGATACCAGTTCTACCACGACCAGTTGGAGTTCGATCCTTGCACCCAGCGGCTGCACCTTACGTGTAAGATAACCGGTTACTTCTATGACTTGCTGGGGATTCAGCTGATCACGGACCATACCTGGAACAATCATTGTAATACTACCGTCAGTGAGTTCATCCTTCAAGCCGTCATAATATTGTCCCTGGTAGGAAACGCCTTTACCGGGCTGGTATATGCCTTTCACCCGCTGCATTTGTTTCATTACATCAATTGAAAGTGCATTGGCAAGGAGGTTGACCAATGCTGAAGGGGTGACAACGGGAATTTGGTTCTGATCCATTAAGGCAAATATCAGGATTGTTGCAGGAGTTTCTGGTAATGTTCGGTGATTAATACCCCTAGCTGGGCAGCTTCTCCAAGAGCGGCATCCTGTCTGGATTTTTCCTTTTCTTCGGGTATCGTGGTCCAGAATGGTGTACCTCCCTGTTTGGTAGCTTTGGTAAGCATGATCGGCGGCCTGCGGGAAGGAAAATGGATCATATACACGGTATCCACTCCGATTTTTTTCGGTGCCACATGCAGTTGGTCCCCGTTATGCGTGATTTCAAATGGCTTCAGCAGGTCCATAGGATTTTCTTGGTTATAAAGTCAGCGATACGAAAGGTCAGGTTGATCCTTGGCCCAACAGGTTTCTTCGTCTTAGGAACATGGTGCTCATAAAAATACTGCATCTGCTCTCCCATGAGCAGGAAACTCCCGTGAGTCAGGGGAATATCCGCCTGCAGCGATTTATCATTGGGATATTTTTGGTGCCGCACTTTGAACACCCTTGTTTCCCCAAAAGTCACCGATGCGATATGATGGTGTTTGCCATCTGCGGGCAGGGTATCCGCGTGCCAGGCTACAGAATCGTTACCGTCCCGGTAGTAATTGAGCAACACCCGGTCAAAAATCACCCCGCATTGTGCCTCAACCCTGGCCTTAATCTCACGTAGAATAGGTGTCCACTCATTGCCCCTCGGACCGCCATAGTAGGCTGTCAGCCTGGGATTCAGTACCACCTTATCATAAATGGCTCTTTTGCGCTGTATCAAGGGTGAAGTATCCCTCAAAAGGTTAAAATACCGATCCGATTCCGATGAATCGAAGAACTGTTCCCACAGGATCAATCCAGCATCCGGCAGTTCATACCGCAGCTCCCGCTTCCGGCCAATATCAAAAAGTGCTGTGTCCTCGAATAACCCCCTGGTCATGCCCTAAAAATAGAAAGAATTTTGGAAATACTAAAATGATTAGTATTTTAGTGCTACAAAAAATAGTATGGAAAACGAATTTAATCTGCCGCCACACGTTCTGGAGATAATAGACAGCCTGAAGGAAGAACCGATAGCGACCGTTGAAGAGAACAAGATTTTCGACCTGCTGGTGCCGATGATGGATTCGCTGATCCCCTGTGAAGCCTGGTTTGCAAAGGCAGAGGGTGATATCACCTTTACGCGGGTGGTGCTTTACCCCAATACCGAATTTGAGCGGCTGGTGGACATGGACAAGGTGGAGGGCCAATGGATAGACATCTATTCCTTTGAGCCCACGGTCTGGACATTACTGCTGGGTCCCGCCATTGACCTGCGTATCCTCGAACAGCAAAATGAAAAATAATGATAGCAGCAGCAACATCGATACGAATGGCCGGGAAGAAACTCTGCGAACTGAAGGTATCGCATAAAGGTGTTACCATGCCGGTCAATGTCTACGCGGCGGTTCCCAGGAAAGGCGAACCATTCATGCTCTGTGTCTGCTTCGAGGACGCTCCCATCGAAACCCGCCTTTATATCGACAAAAATAATAAAGGTGAATGGGTGGAGATCTTTGAAGGGGACGACGAACTCGCGCGGACGATCGGCCCCTTGATCGAAACAAATCTCAAACCGGTTATATACAATTAGAATGGAAACACTACGATTCATGTTGAACCAGTACGCTACATTGAAAATTTTGGCACAGATCGCCGAGTCCTCTGCAAAGCCGACACAGTACCAGTGCACGCCACGTGAAATGATATTGAGGTCAGACTCAGACTGGGAAAAGATGAACCAGGATTTGCAAAAGCTCGAATCAGAATCTCTTGTGCAGATATCCCATACCGCTAACATCCAGTTTTCAATAACATCCAAAGGCCTTGAAAAGATCTGCGCACTTGAGGGGAAACCAATGCCACGTAGGCATTGACCGTTGCTGTTACTTCACCTTTTCACAATAGTAGATCATCTTACTGCTATGATCAAAGCAGACAAAGAAAAAAGCGGACCCTTTCGCGATCAGCCGGTAAGTCCTGATAGCTTCTTCAAAATATTCATTCAGTTTAGCCAGCTCTGTTTGCTGATATACTTTAAAGACCAACATCCGTAGTTCTGCATTAGCCACCAGTAATTTCTGGAAGTCAAACATGACTGCCGGGCTCTTACAACCGCTCCTGTCCCCTTTTCGTCTGTCACCTAACTCAGATTCAACCACCAGCGGAATGGTTTCAGGCATATAATGGCAATCTTTCTTATCCTTGTACCAATGTACATCGTACAGGAACTCACGGTTTACGAATCCATATTTATCGCACTGGTCATTCAACAGGTCATCTCTTAAGCCGTTGGCATACACCCGGAATTTTAATTTATGCCCAAGGTTGACAAGTGTATGCTTGATCAGCATGGAGTTAGGTTTCCGCGCCTGCCTTCGCTGGTAAATATATTCTGCATATACTTTTTTAAACGATGTCAATATCTTCCGGGCGTACCTATCTGTCAGGTCAGAAGTTCTGTATTCCGTAATTCGCTTAAATGTCTCCATCGGATCAGTTAAATGTTTGGACAAAGATAAAAGCCGGTTTGCGGGCCTGCAATTCTTTTGCCGCTACTTGCATAATCAAAACCTGTGTATTACATTAGAGTCCCCCCATTCCACTATCCCCATTTTTCCATCCTTTAATGCCCGGTTATGCCAGTCAAATCGCACAAAAAAAGCGGCGTCAATGAGATTTACCTGTCTGTCTACAAAAATTGTGATGATGCGTTACTTTTCTGGCGCACCCGCGTCAGCGGCAAATGGGACACCGCCATCAATAACTGTATCGGTTTTTCCATAGAGCGCCAGCGCCTGGATAAAAACGGCGAATGGAAGGAAACGGAAATCCTCCGGAACCGTGTTGGGTTTACCAATACGAAGATCACAGATGAGCAGGCAAAAGAAGAGGACCTGACACGTCCATCTGATATCTGGCCTTTTCAGCGATACAACTGGACCGACCACGGCGCCAATAATGGTGAGACGGTCCGCTATCGGGTGGTCGCAGTTGCCAAACCCGCTTCCGGTAAACTGGGCAAATCAAAATTGCAGCCTATAGCGGAGAGTGGCTGGACTGAAGAGATAGAGATCACCGGCTCTACAGATGGAGGATTATATGAGGCTTACTTTAACCGGGGCAATGTGATGTCGCAATACATCGCACGCATCATGCGGCAGGAAGGCTGGGACAAAATGGACCTGAAGGAGAACATAAAAGAATATGAAGAACCCGTGCGCCGTTTCCTGGCCGGTGAATTAAGAACGGTGATACTGAACATGCTGGACGAGGTCATTGAGGACGTAAACCTTGAATTCTATGCGGCACTCTATGAATTGACAGACAATGAACTGATAGATAAATTGAAACTTCTCAGGGGAAGAGGGCATATTGTATTGTCAAACGGGTCAGACGAAAAAGGTGACGGAAATAAAACGGCTCGGGCGGCGCTCAAAAAGGCAAAGGTCGACGTAAGGGACCGGTTACTCGAAGGCAAAGGCCTGGGACATAACAAGTTTGCAGTCATCTATAACAACAAGACCGGAAAAGCAACGAAATGCTTTACCGGCAGTACCAACTGGAGTTCAAGCGGTCTGTGTACACAGCTGAATAACGGCATTATGATCAACGATCCGAAGATTGCCGCCGCGTTCTCGGATCAATGGGACAGGCTGGCAGATGCGGGAGGTTCATTTACAGATGAACTGGTTAACGCCAATGATAAATCACCTAGAACGGTGGGCAATGCGGATATCTGGTTTACAAGGATGCGTAACCCCGAAAAAAAGGAAAAGAAAAAGGGGCCCGATCTGAAAGCAGTGATGAAACTTGTCAGCGAAGCGAAACAAATGATATTGTATGTTTTTTTCCAGCCTGGACCGGAACCTCTCGCCACGATGCTGACCAAAGCTGCAACAATCAGTGTCAAAGGGGTGGTAAGCACATTGATTCCCTCGAACAGGGAAGCATTTACGTTGCAGGATATAGATACCAACAGCCGGGAATATACCACAGCACTGATCCAACCGGATGGAATTGGTGAGGACTTCGGCAGTTGGCTAAAGGAAGTCACACGTAAAGAATTTCTATCCAGGCCTGATTCACCCGCAATGGGCCACGCGATCACTCATGCAAAGATGATCGTGATCGATCCTTTTACCGATGATAGCAAAGTGATCACCGGTTCGCACAACTATTCTAAAGCTGCCAGTGAGGACAACGATGAAAATTTCGTTGTCATTCACGGTTCACGTGAACTCGCAGAAGCATACGCTGTCGCCTGCCTGTCAACCTATGAACATTACCGGTATCGGGCATATGTAAAAGACAAATTTGACAAGGGAGAAAAACCCTGGAGCCATCTTTCAACAGAAACCGAATGGCAGGAACGCTATCTGAATAAACAACTCATTTCACAATTAAAGCTCTGGGTGAAACCCTGATCTATGGAAACAACTCGGATAACTTCGTTTGCCAGCTTTCTCAAATTTATTGACGCGATCCCCGAACTCGGAAAAGGAATTTCACTTTTTCGAGGACAACCAAACGACGATACTTTGCTGCCGACTGCAGTTAGGGATCACCCCACCACTGATACTACTGAAGCAGAAAAGGAAATGCTGTCCGAATTTAAGCGGCGTTCCGGTATGCTGATCACCACAGAATTCAAAACAGATTGGGAATGGCTGATCTATGCACAACACTTCGGTTTGAAAACACGGCTGCTGGATTGGTCCAGTAACCCATTGACGGCTCTCTGGTTCGCTTGCCGCGAAATCTCTTACTATGAACAGGACTCTTATGTTTATTACCTCAAAGCAGAAAAGGAACAAAAGGTGGACCTTGAAAAACACAAAGATCCATTTTCAACTGCCAAGACCAAAGTTTTACAGCCCCGCCTTAACAATGCGAGAATCGTTGCTCAATCGGGTTGGTTCACGGCACATAAATTCTCAACCAAAGCGAACAGGTTCATACCTCTTGAGGAGAATAGGGATACAGTCAACAACTTGCACAAACTGATCATTCCTGCAAGGCAGAAAATGAAAATTCTTGTTAAGCTGGCAGTGTTTGGCGTAAATAACAGGACAGTTTTTCCAGATGTCGCCGGACTATGCTGGCACCTGAATTGGGTGCATAGAGACAGTATCTGATATTAAACAACGATCCCCGTATTATTGAAATACAGGGATCAAATGAGTTTTATATTTTATACTGTCTGTCTCTTGTTGCGGGTCCTGTGATGGCTCTTTTGCGATACATTGGGTTCCGATCGGTCTTTTCCCTTTTGCTTTCGCTTGACTTTTGACTCCTTTGATGGCAAAAGTGATTTGGATGTAACAAGGCCAAAAATATCGAGCGTGGGTTCTGATTCCGGTAACTCGCCGTTCAATTGTTGGGACTTCATACGCGCGCCAACGATCCGGATACCCGTAAGGGTACGGGTATTAACTGCAGCTATTTCAAAATGCCTGAGTAAAATATCAGATTTCTCTTCTGCGGTTAAGCATTCCGCAGGATGAGCAAGCTGGTATTCAGAAAGTATCAGTTGAAAAGTAATGTAGTAGGAACGCTGGACAAACGCATAATCCAGAATATCATCCGGGAATTCATCGGCATCACTGGGGATGACAAATCCTTCCGGGTGGTCATCCAGGAAAGTGGTTATAAAAAACGCTAATTCCTGAGCGTTTTTTTTTTCTGCGGCCGGGTGGCGCTCTAATTCTTTGTGTTCGATAGGTGTCATAATGAGTATTTAAGTGTTCAAATAAATTTTGAGACGGGGTTTGATGGTTCTACTGAAGCGCATCTTGATAGCAGACTCGGAGGTCTCCAGGATGTCGGCAATTTCCTTGTAATTCTTACCTGCCAGGTAGTGTTTAAGTATGGACAGGTTTAAAGGATCGTTGGTAAATATCCTTTCCAGTTCTTTCTCAGGGAGTCTTGAGATCTCCTTTACATCTTCCAATGGGTAATCCTCCATAGGATCATATGGTAAGAAGCTTTCACGTTCCTTCTTCAAACGCTTTAATGCGTTCATAAGCATACCAATGAGATAGGCATCTGCGGATTCATCAAAGTGATCCGGGCCATGGCGCATTGTGAACGTGTAATAGGAGGAAACTACTTTCGAAACAATTGCTTCTGCTTCGACACTGTTGTGTACGTAAGATCGCGCAATTACATACAACCTGGTACCGAGGCGTTCCGGTGTTTCAAAGTCAATTGGGTAGCCGTTTTGGTTATCCATGTTCTTTTGTTTTTGGAGGTTGTTATATTAATATAGAGTCCATTTCAGTTTAAAAAGTCACATTCTTTTTAAAATAAATCCAGGAAAATTCTAACAAGCAGAAAATCACATGCTTAACGTAGTGACAGAAGAAGGGCTCACTGCGTTACATCAGTGACAGTTGTTTTGGTTGGAAGGGTGTACACTTGATATCCCCTATACTTAGTGAGTGCAATTCAGAATAAAAAGTAACACCGCTTAAAAATAAATAAGTCGTCGGCTAATGGGTTAGTATGTAGAGCCTATGGTAATGAACAACTTAAAGCAAATGTTTATCAAAGAGTGCATCAAAGGAATCATGCACCTAACGCAATGACAGGCCGATACAAAGTAAAGCTGCATCAATTTCGAGATTAAGGCTATTTTAATCCTGGTTTAATAAAAAATAATTACATCATAAATTTGCATCGTGAACGAACCTAAGATCTGTATCATTTGCCGGGAAATAAAGGAAACTTTTTCTCGTGAACATGTTTTTCCAGAAACGATAGGTGGTGATTGGGTAATTCATAGCGTGTGTAGTACGTGCAATACATGGCTGGGCAAACACATTGATGAGCCATTTGTAAATTCACCATCAATAAGTATTGAAAGGGTTTCGCGCCAGATCAGCAGGGGGGGTAGAAAGATTAAGAACCCTTTCGCCAAAAAAACTTATGAAACTCCTGATAAAAGGAAATTTGCAGTAGGTTTTTCGCCTGACGGCGGGCTTCAAGCTGAATTCTTACCACATACTTTTATTGACTTCAGTTCCGGCATACCAATTGGGAAAGTCTCCTATCCTACCAAATGGCATGAAAATGATCCTGAGGGGCTTGAAAAATTCAAGCAGAAATTTACCGCGAAATTTGAAAAAGATACAGGCTATAAAATTCAATCCATTGTTTCCGATATCGTTCCTTCTTCTGATTCGCAGGAAGTAACAGTAATTGAGAAAAACAACCATATTATATTCGGTTGTTTGAAGATCGCATATGAAGCAACGGCTACATTGATCCCGGAATACCTAGACGATGTTATTGGAACCAGATATGCGCGTATGCTCAGGACTGCCGAACCAGACCGGGAATACCTGTCATATTATAATCCTATCGGTCCGTTTGTTGACACCATCCGGCAGTTTCTTAATGAATTTCCAGTAGCCAGTATCTATCAGCTCGCTGCAATTATATTCAATGTCCCAAATGTCGGGTTGGTCTGTTCGGTCAGGGCCTTTGGTGTTTTCTATCCAATCATAATGTCCAGTCGTTTAGATTACATGGATAACCGTGTAGTAATGTTATTGAACGACAGCCAACATTGTAAATCATGGTACACCCTTTTTAAAAGGCCAATGAAAGGAACGGTCATTGTCGATGAAAACACCTTGACGAATGATCAGAAAATCGAGTTGGCAGAAATGCAGGTTACTAAATCCAATCACTTTCAGGATGATGAAGGACGTTCTCCCGTCTTTGACAAGGAGAGAAAGCAAATTGCATCACACACCGATGAAATGGTTTCCCTGTATAATTTAATACATACCTGTCCGGCAGCGAAAATAAATACCTGGCAGATAAATGCGAAGGCAAACCAATACTATATGCTATCCAAGAAATCCAATAGCTATTTTAAGGTCCATACTATTTACTTCGAATTTTTGTGATTGTGAAAAACGGCTAATCAGTACTGTTGACCATCAAGTTTAATTACATTCTGGAAGGTTTATAGGTCATCACTCCCAGCGACTGACCTGAAACTATTAATCAATGCCCGTTTTGATTCTCAATTTCAGGAGCCAGTAAATCCCTGACTATCCAGTTCATTCAGCAGTTTTTCTATCTCTGCCGTGTACTCCCGCATCCCTGCCAAACCAAAAGATGAATCTCTTATAATTTTCCTGGTGTAATGCTCGTAGATGTATTCTGATAACTTCTGCATCTGGTAAAGCACTGTTCCAAAAAGTTTCAGTGCCTGGAAAGCTTTCTCATTGTCGAATGAACTTATTCTTTCAAAGAATTTGCAGGGGTCATTCTCAATATGACCGATGGTGTAGTTTCTGATCTCTGAAATTTCCTTTTCATACTGAAAGTCCTTTTTAAAATTCTTGATGTTTATCGCCAATTGTGCGAATTTATTTTCAGCGTCTACTGAGGTCTTACTACATAACTCCTTGATTGCCTTGCTGTGGGAATGGTAGGTTTTAATAACCTCGTAGATAAGCAGGTAACCCTGACGAAGTGCAGAGACATCTTCCCACAAATGTGTGGCTGACAATGCGTTCTTATAAATCACGAAATAATCAAGAAAGCATAGGTTAATAAATGTATTAAATCTGCCTTGCGCTTCGATATCAGAAAGTTGTTTTCCGATATCGCCCTTGGTTGGTGATACTATATCCTTTAACCGGCGGATACCTGACAGGGTACTGTATAAAATATTGAGGTGTTCTGTACTTACGGGTAACATCACATCTGTAGCCTTGATTTCCCTGCTATCGCCTCTTGGAAATTCTTTAATGTATTGTTTATCCATGACCGGTGGTTTAATTGTTATTGAAATTAAGAATTAGACTTTATTCACGTATAAAAGCAACATCTAACAGAATAAGGAACGCTCTCGGCTATCCTGAAAAGACAAAAACAAATTCTTTTAGTATATTGCCGCATGAGCTTACCTATTATCAGCGAAGTTGCTGCACGTATCCGCAGTATCCGGAAAGGAAAAGACTTCACGCAGGAATATATGGCAACAAAACTGGGTATAACGCCTGGTGCTTACGCGAAAATGGAACGAGGCGAGACCGATCCCAGCCTTACACGTTTGAAAGAGATTGCAGTCATTTTTAAAACAACCCTGAATGAACTGGTAACCGGTCAGGCTGAAAAATCAGGTAAACCGGCAGCGGCTTCCATACCGGAAATGGAATTACTGTACAGGCACCTTTCACAGATTAATAAATCACTGGAAAGTATTCAGAAGGATCTGGACGAACTAAAGAAAGCAGGCAGGAAAACAAAATGATTATATATCATGGCAACAAAGCAGGAGTTTGTGGATTTTGTATTGAGTCAGATCGAAAATGCGGGGATTGTAGAGGCAAAGAAAATGTTTGGTGAGTACGGATTATATGTAAATGGAAAATTGGTAGGACTTGTCTGTGATGACAGGCTCTTTATCAAGCCAACTGTATCTGGGCGGGATTATATCAAAAGTGTAGTAGAGTTGCCACCATATGATGGAGCAAAACCAAGTTTCCTGGTTGAAGACGGGATAGAAGACAGGAAATGGTTAAGTGAACTAGTAAGGATCACGTACAGGGAACTTCCTGAGCCCAGGCCTAAAAAGAAGAAAAAGTAAGCGCGGGCGATTTGCAAACCGGGAACATGCAGGCCGGTAGATATATTGTCTGCTCTATTTTGTCCACGGGCTTATATTGGTTGCCGGAACTCTCAAATTCATTATTTTGAAAGGGGTACTGTCAGCTCAATTTTGATCTCACCTGACGGCACTGCTCCTTCCCGTGTAATGTTAAAATCTTTTGCCAGGATGCTGAATTTCCCGCTGAAAATTTCATTCTCAAACGTAAAAGGGATTGTAATCTCTTTGATGATGCCTTTCAAGGTCAGCTTGCCGGTTACTTCGTAGCCACTGGTGGTTTTGCGTACAGCGCTTGATTCGAATTTTATTACAGGAAACTTTTCCGTGTCCAGTACATTTGGCTCTTTAGCATGAGCCGTCATGGATTCATTTCCGGTTTCGACCGTGGTTGCATCAATGGTGGCAACGATTTTTGCTTCACCGGGATTTTTTTCGTCAAAGGAGATGCTGGTTTTCAGGCCCTTGAAGTAAATCGGGAATTGGAGCTGGGCATTCCTGAAAACTTTGACTGTATACCCTTCCGCTACAAAATGATCTTCTTTTACTGTTGGTCTTACAGCCTGATAGCAGGCAAATGCTGATACTAGTAAAAGTATTAACCCACTGATTACTAAGAGTATTCTTTTCATGTCTTTTTTAAGTTTAAGCATCAGGCAAAGCAGCCCCGGGCCAGGATAGAGACGCCGTATAAAGCTAAACATCTCATACAAATCTCAAATTGGTCAACTGATTTACATTTCACGAATCTAGTCGGATGTGTCGTTAGCAGCAAATTACGATTGTAAATAAAAGTGTAACGATTGTAAATACTTTAGTGAGTGTTAAAACACCCCCGTGTAAATACGCTTGACTTGGGGATCCACTGCCGCTACCTTAACAGTATGAAAACCCTTACCCCACCCTTTCGTACCTTGCAGATTATGAACGAGGTCTTACTCATTGCACTGCAGCAAAATACCAAAGCGCTAACCGAAGCCCTTTCCCGGTTTGATTATGAAAGTTTTAATCGCATACCGGCTAGTGGTGGATGGAGCGCAAGTGAAATCGCCGAACACCTGCTCTTGTTTGATATACGCGCCAATAACATTCTAGATGGCCGGACAATACCGGTGGACCGTGACCCGCAGGAGAAAGTGGGGGCGATGCAATTGCGATTGACTGATACGGTAAATAAGATCGAAGCCCCTGAATTCCTTATTCCATCCGGCGTACCCCACGATCCCAAAACCATCATTGATAAGATCCTGGCCGAAAGGAACAAACTGGATCAGCACATCCAGCGCGACCATATCAATTTCCTGTTACCGGAAACCAAACACCGATTTTTTGGCGAAATGACGGGAACCGAATGGATACAACTCATTGTACTGCATTGTGAGCGCCATTTAAAACAACTGGGCACAATAAAATAAGGGTTCTTACGTTATAGCCTTAGCTAGTGCTTACTAACCCATCGCATTAATAGAAAAATTCCCTGCCAACTAACAGGGAATTTTTTATTTGAAGACGCCGCAAACCGCTTTCACCATATTTTCGCCCTATGCCCGATTCATTTGAACTGCCCGTTTGGTACAAAGGCAAAGAACTGATGCTTCCCGCCGAACTCCAAGCCTGGAGTACATCCCACCGCATTATTGTAACCATCGAAGATTTCTCGTTCACCTTTGAACCCGACGAAGAAAGAAATTACCGCGCAATAGTTTCTATGGAAGAACGACCAAAAGCAGAAAATATAGACCAGGAATTACTGAAGGTTGTTGCTGAAACCTTGCATGATTTGTTCGGCCAATAACTATTCAATATATACCGCATTATTATATCCTCTAAATATAGTGAAGTCGCCACCTTCCTTTAGATGATATCCATACCGGTAAACAAAGATGTGACCATTCTTATGGATGTGGGTATGGTAGTCAAGATTGAATCCCTGTTTCAGAATCTGGTCCCGTTTCTTAGTCACATGAGTCTTTGTTCCCAGCGCTTTGACCAATATCTCAAAATTCTTCATTAGGATCTTGTTGATCTTCTTGATGTCTGGATGCATTACGGCGCGCTTAGGGTTATGATAGGCTGATCTGCACTGCTCATCGCAGAATTTGGCATCTCTTCTCATTTTCTTGTCCAGTAGCTTCTCACAAAAAAGGCACTGTCTTTCGGTAGCAACGGCTTTGGTTTCCATACCCTAATTTATAAAACTTTATCCGTTTCAGAAACGTATAATAAACGAAACGGATTCGTATAAACACACCTTGTTTTGCCACTCATATTCAGCTTTGCATAACCATTTACAAACCAAAAAAGAAAGGTTATGCAAAAGACACAGAACCAGGTACAACTGGTCGGCTATCTCGGGCTCGACCCCATCAGCAAAAAAGCCAGAAACGGCTCCTCATTAACAAGGATGCGCATGGCTACTGATTTCTTTCGCCGTGATGAACATGGCACCCTATTCAAGAAAACTACATGGCACGACATACTTGCCTGGGACAGCCTTGCGGAATCCATTCCCAACAACTTCATCAAGGGCAGCCATGTAATGATCCAGGGGAGTATTGTCCACCGCACCTACAAAAACGATAGTGGTGATACCCGCCATGTAACGGAGATACGCGCGACACAGATACTAAATCTCGATCGTTAAACCGGAAGTATCATGGCAGACAAATTCGTGTATTCAACAAGCCAGAAGCTGAACACCTGGGGCTGCTCCCTCGATTCGCTGACCGAGTTGCGGTTCATCGTGTCGATTGCGGATGAGTTCCATTTCCTGCGTGCGCCAATCCCTGTTTACTACCATCCGGGAAAAAATATTCCGGGTGTTCCCATTAAAAAATTCTACAGGCGCTACACACCGGATTTTCTCATTCGCAATCACAGGACGAACAAGGCATTTTGGATCGAAATAAAACCCCGGGCATTTCAGCACCATCCGCAATTGACCATTTGTACCGAGGTAGCCCGCAACTACATCAAGTGGAAGAAACTGGACTGGGAATATCGTGTGGTATTTGATGATGAGATCATCCTGAGTGCAGATCAACTGTTACTATACACTGACTTTAGCCGGCTCACTTCCGAAACCTCAAGAAAGCAATGGCTCACAGAATACCTGCAATCACTCCATAAAAATCAACCGAAGCAATCCTCCACTCGCATGGCAGAATATGTTATGTATGGTTGGTGCGTCAACCCGATAAACTGGAAAAAATAACATGGAACCGTTTGAATACACAATCCCAAATCAGCCCGTTTGCTATCAGGGTCAGTGGCTCGACTCGCTTCTGGAATTAAAGTATGTACTCTCCATCGAGGACACCCACGCCTGGCTGCGTGAAGACTTGAAAATGTATTACGATCTGGAAACGATTGAACCGGGAGAACTTCCTCCGATCAAAAGCATCACACCTGATTTCCTTATCCGCAACTGGCAAACCGGTAAAGCATCATTGGTCGAAATCAAGCCGCCTGATTACAACCTTCACTATGACCTAACCCGCAAAAGAAAAATCATCGAAGATTATATAGAGCTGTTCGGGTATGACTGGAGCTACTCGCTTATCACAGATGTTCATCTACCTCCTTTCAAACTATCGAAATATCTCACGCTATGCCGGCAGTTACCATTAAAGAAATGTACGCATTGGCAAACATTGCTTCAGAATGAAACCAGGCTATCCGACACGGATTATATAAAGTATGTAAGGGATGGTGTTACCGGCTCCGGTTCCCTGGAGAGGCATTCGTTGCGACGCTCCGTTCTGGTTTCAGTTCCTTGATCAAAAGGAAAGTAGGTCTGAAAGATTTCTTATTAACCCCTCCATTGGTATTGAGAGGGGATTAATAAGAAATCTCCATACAATTCATTTAAACTATAAATCAAACTATGAAACCAATAAACAAAGTATGTGGTAAGGATGACCTACGGCCAGGGATGCATTTCTTTCAGGTTAAAAACGGATTCGTATCTGCTACCAATGGCAGCATACTGGTGAGATTTCCGATAAACGAATTATTTGGAGAAATGCACCTTGATCCCATTATCACCAGTAGCGAAGAACTTTATTTTAAAGGCAGAGATTGGTTAGATGGCAAGTTTCATAACTGTCACATGATCTTCCGGGATGAATTGAGTTTTAAAACTGACAAGGGGCTTTCGATTATAGCAAAGACGTCAGAACAAATGGCAGAGATTGGAAGATTCCCAGATGTCGATCCTGTAATCCCTGGTGAAGCCCTACCCCTTTCCAATGTCAACCGGATTGGATTTGATTTTTTACTCTTACACGACCTTTGTTCTGCTTTTGGCAAAGTAGACCCATACAAATTCGTATACTATTTCTATGGGGAAAATAAATGTATTCTGATAAAGCATCCCGATAGCGCAGGTTTCGGATTACTAATGCCTACCTGTATTGACAATTTTTACACCCATCCATTTCAGTCCACCCAAACTGATGAAACCTAATATTTATTTACCGAATGGCTATTCCGATTTCTTATCAACCCCTCTACTCTGATTGAGAGGGGATTAATAAGAAATCTCCAAATCGGGATAAACTTTCCCGACAGTTCCATCACAATAAATCAACTTTTATGTTTGGTAAAGACTTCTTTCCTACCCCCGATCATGTACTGGATCAAATGTTATCAGGTATCGATGTGGTAAATAAAATCATCCTGGAACCATCTGCCGGAAAAGGAAATATAGTAACAAGACTTCAAGCCGAAGGAGCTGCTGAAGTAATTGCTATCGAAAAGGAACCTGAATTAAGAAAAATCCTGGAGAGCAAATGCAAAGTGATCGGGTTTGATTTCCTTGAAACGAAATCAGAAGAGATCAGTCACATTGATCTCATTATTATGAATCCACCCTTCTCGGCAGATGATCGGCACATTAACTACGCTTTTGAAATAGCGCCGCCGGGTTGTAAGGTCATCGCACTATGTAATCTCTCCACTGTTAAAAATCCTTTTACCAAAGACCGGCAGCAACTGCTTGCCACAATTGAAGAGTATGGTAACTGGCAGGATCTGGGCAACTGTTTTTCAACTGCAGAACGCCCTACGGAAGTAGATGTTGCTATGATTGAAATTCAAAAACCTGGCAGCAACTATTCCGCAGAATTCGATGGCTTCTTTCTTGAAGAGGATCCGGAAGAAGTACAGGGTGATGGCATTATCAGTTACAATGTAGTCCGCGATTTGGTTAACAGATATGTGGCTGCTATCAAGCTGTACGACAACCAGCTAAAGGTCGGGATCAGTATGGATAGTCTATTAAACGGCTTCTATGGCGAAAAACTCACTTTTAGCTGTAATGAGAAAGGAGCGCCCAAACTCAGGAATGATTTCAAAAAGGATTTGCAAAAGGCCGGTTGGAAATTCATTTTTGACAAGATGAATCTGGATCGTATTGCGACAAAAGGGATACGCGAAGACATCAACCGCTTTGTTGAGCAACAGCAACACATCCCATTCACTATGCGTAATATCTACCGGATGTTTGATATCGTGGTGGCCACCCGCGGACAGCAGATGGACAAGGCAATCCTGGAGGTATTTGAAAGACTCACTAAACACCACCATGAGAATCGCTATTCTGTGGAGGGCTGGAAATCTAACAGTCACTTCCTGATCACACAAAAGTTTGTCTTGCCATACATGTGCCCTACCGACAAATGGCATACAGGAAACAAAGTCTCTCCCAGTTATGGCAACTATTTCGACTTACTGGAAGACCTGGTCAAAGCATTGTGCTTCCTGACCGGAGATAACCACGAAACGTTTCATCACCTGTCACGACACATCCGAAATATAGATGCTGAATATGGGGTAGTATTTGAATGGTCCTATTTCAAGGTAAGAGCATTTAAGAAAGGAACCATGCACTTTGAGTTCATTGATTTAAACCTTTGGGCGACGTTGAACCAACATATTGCCAGGTTACTGGGCTATCCCCTTTTTGAATTTAAAACACAAACAAAATATCAACAGCGGCAAACCGGCAAAAGTCAATCCTCAATGTTCACACAACCATTCTGAAATCATGGCGCTGGGTATCCATTCATTCTATGTCTTCCCTAGAACGCACAATCTTATTGAACAGCGTGAAAAATACTTTATTGGCAGCTTTATGGGAGACCATTATAACGATGAACAGTTTAAAGAACGACTGAATAAAATCCATAGTAAAATAAAAGAAAAGTATGGCAATGGCTTTACCTATTTCTGGTCTCCCGGTATAGTCAAACCATACCAACCATTAACCACGGCACAGAAATACAAACGATCCGTTACCAAAGCTTCCAATATTCACAAAAAGAACGCTTTAAAAATAATCCAGCAGAATACCCTATTCACAGACGATTACCTATATGAAGAAATCAATAGACATCACGCCCGCATTGATGTTCTCAGGAAAAGATATAAGCATGATCAAAATAAATGAGAAAAAACACCTGAGCTTCTGCAAAAGATATTTTGGGATTTCTTTTCAACCCCTCCATTGGTATTGAGAGGGGATTGATAAGAAACCCCACAAACAATTAAATAATTAAAAAAACATTGTATGGAATTCACAGGAAGGATCACATCCAACGCAAAAGTAAATACGTTACCTGGTAACAAACAGGTTGTAAATTTTTCGGTAGCAATCAACAACAGCTATCGTAAAAAAGGTACCGGAGAGGTTAAACAGCAAACCACATTCATCGATGTAGCAAGATGGTTTGGAACCGGCATCGCCCCATTGCTGACAAAAGGTGCTATTGTCACAGTATCGGGCTTTCTGTTCCCTGACGGATACATCGACATGAAAGGAGAAGCAAGGGCATCGATCAAATGCACTGCATCTGACATCCGGGTACATCAGTCAGGTAAATCAGCAGAGAAAGCTGTTACGCCGGTTCCCGCATCTGTAAACGATCTGACTGAACCCCTTGAAGATCTTCCATTCTAATGAACCTTTAGAAAACTACACAGAATGAATACGGTAACTGAAACAGTCAGAATCGGCAGGAATATCCGTACGATCAGGGAAATGAGAAATTATGACCAGAAGCATGTGGCAGGAGCGCTCTATATCGGGCGCTCCACACTATCGACCTGGGAAAACGGAACCGTTGATGTAAAAATTGAAAACCTGATACGGCTTGCGGAAGTACTTAAACTTAAAGATTACCGTGTCATCATAAATTTTGACCCTGACACAATCTTGGATAACCTATAACACGCAATACCCATGGAGGACAATACAAACCTAACCAACAAAATGTGTCAGAACTGCAAAAAACCCGTTCGTGGAAGATCCGACAAGAAATTCTGTTCAGATATGTGTCGGAACGCATTCCATAATCGGTTAAACAGCCATGACACCAACCTTGTACGGCATGTTACGGCAAGGTTGCTTAAAAACCGAAGGATTTTAAAGGACCATTTAGGCAAACGCAAGTGCCGGGTGATTTCAGATGACGATCTGCAATCTGCTGGGTTTCATATGTCATATATGACACATAGAATACAAACCGGAGAGCACAAGTATCGAATATTCTGTTATGACTACAGTTTCGAAAATGTAAATCCAAACAAAATAAAAATCTCACACCTAAAAAATCAGAATTAAAATGGAGTCAAACTTCTTCCGGCAGTTAGCCGGCCTGAATCTGCGCGGAAACCTGATACTAAACATACGTGTCGGCGATGGTGATAAAATCCAGGTATCGGCGCTACTACGCAATCCGGCGCTTAAAGACAAATCCGCTGACGCCATTACCCCTATGCTTCTGCAAGGTACGCCAGAGGAAATGGATAAAGGTTTTTACACAAGTCTGAAAGAGCCACTCCTGAATACCAATACATTCTTTGTAAACGCAATTCAGCACCAGGAAAGTGTGAAGTCTGCTGTAAAAGGCAGCACATCAAATAACCCACCTTCAAATTCTGCTGCAGGCAGCGTGAAAAGAAAGTTTGATGAGAAGATGAAAAAAGTAACTGAACTGGAATCCAAAAACAAGATCGGAGAAGCCATTGGCCAGATGCCGACCATTAAAGAGTTCCCTGCCCACGAGAAAGAAATAACTGCCAAACTCAATGAACTGAAAACTAAGCATGGCTCATTTACCCTCTTCGATACACCGCAAGGCGACCAAACCGACAGTTCTGATGAATCGCTTTCCACAGGCAGTGAAGAAACTGAGGAACCTGAAGATCCTGAAGCAGAATATGAAGATGAACCGGAAGATGAAGAAGAAACAGAAGATCCAGAATAACTAACAATCACTAAATAATTGTTATGCTACTCAAAACCGAACTCCCCCGCGTGTTCCTGATGGAAAACAAGGGAACAAAACTGGAATTAACTGATCCTCAGGCGTCACTACCCGTTGAATCAGTGTTGAATTTCTATGCACCCACTTACCCCGTACTAACGACAGCCAAAATTGAAGGACCTGAAATCGTTAACGACAGGATAGAATACAAATTTGTAACCACTATTGGAACCAAAGGATAATGAGCAAAGTTAAAAGTCCAAAAAAGAAACCACAGATACCTGACCTGAAAAACGATCCGGAATGGGAACAGTACAACGAAATAGCCAAGTGCCTGAAAAAAATGAAATACTTAAAAGACAGCGCCTACGTCAAGAAAGAACAAAGGCGCTGCATTCCTCCGGCCCATACACCGATGCTTTTCTGAAACAGGTATTTTCACCGGTATCAGCGCTGGGTCGTCCGGAGGGTGAAGCATCCTCATGGTTTACCAGCTCATTCAATAAGTCTTTACGATACTTATCCAGGACATACAATCTGAACATAGGGACATTCACCGACCTGCCATATCCGCTTAACATCCGTGAATCATTTCTTACAGCAAAAGCGGCAATTGACAAAAGAAGCGATGGCACAGAACTGATCCTGGTTTCCGGACACAAAAAAGGACCGCATTTGGCAACTGCCAAAGTAATAGATACCGGATGGACACTTTACTACCTGCCACTGAAACCGTTGTGGCAGCTTCACCTCATGAAAAACAAACAAACTTTCTGTTTACTGGCTTGCATGTACGCATTCTTACACCAAGTGGCACGACTTCCATTGTTCCAACAATACAACTACCTGCATGATACCTGTGATATGATCCGGGAGAACATGATCTGTGATGAAGGAAATTACACGGAAGAGGAAGAAAAGGAATTCGCAGCAGAGTTTACACTGATGGATCGTGTAACTCCTAAACTGAATGATTGTATTAAGACCGGTAAGACCCTGCAAAACTTCTCTAAAATGATTGAAGGGTTTCGGCCTGCCACATCACTGGAATTTGACTTACTCGACATTGCAAAGGAGTTTCAACAAATTCAGAAAGAGTTCCCGAACCGGCATTTTATGGAAAACCTCTCAGGTGAATTGTTCTATCCAGATGAAAACGAACGGACCTATGTAGAACAATACTATTCATTTTGCTGGACCACAAAAGGTTGGCTGATGGAGAATGTTGAATCCTATGTGAACTGTGATTTGCAGGAACGCTCATTTCTGGACGAACCATGCTCAGTCCAGCATTTTGATAAGCCGCAAATAAATGTAGACCATTCATGTACCTACCATGAAAGACTGATGGCATCGCTTAACCAATTATCTGAAACGCTAAACCAGATATGATGACAAATATTTCCAACCTGCTTACACAACAATATATACCGGTAAAGTCAATCGTGCTGTATGAGGGTAAAGAAAACAGTGACCAGCATTATGCAGAAGCATTTGATTTTGATACCACCGGCAAAATGGTTAACGCGCATCCCCTATCGCGCCAGGAAATGACCGCCATGGGAAAAACCTTGTTGGCGGTAGACATTACGGAGTCCAGGCAACTTCATCCGAAAGCAATACTCGACAATAAAGTGCTGTATCTGGACAGTGGAGAGAATGGATTTGCCATTTGGCATACTCCTGCACAAACCAGGCGGTTATTATTTACGGATAATACCGGTCTAAAAAACGGTACCTACCCGGTTCCGACGCTGCTTTGGAAAGCGGGCACGCAATCGCTTGAAATATTTGCCCTAAAACAAAATAACCGGCCTACGATGCAAACGGCTCTATATGAAGCACCATATTTCAATATTTACTCGGATGGAAAAGTTTGTATGGGTACGGTCAATATTGATCTGGACCATGAGGAAAACCTGGATTCGCTGATGAACAAATGGGAACTGTATTTCTTCAATAGCAGGTTCTCACACATGATTGTAGACCGGTCACCCGCAAAAGCTAACATAGTGCAACTCTACAAAACATTGTACGGTTCAAAAAAGCCCTTTCCACTAACGTCTTTAAAAAAACATACAAAAACAATCAAACAATTAATAAATGGATAGTCTCCCTGCCATTCACTTTATAGATAACTACCTGCTGGCGCCCACAAATCCGGTTACAGTAGCCTTGATTGGAGCGGGTGGCACCGGCAGCCAGGTGCTTACATCCTTATCAAGGATAAATGTATCACTGCTTGCACTGGGTCACCCCGGCATCTCGGTAACTGTATTTGATGACGATAAAGTGTCAAAAGCTAACTGCGGCCGCCAGCTCTTTACAGAAAGTGAAATAGGTCTTAACAAAGCGGCCGTTTTAATAAACAGGGTCAACCGCTTTTTTGGAACCGATTGGAAAGCAGAAACGGTAAGAATAGAAATAAAGCAAAACGCCACCAATTTACTCCGGGCAAACATCCTCATTTCATGTGTTGACACGGTAAGTACGAGGTTTCAGATTGAAAAAATAGTAACCACCCAAACTAACAGGCAACATCGTGACAAACTATACTATTGGCTTGATTTCGGAAATGGAAAGGATTCCGGGCAGGTTGTCGTTTCAACCGCAGGTAAAATTAAACAGCCTGAATCGAAGAAATTCAGGACAGTCGATTCCTTGCCTTCCGTTACGGAAGAATACCGCCACTTACTGAAGAACGCTGAAGAAGACAATACACCAAGCTGCTCTATGGCTGAAGCACTCTCAAGACAAGACCTGTTTATCAACTCGTCACTTTGCGCAATGGGATCATCAATCCTCTGGAGCATGTTCAGTGAAGGAATGCTCTGTTACAGGGGCTTCTTCCTGAACCTTAAATCATTAAAGTCTGAACCAATCAAAATCAATTGACATGAAAGGCTTTCTCTATTATCTACAGGAAACAGCGTTATGCAATCGCACCACCGGAAATTTCTATGTAATAGACACATTAACTACTCCATGCTTTGTGATGGATGAATCAGGCGAACCAAAACGCTTTGAAACATACGAGGAAGCTTTAGCGGAGGCAGAGGACTATCAGGAGGCTTACGTGATTGCACTTTAACTACATCCAAACTTTAACCAGATGCAACTACAATTCGATTATCCCGAATATCCGAATCAGAGTAGCCATAGTTGGACAGTTTCTGAAATAGATTTTGTATACACCTCCAAAGTTCCCCAAACCTCCAGAACACAAATCAGGAATTCTGATGACATGTATAAAATAATGTTACAGCACTGGAACACGCACAAAATCGACTTCATTGAACAATTTAAAGTGGCGTACCTCAATAGGAATAATAGCCTGCTTTATATCGCTGAAATTTCGACAGGCGGAAAATCAAGTACTGTCGCAGATCCAGGTATTATCCTTGCTGGTGCGTTACGTCTTAATGCAACTGCCATGGTTATCTGCCACAACCATCCTAGCGGTAATCTTAAACAGAGTACCGCAGATGAAAGAATGACCAAAACAATCAAAGAAGCTTGTGCACTATTCAACATTCAGCTTACCGATCACCTCATCATTTCCCGCGAAGGTTTTTTCTCATTCGCTGACAACGGCCTTCTTTAAGCATACCCTGCATAAAATTTAGTCACCCTCCCTTCTCGTCAAAATTACCTTTCTATTTTTGAACTCTTAAATGTGGAGCGTCTTACAGACGAGCATCTTCCAGCGTCCTTAACGGAGCGCGGCAAGATGTACAAACGTGTCACGTTTGAGCATCTTGCCCTCACTCGGAACTCGTTCGGGAGAAAGCAAAGCCATGTGAAAATGAATCAGAAAAAGGAAAATGTAAGAAGCAAATGGATCGTGATACGGATGAATAATGAGGAGATAAGTAAACTCAATAACCTCCGCAAAAAAACAACCATAAAATCGCGAAGCAGCTATATAAGAAAAGTTGCTTTACAGGAGCCTGTTACTATCCTTTACAGGAACAAATCGGCAGATGCATTTTTGGAAGAAATGATCATTTTAAAACGTGAATTACATGCAATCGGGAATAACATAAACCAGGCTGTTCATAAGCTGCATACACTGGACAAAATACCAGAGTTTAGAACATGGGGGCAAACCTATATGGCCGTCCACCACCGGCTGTTGGATCATACCCATTCTATTCTGGCAAACTGTCAAAACATTTACCGCTTATGGTCGCGAGAATCTCCACCTCAATAAGCCTAAAAAAAGCGCTCAATTATAATGAGCAAAAGGTGAAAAAAGGAGATGCACAATGTATCTGGGAAAATTGTTTTTTGTTACCGTTAAAAACGCTGAATCTCTATGACAAACTGGAACTTTTTGAAGACCGAAACCGGCTAAATGATCGTGCCACCACAAAGACGCTTCATGTATCACTCAATTTCAGCCCGGAAGAAAGGCTGACCATGCCGGATTATGTGGCCATTGCGACCGACTACATGAAAGGTATTGGATTTGAGGAACAACCCTGGCTTCTGTACCACCACACGGACGCCGGACACCCTCATGTTCATATACTTTCCACCACGATCAGAAATGATGGAACAAGGATCAATACACACAACCTGGGAAAAACCAAATCAGAAACAACCAGAAAATGGATCGAAGACAAATACGGCCTAGTTAAGGCATCCCGGCACAGGCAGAACCTAAGAGAACCTGTCCAGAATAATGGAATAGCTAAAGTGTTCTATGGCAAGGCACAAATCAAGAAGGAAGTTGACAACATTCTTCGCCGTGTTTTAGATGCTTACAATCTGTCAAGTCTGCCACACTTAAACGCAGTGCTGAAGCAATTTAATTTGTACGCAAATCCTGGAACCGAAAATAGTTTTATCAGGGGTAAAGCAGGTCTGCTCTACCAGGCGATAGATAGTAACGGTGAACCGGTTGGTGTTCCCATTAAAGCCAGCAGGATAGCGGGTAAGCCGACGCTCAAAAAACTGGAAAGTATATTCAAGAAAACCGCTGTAATCAGAACAGGCTTGATAGAAACATTGAAGTTGAAGATTGATGACGCTATTCAAAAAAGCCCGACGTCTTTGAAAGGACTTGAGACGCTTCTAGCAGGGCATGATATCGTAGTATTGCACCGAACAAATGCTGATGGCAGAATATACGGGATCACCTTTGTTGACAACGATCTGAAACTTGTTTGCAATGGTTCAGAAATTGGCAAAGCATATAGCGTAGGTGGATTGCAAAAACAACTGGCAGAAAATGCGCCGACAAATAAAAATGTCGGTGCCGACAACCAACAGCAGAAAACACAAATGGCTGGCGACAGGTGGATAGAATTTAATGGGGTTTTGCCGTTAGACGCATTAGTTCGACCGGAACACGAATTCAATCCCGCATCGACTGGTTTGCGCAAAAAGAAGAAACGAAAGAAATCAAGGTAAGGATCAGACAAAATTTATGGTATGTCGTCTACCGGTGAAAATGAAAATGATCTGAGGAAAACGCTGGACCTGACCAGGTTTATAGCGGTGATAGTTCTTTTATTGCATTTCTATTATTTCTGCTACCAGGTATTTGCTGGCTGCGGGTTAACTACCGGCCTTTCAGATAATCTGCTGGTACATATTTCAGCTACAGGATTATTCAGAAATGTCGCAACTACTAAACTGTTGTCCGTTGTATTGCTTGCGGTAGGATTACTGGGTATTCAGGGAAAAAAGGACTATCACAAAGGCCCAAAAGAAGCGATCATTTTTTTGGCCTTTGGAGTGCTGATTTTCTTTTTCAGTCATCTAGTATTTAGGCTAGATACTACACGCGAGCTTGTCGCAACAATTTATATCCTGGTAACCTGCACCGGGTACCTGCTGATATTAACCGGCGGCACCAGGTTATCACGTATTTTAAAAAGGACGGCTACTGAAGATATATTCAACAGCGAAAATGAAACATTCCCGCAGGAGGAGCGATTGATTCAAAACGAATTTTCAGTGAATTTCAGGAGTCAGTATCGGTTGAGAAAAAAGTTAAGATCTAGTTGGATAAATATCATCAATCCGTTTCGTGGGTTCCTGGTATGTGGCAGTCCAGGCGCTGGTAAATCCTGGTTCATTATTCTTCCGCTGATCAGGCAGTTTCTGAGTAAGGGTTATGGAATGTTTGTCTATGATTTCAAATATGACGACTTATCAAAATGTGCGTACAACTGGCTACTTGCAAATGAAAATAAGTATGCTGCTAACCCGTCGTTTTATGCCATCAATTTCGATGATCTGTCCAGCTCTCACCGGTGCAATCCACTTGACCCGATGGCCATGCATGATATAACAGATGCAACCGAATCGGCGCGTACCATTTTACTTGGTTTGAACAGGGAATGGATCAGAAAACAGGGAGACTTTTTCGTTGAGTCACCCATCAATTTCGTGACTGCCGTAATCTGGTTTCTAAGGAAGTACCAGCACGGTAAATACTGTACGCTTCCCCATGCTATTGAACTGATGCAGGCAGACTACCAGGATCTCTTTCCGGTGTTAAACACAGAACCGGAAATCGAGGTACTGGTGAATCCATTTATAACGGCATATAAGAATGATGCTATGGAGCAGCTCGAGGGACAGGTGGCCAGCGCAAAAATCGGCATGGCGCGACTCGCCTCGCCGCAATTGTACTGGGTGCTGTCCGGCAATGATTTCACGCTCGACATAAACAACCCGGACAATCCTAAAGTAATCTGCGTAGGAAACAATCCTGAGAAGCAGGGAATCTACGGTGCTGTGCTGTCATTGTACGTTTCCAGGCTGGTAAAGCTGGTCAACAAGAAAGGCCGCCAGAAATGCGCCCTGGTGTTCGATGAATTTCCAACCATCTTTTTTAATAACATGGATTCGTTAATAGCGACTGCGCGAAGTAATAAGGTAGCGACAGTTTTAGCCATGCAGGATTTCACACAATTGCGCAAGGATTATGGACGGGAGCAGGCAGATGTAATAGTCAATATATGCGGCAATATTATCAGCGGCCAGGTCATGGGCGACACCGCCAAATCGCTGTCAGAAACTTTCGGGAAAATTGTCCAAGAGCGGGAGAGCCTGACGATAAACAGGACTGATACTTCTATGAGCCGTTCATCGCAGCTTGATTCTGCCATACCTCCTAGCAAAATATCCGGGCTTTCATCCGGTGAATTCGTAGGCATGGTGGCTGATGATCCGAATGAAAGGATCAGACTAAAGATGTTTCATTCGGAGATCATAAATGATAATGAGAACGTCAATAAAGAAATGCAGTCATTCAAGAACATTCCGGTTGTCCGGCAGGTATCGCAGCAGCAGGTACTTGACAACTTTTATCAAATCAAATATGAAGTGAGAACGCTACTTCAAAATGAAGTAGCGCGACTCGTGGCAGAAATGAATATGCAGGAAACTACTTAACCATATTTCTAAATACCCGTGGTCTATCTATAGCTGCCTAACTGGCGGCTTTAATCTTTGCAAATAAGTCAAGTAATTGATAATCATTGCATTGTTGGGTTGTGTCCTCCTCCCGGGTACAAAAGGCGCTCAGTTTGAGCGTCTTTTTTGTTTTGTAGAATCCTGGAAATTCAATTGTTTATCGCCGAACTGACAATTAGAGAGAGATTAATACACGCTGTTGATCGAAATCGTAGAGAATTTTCTATTTATTACTTACTTTACTGCCTTCCCCCAATCCAAAACTAAATGCAATCCAATGCAGGACACCCTCACTGCGCGGCTGGAAGCTGCACGCAAAGAATTACTTGATCTCGGATTAAGGAACCCGTTATTGAACTACCGCCAACCGGCTGCACGTGGTCTTTCTATAATAGACGAGCGGTCTGACAAAATCTGGCAATTACTGGTCGGCTCTCAGAAGAATATGAGTTTCGCGGGTCGTGCTACAAAAAAGGGCGAAACAGGCCTGGAAGAACTGCTGCTACCTGAACTGTCACAAGAAGACTTGGAGGACAAATATTCAGATAATAAGCTACAGACCAACGAATCTGATACTTCTTTGCAGTACAAACTGCTGAACACCTATTATGCTGCACGGACATTCATCGAAGAACAGGGTGTAAATGCACTCTTCCTCGCGCTCGGGATGCTTGAATGGCATGAATCAGAGAACAGCAAGGAAAAACGGCTGGCGCCGTTGGTGTTGTTACCGGTTGAATTGCAGCGTTCAAGCGCACGAGATCGCTTTAGTCTTACTTATACAGGCAATGATATCCTGGCAAACATTTCCCTGGAAGCAAAACTCAAAGCCGATTTTAATTTAGGAATTCCCGCTTTCCCTGAACCGGATGATTTTGACATCACTACATATTTCAAAGGCATTGAAGAGATTATAGCAAAAATGCCGAACTGGAAAGTACAGTACGACAATATTCAACTTGGGTTCTTCTCTTTTGGCAAATTCATGATCTACCACGACCTCGATATTACTAAATGGCCCGAAGACAAAAAGCCAGTTGCACATCCAATACTCAATCAGTTGTTCGGCGAAGGTTTTGTAAACGTCCCTCTTCAGCATGATGAATCGGTTTTTATTGATCGCGACACACCAGCAGATCAGTTGTTCCAGGTGGTTGACGCGGACAGTTCGCAAATATTGTCTATGCTGGCCGTACGTCAGGGCAAGGATCTCGTGATCCAAGGGCCGCCGGGCACAGGTAAATCACAAACCATCACCAACCTGATAGCTGACGCGGTGGGCAACAATAAAAAGGTATTATTTGTCGCAGAAAAAATGGCTGCATTGGAAGTGGTAAAGCGCAGGCTCGACACCATCCATCTTGGAGAAGCCTGCCTTGAACTGCACAGCCATAAATCGAACAAGAAGATACTGCACGACGAACTCAAACGAATACTCGAACTAGGCAAGCCAACACTTGAAGGCTTACAACAGGAATTAGCTTTGCTGGATAGTTGCAGAGATGAGCTCAACGCGTATTGTGAAGCAGTCAATAGTGTGGTTCGCGTGAGCGGTATGTCGGTTCATACTGTCATCGGGCATTTACTACAAATCCGCGACGCAGCACAGGGGCTTGTGTTACCGGAGATAAAGATCACCAACCTGGAGAATTGGGATGACCAGCGCCTGGTCAGGGCGGAAGCTTTCTGTGAAAAGATCCAAGCGAGGCTGAAGGAGATCGGCGTACCGTCACAACTGGGTTTCTGGGGCAGCGAACTCACCATGCTCATGCCAAAAGTAGAAGAACAGATGCAGGCTTTGCTGGCTGATCTGGTCAGCAGTGTTACCTCCCTCATGCAATATGCGCAACAGTCCGCAGCCATTGTTGCCGTCGTGGTACCGGTAGGCAGGATCGGTATGGAGAAAATGGTACCCACATTACTTGCCGCATCGCTCGCACCGCAACTGGGCGGGCTTGCTCTCGAACACCCTTCCTGGAAAGACCGTGAAACTGAGATTGCAGCCCTTCTCGACATGCACGCCGCTTTCTGGCCTGCCAGGGAAAAACTGGAATCTGACCTGATACCCGAAGGGTGGAAAGAATCAATGATTGAAGTGCGGAGCAACCTCTTGGCCTATGGTGACAAATGGTACCGGTTTATCAAAGGCGATTACAACCGCGCCATCAAAAAATTGAAAGGATTGTGTAAAGTACCTCTCCCTTCTTCCCACGCCATGCGGCTTGAATTGGTTGATACCATTTTAGAGACGCAACGCCTTTCTTCGCAGATAGCAGGAAGCCAGTCGCTCAGCAATACGCTCTTTGGTGAAAGGTTATTTCCAAAAGCTGATTTTAGTGAATTAAAAACATGTGTCGCTTACCTCGCGCGTGTTCACAGATGCATCGCTGTGAATGAGGTTCATTCGCAGTTACTCGAACTGTTGGCAAAAAAATTCGATCGCCGGGAAATGGCCGATCTCCACAACGCCTTGACCAATACATTAAAGCAACATTCTCGATTAACAGAAGCATGGAATGCGATTGCAAAGATGCAGGTAAATGAAATGGAGTATGCGGAGCAGCTAACAAAGTACCAGACCTGGAGCGCTACCCTTCCCGATATCCATAAGGTCATCGCATGGAACAACTTAAGCGAGATAGCGCACGATGAAGGTTTTGACTATCTGGTCGATCACAGCATAGAATGGAAAGATGCAGGACAATATTTACGTACTGCTGTGCGCAAAACATACTTTGAATATTTACTTACACACGCTGTCGAAAAATATTCCGCGTTGCGCCGGTTTGAACGCGCGAGCCATGAAGAAGTGATTCGCCGCTTCCGTGAAATGGACAGACTCTTGCAGCAATACAACCGCGCAAAAGTGGCATTGGTGCATTATACTGCGATCCCCCGCAGTGACGCGGGTGGGCAGGTCAATACACTCAAAGTAGAGTTCAACAAAAGACGTGGTCATAAACCTATCCGCAAACTAATGATGGAAGCGGGTCTGGCGATACAAGCCATCAAACCCGTGTTCATGATGAGCCCTCTGTCCATTGCGAATTTTATTCCACCTGGAAGCGTCGAATTCGATCTCGTGATATTCGATGAAGCCAGCCAAGTAAAACCAGTAGATGCACTCGGCGCGATCCTTCGTGCAAAACAGGTAGTCGTCGTCGGTGACAGCAAGCAATTACCTCCGACAAGTTTCTTCGATTCCATGGGAAAAGAGAACGATGATGAAGATAATGTCACCGCCGACATGCAAAGCATCTTGGGGCTGTTTGATGCCAAGGGTTCTTCGCAACGCATGTTACGCTGGCATTATCGCAGCAAGCATGAATCACTCATCACGCTGTCCAATCACGCGTTTTATGAGAACCGTCTCGTCATATTTCCAAGTCCCGGTTCCCGCCACAGGTTAGGTCTCGTTTACCACCACCTCCCCAACACAACGTACGACCGCGGCAAGACACGCACCAATGCGCTGGAAGCAGAAGCAGTTGCCGGAGCCGTGATGGAACATGCACAATTACATCCTAAACAAAGCTTAGGAGTAGTTGCATTCAGCACTTCGCAGAAAGAAGCGATCCTCAATGCACTTGAACTAAAACGTCGCCAGCGACCCGAACTCGAAACTTTTTTCAACGGTCACTCAAGCGAACCCTTCTTTGTCAAGAACCTGGAGAATGTGCAGGGTGATGAACGCGATGTGATATTTATAAGCATCGGTTATGGTAAAACGGCCGAGGGCTATGTCGCTATGTCTTTTGGACCACTGACACATGATGGTGGCGAAAGAAGATTGAACGTGCTTATTACAAGAGCGAAGATGCGTTGCGAAGTATTTACAAATATTACATCGGATGACATTGATCTGGCAAGGACAAAAAGCATTGGCATCAGGACACTGAAGGAGTTTCTCTATTTCGCCCAGCACGGCAAGCTCCGAATGATCGAAGAAAGCGTACTGGGGCCGCAAAGCCCTTTCGAAGAAGTGGTCGCGCAAAAACTGTCCACTGCAGGATACACAGTGCGCAGCCAGGTAGGCTCGCATGGTTTCTATCTCGATCTCGCTATCGTTGATCCGCAGAATCCAGGCAGATATTTGATAGGAATCGAATGCGATGGTGCTGCGTACCATAGTGCAAGGTCAGCCCGCGATCGTGACCGATTGCGTCAGCAGGTACTGGAAGGCATTGGCTGGAAGATCCACAGGATATGGAGTACTGACTGGTTCCGCAATCCCGATCAGGAACTGAAGCGTGTGATTGAAGCGATTGAAAAAGCGCGCGTCGTGTTGGAAGTTGACGATGCAGAACAGGATAAGGAAAAAGAATTGCAGGAAGCGGCGCAGGCCATAATACGTGAGACCGCTATAGTCGAAAACAATACCCCAGTATATTATACAACAGGTAGGTTAAACGAATCATTGGTGGGTATTGAATTACACCTATGCCCTGTAGGTAGGTTGGCGCACTGGATCGAAGAGATCGTGCGCATCGAGAGCCCTGTACATTTTGACGAAGTGGCAAGGCGGATTACCGAATCGGCAGGCATTGCACGCGTCGGCAGCCGTATACGCGACACACTCTTCACCGCAGCGTCATATGCCCAATCACAGGCAAAAATCAGCATGAAAGGCGATTTTCTCTGGATAGCGCCTATACAGACAGCAGAGGTCCGTGATCGTAGTCTATTGCCTTCTTCGTCGCGCAAACTCGACCTGATCGCTCCCGAAGAAATGTTGGAAGCCATCAAAGAAATCGTGGCAGAAGCAATTGCCATACAGGCAGATGCGGCCATACCACTGGTCGCAAAAATGTTCGGTTGGCTGCGCGTGACCGAAGAAATGCGTGCAGGCATCCAGTTACACATTGACGCAGCCATCGCCGGAAATTATATCGGAGTCGACAAGGAGTGGCTCAAACCATTAAAGAACTGATATGTCCGACCAGAAACCTGACCTGCTGCAGATCGTTATACTGGTATTGTCGATATATGTATTGGCTGCACTGGCAATTGATACATTTATGATGCTGCCGGAAGAAGTATCGCGGCTGCTCACGATGATTGACAACTGCATTTGCGGTTTCTTCCTCATTGACTTTTGCATACGACTTTACCGTGCAGAGAACAAACTCGCATTCATGAAATGGGGGTGGATTGATCTGCTATCCAGTATTCCCACGCTTGATGTGTTGCGGGCAGGGCGTTTGGTAAGGGTCATTCGGGTCATCAGGGTATTAAGGGTATTCCGTTCAACAAGGCATTTGGTACATTTTGTTTTCCGCAGTAGGCTGAAGGGTTTGCTTACTTCTGCCGTACTGATAGCTATTCTCATGATCATCTTTTCAGCGGTGGCCATGCTCCAGGTCGAAAAAGACCCGGCAAGTAATATCAAAACGGCAGAGGACGCGATTTGGTGGGCGTATGTGACGATTACCACCGTTGGTTACGGGGATAAATTTCCTGTGACAAGCGAGGGCCGTATCATCGCCGCGGTACTGATGACGGTCGGTGTCGGGCTCTTTGGTACGTTCACTGCCTATGTCGCATCCTTATTTGTAAAAGAGAAAAACGCTAACTGAGACGTCTCTTACGCCTGAACAACTGGCCGTCTATGAATTTGCAAAAAGCAAAGATGGCAATAGGCCAACCGATGTAGTAGCTGGACTGTCTAGTCCTAAAATAGCTTTACAGCAGGTCTCGTACGGATTTCACCTTAGACTAAATACAAATTACCTTCAATTTACCCTTTCGGTTCCGCCGGCTCTGTGTCAATGGTGACAGTATCGCTTTCCAGCATAGCCACAACATTAATGGGAGGAAGAATGACAGCATGAAAAGATGTGCCTTCACTTCTGGCATGCACGATACCTCTTGCTGTTCCTATTACAAAATTGCTGAAGACAAGGACTAGATCTTTTGTGAGGGTAATTCTCCTAGTTGTTTCATCAAAGAGGGAAGTCCAGTCCTCTTCCTTGATTATCTGGAACCAGATAACATTCTCCATCACAAGATAAGCTGCAGTATCTTGCCGGAAGGTAAATCTGCCGTTCACCTGTATCGTACGGGCCTCAGGAGTGAAGCCAAAACTCAACTGGGTATCTATCAGAGATTCTTTTCCTTGTGTATACACGCCGTCAATAACGGCAAACTGTTCCGTCTTTATCTGGGCTAGCCTGAATTCAATGGCCCTTGGAACAACATTCAACGGATCACTCATGAGAGACAAGGTTGCAATTCATTGACAATATTTCTTGATGCGGATGCTGACGCCCCGGCAACACTGGCAGCCACGACCTGCTTAACAGCGGCTTCTATCTGCCGTTGCTCTGCGATTTGTGCAACGACCTGCGTTGCAATCTTCTCTACAGCCCGCACAGTGCGAGAGATAGGATATGTTTTTTCCACCGTAATAATCCTGATGCCAAGTGCATCCTGGAGTTTATGGATTGTCTGAAAAGTAAAATTCTCCTCTCCTTTTAATAGACGGTTCACCTGTTGCGGTGTAACGTCCATCAATGAAGCGAGTTTTACCTGCGTCATCCTGCGGATGCTCAACTCTTCAAGAACGATCAGGCAGACTTCCACCTGGTCCCGCTTTAATGCCTTATCCCGCAAGCGGGCAGCCGCTTTTGCTTTCCAGCCGGAAGGGCGAGATGAGATCAGTTTTTTGATATTTTCTACGTTATGGTTCATGTTCCAAGTTTCCAAGGTCTTCGGCTTCGGTGACCCCGGCATTTTTCAGCCAGTCCCGAACCTTTGTTATTTTTTTGAGCTCAGTGTCCGTATGATCTCTATCCTTCATAAACTGAGTCAGTTTTATGGCCCCTCCGGTCACAACATACGTATCTTCTGCAATTCTTATTCCATAGATACGCAGCACTGGTTGAGGTCTTTTTCGTGTCTTTGCCGAGGTTTTGGATAACTGTAAGACATAAAGACGCTCGTCAGAATTAACCAGCGGCCTGAATTGTACCTGTAGGGTAACAGGTGAGTCTGTTTCTTCGGGGTCAGATTCATATAGCAGTTCTTCCAGTTCCTGAGCTTCACAACGAACAGTATGGACAAATTGCGTAACCTGGTGTTCGTCCGGGATACCGGGCAGGTCAGCAGAATTGTCCGCGGCAAATTTTTCGAGATACGCGTTATCATTCCAGCAATCAAACAACCGCTCGATCTCGTCGGGGTCATCCGCCTGGTAACGGACCGCGAAAAGTCCTTTCCATTCATGATGCTCTGGGCCAAAAATACGGACTAATTCCACAAAATCAACTTATAGGTTTATTAATTTTATGAAACTGAGATTCCGGGGGATCAGCGGATAAAATCCCTAATCGAATGGCTGCAAGAATCATCCCCACTGCACTTTGCACTCCTAACTTGCTCATTATCTTAGACTTATATCCATCAATAGTCCGCGAACTAACTAGTAAATGACGAGCGATATCTGACACAGTATGCCCATCTGCTATCAATCGGAGCACCTCTCGTTCAACACTATTTAGCATTGTTTCCCCTTGGTGGACATTGCGCTTATAAAAACCGGCTAGTACTTCCGCGACTTGGGGCATAATAGCTTTACTAAAATAAGGTTCACCCCGGTAGACCGTTTCGATCGCGTTAATGATCTCTTCTGGGAAAGATTCTTTTAATACATATCCACTTGCTCCCGCGCTCATGGCAGCAGCTAGCCAGCTCGCCTCGGAAGACATAGTACACATAAGAATTTTTATTTCAGGTGCAAACTCGTGCAGGCGTTCTGCGGCCAAGACACCATTCATACCTGGCATATTGATATCCAGCAGCACAACATCGGGAAGGTTATCACGATCAAGTTTACCCAGCAGCTCTGCACCACTGCCCGCCTCAAGTATTACCTCAAAATCATACTGCTCCAGCATCATTTTTAATAACATGCGGAAAAGGTGATGATCATCTGCAAGGCCGAGCCTTATGGATTGCGGCATAACCAAAAATACGTAAAATGCGCAAAATTATCTTCGCGTTTGCGCAAAAATTTGGATAAATCCTCTTTTTTGCCCGGATACAATATCCACACATTCCCGGAAGTCATCTACCCTACACCAGACAAGCCGACTCTTGATTGGTCAGCACTGCAAAAACTGATTGCAAAGATCAATGGATACCTGACGTTACAGCCTTTACCAATTTAAACTGACCATAGTAAACCGAATGATTTCCTCTTTGTTAGAAATGCTAACTATGCAAGGGTGATATATGAAGTTTTTTGCCAGCTAAAATCCAGGTCAGTTTGATCGGATTGTGCACACAATCTGCGAAAGCAAGACTAATAAATCAACTAGGGTTCTATTCCGCGCCCAGTCCGGGTACAGAAGGCGCTCAGAATGAGCGTCTTTTTGCTTTGAGAAACACCAGGTCAGTTTATCAGTCAGCGCATTAAGCATGCTATATTTGTTTACACGGTTATGGCTTTCTTATTTCCCTATCTATTTCTTCCGCACTCACTCCTGCTTTTTCAGCCAATAGTTTAAGCAATCTGGCTTGAATCTTTTGATACTTTATAATACTTGGAATACTGAAAACGTAACGAGCTATAAATAAAATAGCCAATAACATTGAGAAAAAATAACCGAATAAAAATCCTGAATCAAAGCCAGTGGAAGCCTGCAATAAATACATGATCATGTGTTTTGGTTGTTTTGAAGATAATAAAAAAGGCTGCGAAATGCGGCTGCACAAACCGATTTCGTTGACCACCCCCCAGTCCGATTTTGACTGTGGTTTTTTCAGGACGAGTCACTCTATAATATAGGTGCATCTATATATTATTTAGCCGAAAAAATTTGACTATTGATAGTAAATAGTAAAATAACCAATATATTTGACTATTGATAGTAAATAGTAAAATGACAGTCAAGGACAAAATAATCGCACTTTTCAGTGAAAACGGGGAATGGACAGTACACGAACTGACCGATAAACTCGGCGCTTCCAAGCAAATGGTTCATATCGTCCTGAACCAATTGCTGGGCGATGGCATTGCTCAAAAACTGGGACGTACCCCAAAAACAGTATACCGGCTCCTTACTCCAGGGATGCAGACAAAAGCCACGACTGGAACGGAGTTTACCGATGATGAGAATAGCTACCTGCAACAGCACTGGCTACAGGTGACTTCAACCGGTGATCTTCTGGATGGTGCCGATGCTTTCAGTTATTGGTGCCACCAGCGCAAAGAGCCCATTCGCAAAACCTTTGAGGAATACCGGAAAACGAGGCTGAAATACGACATGTATTTTAAAACTGATGGGACGATCAATGGTATGGAAAAACTGCGTGGCACGAAAGGATATGACAATATCTGGCTGGATGACCTGCATTACCTTGACTTCTACGCCATCGAACGCTTCGGGAAAACAAGACTGGGTACCTTACTGCATTATGCAAAACAGGGTCAGAACCTGCCATTGATGAAGTATATGCTGGACGAGATCGCTCCGCGCATCAAAGATTTTGTCAAAGAACATGAAGTAGACGCAGTTGGGTTTATACCACCAACAGTGCGAAGGGAAGTGCAGTTGATGAAAGTGCTGGCCGGCGGTCTGAAATTGCCGCTCCCGGTAATCGACATCAAGAAAATGAGCGGAATGATACCTGTCCCGCAGAAATCACTGCCCAAACTACAGGAACGGATCGAAAATGCAACAGCTACTTTTGCCGTAGCAGAAAAAAGATCATTTCAGCACGTGTTGTTGATCGATGATGCTGTAGGTTCCGGTTCCACACTCAATCAGGTCACTGAAAAAGTAAAAAACAAACAGGTCGCCGCGCGCGTCAGTGGCCTGGCCATTGTAGGCAGCTTCAAAGGATTTGATGTGGTAACAGATGTATAGCCTGACAACAATACAGAATGGGACAAGTAATAAGAATAAACGGGATGGGTTTTGATATCGAGATCATTCGGCCGGGCATAGCGACTAACAACGCACGGGGCATTCGAGTCAATACACATTTTTTTTAATAGCTATACCAATTTCCAGGGATGCTCATAAATCTCTGGCCATAGCCGGGTCGCTGATACCCTGCCTGCCTGTTTCTACCCTTCCGGCAAACCGGTGCAAAAAACCTTCGGGAGTGCTGATGGTGAAATCATACCAGTTGTTGCTTCTTTCCAGGTTGACAGGGATGTTCCATTTCTTACCGGCTGCCAGTCTTACAGGATGAAATTCCGGGTAGCCGTATGCATTGTCATCGAGTATGGCACTTAATGGGGTCCTGGCATTGTTACGCAGCATGATGGTAATACCACCTTTTCTGTGATCATATTCCAGCCGCACTTCCGGTTCGGTATGGTTCAGGTTGCCGGTGAATTTGTGAAAGTATCCATTGGGCCCATACACTTCAAGTTCATACGCGCCATTGTAAGCAGTGAGGTCCCATTCATCTTTTAACGACTTGCCTGCTTCTACTGTGTACCTCCGTGGAATTTTATCAAGCCGGTTCATGTCGTACACATGGTACACTGCGCCTTTTTTACCGCTATTCTCAAAAACGAGTTGCACCTGGTTTGCTTTTGTCAAACGGTTCAGCGTGCAGTGCAGGCGATAAGGCAACGCTTTTGAGGGACGGCTCCCTTTTTCCTGGTACAGGCTGGATGGTTCTGCCGGGGCCGTGGCTTTTGGTAATTTTTTGGAGGAAGCATCTATCTGCGCATGCCCGGCAGTGTCAGGCATGTTGGGAAACTTGGGATCGTTGGGTGTAACAAAATCAAATGCCGAAACAAGGTCGCTGCTCACTGCTCTGTGCCAGGGCGAGATAGCCGGTATGGTTACCTTGAACCGCTTCTCTATGAATTGCCCGACGGATGTATGGTCCGCTACTTCAGAATGTACCCAGCCACCTTTGCTCCAGGGAGATAAAATATACATCGGCACACGTGGCCCCATACCCCATGGGCGGATCTTTCCTGAAATGGTATCCCGCTTATCGATGTATTTGCGGGGAGCAGTCATATTGTTAAGATCATCCTTATCATTATCGAAATACATGCCTGCAAGATCCAGTGTTGATTTACCGGCGAGGGTATTGTCAAGGTTATAAGATGGCACTGCAGGAGCAGGCAGGTGATCAAACAGTCCGTCATTCTCATCAAAAGTCAGGAAGAAAACCGTTTTGCTCCATACTTCCGGGTTGGATGTAATGGCCGATAATACTTCGTGTGTAAAATCGGATGCACGGTATGGACTGGATGGCGCACCGGGATGTTCTGAATTACTTTGCGAAGGAAGTATCCAACTCACCTGCGGCAGGCGGTTATTTTTTACATCATTGGTTAAGTCTTCGAGCGACCAGTGCTTCATACCATTTTCATAAATCGGAGAACCGGGTTTTGCATTGCGGAAGCTTTCAAAAGCCAGGCAACCGTGCATGGCGCCGGTCCAGTTGTCATTGGGGTCCTGGTAGATCCGCCAGCTGATACCGGCTTCCTGTAATACATCGGGGATAGTGGGCCATTTGAAAGCATTTCCTGCGTATGTATAGCCCGGATCCGGGAGGGTGCCTTTTATCCAGCAACGCAGGTTCACAGGTTCGGAATCAACATCGGTACAGTTGATTCCTGCTGCCCTTTTTTGAGGATCCGATACAGACCCCGACCAGAACACGATACGATTGGGGTCGGTACCTGTCGCTATCGAACAGTGGTAGGCGTCACAGATGGTAAACGATTCTGCCATGGCATACTGGAAAGGAATTTCTTCCCTTGTATAGTACGCCATTGAGTAAGGTGTTTTGAACAGTGGCCAGAACCCATATTTTCCCTGGTTCCATGCCGCCTGTGTATCGGGGAAATTATGCGGGGTACCATTAACGAAAGCTGCATTGGACGTTTTGCCATCGGCGCGATAAGGAGGAACAATATTTTTGCCATCAGACTGATGAAATGCACGCTTTCCGCTTTGCAGTGGTATGGGAAAGCGGTCCCCAAACCCACGCACCCCTTTCATCGCTCCAAAATAATGGTCAAACGAGCGGTTCTCCTGCATGAGGATGACAATATGTTCCACATCATTGATGGACCTTGTGGCATTGTGGGCTTCTACTGCCAGTGCGTTTTGTAAGAGCTGCTCCCATACAACGGCAGCAAGTCCTAATTTTGCCGACATTTTTACAAATTCTCTTCTGTGTAACTTAGACATAATGCAAATTTTATAAAAAAACAGTTGCCTATTTATCCCTAATCATGATCTTATGTACGGAATATCTTCACTAAGGTATGCTTATGCATTAATTTTTTCAGATTGCTGACAGTTTCTGGTTGACCTGTTTTTTATACCGAGAAGAAAAGATGCGGTTAATGAGTCACAGATTTACACCATTGCTGTCCGGAAAAAATTCTGAGGCATTTAGAAATAGGTCTGTTTTCTCTGCGAAAACTCTCAGTTCTCATGTTCTCTGCGGTGAATGGTCCTTATACTTTGAACATCTTTGATTTCGGAGCGGTTTTTCACCGCAGAGAACATGAGTTACAGGAGTTTTCGCAGAGGAGGTAATCAAATGATGCTATTTCTACGGACAATTCTGGATTTACAGAAATTAAATCTGTGAAATCAGTGGCAAAAAGATACCAGGCACGGAGCTATGACTCCGATCACCTAGATGGCTTTTACCTTTGCATGCTAAACGTTTATATTTGAAAAAAAGGAAATTGCTGAATGTAACCTTACCGGGAAACCCGAAACAAAACAGCTTTATACTTCAACGCCGATGGCCATGGCATGTACTGTTCTGGCTGGGATATATACTATTCAGGTTCCAGCCATACTACCTCACATTGAAATTTTACCCTCCTGTGTTTCTGCAGTATATGCTACTGTCAGAGATCATGTTTGTAGTAACCACCTATTTCACCCTCTGGCTGTACAGGATGTTATTCCGGGAAAAAAGAATCCTGGTTTACTTCTGTGTGGGCGCCACTGGTTGGTTGCTGTACCTGCTGGGTAGAACTGTATTTCAGATAGATTACTTAAAAGATGATCCGGGTTTCCAGGGAAATTCACTCACAGCGATCTTTCTGAATAATATAGCTATCGTGCTGGCTGGTTTCCTGTTTATTACCGCGTGCAAGTACTTTAAAGACAGCTACATCGCCCAACAGCGGGCGTTGGAAGGGAAGCAACAGCAATTGATAGCTGAAGTCGATAACCTCAAATCACAGATCGCTCCGCATTTTTTATTCAACACGCTGAACAACCTGTACGGGCTTGCAGTTGAAAAGTCTGATAAACTGCCGGACCTGATGCTCCGTCTTTCTGATATTCTCCGACATTCCCTGTATGAAACACAAAAAGCTTTCGTATTGCTGACCGATGAAATAAAAATAGTACGATCGTATGTAGCACTCGAAAGCATCAGGCTGGAAGATGACCTGCAATTGGAATTCAATGATGAAGTACCCGGTGATTCGCCACACCGGATCGCACCTCTGTTACTGATCGTGTTCATAGAAAATGCTTTTAAACACGCGCGGCTTGTGCGGTCGTCGGCTGTAACCATTGAAGTCCAAACCAGCCTCGAAAATGATTGGTTTACAATGAGCATACGGAATAACTACAACAGGCTGGCTGAAAGTTCAGCAAACGGCATAGGTTTACTAAATGTAAAAAGAAGGCTGGAGCTGCTTTATCCGGATAATAAACATGTTTTGACTATTGATAAAAATGATGCTTTTTTCACAGTTAACCTGCGGTTACAATTGGTGTAGGCATCAAAACACAGGAAAATGGATAATCGAAAATATACTTGCCTGGTAGTGGACGATGAACCCATCGCACGCAAGATCGTCGCCAATTATATAGAACAACTCCCTTTTTTGCAATTGGGCGCCGAATGTATCAATGCTTTGCAGGCAATCGATCACTTAAAAACCGATAGCAACACAGCTATCATTCTTTTGGATATTAATATGCCAAACCTTTCCGGGATACAGCTGTTAAAGGTGATACAACCACATCAGCCCGTCATTTTTACCACTGCCCATACAGAATATGCTGTTGAGAGTTACGAATTGAACGCAGTTGATTATTTATTAAAACCTTTTTCGTTCGACAGGTTCGCTAAAGCTATCTATAAAGCAATAGATACGTTCACAGGTTCTGATAGCAAAGCCCCAATCAAACGGGACGAAAAAACACCCAACCCTTTCACAAAACAAAACGGCGGTACGCTTACAAAGAATATCCTGTCCCGCATACTGCTGAAAAAAGGAACTGAATTTCATTTTTGCCGTGTTGAAGAGATCGCCTGTTTTTATACTGAGTCGAGACTTGTGTTCCTTGTCGATTTGAATGGACAGAAACACCTTACTGATTTTAAGACATTGAATGAACTGGAAGATGAACTGGATCAAATGATCTTCTACAAGGTAAACAGACAGTTTATCGTTAACATAAACGCCATTAAAAAATTCCGCCAGGTCGATCGCGTTAAACTTGCCGTTGAGTTGATAGTTAAGGTGCCTGGAGAGATCATCATTAGCCAGGGAAACGTGCCTGGCTTTAAGAATTGGATCGCATGTAGGAACGATCCGGCTCAACAGTAGTCACCAGGCTTATAAAGTAAAAATAAAAAAGGAGCGCCCGGGCGCAGACGCTCCATACAACTACTAAACTGCTATCCAGAAAAAAAACAAGTTGTGTGGAAGCTAACGCAAATACAATGCGGCTTACTTATTTACCTGATTGCAGGTGTCCTTCTCATAGCGGTCATTCAATTGATGTCTTTCCCGGTCTTTAATTTATCGATCATTGTTTGTACCGCCTGCCGGTTAGCTTCATTAGGTGCCAATGGCAAAGCCTTGTCAGCGAATTCCAGGGCCTTTGCATAGTCGCCGTTGGCTGACCATCCCCTGGCCATGCCGGTAAGGGTGATAAACTGGTTCGGGTTCTTGGCATAGTTGAACTGGAATACTTCCAGCGCCACTTTTGGATTTTTTGCAGTCACTAACTGCCTGCCGAACTGTTGCAGCTGACCAACATTTCCCAATGGCAAGGCAGTTTTCACTGCTGCGTTTGCATCGTCGGATCTGCCCAGTTTATAGAGTATAACAGCTTTGGTTGACACTGCGCCGAAGGAAGTAGGGTCACCGGGAAAACCAGCGCCACTCGCCATACTTGCCCATGTAAGCGCCTGTTCTAACTGATAATTATTCTGAAGTGCCCAGTTGGCCGCAATGGTCAATCCCTGTGTGGTAAAGCCGCGGGGGTTTTGAGATTCTGCTACAAAAGCATCAAGCTGTTGTTTCAGGTGGTCAACTTCCACCTTGAAGGGTATGGCAAATTTTTCCCACGCAACAGAAATGATAGCAGCATTGGGTGTCTGGCCGGAAAAATCATACCTGAGGTGTTCAACAGATTTTTCGAGCAGTTGCGGTGTAACCTTTACGCGAAGAATATCATCCGCCTGGTCATAAAAGAATGATCCCCACGAATCGTATCTGCGCGAAAAAATGACGGTGCTTTCACCAGGATCGTAGGCGATATATAATCCATACTTACCCTTTGCCAGCAACTGCCCTTCTATTTTTACCTCATGATCAAATTCTATGGTCGTGGTTTCATTCGCACCTGCACGCCAGGGAGCGGGGTTATTATTCCCGAACCCCTGGTTCACAAAACCCTTATGCACCACCTGCCCCCATATCTTGCCTTCGCGGCCGCTCACTGCGGGCCTGTGGTAAGTGATCGAGATCTGGGTAAGGCCCACTTGCTCAGCGACCATAGCCTTTTTGGTATATCCATTCGGCACCGCAGCATTATAGGGTACCTGTGCAAGGGTTTGGATAGCGGGCAGAAGTATCGCTAAGAGAAATAAGTTTGCTTTCATGTTTAGCTGGTTTTTAATGCAATAATTAGATCATCCATGATCTAATAGACAACCACGCATAAACCATTGTGTAGTGAGAAACGTATTAATATGTCTCAATTAAGTTTTTCTTCCCCCGAATCATGACAATAGTTGTATAGAAAATGCAACATTCATTGAACGAAAAATGCGGTTTTGTAAACACTGCCGGTAAAAAATACATCCCGGATTCCTATATAATAAACGCTTTGGACTCAATCAGTTATTTATTGTTTATCGAAATAATTTTCCTTATTTCACTTAATATTTATTGTTTTTCAATAAATATATATATGTTTGCACTGTCATCTTAAAACGACGGTTATGCATATCACTACCAATCAGATCCTCAAGTTCCTTTACATCCTGTCCTGGATTATACTCGCCGGGATCTGTATCGAGGGCGTTGCCATCATCACCAGCACCATAGCAACCCTTTTTCTGGGCACCGATGGGGCCGGGCATTTATGGCGGCCGGTTGACCTGTATGCTTTGTACGGGTACGACCCCGGTCATTTTGCGGTGCAGGCATTGCTGATAGTGATCGTTGTAGTGTTGAAAGCCTGGATATTTATCATGATCTTAAAAATGCTCCACGGTAATAAACTGGATCTTTCCCAGCCTTTCAACCGCGCGACCATGCGTTTTATTCTGTGGATATCCTATTTCTCCTTTTTGATAGGAATATTCTCCTGGCGCGGTGTGAAATACAGCCAGTGGTTAATGACAAAGGGTGTGCATATACCGGATACAGAAACCTTACAGCTGGGTGGGGCGGATGTATGGCTGTTTATGAGTGTAGTACTCTTTGTCGTAGCCCAGATATTTAAAAAAGGCATCGAGATCCAGGAAGAAAACGAATTAACCGTGTAACCATGCCCATTATTGTAAACCTCGATGTAATGATGGCGAAACGCAAAATGTCGCTGAATGAACTGTCGGAAAAAGTCGGGGTGACCTTATCCAATCTTTCCATTCTCAAAACCGGCAAAGCAAAAGCAATACGCTTTAGTACGCTGGAGGCCATTTGCAAGGTACTGGATTGCCAGCCTTGCGATATCCTTGAATATAAAAACGAAAGAATCTGACAGTAACGATCCGCTGATTCCAATCATTTTTAATTAATAACAGCATGAAAAAGCAAAACAATTTTTTGCAGGGTACCGCTATTGCCCTGACCTTTCTGACCACACTGCAGGCCGGCGCCTGTAAACAGGAAAGCACGCGGCAGCAGGCACACACAGCGTCGCAGGAAAAAACCAAACCGCCGAAAGTGGATATTCATACCGCGGTAATAACCGGTAACACGGAGGCCATCAGACAACATATTGCTGCAGGCACCAACCTTAATCAAAAGGACCCGATGGGCGGTTCGAGTCCGCTGATCAGTGCGGCACTGTTTGGCAAAACAGACATAGCGAAATTGTTGATGGATGCCGGCGCTGATATTCATTTTCAAAACAACGATGGTTCTACAGCACTGCATACCGCTGCGTTCTTCTGCAGACCCGATATCGTACAATTGTTGCTGGCGAAAAAAGCCGACAGAACAGTAAAGAATAGTTACGGGCTAACCCCCTATGAGCTGGTGTCCGGTCCATTTGCTTCCGTGAAAGAGATATACAATGGAATGGGCAAAATGCTGGCGCCAATGGGACTGGTACTCGACAATGCATATCTCGAAAATACCCGGCCGCAGATCGCCCGGATGCTCAAATAATTACCATGAACAGAAGATACGATATAGACAGACTGAGGGTGATCGCTATCGCCCTGCTCCTGGTGTACCATACGGCGATCTCTTTCCAGCCCTGGGGTTTTATGTTTGGTTTTATTACCAATGAAACGCCTCTGGTATCGCTATGGGTACCGATGTCGATGCTGAATGTCTGGAGGATACCGATCCTGTTTTTTATATCAGGCATGGGTGTTTATTTCAGCATGCAACACAGGAGCGGTAAGCAGTTGTTCGCTGACCGCGCAAAACGGATCCTGCTGCCGTTGCTGTTTGGCATTTTTTTTATCGTTCCTTTTCAGGTATGTATCGTGCAGATGTACTACGGGCAGGACCCTGTCTATAGTCCCGGTACTGCGCACCTATGGTTTTTGGGAAACATCTTCGTGTACACAGCGATCCTGGCTCCGCTATTTTTTTACCTGAAGAAAAACCAGGATGGAAAATTTGCGAAAGGGATAAAAAAAATAGGCAGCAACCCCTTTGGATTGTGTGTACTACCCGCAGCTTTTATCGCAGAGACAGTACTGGCGAAGCCTTTTCTCTACGAATTATATACGATGACATGGCACGGGTTCTTCCTTGGCCTGCTCGCCTTCCTGTTCGGCTTTTGTTTCATGCTCACAGGAAGCAGGTTCTGGAATAACCTCCTGAAATACAGGTGGCTGTTTCTGACGCTTGCGGTTGGGTTGTATGTATTCCGTCTACAGGAACAGGCGACCGGTGTGAGACTGGTCATCGAGTCAGTCTGCTGGATTTACGCTGTGTTTGCATTCGGATACAAATACCTGAACTACCCTGGTAAAGCGCTGTCCTATTGGAGCCGCGCCGCTTACCCGGTGTATATACTTCACATGCTATTCCTGAACCTGGCGTCTGTGCTGCTGTTTCCATTACAAATGGATGTTCATTTGAAATACGCCCTTGTATTGATGCTTACTGTTGCAGGTTGTTGGATCACGTACGAGTTTGTAATCAGAAAAATACCTGTTGCCGGGATACTTTTCGGATTACCTCCGGTAAGCAAAAAGCAGCGGGCACCAGGCATCTTAACTAACGAACCACCACTCTAAACATTGTTACATCTATTTCTCAGCCTGTAACCAACTTCCGCAACTGCGCATTCCGCAAATACAATCCCACCCATACAAATACGCCCAGGTACACAGGAAACAGCGTATGACTAAACAAGGGATTTCCCATGCGAACATGCGTAGCCACTGCGCCACCCAAAAAACCGGTTAACAAAACCGCGCCGATAAATGATGTACGTGGTATGGCATACAGTACCGTACATATAAGTACAATAATACCCAGCAAGGTAATGCTGCTTTCGGGGTAGCCCAATTCCAGTGTTCCCTGTACCACCACATCTGGCTTGGCAAGTTTACCCGCCCCGTCCATCAGCAGAAAAAGAATGGGGATGATGGAAAGCACCCATCCGGTCACTTTCATTTTCTTTGTTGTTGTTATTGTTGTCGTTTGCATATATTTTGATTGATGAATACAAAGCTAACTGGTGAATCAAAGTCAGTTGATGTGTGGATACGACATTCTCAGGGGGTATTTGCACCCTGATACGCTACTTACGAATATAAGTTGCCGGCATGGCCGACCTATAACCTATAAGTGTAGTCAGCCTTCTGTATCAAATTGACTCACCCGTTTGTATCAAAAACGAACAGTTTCGTTCTAATTTCAGGCCTAACCAATTGGTATTCATTTAATTGCTTGTTTGGCTCATTTGTTGTGAAACAAAATACAGTATTTGATTACCCCGTTTTTTTATTCAATTCCGGTTGTCTCTCAATTTTTATACTCAACTGACCATGCTTAAAAATTATTTCAAAACTGCATTCAGAAGTTTACGTCGTAACAGGAATTACACCATCATTAATATAGCCGGACTGGCTGTGGGTATTGCGGTTTGTATGATGATCTTTATTGTTATACAATTTCAAACCAGCTTTGATAATTTTCACGGAAAGAAAGACCGTATCCACCGTATATTAACTGAATACCATCATGCAGATGCAGCAGGTATCTCTTATGGAAAAGGTGTGCCTTTTCCTATGCCCGCAGGATTGAAAACTGCTTTTCCTCAGGTAGAACAACTAGCCACCGTTTATGCAAGCCACAATGATGAGTTACAGGTTCTTGATAACAATGGTATCCCTGTAAAGAATTTTAAAGAGCCGAGCGGCGTATTTTATACAGAACCTTCCTTCTTCAAGATATTTGATTTTCCCCTGCTCGCCGGTTCATACACTTCCTTAAAAGACCCGAACAATGTATTGCTTACAAAAGAGATCGCAGAAACCTATTTCGGAGACTGGAAAACAGCAACGGGTAAATCCATTAAACTAACAGGATCCTATAGGTTGGGGGCAGGCCTGTTTCAGTCACCGCCCATTGTGCTGAAAGTATCAGGCGTTCTAGCAACCATACCGGCCAATACAGACTTCCAGCTAAAACTGGTGGTTGCTTACGGAACAGATTTTACAGGAGATAAAATATATGGATTTCAACAACCCAACTGGAATGAAACAATCCCCGATTTTGGTTGCTATGTCTTGCTTCCGACTGGAATGTCTGCTGACAATTTTAATCAGCAATTAAGCGCCTACGCAAAAAAAGCACAACCTGCCAGCATCAGGGATAGTTATCGTACACAATCACTAAATACGGTGCATTATGATACAGAAACAGGCAATTACAGCAACAAAACAATCAGTCATGAACTGCTCAATGTGTTGTGGCTGATTGCAGCATTCATACTGCTGATTGCCTGTGTAAACTTTATCAACCTTTCTACCGCACAGGCTGTTAATCGTGCCAAGGAAGTGGGTGTAAGGAAAGTTTTGGGAAGCAGTAAATTTCAATTACAGATCCAGTTCATCATTGAAACATTTTTGATAGTTACAGGCGCTGTAATACTTGCTACGGTTATTACAATTATGCTATTGCCTTTTGTAAATCAACTTTTAGAACTTTCGCTTTCATTCAGTGTACAGCACAATCCTGCCATTATCATTATTTTATTTCTCCTGGCTGTAACTATGGTTGTAACCGCACTTGCGGGTTTTTATCCTTCGCTTGTTTTATCACGTTTCAATCCTGTTACTGTTTTAAAAAGCAAACTCACAGCAAATACCGGAAAGGGGATTTCATTAAGAAGAGGATTGGTAGTGTTCCAGTTCATCATTGCACAGGCATTGATCATCGGAACACTCATCATTGTAAAACAGATGGATTATTTTATGAACCAACCTTTAGGCTTCAATAAAGAAGCCATTGTAAATGTTCCTTTCCGTCCCAATAATACCGGGGGCAAACTGGCGGATTATGTAAGGCAAGAGTTATTGTCAGTAAACGGCGTGCAGGCTGTCAGCTTTAGTTCCAGCAGCCCGGTTGAAGATGATAATAATATGATGAGCACATTCAAGTTTAACCACGCCATAAAGGAAACAGACTTCCAGGCTATCATGAAATTCGCAGATAATGAGTATGTGTCAACTTATCAATTACCACTGATAGCAGGTAGAAATTTGAAACGATCCGATTTCGTACAGGAATTTGTCGTAAACGAATCCCTTGTAAAAAGCCTGGGATTAAAAAAACCGGAAGACATACTGAATAAAGATATGAGCATGTGGGACGACCGTTTGCAGGGACCGGTTGTTGGTGTATTGAAAGATTTTAATAACAGATCCTTGCGCCACACGCTTGCTCCATTGATTATTACCACCAATATCACCATGTACCGCCAGACTGCCATCAAACTGGCCACAACAAACATGGCATCTACCATGCAGTCTGTTAAAAAAATATGGGAGCAGACATTTCCTGATCATGTGTATGAATACAGGTTTCTTGATGATACAATTGAAAGCTTTTATAAACAGGAAAAACAATTATCGCAGTTGTATAAAATATTTGCAGCCATCGCGATATTCCTTAGCTGTCTTGGGCTGTATGGTTTGGCTTCATTCATGGCAGTACAGCGAGTAAAGGAAGTAGGTATTCGCAAAGTATTGGGCGCGTCTGCAGGCAGTATCGTCTATTTGTTTTCAAAAGAGTTTATCCTGCTCATTGGCATTGCCTTTGCGATCGCTGCCCCTCTTGCATGGTATGGCATGCACCAATGGCTACAGGATTATGCATATCGCATCAATATCAGTTGGTGGTTATTTGCTGCCGGTGGACTTGGTGCAACCATTATTGCATTGGCTACCATCAGTTTCCAGGCAATACGGGCAGCCATAGCTAACCCGGTGAACAGCCTGCGTTCGGAATAAGCCTGTGTTGTTGAATAGGATCTCCAGCAGGTTAGAAAAGACGCTCATTTCGAGCGTCTTTTTTGTTTGTAGTATCGCCTAAATCCAGGTTGTTGGTCGCCGATAACGGCAGGAGAATCTGCGAATTAGAATATTTAATATGAGTGTTTATCAGAATCAATATGGATATACGTAGATTACACCTATGACAACAAATAAAAAACCAGTGTCCGGAATTGGCATCGGCGTTGGTGCCGGCCTTGGGGTCGCTTTCGGTTTACTCTATGGTATGTCTTCAGGTAATAAATCATTAGGTATTGCACTGGGCCTCGCGCTGGGTATTGCCTTCGGTGCAATTTTCGATATGACCAGAAAACAGAAATAAAGGTTGACAAAGCGCAACCTTTGTCCTGTCAAAAAATCGATCCCTTACAAATCACCCATCAAGCATCATGATTAAGAAGTATTCAGTTTTGATAGTAGTAATGATTTCGTCGATTTTAATGGCCATAGCGATTTCAATTTACCCTGGCGGCTCAATATTTGACAGAAACTCTGTTGGCTTTAATCTAAAAACAAATTTTATAAGCAATCTGTTTGAGACACAAGCATTAAACGGAGCCGAAAACGCTTCCAGGATCTGGGCGTACCTGGGAATGATTCTGCTGCCAGTTAGCTATGCCATTTTTTTTATACATATCTCGAAAAAAATACCGGATAGAAATGCCCGATATATTCTGAAATATGGTGGTATAGTTAATATTCCGTTTACATTTTTAATCGTCACACCTTTGCATGATTTAATGCTGAATATCTCTATCACTTTATTCTGGACAGGCATATTGGTTACCACAATTTTTATCCTGAAAACAAGACTTCATGTATTCAAAGTCCTTTGTGTAGTTTGCCTGTTGGTCTTTTATTACAGTATATATGCATGGGCTACTAACGATTGGGATGTATTACCGACATTGCAGAAAGTGAATTTTATCAATTCAACATTACTAATTTTAGGGCTTGAGTATTTTACCAGACAGGAAGATTTTGCCCATATTAAACAAAGAAGTCATAAAAAAATGAACATGCCTGAGATTGACCATTAATCACTCCTTCGCTCTGTGATGTTTCTCTTTTTCTTCCTCAAAATCCTGCGCAAAATGATGCGTAACGGAGTATATTTACAGAATCATTCAAACACCATTCATTATCTCAATCAACCATTTTGTTATGAACAAAAAAATAGGCTACGCAGTTGCATTACTGGCTCTCTGTACAGGCTTACACGCACAATCTGTCGAAACAAAATCGCCCAACAGCAATTACAAACCGGCATTTGAGGGACAGACAAGGGTAAATGCTGTCAAAACAAATACCCCGTATAAAGTTGAAAAAATTGCAGAGAAAGTAGGCAGTCCATTTGCCATCGTAGCCATGCCGGATGGAAGATTGCTCGTGACCCTTAAAAAGGGTTATATGCAGATACACGATGCCAGCGGTAAACTGGTGAAAAAGATCGAAGGCTTACCCGAAGTGGATTTCGTAGGACAGGGCGGTCTGCTCGATGTTGCTTTTGATCCTGGTTTCGCGAAAAACCACCTGATCTATTGGTCCTATTCCGAAAAATATGACGTTGGCAATGTAACCGCTTTGGCAAAAGGCAGGCTGAATGAAGCCGCCGGTAAAGTGGAAAACGTTTCCGTTATTTTCAGGGCAGTGCCTGCCTTGAAAGGCGGGCTGCATTTTGGATCAAGACTGGTGTTCGACAAAGCTGGTTATCTTTACGTAAGCACTGGCGAACGTTCTATTCTCCCGGGCCGCGTGCAGGCACAGAAGCTGGATGCAGGTTTGGGAAAAGTGTTCCGCATCACAACCGACGGCAAACCGGCGCCGGGTAATCCTTTCACCAATACCAAAGGAGCCATGCCGGAGATCTATAGCTATGGCCACCGTAACCCGCAGGGACTTGATATTAACCCAGCAACCGGCGAATTGTGGGACGCAGAGTTTGGTCCGCGTGGAGGTGATGAACTGAACATTGTACGCGCCGGCAAAGATTATGGCTGGCCAACCATCACGTATGGAATTGAATACGGCGGTGATAAAGTAGGCGAAGCCATCCAGCAAAAAGCGGGTATGGAACAACCTGTTTACTACTGGGATCCCGTGGTTTCGCCAAGCGGTATGTGTTTTTACAAAGGAACCAGCATACCAGAGTGGAACAACAACCTGTTCGTAGCCTGTTTAAGCGGTTCGCATATCGCCCGCATCATCATTAAGAACAATAAAGTAATGGGTGAAGAAAGATTGCTGGAAGATAAAAAAGAACGCTTCCGTGATATTACACTCGCGAATGGAATTTTGTATGCCATTACTGATGGGGGGAATATTTATAAGATCAGTAAATAACAGGAAATTACTTTCAGAACGGGACAAGTAGATAACCCTTCTGATGACAAGGAAATATTTTCAGACACGAAGATTAGAATAAGGCGCCATGGATCAAAACTATCCCTGGCGCCTTTCTTATCTTTGACCTTCAGATTTATGAAAATGGGATTCTGCAATATGTTACCCAAAACGTATATGCAGGGCGAAATCAAGAACGATCGCTTTCAATTGACTTGCCTGAAATTTGCAGATAAAAAAAGCTGATAGTTAAGCGCTGAAAGCTGTACCATACCCAGACAGCCCTGTATCAAAACCGCACACTCTCTTTTACTGTAACAGACCGCAACTATTGGTTATCACTGTATTATATTGTGGCACAGAATTTCGCACGTATACAGGCAAATAAGGGATATATGATCAGGAACTTTATCAAAACCGCATGGCGCAGCCTATTCCGCAACAGGATGTACTCCTCCATTAATGTATTGGGTATCGCTATCGGTTTGGCTGCTTTCTGGCTGATCTGTTTATTTGTGGCGGATGAACTCAGTTACGATCGTCATTATGCAAATGCGGACCGCATCGTACGCGTGGCGCAGCATACAAAGTGGAACGGTAACGAATTGCACCAGGCCACCACTTCCCCTCCCTTCGCTCCTGCGCTGAAAAATGCTTTCCCGGAAATTGATAATTCAGCAAGGATAGACCTGGAAGGTGGAGGGATCATCTCTTACCAGGATAAAAAATTCAGGCAGGACGATATCATTGTTGCGGATAACAACCTGCTCAGCGTATTCAGTTACGATTTCCTGTATGGATCCGCAAAAGATGCCCTGCTGCGGCCACAGACGATCGTGCTGACAGAGACCCTTGCGGAAAAACTCTTTGGTTCCGCTGAAAAAGCAATGAATCAGACTCTGTACTTCGACGGTAATTATCCCAATACAGTTACAGGCATAATCAGAGATATCCCCGCTAATTCCCATTTACGTTTCAGTGCCATACGTGCAGCAGGCGATGGATTTGATAATGAGGGCTGGCAGAATTTTCATGTGTACACCTACCTATTGCTGAAACCCGGAACAGATCCCAAGGCATTGGAAACTAAACTGCCGCAGTTTGCCGCAGGCACCATCCAGCAACTGATGAAAGTATCGGAATACAGGATGGAACTGCAACCCCTTACTTCCATTCACCTTCATTCTGCGCTCGATTTTGAACCGGGTAACAATGGCAGCATCAGCCGTGTGTACACACTGATCGCTATCGGCCTACTGATACTGGCTATCGCCATCATCAATTATATCAACCTCGCAACGGTGCGGTCTTCCTCGAGAGTAAAAGAGATCGGCGTGCGTAAGGTGATCGGCTCCGGTAAAAAGAATATTGCGGGCATGTTCATTACAGAAGCCATCATCGTTACCCTTATAGCCGCCTGTATCGCCATGTTCCTGGTACAGATGGTATTACCTATGTTCAACCATGTGGCCGGTAAAACATTAAACATCTGGCAGTTTGGTGTGGGCCAGTCGTTGCTTATACTGCTGCTCTTCTCTGTGATCACGGGTGTAGTAGCCGGTTTGTATCCTTCATTGGTACTGGCCAGTTTCAAAACGATACCTGCACTGAAGGGACAGGCTGGCAACCAGTCATCCGGTATCTATTTCAGAAAGTCACTGGTGGTTTTCCAGTTTGTGGTCAGTGTGGTGCTGATCGCTGGCTCGATGGTAATCTACCAGCAACTGCAATATGTTTCGAATAGCGACCTGGGATTTAACAAGGACCAGGTGCTTACTTTCCATATCGACAAACGCAGCGTGCGCGAGCAGGTGCCTGTTATCAAAGCGCAATTGCTAAACAATCCTGCCATACAGGGTGTTGCCGCCGCAGGCAACCCTATCGGCAATAATAACCTGGGTGGTATGGGCTACCGTTTTGAAATACCAGGCGGCGGATTCTCTGCGCAAACCACTATGGCCGAAGAACTACAGATCGATGCAGACTATGTACCCACCATGGACATAAAAATGCTGGAAGGAAGAAATTTCTCAGCATCCGTACAGTCCGACAAATACGGTTCCGCGATCATTAATGAAACGTTGATGAAAAAACTGGGATGGAAAGAAGCCGTTGGTAAACGTTTACAATTCCGGATAATGGATACCATACTGCTGGAAAGAAGCATCGTTGGTGTGGTGAAGGATTTTCATACCTATTCACTGCAGCATACCATCCAGCCCCTTGTGATGGTAATGCCACCCGCAGCTTCCAATGAAGATAACCTGTATGTAAAACTGGCTAAGGGCAGGATACCGGAAGGCCTTGCTTATATCGACAAAGTGTACAAACAGTTCGACCGGCAAAGTCTGACCGAATATCATTTCCTGAACCAAAACTTTGCAAAGCAATACGAGGCAGAAGAAAAACAGGGTAATATCGCATTGATCTTTACGGTACTGGCAGTTGCGATAGCCTGTCTAGGTTTATTCGGTCTGGTTGCCTATACGGTGGCACAACGCACCAAAGAAATAGGCGTACGCAAAGTACTTGGCGCCAATGTGTTTTCTATCGTTCAGTTATTATCGAAAGAATTTATCTGGCTGCTTGGCATAGCGGTAATGATCGCCTTCCCTCTGGCATGGTATGCGATGAATAGATGGCTGGAAAACTTTGCTTACCGCATGGAGCTGAATATTGCAGTATTCGTTTACGCTGCTATCATAGCGATATTGATCGCCATGATCACCATCAGTTTTCAAACCATTAAAGCTGCGCTTGTCAATCCTGCAAGAAGTTTAAAAAGTGAATAAACGCAAGAGCGAGTCAAACAGATAGTCTGTTAAGCATGGTTCAAAAAATGTCACGCAACCAGGAGGTTATAGTTTTGCCACAAGAATATTCCTGTAATTGATCGACATTTCATTACCCGGATGAAGCTGAAGACCGATCGGCCCGTTAGCGGGGATCGATTCAGATGTATAGTTCATCACTTCTATCCCATTGAGCCAAACGGTATAGGTTTTGTCCACTACTTTGACCTTCATGGTGTTCCAATCTTTCAGCTTCAACACTTCTTTTACGTTGGCCTCTACCGGGTACCTGAGTTTAGGCAGATAGGGCGAACCGGTCAGGTCACGTTTTAAGGAACCCGAGATACCGATCTGGATCTGGTCATTTTCTGAACGGAGAAAAATACCTGAATCAACAATCCCATCTACCATCAGGAAATCTGCGCTGATTATAAAATTGGTGTATTTGTCATTGGTCCAGAGTATGCTTCCTTTTTTAGACGTGTCGCTTTTTACATAGAGGATCCCATCGTTCACGGTCCAGTTATCGTGGTTATTTTGCGGCACTACCCAGCCGTTAAGGTTCCTTCCGTTGAATATTTTTTTGAGCTTTGGATCCTGGGCCTGGGAGCCGGATTGAAAAGCAAGCAAAATAAGTGTGGCAAGGAGTAGTCGTTTCATACACTAAATATAAAGTATTATACTATTAACTGACTCTGTGTACCTCTGTGTCCTCCGTGCCTCTGTGGTAAAGAACACCCTCCATCGATCAGAGCGAAGGCTTTACCACAGAGGCACGGAGGACACAGAGGTACACAGAGAATTGCTTTGGTTCAAGAGCGCTTAATGGTACTTTAAATATAATTGAATTATATTTAAAGATGGAAAACAACACACACAAATCCCGGAGAGCCTTTCTCAGTTCGGCTGCCAAAGGCGCTGTGGTAGCGGCCGTTGCGCCTACCACATTTGCACATAGCGAAGCTGCCAACACAGCCGCTGTTTCCTCAAACATTTTGGGTGCCAATGACAGGATCCGTATTGCGATACTCGGATTGAACGGAAGGGGCAAAACCCATGTAGAAGAAGTGATGAAGCTGGCCGATAAATCGAATGTGGAAATCGTTGCGCTCTGTGACCCTGATATGGTGATATTGAAAGAAGCGGCTGCGGCATTTGAAAAAAATTACAACAGGAAAGTTGCCATTGAGCAGGATTTCAGAAAACTATACGACAATAAAAATATTGATGCAGTAACCCTGGCCACCCCCAATCACTGGCACGCCTTACAAACCATCTGGGCCTGCCAGGCAGGTAAAGATGTATATGTTGAGAAGCCCGCAACGCACAATATACATGAGGGTAAAAAAATGATCGAAGCTGCCTATAAATATAACCGTATCGTTCAGCATGGTGTTCAGTTAAGAAGTTCTGTGGCCATTCGTGAAGCTGTTAAGCACCTGGAAGAGGGATTGATAGGCAAGGTATATATGTCGCGCGGCCTGGTCTACCGCAGAAGACCCGATATCGGTAATAAAGGAATATCACCCATACCTGCCGGGCTCAATTATGATCTCTGGTGCGGACCGGCACCTATGCGCCCTTTCTCCAGGAACCTGGTGCATTACAACTGGCACTGGCACTGGAACTATGGCAATGGTGATGTGGGCAACCAGGGCATCCATGAAACAGATCTCTGTATGTGGGGTTTGGGTGTTGACCAGCTTCCTGAAAGGATCACTTCCATGGGTGGTAAATTTTTATGGGATGATTGCAAGGAGGTTCCGGAAGTACAGACTTCTATCTATCATTATCCCAAACAAAAAAAGATGATCCAGTTTGAAGTGCGTCACTGGAACACCAACCTGGAGGATGGTGCCGGCGTTGGCAATATTTTTTATGGAGAGAAAGGGTATATGGTGGTAAAAGGGTATGGCACTTACGAAACCTATCTCGGCGAAAAAAGAGAGAAAGGACCCGCCCGTACCGAAACAGGAGAGCTTGGTTTACATTTCCAGAACTGGTTCGATGCCATCCGTGCAAGGGATATGAGTATCCAGAATGGTCCTGTACAAACAGGGCACCTGTCTTCTTCACTGGCGCATCTTGGCAATATTTCTTACCGGCTGGGACGTCAGCTCGAGTTTGACCCGGTGGCGGAAAGATTTATTGGTGAAGGAGAGAATGAGGCCAATGCGATGCTCAGCCGCGATTACCGGGCGCCTTATTTATTGCCGGATACTATTTAGTAATGGGTGATTTTTCTTCGCGGAAATGTTCGATAGATTTTCACGCAAAGGCGCAAAGATTAAAAATAAGGCGCCAAGGATAGCTTTGCTCCTTGGCGCCTTTGCGTGAAAATTTCTTATGTATAAATATGTTCCGCCAATGAATACTGTGCCCAGGTTTTTCCCGCAGGCACCCAGGGACAGGAGTGATCCTTAATAAGTGTAAGTATGGACCAGGCATCTGCCATGCACTCACGCAGGTTCCTGGAAGAATGGATGGATGGCGGACCATCGTGTGCCTCTGCCAATACTTCTCCTGAGAGGTTGTATATTTTGTGTCCGAATAATTTCCCCAGCACTTTGGCGCGCTGATCAAACACACAATTACCCAACACCAGCCCCAGTACCGACATATTATCCGGGTGCAGCAACATGTTATGTCCGCAGTAAGCGATCAATTCCCCCGAGCGATTATATAGTCCCTGCATGTGATGAAGATCATCACCCAATGTTACCCGTATGTTACCGGTATATTATGACCATGTTAAGAAATGCCCCTTCACAATAGGGTAACCTTAGCGTAACAATTTAGACATGCTGTAAGCGGAGTTTTGAAAAACCATTCAAGATGAATAAGCGCCCGGTTGAAGTTGTCGTACTAAGCGATGTGCATTTGGGTACCTACGGTTGTCATGCCGCCGAACTGGTTCATTATCTTAAATCCATACAGCCGCAATTACTCATTCTTAACGGCGATATTATTGATGGCTGGCAGTTTTCAAAAAGATATTTTCCGCCTTCGCATCTACAGGTGATCAAAGAGATCATGAACCTGCTCACCGCAGGTACAAGGGTCATTTATATCACCGGCAACCATGATGAATGTCTTCGCAGGTATTCGGGTATGCAGATCGGTAATTTTCAACTGGCAGATAAAGTGGTGCTGGAGATCAATGGCAAAATGACCTGGATATTTCATGGCGATGTATTTGATGCCACTACACGAGGTGGCGCCAAATTGCTGGCTAAACTGGGTGGACATGGCTATGACCTGCTGATCGTTCTCAACCGTTTTATCAACTACCTGCTCCGTATGATGGGCAGGGAAAAAATGTCGCTCAGTAAAAAGGTCAAGGAAAGCGTAAAAAAAGCAGTGTCATGGATCGGCAATTTTGAACAGACTGCGGCAGAGCTTGCCATAGAAAAAAAATATGATTATGTGATTTGTGGTCATATTCACCAACCACAAAAAAGAGTGGTGGAAACTCCTGCTGGATCTGTTACCTACCTCAACAGCGGCGACTGGATCGAGAACCTTACTTCCCTGGAATATAACAAAGGTGAATGGAACATTGCGCATTTTGATGCGAGCAGTTTTCAATCCAGGGAAAAGTTTGACAAACACCTGCCGCCGTTACAGGTTGTTTCTGCTGAGATTGATATGTACCTCACTTCATTAACCGCATGATATGAAAATACTCTATGCAGTACAGGCAACAGGCAACGGTCATATAGCCAGGGCAACGGAACTGCTTCCTTCCCTGGAAAATTATGGCCAGGTAGATGTGTTTCTCTCCGGCAGCAACAGCAGTATTGATGTGAATCTTCCTGTCAAATACAGGAGCCGTGGATTGAGCCTTTTCTATGGTAACAGCGGCGGGCTGGATTACTTTAAAATGTTCCGTTCATTAGCGCCATTTCGTTTGCTACGTGAGGTCAACAGCCTGCCCGTTGAAAAATACGACCTGGTGATCAGCGATTTTGAAGCGATCACTGCGATGGCTTGCAGGAGCAAGCAAATTCCTTTTATCCATTTTGGACACCAGGCGAGCTTTACTTCGGACAAAGCTCCCCGGCCGGCAAAAAAAGATAGGATAGGCGAATGGATCCTTCGTCATTATGCTTCGTCCCCCAGTTCCATGGGTCTTCATTTTAAACAGTATGATGATTTTATCTGTCAGCCCATCATTAAACAACAAATACTGGCATCTGATCCTATAGACAAAGGACATGTTACCGTGTACCTCTCTCACTATTCTGATGAGGTAATTGAAAAAGCACTGGCAAAAGCAAAGGATACCTGTTTTCATGTTTTCTCCAAACAAAAGAAACAGGTGGAGAGAAAGGGGAACATTCTATTCATACCAGTCAATAACAAACAGTTTACAGAGAGCCTGATCAGTTCAGCGGGCGTTATTACGGGCGCCGGTTTCGAAACACCTGCTGAAGCACTGGTTTTAGGTAAAAGATTACTATGCCTGCCCATACGCGGGCAATACGAGCAGTTATGTAATGCTGCTGCACTGGAAGATTTTGGGGTGCCCGTTATTCATTCGGTTACCAATGAGTTTACTGCATCAGTAAAGGAATGGCTATCCGGTCCGTTACAGCAACAGCTGGTGCTTTCGCAATCCACACACAGTATTGTTGAGAAAGTTATTACAAAAGGATTATCTGCCGCTTATGAAAGAAGAGAGGATTATTCAGGATTATCCCCTGCGTTCTGATCATACGGACCTGGCGAAAAATCAATTCGGAAAAGATTTCCAATGGGGCGTTTCCATTGCCGCTGTTCAGAATGAAGGTGCGCCGGGTGTTGATGGAAAAGGGCTTTCTATATGGGATGTTTTTGCATCAAAGAAAGGAAAGATCAAATCGGGCCACCAGTTATCACATGCCTGTGATTTCTATAACCGTTACCGGGAAGATATCTGGCTCGCTAAAAGCCTGGGCTTTACCGTTTTTCGTTTTTCCATTTCCTGGCCAAGGATCCTGCCGGAAGGCACGGGAAAAATTAACCCTGAGGGATTACGGTATTACCATGCTGTGATCGACGCCTGTCTCGAAGCCGGTCTCACTCCTTATGTCACACTCTACCACTGGGACCTGCCCCATTCACTGCAACGCGAAGGTGGTTGGGTAAGTATCCTTGCAGATGCATGGTTCGGCGCGTATGTGCGGGTTTGCGCGCAGGCTTTTGGTGATAAGGTAAAAAACTGGATCATCCTGAACGAACCCATCAGCTTTACTGCTTTGGGTTATATGCTGGGTACACATGCACCGGGTAAAAAAGGGATCCTGAATTTTTTGCCCGCTGTACACAATGCTGCCATGGCACAGGCTGTTGGCGGCAGGATCATCCGCAGTGAAGTCAGCCGCGCCAATATCGGTACCAGTTTCTCCTTTTCGGAAGTCGTGCCTTTCTCTGATAGTAACGATGACCAGGTTGCTGCTGAAAAAGTAGATATCCTGATGAACCGGCTTTTCTTAGAACCTGTTCTGACGGGACAGTACCCTTTAATGGAAAATTTTCCTTTGCTGGAAAAAATCTATCTCCGCAACAAAGCCTGGCGCTACACCGATCAATTAAAATTTGATTTCGATTTTATCGGTGTGCAGAATTATTTTCCGGTGGTCATTAAACACAATTCCGTTGTGCCTTATATACAGGCAACAGAAGTAAAGGCGAGTACACGCAATGTACCCCATACCGCTATGGGATGGGAGATCAATGCAGACAGTTTTTACCGTGTACTCAAAAGGGTTTGGGCATATCCCGGTGTAAAAAATATCATCGTAACAGAAAATGGGGCGGCCTATCGTGATAAGATAGAAAAAGGCGCTGTACATGATCCATTACGTTCCCGTTATTTTGAACAGCATATTTCCGCCATGTTACGTGCAAAACTCGAGGGAGTCAATGTCAACGGCTACTTTGCCTGGACACTTACAGATAATTTTGAATGGTCGGAAGGATACCATGCCAGATTCGGATTGGTATATGTTGATCATACCACACAGGAACGCATTGTAAAAATGTCGGGGAAATGGTGGCAGACATTTTTGCGGACTGCTGTAGAATGATAACGTTTTGTGACTCATCCGGCTTGAATTACTTAGCGTTTTACTTACGAAACTGACATGAATGAGTTATGTCTCTTTTGATAATCCATCGATATAGTCTCTGCATTCTTTGAGTATGTCCTTTGCCAACATGATCAGATTTCTTGCATAATCTGGGCTTATCTCTGCATCAAGGTCATAATCCACCAGTTGTCTTCGTTCAAATAAAAGAGTAATAGAATCCGCAACGTGTATTGGCAGAATACCAGGTTTTATGAATGCTTCAAAAAATTTGCTTTTTGTTCCCTGGTGGGTTTTTACTGTTATACTCCGGGTGTAAAGAACTGCTGTCATACAATAGAAACCGGAATAATATGCCCGGTTAACTGCGGTTGAAGGAAATTGTTGTACACTCTGCTCAGCACTTTCAAGCGATATGGCTGCCTTTGCCAATGCTTTATAAGCTTCGGGCCTGATGTGTTCACTCATATTACAATACCTTCTTTTCTTATGTCTATATAAACACCTTGGTTTGAGTTTTGCTTTTTCTCCAATGAAACCGGAAGCGTAGAAACCATAATGCCGTATTTAAGCGAAAGCTGTGTTGTTATAGGAACCATCTTATCTAATTCGCTCATGGCCAGTTCCTGACCATGCAAAACAACTGCAAAGTCTATATCCGATTCTTCTTGTTGCTCCCCGCGCGCATAAGAACCAAACAGAACAAGCTCAGCCAATTGATGCCCATACAATTTCTGCAGGGAAGCTTTGTATTCATGAGCTAATTGGTTCACTATTTGTTCCATCGTATTTTTTAGCTTGAGCCTTTTGTTAGGCTAGCCTATATTTTACATAAAGGTATGAAAGTTGTTTATACCTACTTAATAATGACTTTTTTCAAAAAATTACCAAAAGAAAGATATCCCGGCGTAACTAAACAACTTGATCACCCACCCTATCGTCACCAGCCCTCCGCTCCAGATAACCGCTGTCAGCAGAACGATCCTTGTATAGCTCCCTGTTGGCAATTGTAACAATCCTGCCACCACGGGAACATAACTGCGTACAAAAGGTGTGAGTTTACAGATAAATAATTTACGGCCATTGCGTGTGACCATCATTGCCTTAACACGCATGATTTTCTTTTCCGGTAGCGATATCCATTTTGGTTTGATACGAAGCAGCCACCAGCGGCCATGATAAAACAGTATATATAAAAAAAGGGAGGCGACAATATCTGCGAGTACAACTACTGCAAGGATGATGAGATAGGAAAGACCCGCACCATGTGCAAGGTAACCGCAATAGATCAGCACCAGTTCGTTAGGGATACCCGGCATACCCATTTCCTGTAACAGCACCCAGCAAAAGATGGCAGCATATCCATACAGCGCAATATATCCGGTGATGAAGTCTGGCATGTTTTGGTTTTGCAAAACAAGCCATCCTGTGTAACTATTGTGTGAATATGCGGTTATGTTTTCATTACCACCCCGTTTGTTCATCCTAACATAATCTTACGGGAACCTTCAGATAACATCCTGCTGCGTGCTTTGCAATAAATAACTGAAGATGCAAAGCCTGCCAAAAATTTCAGTCCTGGTTCCTGCCTATAACGAAGAAAAATATATCCGGCGGACATTAACCGCGCTGGCGGCACAGGATTACCCCGGGTTCGAGATCATTGTCTGTGATAATGCATCCACCGATTGTACTGCATTGCTTGTTGAACAATTCATTGCCGAAACGTACGCATCAGGTGTCAGTATCCGGTTAGTAACGGAACAACGCAAGGGAACCAATTTCGCAAGGGAACATGCGCGGCTGCACGCATCAGGCTCCGTGATCGCACAACTGGATGCGGACTGCACACCTGCCCGCGATTGGCTTAGGAAAGGAATACGATCATTATTAAAACACCCGCACACGGTTGCGGTTACAGGTCCGTACGATTATACCGATGGCAACCTGTTCATACGCACCGGCAGCCTGTTGGTACAGAAAACCGTATATCCATTGATCAATTTATCCGTGCAGAAAATGGGGCGGGGCGCCATCCTGATAGGCGGGAACGCTTTTATCCGTTCACAGGCGCTCGAAACGGTGGGTGGGTATGACACCTCCTTTACTTTTTACGGGGATGATGTGGATCTGGGCAGAAGACTCGCCCATACCGGTCATGTGCGGTTTGACAGTACACTGGTGATGGCTTCCTCTTCGCGCAGGTACAAGGCGCAGGGCTTTCGTAAGGTAAATAAGCAATACCAGGCCTGTTTCTGGAACATGATCCGCCAGCGTGGTGAATGGGTTCCATCTTTGGAAACCAGCCATCCGCGGTAGTGTATGTTAAGTTTTTTATTTGTGCGGGATATTGTGCAACGTGGTCAATACCGGTTGTGTCAACCTGCAAACCATATTTGCATGAAAACGCTTACCTATGTTATCGTTATAGCTATCTTGTTTACAGCTTGCAAGAAAACGACCGAACTAACTGCCTATACCGACCTCAATACGCCTGTTGAAAGTTCCTTCCTGCCTATGCATATCGGCAATTACTGGAAAAAAGGAAGCGCCTCGGTTATCGAGATCACAGATACTTTACGGATCGGCGGACAATTGTACTTTAGATTTCGTACAAGGATCAGCGATACATACGCAACACAATACCTGCGTATCGATGAGCAAAACCGGTTATGGGAAGGATACCCGTTAACGCCTGGAACTGAATACCTGCATGCCAAGTTCGATGCTGCTGTTGGCGACACCTTTTATACATTGAACGACCAGGGCTGGAATGATCATAAAGTAAGAATGAGCGTGAAAACGGAACATACACGCGCATTTGAATTTGACAAGGTCTATCACCCCAACCTGAAAGGGCAGCTGTCCACCCGCACCTATACCAAAGGACTGGGCTGGAGTGACGATCGATGGGACAGTGTGCGAATCAATGGAATTGTGTACCTGCCCTGATAACAATCATTTCACAACCTTTGCCTTCTTCTTTGGCGCTGTCTTTTTAACAGGGGCTGTCTTCTTTTTGGGAGCGGCCGTTTTCTTTTCGGGAGCGGCTTTTTTCTTTACCGGCTGCTGGTGCAGGGCATCAGCCAGCCAGCGTGAGGCTTTCTTAACTGCTTTGCCGACCTTTTTTTCCGTGCTTTGCGCCATATCGCTGATAGCGGTCATAATTCTTGTTTCCAGGTCCTTACGTAGTTGCTTTTTTGCCATAGTAGCTATTTAATGATAACATAAATTTAATACTAAGGGCACCTGTTCAATGTTAAGTTTTTGGGGCAGGGTAAGGTGTGGCGGTTTAGATACCAGGAAAAAGCCTTATTTATCCCTATTACAGAGGCGTAGCCTCGATAGATACTGTAACAACGGATTTTAATCCGTTGAAAATGACAGAGAACAGATAATACAGTGCCGTAGGCACGACCCATTTAATATTGACCGTGCCTACGGCACTTTTGTTGGTCAAGTGCATTGTAACAACGGATTAAAATCCGTTGTTACAATATTTTCCGAGGCTACGCCTCTACAGGTCTTGCGTACATCATTCAATATCGGAGCACAAAAGATATGTCCGCAAAGCCCATAATTTTTTTTGAAGTATGAATAAAATACATTCACTTTGTAATTCAAAGTACTTTTAGATACAACTTTTAAACACCCTACTATGACACACAGTAACCATTTAACAACACCGTCCATCCACCGGGCCACGATGGGTAAAAGGATGCTGCAGGGAGCAGCCATCGCTTTCCTGGTGATCACTATTTTTCTGCTTGGCATTAAAAATCCGGACCCGGCCTGGGGGAAGTACTGGATGATCAGGCCGCTGATTATTGTTCCGTTAGCTGGTGCGATGGGTGGTGCATTCTATTACTTTATGGATCAATTGCGTTCGAAGGGCGGATGGGTAAAAGTATTTGCTGTGATAGCGGGCATTATAGGATATATCATTGCGCTGTGGATGGGTAGTATTTTGGGGCTTGACGGCACATTGTGGGATTAATGATCGGGCAGATCAAAAAAGCTGTACCTAACTTTATACTATGCAGGAGAGCGCTGATTTTTTTGTGGCAAAAGATTCCGTCGTAAGAAAGATTTGGGGAAATTCGGATACCATCCTTTTTATTTTTGCCGGTTCGGCTGCTGAATTTGCTTTGAATAAGGCAGTCGACTGGTTATACTTCACCGGAAAGCTTCCATCTGATCCACTGGGCCGGTTGTTTTCTACTGTGGCGTATGCAAGAATGATCGTTTTTTCTACTACCGACACGGCCCATGCATCGATCGATAAAATAACGGCCATTCACGGTAGTGTAGAGGCTGCAAGAAATGCGAAGATCCCCGATTGGGCTTACAGGGATGTACTGTATATGCTGATCTATTATTCCATCGCTTCTTTTGAGTTGCTGGAAAGAAAAATGACAGAAGCAGAAAAGCAGGAAGTGTTTGATGTGTTTTACCGCGTAGGCATGAGAATGCACTTAGAATCGCTTCCGCAACATTATGAAGAATGGCTACACTCACGTGAACAACACCTGCAAAACGACCTGGTAAGAAGCGTTCACACACTTGACCTTTATAAACAGTATCGCAAGCACCTGGGGAAAATGCGGTTCCTGTTATTATATGAGGGACAGAAAATGATATTACCCGCCATCGCTAAAAAAATGCTGGGGATGAGCAGTATCCAGTGGCTGAAACCTGTTGTCCCCTTGTACACATTATTGAAACGTATGCGTGGGGACCGGTTGCTGAAACACATATTGCTTCCGGGAAAATATAAGGCGCAGGTATTTGCGTTGGATATACAAGATGATAAGTAAGAAACGTTTTCAGTGAACCTCTGTGTACCTCTGTGTTCTTTGTGCCTCTGTGGTAAAGAACATCCTCCGTTGATCTAAGCGAAGGCTTTACCACAGAGGCACAAAGAACACAGAGGTACACAGAGAAAATGAGTTTATTGTTATATTAATGATCACAAAGCGGGTAAACGCTGCGAACCTAAGCTTTGGTTTATCCCGCATCAGTAATCTGTAGTTTGTACCCTTTTCCATGAATATTGATCAATTGAATAGATGGATCATTCTCCAGTTTCTTTCGCAGTTTGGATATGAACACATCCAGACTTCTGCCAACGATCACGCCTTCATCTTCCCATATTTCTTTCTGCAACCTGTTTCTTTCGATGATCGTATTGGGAGACTGGGCGAAGATGCCCAGCAGTTTATTTTCTTTTGGCGTAAGTTCTGTTTTGATACCGGAATGAATGATCTGCCGGTTACCCGCATCAAACAATGTATTACCGATGGTGATCATATCATCGCTGGCAATATTATTTTCTATTAATCTTTTCCGGCTTTTCAACGGCACCACCAGCATCAATCCCAGAAAGGCAAACAGGGATGCCCCACCTACAAGATACCCACGCTGCATGGTAACCAGACCATGGTTTTGAAACTTCAGATCGATGATATAACAGCCAGCAGGTTGTTTTCTGCCTGAACAGGGAACGATATTATCCTTTTCATTGCTGAATGCAGCGTATCCGAAGAATACTTCTTTACTGGAACAGTTCAACACGTTAACAATATAATTATCCGGAACATTGTCGTTTGCCAGTGTGCGCCTGATGATCTTTACCAGTGAATCTGTTTGAAAACTGAGCTGGTGCTCAAACCTGACCTGGTATTGGTATTCGTTTATCTTCTTTACAGGCAGTACCCTTGATGTACTGTCGCCAGCCTGTAGCAGTACTTCGTGTCCGATCTTCCTGAGCAGGATCTCCTGTTTGGCGAGGTCAAAATCGCTGGTTCCTTTTACACTCAGAACGGCACAGCCGGTTACCACGCACAAGAGCAACCCTATACCCAGCAAAACCTTTGTTCCTGGACGCACACGTATTTTTTTACTGGTCATAGTGCTGGAAGATTTTTTAACATGAGGACCCTTTACTGTGTCTTCGTGCCTTTGTGTACAAATATATTTTCGCACAAAGGCACCGTTTTGTGAAATTGCCCGGATAATACAAAATTGCATCATTAAAACAGCTTCTACAGTTAAAATTTACAATGTTTACAATTTATTTTACAGCGCCCATGCCACCTGCATACCCATACATAACTAGGTTGCAGCTTCAAAATCTATACATATATGATAAGAAAGTATGCCACCATTTTACTGCTATCAGGGCTGTTTCAATTTTGCGCCCAGGGACAGGAAACCTACCAGCTGGATACCAAACAAAGTAAAATCCTATGGACCACCAAGGTAGGCGGACATTCCGGTTCGCTGCTTTTTCATTCCGGTACCTTGTATTATCCTGCCGGGGAACCGACGGGCGGGGTTTTCAGCATGGACATGAAAAGCATCCGGAGTACCGACAAAGCCTCGGAATCTGACCGGAAAAAATCAGAAGCCACCATACAAACCAAAGAGTTCTTTTATGTGGGCATGTTCCCTTCGGCTACCATGACCGTAAAAACAGTTACCCGGATAGGAACCTCGACGGATTATAAGGTAAGCGGGGATCTTACGATCAAAGGCATTACACAGCCCATTGCGTTTACAGCTTCCATCATCAAAAAAGAAAAAACAGTGTCTATAAAAGCCGCCGTTGATATGCATCGCCTGAAATGGGAAATTGATGTGCCATCCAAACCCCAGACACCTGGTTTTATATCAGGTATAACGGAGGCAATGGTTCCTCCTGATATTCATATCTCTTTGGATCTTGTACTGAATCAATTCATCGCTAAATAATAATCATTTTTTTCAACACAGAGGTCACAGAGATAAACAGAGGGTCCTCCGTTTATCTCTGTGACCTCTGTGTTGAAAAAAAAATCCAGGATAACGACGACTAACAATTCACACCGGGTTCTACATGTTACCTACCCTGCGGAAACCCTTTATCAATCCAATCAACCTTTATGTTCTTTGGGATATCCAGCAATTTGTGATTGGTAAACTTCATTTCATTCAGCAGGGAAAAAGCGGGGCGTATATTCGGGCAATTCGCAATCGTACACTCCATCATTGGGTTTGGCCATGTTAAAGTACCCTGTAAACAGTAACTGTATCACAGAACTAGTTCTATATGCAAACACCCGTTTCATCGAACCTATCTCTAACTGTTTGTTTAATAACAGTTTACGACATTCATCCCTACATAGAATTTATTCTATAAGCTCCGTGAACAAACACTGTATTTTTAGTTGATAGAAATGCAACCCATTAATCCATGCAACCCACTATCCTAATCGCCGACGACCACAGCCTTATCCGCAAAGGACTAAAACTTTATCTACAGTTCGACCTGGGGTATTCCGATATCCACGAAGTAGCTACCTGTCATGAACTGATGAATGAACTGGTCAAAAAAAAGTACACGCACCTGGTATTGGATATTATTCTATCCGATGGAAGCACGCTGGAAGTGATGCCTAATATCAGGAGGGTATATCCCGATCTGCACGTTATTGTTTTCTCGATGCAGCCCCAAGAGATCTATGGAGAGGCGCTTAAGCAGTATGGGATCTATCACTATCTCTCCAAAACATCTGAAGAGAAAGACATCATCAGGCAGTTACGGGATTTCCTGGCCAACGAGCAGGAGCCAAAAGAAATGGTAGCAACCACCAACCCCGGCAATCCCTTTACCAAACTGACACCAAGGGAACTGGAAATATTGCATTACATTCTAAAAGGATTGGGTACAAAGGAAATCTCTTCAACCCTTAACATAAAAATGAATACCGTTTCCACACTGAAGAACCATATCTATGAAAAAACCAATGCCGCAAATGTTAAGGAGCTGATCGAACTGGCTTCTTTATATAATATCAATTACTAAAAGAAACATTTTACACGACTAAAGTTTTTCCCTCATGAAGCGGTTGTGCCTGCTGATCTTGCTATTATTCATTATTACCGCTTACGCATACCCACAGAAAAAAAATATAGTTCAGCAATGGACCACTGAGAACCCGGAGAATATCTATCTGAAGATGCGTATTGACGGGGATACTACATGGAACTGGTTGGGTACCACTGATAACCGTATTTACCTGATGAATCCGGGTCATGGGAAACACAGCCTGCTGATCAGAAAGATGCATGGATCCGGCGCGGATAATTTTACAGACTATCACATTTCTTTCATGATAGAAATACCCTGGTATAAAACCCGGTGGTTTATTTCGCTGGCAATACTGTTTGGCCTGGGTATGATATACGCCTACCTGCGCTGGAGAACCTACCAGTACATCCGCCGACAACGCATACTGAAAAAACTGGTAGCCGAAAAAGTGAAGGCATTAAAAGAACATTCAGCGGACCTGGAAAGAAGAAATGCTATCAAAACACGCCTGATCGGACTCATCAATCACGATATCATCACCCCTCTCAAATTTCTGACCGCGGCCAACAAAAACCTGCTGGAAAAAAAGAAAATCATCAGCGATGAAATACAGGAAGAAACCCTGCGTGAGATACTGTACACATCTGGTGAACTCCACTCGCTGAGTACCAATATTCTCAACCTGATCAAATACCACAGCGACAGCAAAAGACCCGGCAGGGAACTCTTTCTCTTATATGTGCTGACGGATGATGTACACTCGCTGCTGGAACCGGCAGCCACGCAGAAACGGTTACAGCTAATCAACAAAGTGAATAAGGGCATAGAAATTTACCAGTTCTACGAACCCTTGCGGATACTGGTACACAACCTCATTTCCAACGCTATCCATTTTTCAGAAAAAGGTACCATTACCCTGTCTGCAGAAACAACAGGGAATACGCTCACACTTTATATCTCCGACCAGGGTGTGGGCATGACAGAAGCCCAGATCAAAAACCTGCTCAGTGATGATCCCCTGATCCATACGGTAAGGCCCGATAACACCAAAGGCAACGGCCTCGGCTACCTCATCATCCGCGACCTTATACACATTACCGGCGCCAGATTGAAGATCGAGAGTATGGTGGGGCTGGGGACAACGGTGTCGGTGAAATTCAAGCTGTGAGTTGCGAGCCATCAGCTATCAGCCATTAGCTTTGAGCTTTGAACATTAAAGGCTGAAAGCTAATGGCTGATAGCTGATGGCTCAAAGCCCTATTTTCATTATATTTAAACGACCAATACTACATGTATGGATCGTCGTCTTGCCATTAAGAATCTCATGGTTGCCTCTGGCGGCATGTTAGCGCTGCCCGCATGGGCAAGGGAATGGACCGCACAGGGCCTGGTTCATACCAGTTCATTTTCTGCAACAGAACAGCAATTGCTCGCTTCGGTAGCCGATACGATCATTCCTGCAGGCAATTCCATCGGCGCGATAACTGTCGGCGTTGATAAATTTTTACAGAAACTGATAGACGATTGTTATGACAAGGAGGTACAGTCAAATGTAAAAAAACAAATGGCCGCACTCGATACCGCCGCTCAGGCCACACATCAAAAATCTTTTTCTTCCCTTGATCAGTTACAACGGGAAACCTTACTGCTGAAACTGTCTGCATCTTCCGATAAAGCAGAAAAAGATTTTTTCAACCTGCTGAAGAATGAAACGATCCGCGGTTTCAACACATCGAAAGAAGTGATGACCAAATACCTGAAATACCAGGTGGCCCCCGGACATTATTATGGTTGCGTAAATGTAAAAGCTTAGCCATGCCCAATTTCCTGATCGACTCCCAACCCAAAAGAACCTATGATGCCATCGTGATCGGTTCCGGCGCCAGTGGCGGCTGGGCCGCAAAAGAGTTGTGCGACAAAGGATTGAAAACATTGGTACTCGAAAGGGGACGCGATGTAAAACATATTTACGATTACCCCACCGCTTCACGCGGCCCCTGGCAGTTTGATTACAGGGGTACCGTGCCACTTGAAAAAAGAAAACCCTATATGTCGGGCAACCGCAATTTTCTGCGGGAAGAAACTTTGCACTGGGCACTGAAAGATGATGAGCAACCATTTATCCAGGAAAAACCTTTTCGCTGGACACGCGGTTACCATGTTGGCGGCAAATCTTTATTATGGGCAAGACAAACACAGCGCTGGAGCGATTATGATTTTGAAGGCCCGGCAAGAGATGGTTTTGCGGTTGACTGGCCTGTACGTTATAAAGATGTCGAAGCATGGTACAGCTATGTTGAAAAATTTGCGGGTATCGCCGGTAACAAAGATGGTTTACCCGAACTGCCCGACAGTGAAGTGATGCCGGGTTTTGAAATGAGTTGTATTGAACAGTACTTCAAAGCGAGCCTGAAAAAAAATTATGGCGCCGACCGCCATCTGGTACAGGCGCGATGCGCACACCTCACCGATCCCCAAGACATTCATGTAAAGCAGGGAAGAACCAAATGCCAGAACCAGAATATGTGCAACCGTGGTTGTATCATGGGTGGCTATTTCAGCAGCAATGCCTCTACCCTTCCCTGGGCACAGAAAACGGGCAACCTCACCCTGCGGCCCGACTCGGTGGTACATTCTATCATCTATGATGAGCAGAAAGGAAAAGCAACCGGTGTACGCGTGATAGATGCGCATACCAAACAGCTGATCGAATATTATGCAAAGATCATTTTTGTGAATGCATCGGCGCTGAACAGTAATCTCATATTACTCAATTCCACTTCCAAACGTTTCCCGGATGGATTAGGTAATGATAGTGGGTTACTCGGAAAATATGTTTCCTGGCATAACTACCGCGGAAAAGCAGGTGGACAATACGAAGGCTTTACCGATAAGATGACTGACGGGCGCAATCCCAGCAATGCGTATATGCCGCGTTTCCGCAACGTATTTAAACAGGAAACGGATTTTCTACGCGGCTATGCAATAGGCATCGGCGGTGGTCGCGGTACCTGGACAGATACCAAACCCATCGGCGACCAGTTGCGTGAAAACTTGTTGAACCCCAAACTCAGTCCCTGGTACCTCAGCAGCTGGATGATGGGCGAATGTGTACCGGTGGAAAAAAACCATGTACGGCTCAGCAAGGATCTCAAAGACAAATACGGTATCCCGCAACTGATCGTTTCCTGCGAGTGGACGGAGAACGATGATAAGATGGCAGCCGATTATGTGCAGCAGATGAAAGAGATGCTGAGCAAAGCAGGCTTTACGAATATCACAGCAGACGATACCAAATCGCCCCCTGGGTCAGACATACATGAAATGGGAGGTGCGCGCATGGGACTCGATCCAAAAACATCCCTGCTCAACAAATGGAACCAGTTGCATGCCTGTAAGAATGTATTCGTGACCGATGGCGCCTGTATGACATCTACCGGCACACAAAACCCGACATTAACTTATATGATGTTCACTGCAAGAGCGGCAAACCATGCAGTGGAGGAATTGAAGAAGAAAAATATATAGTTTTTAACTCATTGTATTATAAAATATCTCTGTTAACCTCTGTGTCCTTTGTGCCTCTGTGGTAAAGAACATCCTCCATCGATCGAAGCGAAGGCTTTACCACAGAGGCACAAAGGACACGGAGGTTAACAGAGAATTGTCTTGGGTAAATAATACTTGACAACACACATACTCATTAATTATTAACGGCAGCACACAACAACACACCCGTAATCAACACTTATTTATGAAAAAGATCTTTGCATTACTCACATTCATTACCGCCTTATCATCCGCAGAAGATGTTATGGCGCAGGGAAAACCTTTGTACAAGGAGCCATTCGGCGTACAGGCATACACGTTCCGCAGGAGCCTGCCATTTAATCCTGTGGCGGTACTCGATACCATGAAAAACTGGGGTATCACTTTACTGGAAGGAGGCGGCGCACGCGGCATGTCGCTGCGTGATTTCAGAAAATTATGCGAGGATAGGGGCATCACCATTCCCTCAACAGGTGCATCGTATGAACAATTGATCGCTAAACCCGATTCTGTTGTATGGAGGGCCAAAGAACTGGGCTCCAAATATGTGATGTGTTCCTGGATCCCGCATAGCCGCGGTGCATTCAATCTTGACAATGCAAAAAAAGCCGTGGCAGATTTTAACGCAGCTGGAAAAATACTGAAAGAGAACGGACTCACGCTTTGTTACCATGTGCATGGTTACGAATTTCAACCTTATGAAAACGGAACATTGATGGATTACATCATCACCAATACCAACCCAAAATATGTTTCTTTTGAAATGGATGTATTGTGGGTGCAGTTTGGTGGTGGCGATCCTGTTGCTTTGCTTAACAAATATGGCAACCGCTGGAAACTGATGCACCTGAAAGATCTGCGTAAAGGTGTTCCGAAAGATCTTACCGGTGGTACTTCACAGGAAAACGATGTTACACTGGGTACAGGTGAACTGGATATACCGGGCATCCTGAAAGCTGCGAAGAAAGCAGGTATCAAATATTATTTCATCGAAGACGAAAGCAGCAGGGTGCCTATACAGGTACCGGAAACGATTGCTTATTTAAAGAGTTTGAAGGAGTAAATAATTTAGCCGCAGATTCGTCGATTATTTTAATCTGCGAATCTGCGGCTAAATATTCTTAATAATCTCTTCGACATGTCCTTCATCCTGAAGTTTGCTTCTCACCAATTGTTTTGATGTTTGTACATTCTCTTTTGTCATTCCCATCATATTACTTATTTCCTGATCACTGATACCCAGCCTGATCAATGAAATGAGTCGTGTATCCGAAACAGACAGACCCGGGTATTTATCAGCGAGACGCTGAAAGAACCCCTTGTGTACCTTTTCAAACAGTTCCTTAAAGGATGCCCATTCCTCATCACTAAGTATATTTGACTGCATCAGCTTCTCAAAATTCAGCAAACGTTCTTCATACAGCAGTTGACCGGGCAAGCTTGCCTTTAATCTTTCCAGTTCCTGTGTAAACTGAATGATCAGTTCATTTTTCTGTCTTGTATTCTCCGTAAAATTTTGCAGTAACTGGCGGGCATACTTCAGTTTTTCTTCTGCGCGCAGTTTATCCGCCTGCAAAATAGCAGCAGTGCTACGCGATTTCACGCGGTAATTCCTGTACCACAATAATAAAACCAGCAGGATCAATACCAATCCCGCAATAATCGCATTTCGTTTGATGGTATCGGTACGCTTATCGGTCTCGAGTTTACCGATCACATTCAGATGCTTTTCTGTTTCAATGCGAAGCAAAATTTCACGATAGGCTTTCTGGTCCTTGCTGACTGCAATACTATCTTTTAAAGCTATCAGGCGGGACTGTACCTGGAGGGCCATAACCGGCTGCCTGACCGCTTCATAATAAGAAACGCGTGTCTCATACAACAGCCTTCTCGCATTCATGTTGCTATTTGATGCGGGAAGAGCCATGGCCGCATTGATCTGTTTTTCGGCAGCCTGTGTGTTCCCCTGGAAAATATCAATTCTTGCCATATACAACAGGCATATATAGGCATGTGACCATTCGCTGTATTTCAGGCTTAACCTGTATCCCTGCTGAAAAAAGGAATAGGCCTTGTCATAGTTCTGTTGAAGAAAATACAGGGATGCTATATTGCTATAACTTATCCCGATCCAGATCGAATCAGGTTCAGCCATGGCCACCTGTAGTGTTTTTTCAAAATAATGCAATGCCTTTACCGTATCATTCTGCTGCCGGTTGATTAACGCAAGCGTATTCAGCGATTGTTTTTTTATATAGCTGTTTATGACAGGCAGTTGCTGTATATCCTGCAGATAACTTTCCGCCATATCATTATTACCCGTTTCATAATAAATACCCGCCATGAAATAGAGTATCTCGTCAATATCAGGCACATCTTTATAGCCGGTACTCTTGAAATAATTATCGGCCCTCAACAGGTATTCGAAAGCAAAAGGATAGTTTTTGAAACTGTAATAATAGCGGCCCATCCTGTAGGTACAGATAGCTGTCATCAACGGCAGATCAAATTCCTGCGCCATACTGATGGCATCCTTATGCAATTGTGTGGATTCATCGTTTAGCGACCTGATACGCGCATACTGGTCCGCAAGCAATGAAGTTGAAAAACAGCGGAGGGGTTTATCATCCAGGTCCCGCGCAATGGCAATCAGCTGCCGGATAGAATTGATCGCAAAAAAAGAATCCTTTTGTTTTACCTGGTTGTTGTAGATATCCTGTACCCTCACCATCCGAGCCGATACAGGTAATAACTTAACGGTATCAAACACGCCGCCTCTGCAGAATACTGTTACCAGCAACAGGCTTAGTAAAGCAACGATACGCATGGGGTTAGTTATGGTTTACCCAAGATAAGTCATTCTCTGCGTAAACTCACGTAACTCATGTTCTCTGCGGTGAAAAAACGTCTCGATAACCGGAGTGCCCGAATTCCAAAACTTTTCTTCACCGCAGAGAACATGAGTTACATGAGTTTACGCAGAGAGAAGTACTGGCACGATCTTTTTATGATCCCTTAAAAAATCGTTTATGATCAAAAGACAGGCAAAAGTCAACAGCCAAAACACACAGGTAAATTTCAATGCTTCCCGCGAAATTGAGTATTGGGCAAAAAAATACAATACCAGCCAGGCAGAGATTCAGGCATTATTTGAACAGACAGGCTATTCCATCTCCAAAACCATTGGTGTATTACAGGCAAAGTCACAGGCTGCTTAACCCGCCAGTTCTTTTTTCTTCAAAAGTTCAACAGCATGGTTGGCGGCTCTTGCTGCCAGCGCCATATAGGTAAGCGATGGGTTCTGTGTGGAAGTAGATGTCATACAGGCCCCATCTGTTACAAACACATTCGGACAGGCATGCAACTGGTTCCACGCATTGAGCAAAGATGTTTTGGGATCATGGCCCATACGCACCCCGCCCATTTCATGTATATCCAGACCAGGCGCCTGTTTACTGTCTGATGTTTTGATATCGGTGAAGCCAGCTTTGGTGTACATGTCCGTACTCTGCTCGATAAAATCTTTGACCATTTTATCATCATTATCATCATAGCTGATGGAAATTTTCAGTTGCGGTACACCCCAGTCATCTTTCTTATCAGTATCCAGCGCCACATAATTGGTTTCTTTGGGAATGGTCTCACCCATGCATTGCGAACCAATGTTCCAGGGACCTTTTACCGATACATCCATCAGCTTATTTTTCAATGCCTCACCAAAACCATCTGCACCCGAACCTGAACTACGGTTCGCAGTAAAGGTCATGGCATAACCCCGCAGAAAATCGGTTTCCTGTTTACGCAGGTTCCTGAACCGGGGCAGGTAAGCGCCGGTAGCGCGGCTTTGCTCCGTCGTAAAATCAAGCATACCCTCATATTTTGCAGAAATACGTGCGCGGTAGTTATGGAATGCCACATATTTCCCCAGCAATCCATTGTCATTACCCAACCCATTTGGAAAACGTTTCGAGGTTGAATTCAACAGGATAAGATTGGTATTGATAGCGCCTGCATTCACAAATATCACCGGTGCAAAATATTCAACCGCCTGTTTGGTATTCGCATCGATGACACGCACACCTGTTGCTTTTCCTTTTGTATCGTCGTAAATAATGGAATGAACCACCGAATGGGTACGCAGCGTAAGGTTACCGGTTTTCTCCGCCCACGGAATGGTGGTTGAGTTGGCATTAAAATATCCCCCAAACGGGCAACCGCGCTGGCATAAATTTCTTGCCTGGCACTGCCCCCTGCCCTGTTGCAGGTGAATAGGCTGCGGTTCGGTAAGATGCGCACAACGGGCATAGATCACATGGCGGCCGGGAAAATTTTTAGACACCACATCTTTGAAATGATTCTCTACACAACTGAGTTCCCATGCCGGTAAAAATTCTCCATCGGGCAATTCATCAAGACCATCTTTATTGCCACTGATGCCCGCAAATTTTTCTACATAGCTGTACCAGGGCGCAATGTCTTTGTACCGTATCGGCCAGTCAACAGCGTATCCATCACGCGCCGGTCCGTCAAAATCAAAATCGCTCCACCGTTGTGTTTGCCTGGCCCACATAATACTTTTTCCGCCTACCTGGTAGCCACGTATCCAGTCAAAGGGTTTCTCCTGTATATAAGGATGTTCATTATCCTTTACAAAAAAATGCATGGCATCTTCCCGAAACGCATAGCATTTGGAAATAACGGGATTCTCTTTCACCACTTCATACGGCAACTGGTTCCGGTGCGGAAACTCCCAGGGAAGCATATTGGTAGTTGGATAATCCTTGAGGTGTTTTACATCACGGCCACGTTCGAGCAGCAGGGTTTTTAGTCCTTTCTCACAAAACTCCTTGGCGGCCCATCCGCCGCTCATGCCGCTGCCGATAACGATGGCATCAAATTTATTTCCGGTACTCATGCTTGTTTCATTTGAATTTTTATATACAGCTGATCCACCTGAATATTGAGAGTTGAAAATTGAATGTTCAGATTTTATATCCTATGCTTTCTTTACAGGCACACATCCCCTGAACCTGCTCCCCGGTACAATTTTATATTTTCTTATATCTGTCATATACTTCTGTGAAGAAGTAAAGCATTGTACGGTGTAACGTTTGGCCATTCCATAGAAGAACAGCGTTTCTTCCGGTATGCCGTCTTTTTTTTCTACCTGTGTCAAAAACGCATGTCGTTTTTCAGGGGAACACTTAGCGAAGGATTCGCTTTGTTTTTCTTTGCAGGTTTTATCAAACTGCTCCATTCCCTGTATGAATTTTTGCTGGTCCTCCGGTTTTACGCAATCATCCACCATCGTTAACATGAACAGCTGAGCTTTCAGGTCTTTCGATCCTATAAAAGCAGGGGTAGAAGGAAGTATCGTTTCAGACAATGCAGCCAGCATTTCTTCCTGGGACGCAGTAACAGATATATTTTTTAAAGGAACAGATGCTTTGCTATCTCCGAAACAGGAAGGAAGCAGGGCAGCTCCTGCGGAGATCCATACAACATTGCGGATGGCCGTTCTGCGGTTCATATAGCGGGGTTTGGTGATGATCCGTTAGAGAAGGGAAGATAATAAATAAAAACATACCAGATCGGGGTTTGTAGCAGGATGGTTTTGACTCTGCGTAACCTCCGCCTCTCCTGTTCTCTGCGGTGAAAAGACGCGTCAAAATACAACCTACCCAAATGTGTAAACGTTTTTCACCGCAGAGAACAGGAGAACGGGGAGTTGCCGCAGAGGTATAACAATGATCCTAATCGATTATCTTAGTGTACATAAATCTTCTGACTGTTACCATGAAAAAACTCCTTGCTTTTAGCCTGGTCCTGTGTTTTCCAGCGGCCGCCAATGCACAGGATTGCGATTGTCTCTCAGAGTTCCGGTTCGTTAAGCAGTTCATCGAAAAAAATCATGGCGGTTTTTATACCAACATCAGATCGAAAGAAGAACCCAATTACAAAGCCTTTACCGTGGAACTTGAAAAGAAGATAGACAAGGACCCTTCCAACGCCCGTTGTATTGTTTACCTGAAACAGTATATCCGCTACCTGAAAGATCACCACAGCAATATTATAGCAGCAGTAACGCCTGTTAACGAAAACGATCCGGCACAGCTTGATTCATTTCTCCATTCCCAACGATATCTTGGAAGAGAACGGATACCAATCGACAGTACTGCCTTCTTATCTTATCTCGCAGGCAAAACAGATGGCATCGAAGGCATTTACAGCACGGCAGATAGTACTTATATCGTGGCGCTGGTGAAAAATCAAACGCCAGACCGCGATTATGCCGCAGTAATCCTCCGGTCAAAAGCCAAAACATGGGACAAAGGGCAGGTCAAATTTGAATTGAAACGTTTGAATGATTCCCTGTATGAACTGATCAGCTATCTCCGTAACCATACTGCGGATTATGAACAACTGAAAACAATATTTGGCAACCCTGTTTTGAACGGCTGGAAGAAACTATTTCCTGTACCGGATCATACCAATCCGGTACAACAGATCAGTACAGCATTGATAGATTTCCGTGTATTGGATGCACAAACCTGTATGGTGAGTATCCGGTCGTTCAGCGCTGCAAGGTCACGCCAGCTCGATTCAGCCTACCGCGCTATTGTACCGGAAATTAAAAAATATCCCAACCTGATCATCGATGTTCGCAATAATGGTGGGGGAAGCGATGCCAACTATTATGCCCTGATGCCTTTGCTGTACACCAATCCGATCATTGGGGATGTGGTGGATATATACAATACGCCGGACAACAGGAAAGCATACGCTGACTATGACAGTTCATTAAAAGCAAAGGGCAACGGCCCGGTATTTACCAATAACCTCGCGCGTGTAAAGAACAGAACAGATTATACATTGGTTCCTATGGGTACGGGGCGGGCGGACACAAGCGTTTATCAACCCATGCGGCCCTCTCCCAAACAGGTCGCAATCCTGTACAACCGTGTTTGCGCCAGTGCCTGCGAGTCTCTACTTTTTGAAGCGTTGTACAGCAGCAAAACAATACTGGTGGGTGAAAACTCCGGCGGTTATACAGGGTATGGTAATGTAATGAGTATCAAAACGCCTTGTGGCAACACACTTAACTGGACCACCACTGTTTACAGGAAACAGCAGGCTTATGAATTTACAGGTATCACCCCGCATTACCGCATCCCCGAAAGCGAAGGTGACTGGGTAGCCTATACGCAGAAATTGCTGGAGCAAAAGAAATGACAAAACTTTGCCGGTCACTCTTTTTACGCACCTACCCATCATGATATATTCTACCGCGCCTTTGCGCCTCTGTGGTAAAGAGCTTCCTCCATCGATCTGAGCGAAGGCTTTACCACTGAGGCACAAAGGACACAGAGGTACACAGAGATTCAACTAAAAACAGGGTGAGGTAAATGCCTAATCATTATTTTTTATCTTCTTCCTGTGCAGCTGCATAGTTCACATGGTACTGCGCGATCTGGCTCAAAGCAGTATCCGCGTGTTTTTCATCTTCCAGTATACTATGTAAAATCTTAGCCGCCTTATCTAAACCCAGTGTAGTGGCCAGTGCAGTCAACCCTCCATAGGTAGCGATCTCGTAATGCTCCGCTTTCTGGGCTACCAGGATAAGTCCCACATCGCGGGTAGCCGTACCTTTTTCTGTTTCTTCCAGCATGCCTTCACCTTCTTTAACGATACCAGCCATGGCTTCACATTTTTTAGCCTGTGCTTTCTTACCAACTATTCCGAATACGGTTTCCAGTTGGTTTACATGTTCTTTGGTGACAGTTGTGTGTTTGCCAAAAGCCTCTTTCAAGGCAGGCGATGTGGCCGCTTTCTGTAGCTTGGGTAAAGTGTTTACTAATTTCTTTTCGGCCCAGTACACATCTTTCAGTTCATCTTTGAAAAACTCAAGTAGCATCGGGTCGGTGGTGGTTAGGGGTTGGGGTGTTTGATGTGAAGCGGTATTTTTCTTAGGAGCCGCTTTCTTTACTGTTTTTGCCATGGTATTGATTTATACGGTATAGTCAAAAAACTGTGCCATGAACAGGCATGATTTTTTGACCTATATAAAAACAGCGGTCATGGTAAAAGTGAAAACAAAGCCGGGAGACAATATGCAACGGAACTTTACCCAATCTGCAGAGGTATTATACTGGTCAACCAGATACCATACACCGGTTGAGGAAATTCAGCAAATATTCGCTTATTCAGGAAACTCGATCGCTAAAACACTCGAGACGCTGAAGAAGAGAGCCGGTGAGATCTGACATCCGACTAAGCGCCTGTTCAAAAATGCGATTACATTGTTTTTCGAAACATTACTTCAAGCAAATAAGGACAGAAGAAAAATAAGAAAACAAGATAGATCCATCACGATGTATGCTTTTTGAGCTTTTCTATTTTGTTCTTGTTTTATTGAAATCAACGATAATTTGAGCAAAAACGCATTCTTAAACAGGCTCTCAGATACATAAGTTCATTGCCGCAAGTAAGTACTCAATTTCCTTTTTGTACAATCACTGACACGATAGTGCCATTACCGGGTTTGCTATCGATGGTAAGCTGTCCGTTGACAGCCATGGCACGTTCCCGTATACCGATGAGGCCCATGGTATTTTTCTGTTGCGCCGTATCAAAGCCATTACCATTATCACTTATCTGGAGACGTACTTCTTTTTCATTTACTTCTGCACTGATCCTTACCTTACTGGCATTGGCATGTTGTGCAATATTGCGCAAGGCTTCCTGGGTAATACGGAAGAACGCTGTTTTTAATTCGATGGATAATCCTTCATCATCATAAGCAGGATCAAAACGACAGGGGATGCCATGCGTAGTAATGAATTCTTTGCACAGCCATTCGAGTGATGCATTCATCCCCAATTCATCCAGCATACTTGGGCGGAGTGCCGATGCGATTTTACGGATGGTTTGTATAATGGTTTTGGCAGTGGAAGAGGCATGCGACATCCTTTTTTGCTGTATCTCGGGAATATCGGGCAGGTTTAGCGCCAGCCAGTCAACATCCATTTTTAAAGCGGCTGCCAGTTGCCCGAGTTCTTCCTGTACTTCTCTTGCCAGGAATTTTCTTTCGTCTTCACGCACATTCTGTAAATGCCGCGCCAGTTCCTGGAGTTCTTTGTTCTTATCACGCAACTCTTCTTCAACTATTTTCAGTTTCAGACAGTTCTTGATACGTGCCAGTAATTCTTTGGGATCGAATGGCTTGGTCAGATAATCATCGGCACCGGTTTCAATACCTTCTGCCACTTGTGCGGGTGTGATCTCCATCCCGGAAACAAGGATGATCTTAATGCCTACATATTCCGGGTTTCTTCTTACCTGTGTACAGAGATCAAGACCAGTGCTATCGGGTAAAATCACATCCAGCAATATCACATCAGGTTTTTGCCGCGCTACCGCTTTGAGCATATCCTCCCCTGTTTCTGCTATTTCCAGTTCAAATCCTTCTTTCCTGAGAATTACCTGGTATAGTTTAATGATTACGGGGTCGTCGTCAACTATTAAAATTCTGGCCATCCTTCACAATTGAGTTATAAAAGCCTGTTTTATACCTGGAAGCCATTGGGCTTTCCAGATACCTGTCAAGACCAGGATCAGGAAACCGGGGATAAGGATTGTACTAACTGAATACCCTATTCAGTATTATAATAAATATAGAATAAATGTTCTGTTTACCAAGGTTAACTGTTATCCTATATTATAAAATGGCTACTTTTTTTCAAAATAAGGAACCGTGTCATTAGCCCTGCTTTCTTTTTCCTGCCAATAGGCCAGGGTTACCACGCTTCCATCGGCAGTTTTTAACAGCCGTCCGAATATGGCATTTACAGCGTTGAACATCACATCAGTTACACCCAGGGTAAATGTTTCGGGTGGCAATGGCGCTTCGGGTACTACAGGTTGTTCAGCATTCTCTGCTACAGCTGGTGGTGGTACAGCGGCTTTTGGGGGCGGGCTTGGCTGTATGATCACCGTATAACCATTGACAGCAAGTAGTTGCTGTAAAAAAACGGTTCTTTCTTTTGTTACATTCTTTTCTACAATGGCGCATTTTACCCCATCCAGGTCTTCGAATTCGTGGTTTTTATTGATGGCCATGCTTTTGATTTTTAGAATTTCCCATTATGTTAATCTTTGTCTATCCTCTGTGAACCTCTGTGTCCTTTGTGCCTCTGTGGTAAAACCTTCGCTTCGATCAATGGAGAATGTTCTTTACCACAGAGGCACAAAGGACACAGAGGTTCACAGAGATATTTTAGAGCAAAACGGGTTCATATTAATACATATTGGTTGAAAATATCTCATCATATACACAACTCAAAATTCCGGTGACAACAATGCCTGCTACACAGATATACAAAGCCAGTTTGGGCATTAGGGGAATCGACAGTTTGTTGATGGGCTCTTCCGATTCGTCCATGAAAATGGCTTTCACTATTCTCAGGTAATAATAAAACGAGATCACCATATTCAGGGCGGCGAATGTGATAAACAGGTAATGTCCTTTTTCGGCACCGGCCATCAGCAGGAAAAACTTACCAAAAAATCCCGCCGCAGGCGGCACACCCGCCAATGAGAATAGCGCGATGGTGATCACCCATGATAAAACCGGGTTGTGTTTGTAAAATGCCCTGTAATCACTGATCTTTTCTTTTCCGGTCAATGAACTCACCAATGCTACCACACCAAATGCGGCAAGATTGGAGAACACATATACCAGCACAAAAAACACTACAGAAGCCAACCCGGTTCGCGAGTACCCTGAAATACCTACCAGTATAAACCCGACCTGCGCAATAGAAGAGAAGGCCAGGAAACGCTTGATATTTTCCTGACGCAAGGCAAAAAGATTACCTACAGTAATGGTCAGCAGGGAAAGTATCATCAGCATATAATACCATGTATCGGCCAGTGATTTGAATACGGTATATAAGGTAGATACAAATACAAATAACACAGCGCCTTTTGACACAACAGAAAGAAAAGCTGTAACGGCTACCGGCGCGCCTTCGTACACATCCGCTGTCCATAAATGAAATGGAACAGCTGATATTTTAAAGGCAAACCCTGACAACAGTAATATAAAAGCAAAGATCATCAAAGGCTGCGAAGTAACGGCCCAGGACAGTTCGGTGAACAGCAATGTTCCGGTAGCGCCATATACCAGCGAGATCCCCAGCAATAACAGGGCTGATGAAAATGCGGAAGAGATGATCAGCTTCATGGCAGCTTCGGAAGATTGCTTTTTGGTAAGGTCAAAATTAGCCGCGGCGGCGAGCGGTATCGTAGACATTTCCAACCCGAGATAGAACATCAGCAGGTGACCGCTGGACAACATAAAGAACATACCCAGCAAGGAAGACAGCAATAACATGTAAAACTCCGCTGCATGTTTGTGTGACCGTAACCATGTGTATGATTGCAGTGAAATGATCAGTACGGCAAGGTTCAGTATATTTTTTTCCAGTACGATCAGTTTACCTGTCCTGAACATACCGCTGAACAATCCGCCTTCTGTAGAACACCAGAAACCAAAAGCGAAATTCAGCAGCAGGCAGATATTGATCCATACCAGCAACCCATCAGCGGTCCTGTCCTTTCCGAGTTTGTAAAACAGCAACCCGAAAATAATGGCGATGATAAAAAGTTCCTGCCTCAGTAATATAAAAAAATCATTCAGCATGTGGTTGTGTTCATTTGATGATAACGGCTTTTCCTACCTGTTGCATAATATGACCGGTTCCAGGGCCGATGAGCTGGTTGATGAGGAACGGCGCTACACCTATCAATATAATGGCTGTGATAAGCAGTATGGCCGCGGCACGCTCGTTCCAGCTGGCATCTGTTACTGCAGCATGTGCATCGTTCAATGGGCCCATCACTGTTTTACCCGCTGCACGTAAAATATAGACTGCCGTTACTACAATGGATGCGCAGGCAAGAATGGTAGCCAGCCTGTACCAGCCATCAGGGTTTTGCCATGCACCCACAAATACCGTCATCTCCGCAACAAACCCGCTGAAACCGGGCAGGCCCAATGAACACAGTCCCGCGATCACAAATATGGTGGAGATAAATGGCATTACTTTCAGCAATCCACCTAGTTGCGCTACCATCCTTGTGTGCGTACGACTGTAGATCATCCCGATGGCGGCAAAGAAAAGTGCCGTCATTAACCCGTGCGATACCATTTGTAATACCGCACCGTTGACCGATGTTTCCGTAAGCATACCGATACCGAGGATCACAAAACCGCAATGACTTACGGATGAATAGGCATTGATGTATTTCAGATCGGTCTGCATCATGGTAGCGAATGCCCCATAAATGATCGCGATGGTGGCCAGCAGGATAATGATCCAGGCATACTGATGCGCCGCTTCCGGCATCAAAAACGTAGCTACACGCAGACAGCCGTAACCACCCAACTTCATCGAGATACCGGCGAGGAACATAGATGCAGCCGTGGGTGCCGAAGCATGCCCGTCGGGCACCCATGTATGAAACGGGAACAGCGCAGCAAAAATCCCAAATCCTAAAAACAGGAACGGAAAGAAAAAAGATTGCACATTGGCAGGGATCATTGCCTGTGATGACTGCATCAGGTCAAAACTGCCGGTTGTAAAATACACACCCATCAACCCGATAAATACCAATGCAGAACCTGCCATCAGCATGAGCGCCAGTTTCATCGCGCTGTATTCTTTTTTGCCGCTTCCCCAGATGCCTATAAGAAGGAATTTAGGGATCACGGCTATTTCAAGGAAGAAAAACATGGTGAACAGGTCAAGCGAAATAAAGAAACCATAGGCACCCATACTTAGCAACACCAGTAAAAAGAAAAATTCCTTGCTCAGTTTTTCCATTGACCATGAAACCAGTATGCCGGCCACTACTACCAGTGCAGTTAATAATATCATTGCTATGGAAATACCATCAACCCCTATATGGTAATTTATTTTCAGCGGCGCGTACCATACGGCCTTATATTCAAAAAGCATTACGGGCAGGTTGCCGCTGCTTTTTATTTGCCAGTATTGGCATAATAGAAAAATAGTGGCGATCAATTGCAATACAGAACCTGTAAGCGCTACCATTCTTACCTGTTTCAATCCTTTACAGAAAAGAATGACCAGCGCAGTGATCAGTGGTATCAATATGAGTACACTAAGGTTCATTCAACGATCATTTCAATAAGTAAATAAATACGATGGCCAATACTGCTATCCCGCTGAAAAAATACAGCGCATAGGCCTGTACTCTCCCTGATTGCATATTCTTTATCAAAACCGATACATTACCCGTTACAGCTGCCAGCAGGTTCATAGAACCATCCACAATATGTTTATCGATCCATGCGGCCGGTTGACCGATGAAAGGAAAAATGATCTTTTTTGTAATAAACAGGTATAGTTCGTCGATGTAGAATTTTTTATACGCTGCACGGTAAAGTCCGCCGGATATACCGGCTATTTTTCCAGGCAGCTCATTTTGTTTTTTGTATAAGCGCATGGCAAACAATATCGCCAGTACACTCAATCCCACCGGTGCGATGGAAAACAAGATATGGATATGTGTTTCGAGTCCTTTTCCGTCTGCGGTTACCCATGATGAAAAAGGAATAAAGCCTGCGCCGATCGTACAAACAGCAAGAATGATCAATGGCAGTTTCATGCTGATCGTTCCTTCACCATGTGTATGATGGTGATGCGCCTCTTTCTGCCAGAATATGGAGAAGTACAACCGGAACATATAGAAAGCCGTAAGCGCCGCTGTGAATAACCCGATAAAATAGATCAGTTTATCAGAATGATAGGCCGCCAGCAGAATTTCTTCCTTACTGAAAAAACCGGCAAACGGCGGGATGCCTGCAATGGCCAGGCAGGCAACGAGGAAACAAATATGAGTGACAGGCATCAGTTTTCGCAAGCCACCCATATCCTTCATCTCATTGCTGTGTACAAAATGGATCACGGCACCTGCACCTAAGAACAACAATGATTTGAAAAATGCATGTGTGAACAGGTGAAACAACGATGCCATATAACCGAGACCCGCTTCACCTTCTATGCCGGATACGCCCAATGCAAACATCATGTAACCGATCTGCGACATAGTGGAATAGGCCAGTACACGTTTGATATCCGTTTGCGTACACGCAATAACAGCAGCGAGTAAAGCAGAGAAAGCGCCTGTCCATGTTACGATCTGCATAATTATTTCGTCTGCAGCAAACAGCGGAAACATCCTGGCTACTAAATACACACCTGCTACAACCATGGTTGCTGCATGTATCAAAGCAGAAACCGGTGTAGGCCCCTCCATCGCATCAGGCAGCCATACATGTAAGGGAAACATAGCAGATTTACCGGCGCCGCCGATGAATAGCAATACCAGCGCCCAGGTGATCACAGATATTCCCAAAAATCCCGCTGCTATTTTACCAGCTGCTCCCGATGAAAGCGTTTCGACCAATACCTGGATATCAAAACTTCTTCCATAAAATCCAAGCATGAGTATACCGATCAAAAAACCGAGGTCGGCAAAACGCGTAATGATAAATGCTTTTTTAGCGGCCGCCACGGCAGAAGGCTTATCAAAATAATAGCCGATCAGCAGGAAGGATGATACGCCTACCAGTTCCCAGAAAATATATACCTGGAAAATATTACCGGCCAATACAAGACCCAGCATAGAAAAAGTAAACAGTCCCAGGTACGCGTAATAAGTCGCAAAACGTTTCTCCCCTTTCATATATCCCAGGCTGAAAATATGCACCATCAGTGATACAAAACTGACCACCACCAGCATCATTACCGATACCGGATCAATAACCATACTCATGTCGATGGATAAATGCGGGGAGAATGTGAGCCAGGTATATTTGAACGCTGTGATCTTTTGGTAAACACCATCCAGTTTCCCATCAGCAAGGAAATACTGTTTAGCTGCGATCAATGAAACGACTGTTGATGCCAGCAACAAGGCAGTGCCGATGATGCCAGCAGCATTACCGGTAAATTTTTTGCCAAACAAACCCAGCAGTACAAAGCCGAGTAATGGCAGCAAAGGAACCCAAATTACATAAGCATAATCAGGCATGTGCATCAGTATTTCATGTCAGTAGCATCTTCCACATCGATGGAGTTATGCGTTCTGTATAAATTAATAATGATCGCTATGGCAACAGCTGCTTCGGCAGCCGCTATGGTAATGATAAAAACGGTAAAGAATACCCCATCCAGTTTCCCCGGCCAGAGGTATTTGTTGAAGGCGACGAAATTGATGTTGACACTGTTCAGCATCAGTTCCACGGCCATCAGCATCGTGATCATGTTCCTGCGCGTAAATAACCCATACATCCCGATAAAGAACAGGGCCGTGCTGACAAATAATATATGTGACAATGGTACAGAACCCATCAGCTTTCCGGTTGGTTTTGTGATGAGGAAATAGTGGCCACATCATTATGCTTCATCGCGATCACAATACAACCGATCATTGCGGCAAGCAGTAATATACTTACTACTTCAAAAGGCAGCAGGTAGCCATGCTCACTGGTACTCAGCATCTGCTCGCCAATGGCAGACATGGAAACATCGAAAGGCCCTCTTTCCCGCTGGTCGGTAAAATACTCGTTGATCAGCATCCATGTAAGCGCTGCACCAAAAACGACCGCCAGTACAGAAAAGATCGTTCGTGTAACAGGTGGCTTCGGCATTTCCCTGCCAGACTGTTCGGTAAGAAATATGGAAAAGATGATCAGTACCACAATACCGCCGACATATACGATAATCTGTACTGCGGCAATAAATTCCACCTGCATCCAGAAATACAATGCGGCGATACCTACCAGCGAAAATAACAACCAGATAGCTGAACGGAATATTTTACGCGCGGTAACGGCAAGCAATCCTGCACCCAGTATAAAGGCGGATATGATATAAAATATAATAGCCGATGCACTCATTATTCTACTCCCTCCCTTACTTTAGAGCCGGGGTTATTTAATTTTTTGGTGAGCTTACTCCTGTCGAATACACTGTGTTCAAAATTTTGCGCCATTTTAATCGCATCTGTAGGACAAGCTTCTATACACAGGTTGCACATAGTGCATAATTCAAGATGGTAAATAAATGTGTCGATCGCTTTCTTTTTTTTGCCTTCCGGTGTGATATCAAATTTGGTGATGATCTTGATGGTACCGTTTGGACAGGCCAGTTCACACGCGGTACAACCGGTGCAGGCGTGTTCATTATGGGCATCATGCGGCATCACCACTTCACCCCTGAAACGATCGGCGAGTTTTAGTGTGGCGCGGTTATCAGGGTATTGCTCGGTTATGATTTCTTTGGGATGAAAGAAATAATAACCGGTCTTCCTCATTCCTTTAAGCAATGAAGTAACACCTGAGTAAACATCTTTTATATAATCTTTTAAGAACATTGTCGTTTTGTTCGTCCTTGCGAGCGTAGCGAAGCAACCTGTGCTTCATGACTATGTGTCTTTGATATAAGCAGAGGCTTTACCACAGAGACACAGGTTGCTTCGCTACGCTCGCAAGGACGTTTAAAAATGCCATCCCATAATCGCTATCACAGTCACCAGCACCAGGTTCAATAACCCGATCGGCAACAGGTATTTCCATTCCAAATTCAACAACTGATCTACCCGTAACCTCGGGAACGTCCACCGGAACCACATGATCAGGAAGATCAGGAAAAATGTTTTTCCCAGGAACCATACGGAGGAAGGGATATAATCCATCACATGGTTAAACCCTTCCCAGCTACCGATATGCAGGGGCATCCAACCGCCCAGGAACAAAGTAGCGCCTATCGCACACACAATAAATATATTGATATATTCTGCCAGGAAGAACAAAGCGAATTTCATTCCCGAATACTCCGTATGAAAACCTGCCGTTAATTCCGATTCTGCTTCTGCAAGATCAAAGGGTGCGCGGTTGGTCTCTGCTGTTACAGCTATGATGAATATGACAAAAGAAATAACTGCCGGTATATGCCCCTTGAATATCCACCAGCCATCCTGTTGCGAAGCAATGATATCCGAGATCTGCAGGCTGCCGGTTAATACAATCACAGACAGTATCGCCATCCCCGCAGATAATTCATAACTCACGATCTGTGCGCCGCTGCGCATCGCTCCCAATAATGAATACTTATTATTACTCGACCATCCTGCCATTAAAATACCGATCACAGAGAGTGAAGAAATGGCCGTGATATACAAAACCCCGATATTAATATCCCATATCTGGAAACCTTTGGCAAAAGCGATAGGCGCCAGTAATAACATAGCCACGATCATGACAAGGAAGGGCGCGAGGTTGAATAAAAATTTATCGGCGAGATCAGGCGTCAACCCTTCTTTCATGATCAGCTTTAACGTATCGGCCACCGTTTGAAACATACCACCCGGTCCTACACGGTTGGGCCCTTTGCGTATCTGCATACGGGCCGCTACTTTTCTTTCCATCAATACCAATACCAATCCCAGTACCGCAAACAATCCTGTAGTCAGCAATATCACGATCAGGCACTCGAATACCAATGCCCAGCCGGGTTCGAACGTGGTGTAGAGCCAGTTTTGAATGGTGTTGGTTATATGTTCGAGAGTAAACATGATAGATTTGTTTTGTCTGTAGTCTATGGTTTGTAGTCTGGAGTTGGATACGCTAACCTTAGACTACAAACCATAGACTACAGACTGTTTCACCTGTCAATATCCGGTATCACCAAATCCAACGTCCCCATCGTTGCCATCAGGTCGCCGATCTTGCTGCCTACTGCCATGTGTTCCAGGGCTGACAGGTTGGAAAAGCCGGGTGACCTGAATTTAATGCGATAGGGTGTGGTTCCTCCTTCACTTACGATGTACACGCCAAACTCACCACGTGCCGTTTCCACTCTTTGATAAAATTCTCCTTTGGGTAATTTCAACACGGCTTTTGTTTTTGCCTGGTGGTCACCTTCGGGAATATTGTCAATCAATTGTTCGATGATACGGATGGATTGATGCATTTCACGCACACGTACCATATAGCGGGCGAATGAATCACCTGCGGTTTCGAGCACTTCATCAAATTCCACTGTATCGTAAACTTCATAAGGAAATATTTTACGGATATCACAGTTCACACCACTACCCCTTGCTACGGGGCCGGTGCAGCCATAAGAGATGGCATCTTCTTTCGACAAAACACCCACTCCTTTCATGCGGTTCTGGAAAATGACATTGTTGGTGACAAGGTCATCATACTCTGTTACTTTTTCTTTGAACTGTTTGACAAAGGCTTTTACTTTTTGCTGAAATTCAGGATGCACATCATACATCACACCACCGGGAACGATATAATTCATCGTGAGTCTTGCACCGCAGGAATCTTCCATGATCTCATTGATCATCTCGCGCTCACGGAAAGCGTAGAAGAAAGGTGTGAACGCACCAAGATCCATCGCCATAGCGCCCAGCCAGAGTTCATGCGAAGCGATGCGTGTCAGTTCACTCATCAATACACGGATCACCCTGGCTCTTGGCGGTACTTCTACCTGTAACCCTTTTTCTACCGTTAACGCGCAGCCGAGGTTATTGATATGCGATGAGAGATAATCCATCCGACTGGTCACATAAATAAATTGCCGGTAGCTCAGGCTCTCGCACATTTTTTCTATCGAACGATGGATATAACCCAGGTGCGGTTCTATTTTTTTGATCGTTTCACCGTTCAGTGTGATCACAAGGTGCAATACACCATGCGTGGCAGGATGTTGCGGGCCCACATTGATCACCAGTTCGCCGGAACCGGTCATCGTAGTATCGCTTATGATCTCTGTCTGGGTGTACATCCGGTTATAATTTTATCATATTGATCGGGTCCTCAAAATCTTTCCGTAAAGGATATCCTTCAAAATCATCAGTCAGTATCAGCCTCCGCAGATCAGGATGCCCCAAAAACTGCACACCAAATAATTCATAGGTTTCGCGCTCGTGAAATTCAGCGGTGCGCCATATATCGGATACGGTTGCTATTTCAGGTGTGTTCCTGTCAAGATTCGCTTTAATAACGATGGTGTGACGATAAACCGTTGAGGAGAGATGGTACACCATGGTGAGATGTGTCTTCCAGTCAATACAGGTAAGACAAAACAGGTAATCGAAAACAAAATCAGAATGACGCAATGACTGCGCCACATCTTTCCATGCGGCTGCATCGATGGTGATGTTCAGCCACTCGCCTGTTTCATCAAACGCGGCTGATGATTGAAGGCCCGTAAAGAATTCCTTTATTTCCTCGTTGCTCATAAACAATTTTGGTCTATCCTTTCAATTCGTCCCGTATCTGTTCCCTGGTTAACCCTTTTTTTATTTTTTCCTGTAAGGTCATTAATGCATGTAACAAAGCTTCCGGTCTTGGCGGACAACCGGGAATATATACATCTACCGGAATGATATGATCTGCTCCTTTTACCACTGAATATGTGTTATAGAAAAACGGCCCGCCACTGATGGCGCAGGCGCCCATCGCAACCACGTATTTGGGATCCGCCATCTGGTCGTATAATCTTTTCAGCACCGGTCCCATTTTATTAACGATCGTGCCTGCTATAATAATCACATCCGCCTGCCGGGGAGTGGCGCGTGCCACTTCAAACCCAAATCTTGAAAAATCATACTTGGCCGAGGCCACTGCCATCATTTCAATACCGCAGCAACTGGTAGCAAACGTGAGGGGCCATAGCGAATTGGAGCGCGCCCAGTTGATGATCTCCTGGAAACTGCTCACAATGATACCACCACCGGGTAGTTCATGCACCTGGCCGGGAAAAGAAATTTTATCCTGAAGGGTATTTTCTGTCAGCTCCATTTTAATGCCCCCTTTTTATGTGCGTATAAAAAACCCATGAACAATATGAAAATAAATACCAGTATCTCAACCAAAGCGATCATACCCATCTTTTTAACTACCACTGCCCAGGGATAGAGAAACACAAGCTCCACATCAAAAATCAGGAACAACAGTGCGAAAAGATAATACCCAACATTAAACTGGTTCCAGGGAGAAGTAACCGTAGGAATACCACATTCGTAAGGCTGGCCCTTCTGCGGGTTTTTACTGCCGCGTACAAGGATCTTGCCTACCAGGATACCACCTGCAGAAAATGCGATAGCGGCTATGATCAATGCGATCAGCGAAACGGCTCCCATACGGCAAACGGGTTGATTGACAGGTAAAATACGAAGAAATCAGCATCCAGATAAAATTGAAAATGGCTATGTGTATAAGATATAAATAATTTGTGTATCTTACTACTGTATAATCACATGAGTTGCGGCGGAGAAGGGTTTGGCAAGAAGAGGGTATTATGAAACCATCTATAAACTGACCACTTTGAAACAGGGCAATTTTGACAACCTGCAAAAGCACCAGCGAAAGGTGTTTAATGAAGAAAGACAACGCATCACCTACAGTTATAATAATGTGGAAAGCACCATCGTAGGCCATGTGGAAGAAGATGGCGATCTGATCTGTCTCTATGAATACCGGGGCAAATACTTTGGCACCGAGTTCCTGATCTCTTTTTCGAAACACTCCGACTCTTATAAACTCATCCATGCGGAGCAGGAAGGCGACCTGCCTAATTAAGCTGCGCGCTGTCCAGTAACCTGCGGTGATAATTGATCTGCCCTACATGATAATTCAAATGTGCCAGTAAATGAACGAGGAAGTAACCGGTTGTCGTGTGATAGTCGAAAACTTTTTCAGGGTATTCCTGCTCCATCGCCTGTTCAGATAAAGCACTGATGGTTTGAACAACCATTTCGCTTGTATGATCAATCTCTCTCAATACATCACTTACCGGAATATTTTTACGGGTGAATTCTGCGGGCCTATTGCGTACATAACCGGAATCTCCCAATACCCCACCGATAAAATGCTGCAGGTTTCCCAGGAGATGCAGGCAGAGATTGCCACCGGAATTTTTGATCATGGCAGAGGTTGACCATAATATGGCATCATTGGTATAAGAACTGATCTCGGTTCTCAATTTGAGTATATCTCTTTCAAACAATATGGCAAGATCATCTGCAAGCATGGGTTAGGCGTTGTTGTACACTTTTAAAACGGTTTCACGTAAAGGATGACTTTTATCAGAAACAATAAATTCGAGTATCTCAGCCAACGCAGCAGGTTTTACCCATGTATTGGTATCTGCACCAGGCATACTTTTCCTGTTTTCTGTAGTATCCAATATAGACGGAACGACTACTGTGGCAGTTATATTTTTCCCTTTGGCTTCCTCATTCAAATATTCGGCAAGTTTGAATAGCAGTGATTTACTAAGGCCATAAGCCAGCAAACCCTTTCCCGCTTTCGGATCGATCGCCGGTCTTCCGCCAACAAACACCAACCTCCCATTGCCGTTTCGCATGATGTGCTGAAACAGGGGTTGTGCTACATGATAAGCGGTTTCGAAATTCAAGGATATCATTTTCTTGATATCAGCCATATTAGTATCCGAAATATCGCCCATACCAAACCCACCAACCAGCAATAAAGCTGCATCTATGATTGTGTATTTTGCGATGGCATTGTTAATGAAGTGTAAAGTGGCAGTTTCATCATTCAGGTCGATAACCGCTATCTCTAAATTGGCATGTTCAGGAAGGTCCTTACGCGCCTCTTCTGAACGTATGGTGGCTATTACCCGATGACCCTTTTGGAGAAATTCATGGGTAACAGCGACTCCGAGATTACCGTTTGCACCGGTGATGAGGACGGTTTTCATGTGGGTAGATTCTATCGCTAAGATACACCATTTGTTTCTCTGTGAATCTGTGGCGTATAGCTTACTGTATTTTGCCCGCAAAAACAGACAATACCACCGTAAACCCCTCTGACAAAACGATACTGCTCATCCCGATCTTAAAATCACGGCGCCTGAGTTTCATTTCTCCCGTAAAGAAAAGTCCATCATCTTTTGGGATCGCCTGGAAAGGAAAAGAAATTTCTTTACTTGTACCCTTGATAGAAATGATGCCCTTCATAAGATAACTACCGGCTTTGTTAGCCGACACCACCTGTTTCGCTTCAAAACTGATCCTGGGATGATTTTTAGTATCGAGGTACTCGGGTTCGCGAAGAGCCATATCCCTGGGTTCTATATCGGTATTGATAGAAGCAGCATCTATACTGACAGAAAAAGAAGCAGTTTTCAGATCGGCGGGATTAAATACGATCCTTCCCTGTAAACCAGAAAACCTGCCCTCGGTTTCCATGCCTACATTCTTGATGATGAATTTCATTTGAGAGAGGGAATCAATAGGTTGGTATGACTGTGCAGTAGCGGTCATACCAACAAGAAGAATCTGTGCGATAGTACATGATAGGTTTTTCTTCATACTGCTTATTTTTTGTCACAGATGATTGCTTATATGATTCCCATTTGTTTCATAAGATAAGTGGCATTTTTCGTTTGTGCCACGCCGTTCCGGCGTTTGAAATCAAACTGTAATCCATCTTCGGTTATTTCGCTTTCAAAACAATAATTCTCGATTTTCCCGGGATACAGATTTTCAAGGGTTCCGAGATCCGTATCATGGGTGGCAATCATCGTAAGGCAATTATGCTCCAATAATTTTTTGATCAGCAAGGCGGTGCCGTCATGCTTGTCTTTGGAATTGGTACCACGCATCACTTCATCCAGCAATACCAATGCAGGAACCGGGTGATCCAGTGACTGTATGATATGCTTGAGGCTTTTCAGTTCTGCATAGAAATAGGAAGTACTTTCTTCCAGCGAATCAATATGGTGAAAAGAAGTCAGCAGCCGCAGGGGTGTGAACCTGAATTCGTCTGCAAAAACCGGGGCGCCTGTTTGCGCTAATACTATATTGAGACCAACCGTTCGCAGGTACGTACTTTTCCCTGACATATTTGAACCTGTGACCAGGTGCAGTGCTGATGTTTCCCCTATCGCAATATCGTTTAAGACTGCTTTTTCCTCACTCATCAGGGGATGCCCGACATTCGTTGCATAGATACCTGGCGACTCGATAACAGGTACAGGAAACACAAACCCCGGGTGGTTGAAATGAAAAGCGGCCAGTGAATTGAGCAGTTCCATTTCTCCCAATGTATCAAACCAGTTTTGAACATGCCGCTGGTACGCATCATCCCATACCAGGTATTTTTTGGCACACAACAGGTCCGAGAGAAACAAACCATTGACAAATGGAGCAAGCAGGAAATTGAGACGCAGGTCGAACCAGGTTATGATGCCCGACAATTTTTTAAATGCTTGTTGTGCATACGCAACCGATCTTCTTTTTTGATCAAGATAATCATGGCTGAAATTTTCCTTACTGATCAGCCTGAAACATTCAGCATACTGGGTATACAGGTAACTGCGCCGGGAGATATGGTTGTATAAAGCATTTGTTTTTCTGAGGAATATTCCGGCTATGATCAATCCCAGCAATAATACCAATAACATCCATTGATAATGGCCCGACCATATACTATAGCTAACAGCGCCTATGCCCACCAGCGGCCAGGCAATGGCCAGTACCCGTACCAGCGGTGTTTGTAACACACGAAATTCCTGTCTATCGATCCCCTTCAATAACTGTGCAAGCCCAGACTCGTCTTCGATGGACAGACATTGCGCCAAAAGCTGTTGCCTGAAATCGAGTTTACCATACAATTCTTTTGTGCATGCCTGGTATTGAATGATCTGTTCAGGTAATACAAATGGGGATGACAAATGGCGTGACAGTTGTTGCTTCCCGGACAGGCTACCGGCTCTGTTCAATACATGAAATAAAGAACGTGTGCCAAAAACATTGAGATCCGTAGTAAATCCATGAGGAGAGGTTATGGCTGATCCGTCATCCAAAAACGATGTCCCTCCTTTATAAACCGCTACCTCATTTTGGTTGATCTTTAGCAGGGAGCGAACAAATTTCTGTTTCTTTTTCAGGTTATACGCAAACATGACCAGCACAAAGAACACAAACAGGAATAGCAATCCCATCCCTATACTGGTATTGTCAAACCCATTTTGAAAACCGGTTATCAGCAGCCATACAAATAAACCAAAAAAAAACAGCCGGCCAATACTCAGGCGGATCAACTCTGACGCATACCGTTCCAGATCAGACGCATATTTCTCTATCTTTTCCTTGTATGCTGTAATAAAAAAGGGTTCCATCTGTAAGAGTTATGCAATTGAAGTGCCTTTGTCAATAGCTACCATGTAATTTTTAAGCTTTTTGCCAAATGCTGAAAGATAGCGCGGCGCGATCGCCTCAGAGATCCGTTGCGCGTGTCCTTTTGTAATAATATTGATCGTACATCCCCCAAAACCACCACCCATCATTCGGGTGCCCAATACTTCCGGATGGTCCGAAACCATGGCTACAAGCGCGTCTGCTTCGGGACAGCTTACTTCGTAGAGTTTACTCAACCCATGGTGGGTATCAAACATTTTTTTTCCGAAAGCGGGTAGGTTACCTGCTTCAAGGTCTTTGCATGCGTCCTGTAATCTGGCAATTTCTTCTACTACATACTTACAGCGGCGATAAACAACATCGTTTCCGTTAGCAAGAGATTCATTGACCATTTGGATACTGGCATCACGAAGACTGTTTACTTCAGGATATTTATGACTGATCATTTTTACACCCGCTTCACACTCCTGTCTACGAAGGTTATATTCCGAAGAAGCCAGTGAATGTTTGACACCTGTATCAAATAATACAATATCCACTTCATCAGAAGGGAAAGGTATATATGCGTATTCAAGCGAACGGCAATCGAGCCTGATCAGTTTTTCTTCCTGGCCAAACATGCTGGCGAACTGGTCCATGATGCCACATTGAACCCCTACAAAAACATTCTCGGCTTTTTGTGAAAGCTGCACCATGGTTTTCCTATCCAGGCCAAGATCGAAAACTGCATTCAATGCAAATGCCGTGGCACATTCTACCGCAGCGGAAGAAGAAAGTCCCGCACCCAACGGTACATCACCTGCAATCACCGCATTAAAACCCTGTATTGACAAACCGGCTTTCTGTAATTGATCCACCACACCAAGTATAAAATCGGGCCATTGCTTTGGTGACGGGGAAAAAGAGTCTAATGTCGCTATATATTCATCCTGCAGATCAACTGAAACAAGATGTATGCCGTTATCTTCTCTTTTTTGAATGGCGATATAAATGGCTTTGTCTATTGATGCGGGTAAAACAAATCCAAGGTTATAATCTGTATGCTCGCCAATGAGATTGATACGTCCCGGTGAACGGACAACAAACCCCGGCTCTCCAAAATGTTGCTGAAAAACAGCTACTACCTGCTCAACCAATTGCTGTGATACTGCCATTATTTATTTAGATTTAAAACTCCAGGTAATAAAAAATTCGGCTACGATTTCACCCTCTGTATTCGTACCCACAGAACGGCAACGTATGGTGCGTGGTTCTTTTGCAGCGATCGTTTCTTCCACAGCTGTAGCGATCATTTCCCCATCTTCACAGGTAAAATATGCTTTGCCGGTAATCTTTTTTATGAATTTTGCTTCCACACCCACTACCAGCATACTTACCGAAGGATTTCGCTGATAGATATTTCCCCATGACAGCAACCCCGTACTCATTTCCGCCGCCATCGATTGTACGGCAAAATACATGGAACGGAAAGGATTCTGGTTATACCATTTGTGACGTACCGTGATAACTGTATGCTTTTCGTCCATCGCATGGATACGCAGGCCTGCAAAAAAAGCGGCGGGTAGTTTTTGCAGCAGGAAAAAACGGAATTTCAGCGGGTTGGTGATCTGTTGCTGAAATTGATGAAAAGCGGGGTTCATACTGTTGGCGGCATTATCCTTAAATGTACCAAGTAATAGTAAATAGACATTTAATACGGCCTATATATTTCCACATGGCTAAAAATAATTAATGATTTTAACACAGAGGCCACAGAGATTAAACAGAGGGCCCTCTGTTTAATCTCTGTGGCCTCTGTGTTAAATGGACTCTATTGCTTAGAGCCATTAATTTTTCTAATCAGGATAAGAGTCGGAAAAACATTGATCAACAAGCACTTTCTCCTGATCCCATTTTATAACAACAGCGCCGCCAGCAAATAATCGGCAAACAGTATCAGGATACAGCTTACCACCACCGCACTGGTACTGGCACGGCCGATTTCCAGTGCACCACCTTTTACATTGTATCCATAATAGGCGGGAATACTGCTGAGGATAAAACCGTAGGTGTACGATTTATACAAAGCCACCTGGATATTATACACCACCAGGTTCTGCCTGAGGCCGATATCAAACATATCGGTTGGAAGGATACCTGATAAAGCTCCCGCGGTACGTCCGCCCCAGATACCCAAAACAGCAGATATCGTGATAAGACAGGGGATCACGATCAATGCTGCCAGTATCTTGGGAAATACCAGGTAGCTTTTTGTATTGATCCCCATGATCTCAAGTGCATCGATCTGTTCACTCACACGCATATTACCCAACTCACTCGCAATCTTACTACCCACCACACCCGCAAGTACAATACCTACCACGGTTGGCGACAGTTCGAGGATCATACTGTCTCTTGTGATCTGTGCAATGGTAGACATAGGCACCAATGGACTTACCAGTTGATAGGCCGTCTGCACCGTTGTTACCGCACCAAGAAATAACGAAATGATCACCACGATGGGCAATGCGCCAATACCGATCTCCACGCACTGGTGCATGAGTTCTTTCCAATACATGCGCCCGTTCTCCGGCTTGGTGAACATGCCTTTGAGCATGAGAAGATAGGAACCTAAATGAGTGAAGAAAGACATGGGATCAATTAATAATTAGTAATGAATGACGTGTTGCACTGTTGAGACAAGTTAAATCTCTGTGTACCTCTGTGTCCTTTGTGCCTCTGTGGTAAAGCCTTCGCTCGATCGATGGAGGGTGTTCTTTACCACAGAGGCACAAAGATCACAGAGGTACACAGAGTCAGTCAATAGAACAACACGTTAATAGTTATCTCTTTTAAACTTTTTTCTTTTTTTGACGTTTCCACCAGTTGCTTCGCTGTACCACTTCATCAGTATTGGTACGGCATTTTAACTGGGCATCCACTACCGCCACCAGCGCCATATTGATGATGCTTCTTACCGTGCTGCCCAGTTGCAATACATGAACCGGTTTCTTTAATCCTAACAAAATAGGACCGATGGCATCAGCCCCACCCACTTCTTTCAGCAGGTTATACGTTACGTTACCGGCTGTAAGGTTGGGGAACATCAGTACGTTCACATCTTCATCAACCAGCTCACTGAATGGATAATTATCGCGCAGTATCTCTTTATTAAAAGCCATACTACCCTGCATTTCACCATCTACAATAAGGGAAGGATTACGCTGTTTTAAGATTTTTGTCGCTTCTGCCACCAGTCTCGCTTCAGGCGAATCGCTGCTGCCGAAATTACTATAGCTGAGCATGGCGATCCTTGGAACAAGGTTAAAATTACGTACCTCTTTGGCCACCATCATGGTAATATCCGCCAGCTGTTCGGCAGTAGGATTAAAATTCACCGTTGTATCGGCAAGGAACAAAGGTCCTTTCTTGGTCAGCAACAGGTACATTCCGGCGATCTTTTTTACGCCTTCTTCCGTACCAATGATCTGTAAGGCAGGGCGTATCGCTTCCGCATAATTTTTAGTGAGGCCGGATAGCATGGCATCCGCATCACCCGTTTCCACCATCATACAACCAAAATGGTTGCGGTCCTTCATCATCTTCAGGCTCTCATACTTGTTGACACCCCTGCGCTGCCGCTTCCTGAAAAACAGTTCGCTGTAAAACTCACGGCGCTCTTCCATTTCATCGCTGCGCGGATCAATAATGGGAATATCGCTGATATCAATATTGTTCTGTTCCGCAATACGGTTGATCTTCTCGCTGTCGCCCAATAAAATGGGATACGCAATACCATCATCATAAATAATGCTGGCGGCTTTTAAGATCTTCTGGTTATCGGCTTCTGCAAATACCAGGCGTTTAGGATCCCTTCTTGCCTTATTACCGATCACACGGATCAATTGGTTATCCAGTCCCAATCTTTTGTTGAGTTCCAGTGTATAGGCATCCCAGTTGGCAATTGTTTTTTGTGCAACGCCACTTTCCACCGCAGCTTTGGCCACAGCCGGCGCAACAGTAGATAACAATCTCGGATCAAGGGGTTTGGGAATAATGTATTCCGGGCCGAACGACATGTTCTGCTGGTTATACGCCAGGTTCACAATATCAGGCACCGGTGATTTGGCAAGATCAGCCAACGCGCGTACCGCAGCCAGTTTCATCGCTTCATTGATCTGTGTGGCCCGAACATCCAGTGCGCCACGGAAAATATACGGGAAGCCCAATACATTGTTTACCTGGTTGGGGTAATCGGTTCTGCCCGTTGCCATAATGATGTCTTTGCGTGCCGCAATCGCATCTTCATATTTTATTTCAGGATCAGGATTGGCCATCGCAAAAACGATTGGGTTCTTCGCCATGCTTTTTACCATCTCCTGTGTTACTACATTGCCTACACTCAATCCGAGAAAAACATCCGCATCCTTCATCGCTTTCTCAAGTGTGATATCACTTTTCTTAACAGCGAATTTTGCACGTTCGCCCAGGTCAGTACGCCCTGTATGCAATACCCCGTCTTTATCAAACAAAATAAAGTTCTCGTACTTTGCCCCCAGCGCCACATATAATTTTACACAGGCCATAGCCGCTGCACCAGCGCCATTCACCACAAAAGAAACTTTTTCAATTTTCTTTTTCTGCAGCTCCAGTGCATTCAGCAAAGCGGCGCTGCTGATGATGGCGGTACCGTGCTGGTCATCATGCATCACGGGGATCTTCATCTGTTTTTTCAGCTCCTGTTCAATATAAAAACATTCAGGTGCTTTGATATCTTCGAGATTGATCCCGCCAAAAGTTGGCTCCAGCGCTTTTACGATCTGTACAAATTTCTCCGGATCCTTTTCATTGATCTCGATATCGAATACATCTATATCAGCAAAAATTTTGAACAATACACCCTTACCCTCCATTACGGGCTTGCTGGCTTCTGGACCGATATCACCCAAACCCAATACTGCGGTGCCGTTAGTGATCACCGCAACAAGGTTACCCTTGGCAGTATATTTATAAACATCTTCCACATTATTGGCAATTTCCATACAGGGTACGGCCACACCCGGACTGTATGCCAGCGACAGGTCGCGCTGGGTTTTGGCTTCTTTGGTAGGAACTACTTCAATTTTACCCGGCCGGCCGCTGGAATGGTATTCCAGTGCCTGCTCTTTGCGTAAATCGTGCTGTTTGGCCATAGAGATTTTTTAGGTTACCAGCGACATAACAGGGATCGGCTGCTGTTGTGTCACTCACTTCGGCGCCTTGTCCGCTACTCATCATCCTTTGCCGAAGAGGACAAAAGTACACTTTATTAAAAATTGGTGCTTTTTTCTCTGCCAGTCTGTTGAGAAATGCAATTTTGTTAGTATCCAGGGGCTATTGAAACTGCTAAAGGGTGCAGGCAGAATACCTCGACGTAGGGTCTAACGCTATATGCGGGTAGAAGCGTATATAAGCGTTTGAAAATGACTTATTGCTTCTCAATTCAGGAAGTTTGATTTCAAGCATATTTAATAACTTTACGGGGATGAATACCGCAGTGGCCAACAAGCAAGAATTACTGGAAATACTTTTCCTGCACAGGGAACGTATCCGTCGCTATGGCGTAAAGTTTCTTGGTTTGTTCGGTTCCTTTCAACGAAATGAGAAAATCCATAAAAAAAGTGATGTGGATTTCATTGTTGAGTACCACGCAGGTCAACGTACTTTCCGCAACCTCATGGACCTCGGGTACTTTCTCGAGGACCTCCTGGGAAGAAAGGTAGAACTGATTCATCCAACAGCACTAAGCGCCTATTCCGGTCCCCGTATTCTAAATTCAATAGAGTATGTCCCCCTTGGACCAGACCCGTCTCCAGCACATGTTGGAAGCCATCAAGAAGATACAATTGATCATGGATGGTAAGACGGAGCAGGAATTTTATAAGTATTTTGAAATAAATGATGTCGTGACCCGCGAACTCGGCGTACTTGGAGAATCTTCCCATATGATCAGTGACGGGTTCAAGCATGAGCATCCATCCTTTCCGTGGCGGGATATGAAGGACCTGCGCAACAGGATCATCCATAACTATGATGGCGTCGATCTACATGTTGTTTACCAAGTAACGCAACTACAATTACCAAGACTGAAGGAAAAACTCGAGTATTTAAAACTACCACCCGTTGCCAGGCCAGTTCTTATGCCAAGGCATCTGTTGAGGAAGAGACCGAAGAAAGGGTTGTAAGATATTTCGTATACTGACAATCATCAATGGTCTTAGAGAGAAGATGCCGGAGAAACCATTTGAAAAGTTCTTTGTTTAAATCTTTGCAAAACGCTTATTGCCCAAAACTTATTCCGCCGCCCCCCCCAACCAAGCCATCATCCCCATCCCAGTTTCAATAGCCCTTTCATCAATATTAAACCTGGGCGTATGTACATTATGAATGATCCCTTCCGCTTCGTTACGCACCCCGAGACGGAAAAAACAACCCGGTATTATTTGTGTGTAGTAACCAAAATCTTCCGCACCCATCCGCATTTCTGTTTCTGATACATTTTCTTTTCCCATAAAATCTTCTGCCAGTTGCCAGGCAGTTTCTGTAAATACAGGATCATTATCAACGGTAGGGTAACCTATATCGATATGCAGGTCAATTTCAGCGCCCATAGATTCCACCAGTCCTACCGCCTGTTTGCGGATCAGTTCATGTGCTTTTTTGCGCCAGCCCTCATCCATCGCACGGAAAGTACCCATCAGTTTTACTTCGCTGGGAATCACATTGGTGGTGTGACCGCCCTGTATGGAACAGATGGATAAGACAGAAGGTGATAAAGGGTTATTATTTCTCGAAACGATCTGTTGCAGGCTCACAATTAAATGAGAAGCGATCAATACCGTATCAGCAGTCAGGTGTGGTGCAGCGGCATGACCACCCTTACCCCGTATCGTAATATAAATTTCATCAGCACTCGCCATCACCCTTCCTTTACGAAAACTCAACTTACCTAATGGCAATCCCGGATGCACATGCAAACCGATAATACCCTGCGGTTTTGGATTCTCCAGCGCGCCATCACGTATCATATAACTCGCGCCGCCGGGGTTTCTTTCCTCACCCGGTTGAAAGATCAGTTTCACCGTGCCTTCCCATTCATTTTTTAATTCGTTCAGGATCTTTGCAGCGCCTAACAGTATCGTGGTATGTACATCATGACCACAGGCATGCATCACACCCGGGTTTTTCGATTTATAGGGGACCTCATTTTCTTCCTGTATCGGCAGTGCATCCATATCGGCACGCAATGCAATGACACGGCTGTCAGGGTTCTTTCCTTTGATGATACCCAGTACACCTGTCCCTGCTTTTATTTCATACGAAATACCAAAAGCATCAAGTTTAGAACACACGAATTTACTCGTATCCGTTTCCTGGTAACTCAGTTCGGGATGCGCGTGTAAATGATGACGGACCGCAATAAACTCATCGGCATATTGATGGGCCAGGTCCTTTATCTGTTGTTGTAACATAAGTTATTGTGGTATTTCCTCTGTTTCTTCTGATGCTGTGTATTCTATCACATCATCTACAATATAAAGTCCCTCGGGGTATGTTTTGATCAATTGTTTCCTGAAATTATCAGCATCTTCCCTTCTCAAAAAATTACCGATCCTTACTTTAAAGTTGGGGGACTGGTACACCACGTAGGATTTGTGATCTGGAAAATTAACCTGCAAAGCAGTTCTCAGGTCAAACGCATTATCCCTGCTGGCTGTACTCAATACCTGTATGCGATATCCTTTATAAGTGCCGCTGCTTGTCATCAGGGCACCGCGTTTATTGGCCTGTACCTGTTTGGCGCTAAGTATATCCAACCTGTGATCTTTCTTTACGATAATGGTATCACCCGCAACAGCAAAAAAACTGCAACAGGAAAATAACATACATATATATATCCGTAACATGCGCTTCATGAGATTCCTATACTTGGTACCTTAAAGATAAGATATGCTGCGCAGAGCAATAAGTGCATTTTGTTAATACCCACCTTCTCCGGCAGGTGTGCCCTGTACAATAGCTACACCCGCACTGCATCCGAGGCGGGTGGCACCGGCATCTACGAGTTGTTTGGCAAACGCATAATCACGTATGCCGCCAGATGCTTTGATCTGTACATTGGACGGCAAATGTTTTCTGAATAACTGTACCGCTTCTACAGAAGCGCCTTTTTCGGCATAGCCGGTGGATGTTTTCAGGTAATCAATGCCTGCCATACCATACAGTTCACAGCATTTGATGATCTCATCATCCGTAAGGATGCCGCTTTCAATAATTACCTTGATCACCTTATCCTTACTGCGTATAATGGGGAGTATGTGGTTGATCTCATTGGCCAGGAATTGCCAGTCATTGTTTTTGATAGCAGATATATTGATCACTACATCCAGTTCATCCGCGCCATCCACTATGGCCAATAATATTTCGGCAATTTTTGCTTCTACCGCTGAATAGCCAAAGGGGAAGCCGATGACGGTGGCAACTTTTATGTTGCTGTTCTCTAAAAGCGATTTTGCCTTATTGATAAAATTGGGGGGTATGCAAACTGCGGCGAATTGGTACTTTTTTGCTTCAGCGCATAACTTTTCAATATCACTGATCAGTGTTGTAGGCTTTAAAATAGTGTGGTCAATATATTTAGCTATACCCATTGATAAATTTCTTTCTAAATTACTTTTTTTGCCACAGATTACACAGATGAACACAGATTAAAATCAGTGCTAATCTGTGTAATCTGTGGCAATAAAAAAAGCCCGCAATCAAGCGGGCTGAATTTTATGCGTCTTTTCCGTGACATGCCTTGAATTTTTTTCCGCTGCCACAAGGACAAGGATCATTCCTTCCGATCTTTGGCGCCACTGTTATGGGTTGCTGTTTTACTGTTGACGGATCATAGTAATCTTTTTCATCAGCAGCCGTTCCATCCAATGAGCTGTCTTTGCTGGCGCTCATTTTACTCATGTCAGTTTTTTTTTGGCGGCCCTCTTTTAGTTCATCGCCATCATTCAACGGGATGCCTGCATGGGAGAGGAACTGTACGATATCGCGGTTCACTTCGGTATCCATTTTCTGGAACAATCCGAATGCTTCCATTTTATAGATCACCAATGGATCTTTCTGTTCATAGGTAGCCGTCTGTACGCTTTGCTTCAGGTCATCCATAGCGCGGAGATGTTCTTTCCAGGCGTCATCGATAAAACTAAGTGTTACGGTTCTCTCCAATGCGTTCACCATTTCTGCACCCTTGGTCTCAAGGGTTTTGTTCATATTGGCCAATGCCTGTATGCCCCTGCGCCCATCGGTGAATGGCACGATCACATTTTCAATATGCGAACCCTGCTGCTGTTTGATATTTTTAAAGACAGGAATGGACTGCTCCATCAGATCCTCTTTCTTACGCGTATAATTCACAATGGCTTCACTGTATAATTTTTCCGCAAGTTCGTTCTCGGGTAACTTACTCAATTCTTCCGGTGTGATGGTTGGATCGATACCAAAATTCACGATTGCTGCCAAACGGAAACCTTCATGATCATTCTGTTCTTTGAACGAACTCGCTAACCCTTCCGCTACAGAATACAATGCATTATCAAGATCCAGCGCCAAACGTTCTCCAAACAATGCATGGCTTCTTTTTGTGTACACTACCGAACGCTGCTTATTCATCACGTCATCATACTCCAGCAAACGTTTACGGATACCGAAGTTGTTCTCTTCCACTTTTTTCTGCGCACGTTCGATCGATTTGGTGATCATACTGTGTTGAATTACCTCACCTTCTTTGTAACCGGCAAAGTCCATCACCTTGGCAATACGCTCGCTGCCGAACATACGCATCAGGTCGTCTTCGAGTGATACAAAGAACAAAGAAGAACCGGGGTCACCCTGGCGACCGGCACGTCCTCTCAACTGCCTGTCCACACGGCGCGATTCATGTCTTTCTGTACCCAGTATCGCCAAACCACCTGCTTCCTTCACGCCTGGTCCGAGTTTGATATCCGTACCACGACCGGCCATGTTGGTGGCGATGGTTACGGCACCTGCAAGACCGGCTTCGGCAACGATCTGTGCCTCTTTCGAGTGTTGTTTCGCATTCAGTACATTGTGCGGGATCTGTTTCTGGCGAAGCATCCGGCTCAGCAATTCGCTGATCTCTACCGAAGTGGTTCCGACCAGTACAGGACGGCCCTCTTCTCTCAGTTTGGCGATCTCATCTATAACAGCGCCGAATTTTTCGCGTTTGGTTTTGAACACCAGATCCTGGTCGTCTTTACGGATCACCGTAACATTGGTAGGGATCTTCACCACATCCAGTTTATAAATATCCCATAACTCAGCAGCTTCTGTTTCTGCCGTACCGGTCATACCGGCCAGTTTGTGATACATACGGAAATAGTTCTGCAGCGTTACCGTTGCATAGGTTTGTGTGGCCGCTTCGATCTTTACATTTTCTTTCGCCTCTATCGCCTGGTGCAGACCGTCTGAGTAACGGCGGCCATCAAGTATACGACCCGTTTGCTCATCCACAATTTTTACAGCGCCATCCATTACCACGTACTCTACGTCTTTATCAAACAGTGTGTACGCTTTCAACAATTGCTGTACGGTATGGATACGGTCCGCTTTTACAGAATACTCATTGATGATCGCTTCTTTTCTATGCAGTTTCTGATCAGCATCCAGTGATGCATCATTATCGATAGCCGCCAATGTTAAGCTGATATCAGGTATTACAAAAAAGCTGGGATCCTCACCTGAGCCAGTGATCAACTGAAGGCCTTTTTCTGTCAGATCAACCGAGTTATTTTTTTCATCTATATAAAAGAACAGTTCCGCATCTGCTTTCGGCATTTCTTTCTGTTGGTCGGCGAGATAATGGTTCTCGGATTTCTGCAGTTTTACACGCATACCCGGTTCGCTCAGGAACTTGATCAATGCATGGTTCTTGGGTAAACCACGGTGTGCGCGGAACAATGCCAGGCCACCATCTTTCGGATCATCATTGCCTTCCGCAATTTTTTTCCTGGCCTCATTCAGGAACTGGTTGGTGGCCCTTTTCTGTGCCTCTACCAGTTTCTCAATCCTGGGTTTCAGTTCAAAAAACTGCTGCTCACCTGTTACATGACCGATAGGACCGGAAATGATCAATGGCGTTCTTGCATCATCAATCAATACGGAATCGACTTCATCCACCATGGCAAAATGGTGTTTGCGTTGTACCATTTCTTCCGGTGTATGCACCATATTATCCCTCAGGTAATCGAAACCGAATTCATTATTGGTTCCATAAGTGATATCTGCGAGATAGGCATTGCGACGTGCCTCACTGTTAGGTTCGTGTTTGTCGATACAATCCACGGTCAGTCCCAGCCATTCAAAAATGGTTCCGTTCCACTCACTATCCCTGCGGGCCAGGTAGTCATTCACGGTTACAATATGTACGCCTTCACCGGCAAGGGCATTCAGGTAAGCCGGCAAGGTAGACACCAGCGTTTTACCTTCACCCGTGGCCATTTCGGCAATCTTACCCTGGTGCAATACGCTGCCGCCTATCAACTGCACATCATAATGTACCATGTTCCAGGTTACTTTGCCACCGGCAGCGGTCCAGGTATTTTTGAAAATTGACTCATTACCAGAGATGGTAACATAGTCTTTCTTTACACTAAAGCCCCTGTCGAGATCCGTAGCTGTAGCCACGAGTTCTGTACTTTCTGTAAACCTGCGCGCGGTTTCTTTTACCACGGCAAAAGCTTCGGGCTGTATCTCTTTTAAAATTTCTTCTATCTTTTTATCACGATCCTTTTTCAGCTTATCTACCTGCTGGTAAATGCCATCGCGGGCATGGATATCGGTTACGGGCAGGTCCTCCGCGGACTGTTTGGTGCTTTCGATCTCTGCATCGATAGCAGCCAGGTGATCCTTGATCCGCTGGCGGAACTCAAGGGTTTTGTTACGCAGCTGGTCATTGGTCAGGTCGCGGTACTGGGCAAAGAAGCCGTTGGTTTTTTCAATGATGGGCATGATCTGCTGCACATCTTTTTCACTTTTACTGCCCCCGAATAATTTGGAAATAAACTTCAACATATCGTTTGTCTGGTATATAATGAGTAATAAATCAGTCAAAAAAGGTGCAAAAAAACCTTTTTAGCCATTTTGTCACCCGAAAACATTGAATATCGAATGAAGAATATCGAATGATGAAAGATTTTTACTTCATCATTCGATATTCTTCATTCGATATTCCCTATTCCAAGGCCGCCAAAGGTAAAGAATTTGACCAGAGAGTATTCGCGGGCCAATAATAAGTTCATCTTTATCAAATACTTAACTAATAGATTATCAACACCTAACCCTTTTTCCTTCTTCATTCAACATTCTTCATCCGATATTCCATATTCCCATTGGTTTTTCAGCCCGTTTCTGCTACTTTTGCAGCCTCAAAGAAAAGTCTACAAGAGACAAAGCGTACAAGGCACAAGAAAACCCTTGAACCCTGTTTCTTGAACCTTGAAATCTTTAAAAACCATGGCAGGACAGTTAAAAGAGGTACGTAACCGGATCAAAAGTGTACAGAGTACGCAGCAGATAACCAAGGCAATGAAAATGGTGAGTGCAGCCAAATTGCGCCGTGCGCAGGATGCCATTACCCAGATGAGGCCCTATGCCCAGAAATTGCAGGAAATGCTCAGCAATATCGTAAGTAATATTGAAGGTGGCATGAACCTGAAACTGGCGGAAGAAAGACCTGTAGAAAAAGTGTTGTTTATCGTAATTACGAGCGACAGGGGTCTTTGCGGCGGTTATAATGCCAATATCGTTAAACTGACCAAAAGCACCATCGCTGAAAAGTATCCCGAGCAATTCAAAAAAGGCAAAGTAACCGTTTGGAACATCGGTAAAAAAGGCTGGGAAAGTCTTACCAAAGCCGGTTATGCCACTGATGCTACTTTTAAAGATGTGTACCTGAACCTGAATTTTGAAACGGTGCAGGCGGCTGCTACTGCGGCCATGAAAGCTTTTGAAAACAAAGAATTCGACGCAGTTGAACTCGTATATAGTGAATTCAAGAATGCGGCCACCCAGCGTTTTGCTGCTGAGCCATTCCTGCCAATTCCGAAAACACCGGCCAAAGCAGGCGGCAAAAAGGCAGATTTTATTTTCGAACCGGAAAAAGAACTGCTGATCGCCGAACTGATGCCCAAGATCCTGAACACGCAATTATACAAAGCTGTACTCGATGGCAATGCCAGCGAACATGGCGCCCGTATGACGGCTATGGACAAGGCCAGCGATAACGCCAACGAATTACTGAAATCCTTAAAGATCAGCTATAACCGCGCAAGACAGGCCGCTATTACTACCGAGTTGACAGAGATCGTGAGTGGTGCGGCAGCGTTACAGGGATAATTGATAATTAATAATTGATAATTAATAATTAGTAATTCTATGCTGATCGTTAACGTATCAATTGATAATTATTAATTATTAATTTTTAATTACTAATTAGCTCTCATGGAACTCAGCCAGATCATCCCCCATATAGAGGTACTCATTTTTGCAAGCGATAAACCGCTTACTTCCATGGATATTGTTGAACTGATCAACAATACCTTCGGTTTCCTGGAAGAAAGGATCATGCCCGACCAGGTGGAAAGCGCATTGCAGGGTATTCGTGAGAAATACGATTCCGAGTTCTACCCATTCGAAGTAAGGGAAAGCGGCGGCGGCTGGCAGTTCCTCACCAAGAAAGATTACCACAAGACCATTGCACAACTGAATGGCGATAAGTTCCTGAAGCGCCTGTCCAATGCGGCGCTGGAAACACTCGCCATCATTGCCTATAAACAACCCATCACCAAGGGTGAAATTGAAGCCATCCGCGGTGTGAACAGTGATTACAGTATCCAGAAATTACTCGAGAAAGAACTGGTACTGATCAGTGGGCGTAATGAAAATATGCCGGGTAAGCCGCTGGTATATGCCACATCCAAGAATTTCATGGATTATTTCGGTATCAATTCTGCCTCCGATCTTCCAAAGATCAGGGAGGTACTGGCCGACCAGGTGGTGGAAGGAACCATCATCAACCCCGAAGACTTTACCGATAAGCCCGTTGCCAGCGAAATTGCTGAAGAGATAGAAACTGAGATCGATGGCGATGTTTCAGAGATCGCGGTAAACGAAGACGGCGAGCTCATCATCAAAGCCGAAGAAGGCGAAGCGCCGGAGGCATCGGAAGAAGAAAAATCTCCTGAGTAGTTATTTTTAACCGCTAAGACGCAAGGCCGCAAGGTTACGCGAGGATTCTTATGCGGTTTCACTTTGCGTATCCTGGCGTCCTAGCGCCTTCGCGGTTAATGATACTCGCCTCAAAACAACTTTCGATCTTAAACTAAATCCTTACCTACACAAAGTATTCCAGAAATTTCCCAATCCCCCAATCCCCAATTCCAAAATCAATTCTCTCCTCTATCTTCGCACCATGTCACAATCTCTCAGTCACGAACAACTGCGCAGTATTGCCGGGGAATACGGCACACCCTTATATGTGTACCACGCAGAAAAAATAACCGAACAATACACCCAACTGCGCACCGCATTTGCACAAAGCAATGCCCGCATTTTTTTTGCCTGCAAGGCACTTACCAATATTAATATTCTGAAACATATCCGTTCACTGGGCTGTAATATCGACTGCAGTTCCGTAAACGAAGTTCATATTGCCATAAGAGCGGGATTTGAACCGAAGAATATCCTGTACACCAGCAATGGTATCGCTTTCAGCGAGATAGAAGAAGCTGTGGGACTCGGCGTACATGTCAATATAGACAGCCTATCCAATCTTGAAAAATTTGGAAAGAAATACGGCCACTCCTATCCTGTCGGTATACGCCTGCGCCCTAATATTATGGCGGGCGGCAATCTCAAGATCTCAACCGGTCATGAGAAAAGCAAGTTTGGTATTCCTATCGAACAGCTTGACCAGATACTGGCACTGGTAAAAGAGCATACCATTTTTATCAATGGCCTGCATGTACATACCGGTAGTGAGATAAAGGATGTGGAAATATTCATGAAAGTGGCCGATATCTTTTTTGAACTGGCACCGCATTTTCCTGAATTGACTTTTCTCGATATGGGTGGTGGCTTTAAAGTGCCGTATAAAACAGAGGAAACTGGTACCGATGTAATGCTGCTCGGGCAGAAAGTAGCCGGTTTTACAGAGAAAATGAAAACCACTTATGGCCGTGATTTTCAGGCATGGTTTGAACCGGGGAAATTCCTGGTGAGTGAGTGCGGTTATTTTATTACGGAAGTAAACGTGATGAAACAAAGCGGCAATACTTCTTTCGCCGGTATCAACAGCGGTTTTAACCACCTGATCAGGCCCATGTTCTATGAGGCCTATCACCGCATAGAAAACCTGAGCAACCCTTCCGGCGAAATGAAACATTATGCGGTTACCGGTAATATCTGCGAGACTGACACATTTGCCTGGGATAGGGAACTGAACGAGGTCCGCGAAGGCGACCTGCTGGTATTTTACAATGCCGGCGCTTATGGTTTTGAAATGGGTAGCAATTACAATTCGAGGTATAAACCGGCACAGGTTTTGGTTATCAATGGCCAATCGCACCTGATAGCCCGCAGGGATGTGTTTGAGGATCTGTTGAGGAACCAGGTAGCGGTTCTATAAACATGAGAATTGAGCGTTGAATATTGAACATTGAGCATTGAAAATTTCCCCTACCGAAAATGTTAAACCCAATGTTCAATATTCAACGCTCAATTCTCAATGTTCAATTAGCGCTATCTTGCATATAATTAATGATCGAACTACAGAATATAGAAAAGAAGTTTGGCGACAGAACCATCCTGCAGGATATCAGCGCAGTGATGGAGGCCGGCAAATGCAACCTGATCATCGGCACCAGCGGAAGCGGTAAGACCGTACTCACCAAATGCATGGTAGGTTTGTTTGAGCCCGACAATGGTGCTATTCTGTACAATGGTGTGAACATGATCACCATGGAAGACGATGAACGCAAACTGCTGCGCCAGCAGATAGGAATGCTTTTCCAGGGAACGGCTTTGTTCGATTCAATGACCGTGGAAGAAAATGTATTGTTCCCGCTGAATATGTTTACAAGGTGGAGCATCGCTGAAAAAAAGAAACGGGTAAATGAAGTGCTCGACAGGGTAAACCTGAAAGACGCACATAAAAGGTTCCCTTCCGAGATCAGTGGTGGTATGAAAAAACGGGTGGGTATTGCGAGGGCCATCGTACTCAATCCCCAATACCTGTTCTGTGATGAACCCAATTCAGGTCTCGATCCGCAAACCTCTATGGTGATTGATAAACTGATCAAAGAGATCACAGTTGAATACAATATCACCACCATTGTGGTAACACATGATATGAACAGTGTGATGGAGATCGGCGACCATATCGTGTACCTGCACCAGGGACGTAAACAGTGGGAAGGCTCTAAAGAAGATATCATATTCAGCAAGGATGAACTGCTGAACAATTTCATTTTCGCATCAGAGTTTCTGCAGGATGCCAAACAGATGCGGATGATGGAAGCCAACAGTAAATCAAACTCCTAAACAGGGTCCATGAAAAAAATATGTCTTGTTCTGTTTGTGCTCCTCGGCTACTTCAGTGTAACCGCACAGGATATTGATACGGTCCCCCCCTACAAAAAAGATCCGAAAATGCCGGCTTTCCTGATACAGCAGGGAGACAGCTCCTGGTTCTCAGCCGAACAGCTTCCGAAATACGATTATACCGCCATTATATATTTTCAGCCCACCTGCGGGCATTGCCAGATCATGGCCAAGGATATCGTGAGCCATAGGGATAGTCTGAAAAATGTATTCTTTGTCATGGTATCTTTTAACCCGATCAACGAGATCCGGGAATTTGCCAATTATTATGGATTGGATGTGCTCCCCAATGTGCGAGCAGGCCGCGACCCCAAATATTCGATACCCACCTTTTACAAAGTGCGGTACACACCGTTCACGGCTATTTACAATGCTGATCACAAACTCATTGAAGTGTACGATCCCCCGTTTAAAAATGCCATGGAAGCTTCGGACCTGATACGGTTGATCTATAAAAAATAACCAGCTACAACGCATCATGTTTTTTTAACACAGAGGCCACAGAGATTGCACAGAGGGCCCTCCGTTATCTCTGTGGCCTCTGTGTTAAAAAAACACCCTGAATTGTTCACCATTCAGCTTATCAGCAAAAGCCAATCCCTGCATATTACAGTTCCATGACGGGATTTCAGCCATGGATCCCCATAAATAACAGCTCCCGTAAGTATCCAACCCCTACCTTTGCAGCGTTAAAAATTCTTCATTTCTAAATACTCGTTTTTATGAAAGTAACCGTGGTAGGTGCCGGTGCCGTTGGAGCAACCTGTGCCGATAATATCGCCCGCGCCCAACTGGCTGATGAACTGGTTTTATTGGATATCAAAGAAGGCCTGGCCGAAGGTAAGGCACAGGATATGATGCAGACAGCTGCCTTGCTGGGTTTTGATACCCGTATCACCGGCAGTACCAATGACTATGCAAAAACAGCCAAGTCTGATGTAGTGGTGATCACTTCCGGCTTACCACGCAAACCGGGTATGACACGTGAAGAACTGATCGGAACCAATGCCGGTATCGTAAAAGGCGTTACAGAGAATATCCTGAAACATTCTCCCGATACCATCATCATCGTGATCAGTAACCCGATGGATACGATGACCTATCTCGCGTTGCAGTCAACCGGTCTTCCCAAAAACCGTATCATCGGTATGGGTGGTACGCTTGACAGTGCGCGTTTCAAATACCAACTGAGCCAGCACCTGGGTTGCAGCCCTGCTGATCTGAATGCAGTAGTAGTAGGTGGTCACGGTGACACAACTATGATCCCGTTGATCCGTCTTGCCACATGGAACAGTGCCCCTGTAAGCAATTTCCTGAGCGAAGCGCAACAGCAGCAGATCGTTGCTGATACCATGGTAGGCGGAGCAACCCTTACCAAACTGATCGGTACTTCTGCCTGGTACGCTCCCGGCGCTGCCGGCGCTGCACTGGTAGAAAGCATTGTACGTGATGAGAAAAAATTATTTACCTGCTGCGTAAGCCTGGAAGGGGAATACGGACAAAAAGACATTTGCCTGGGTGTTCCGGTTACAATTGGCAGAAGCGGTTGGGAAAAGATCGTTGATTTCAAACTGAATGCGGATGAGCAGGCGCTGTTTAATAAGAGTGCTGATGCGGTTCGCAGCATGAACGATGTATTAAAGACATTGTAATAAAGATTGATAGGCACTTGTGCTTACGATCACCAAACAAAAAAGCAATCACATCAATATGTGGTTGCTTTTTTATTGAAAACACCACTCAGAAATCTATCGTAGATTCTATACTATTTTTCTGCCGCTCATACCTCATTTCCCGCTTTTCATCCCTAATTCATAAGGGATGCAGTAACATTTGAAAGTCCTTTGCGTCTCATAAGCACAAAATTAACAACAACAATGAGACGTTTATTATTTCAGGCACTGATCGCAGGACTGGCATTAACCACACAAGCCTTTGCACAAGGCAGAACAACCGTAACTGGGACCGTAAAAGACAATACAGGAAAAGGATTGGCAGCCGTTACCGTATCCTTATTACAGGCAGCAGACAGCAGCCTGGTAAAAGCAGATGTTACCGGTACAGACGGACGATTCGAGATCGGCACAAACAAAGCCGGTAAATTCCTGGTAAGTTATACAAGCGTGGGATTTGAAAAACAATTCTCCGCGCCGTTTGACCTGCAGACCGGGCAAACTTTCCAGGCTGGTACAGTTACGCTGGAAGTATCGGTACAAAAATTACAGGATGTGACCGTCGTTTCCAAAAAACCGATGATCGAGGTCAAAGCCGACAAAACCATTTTTAATGTAGAGAACAGTATCAACGCCACCGGCAGCAATGCCATGGAACTTTTGCAGAAAAGCCCGGGCGTTCAGGTAGACAATAACGAGAATATTTCCATGAAAGGAAAGACCGGCGTTAAAGTGTATGTGGACGGAAAGATGACACAGCTCGATACCAAGGACCTGGCGGCTTATCTCAAAAGCATCAACAGCAATGATGTGGAAGCGATCGAAATGATCAGCAACCCAAGCGCCAAATACGATGCAAGTGGCAATGCGGGGATCATCAATATCCGTTTGAAGAAAAACAAAAAATTCGGAACAAACGGCAGCATCACTGCGGGCCTGGTACAGGGTATTACACCAAAAGGCAACGCATCGGCCAACCTGAACTACCGCGATAAAAAGATCAACCTGTTCAGTAATGTGAGCGCCAACAGCGGTATTTATGAAAATACACTGGACCTCTACAGGATACAGAAAGATTCTATCTACGACCAGAAAAGTACCAACCGCAGCGATGGCAGGAACTTTAACCTGAAAGCCGGCGCAGATTATTTTGCAGACAGTAAGAATACATTCGGTGTTTTGGTAACTGGCAATTTCAACAACAACGAATGGTCAAGCAACAGCAGAACCGATGTGTACTATCAGCCTACCAACCAGTATGTAAAAACCTTGCAGGCATTTAATACGATACCCGGTAAGCGTACGAACATGAACACCAATCTTAACTACCGTTATGTAGATACCAGCGGAAAGGAGATCAACTTTGATGCGGATTATGGTTTGTTCAGGGGCAAAGGCAGAAGCTATCAACCTAACTATTATATTGATAACAGCGGTAATGCTTTGTACCAGGTGATCAACCGTAACAATACCCCTACCGATATTGATATCTATACTTCAAAAGTAGATGTGGAACTGCCCAAATGGAAAGGCAAGCTGGGTTTTGGCGCAAAATTCTCTTATGTAAAAACAAGCAACACTTTTGAGTTCTTTAATGATGTGTCAGGTGTTCCGGTAAAACAACTGAACCGCAGTAACAGTTTTACTTATACTGAGAATGTAAACGCAGCGTATATTAATTACAACCGCCAGTTCAGTCCGAAATGGAGCATACAAACAGGGTTACGTGCAGAACAAACCAACAGCGAAGGCGACCTGGTAAGAGCTGATGGTGTTGTACAGGCTGATAACAATGTAAAAAGAAGTTATTTCAACCTGTTTCCAAGCGCAGCGGTTACCTGGACCATTAACCAGAAAAACACGCTGAACCTTACCTACAGCAAACGTATTGACAGGCCGACTTACCAGGATCTGAATCCATTTGAAAACAAACTGGATGAGCTAACCTACGAAAAAGGAAATGCATTCTTACGTCCGCAGTACACCGACAATATTGAACTGACACATACTTTCCTGTCGATGATCAATACAACAGTTGGATACAGCTATGTAAAAGACTATGCTACACAAACAACCGATACTGCCAACAATGCCACTTTTGTTCAGCAAAAGAACCTGGCCACACAGCAGATCATCAGTTTCAATATCGGATCACCGTTACCGATCAAGAAATGGTGGAACGGTTATGCCAATATCTGGTACAACTACCAGATATTCGATGGCGAGATAGGCGCTAATAAAATACATACCGAAATACCTATGTATGGCGCTTACATGCAGCACACATTTACACTGGGTAAAGATTACAGCGCTGAATTAAGCGGTTGGTTCAGTGGTCCGTCTATCTGGGGTGCTACCTGGAAAACCGATCCGCAGGGTGGTGTTGACCTGGGTATCCAGAAACAATTGTTTGACAAAAAAGCAACCGTGAAACTGAGCGTTACCGATATCTTCCACACCAACCCATGGACCGCACACAGCAATTTTGGCGGATTGAATATCAAAGGCGGCGGAAGCTGGGAGAGCCAGACTTTCAGGGTGAACTTTACTTACCGTTTTGGCAGCAACCAGGTGAAAGCGGCAAGAACAAGACAAACTGGATTGGAAAGCGAAGCGAAGAGGATTAAATAAGCAGTTTATTGGAGTTTTAGATAGAGACCTTCTGTAATGGAGGTCTTTTTTTTGTCAGCCGGAGGCTGGGGGATAGTTGTCACCCGCCAGGAGGCGGGCGACTGCTGCTGAGGCAGCAGATTGGATGAGGTGCAGATTTTGTTGGTTCATGCATTTAAAATGTCCGAGCGGGCATTTTTTATACCCGATCTTACTACAGGGGCGGCACCATAAATTAGTTATTTCAAATTTTTCATCCCGCGCTGTTGTATTTCCGTAGTAAGCATCCATACCAAAACCGGGTACGGTATTTCCCCATATACTGATGATGGGTTTTTGAAAGGCTGCGGCGATATGCATGAGGCCCGTATCATGTGTGATAACCAGTTTCGCTTTTCGTACCAGGTCGGCACTTTCATTCAGGTTGAATTTGCCACAGGCATTGTAAATTTTTTGCGGGTCAACGGATGCAATGTCAGCGCCATTCGCAGCATCTTCTTTTCCTCCCAACAGGATCACTGGATATTCTATCGAACTACACAGTTGTTTCAGTTTATGCAGCGGTAGTTTTTTAGTATTCAATGCGGCACCAATCACAATACCGATATATCCCATCTGGTGCGACATGGGTAGATCTTTTGATTCGACCTCATCATTCTCCGGTAAAAAAAAATTCAGTCCTTTGCCATCGTTCACCACATTGAATGAACGTAATGTAGCAAGGTAACGGTCAACGATATGTACTTTAGGAAGCAGGTTTATTTTTAATGCGGTCAGCAGAAATTTTTTCAAATTCAGTTTCCTGAAAGAAAAAGAGGGCACATTGGGCAATGCTTTTTTGATGCGGAGTGTTCTGAGATTGTGATGAAGATCGATGATATGATCATATCCTTCCTGCTGCAACTGGTGGATCATCAGCTCCCAACTGCTGCCAAGTGTAATGATCTTATCGACATAGGGATTGGATGAAACCAGTCCGCGGAAACTTTCTTTGGTGAGATAATGTACCTCGGCACCAGACACCTGCTGTTTTAGGCAGCGGATGACCGGCGTGGTCAGCACGATATCGCCAATAGAAGAAAAGCGGATGATCAGGAACTTCATACCACGAATTACACGAATTATTACGAATATTCAGCAAACCTCTGTGAAACTCTGTGTCCTTTGTGCCTCTGTGGTAAAGTGATTAGAGCGGAGGCTTTACCACAGAGGCACAAAGGACACAGAGGTTCACAGAGATTATTCTTCGACGTAATTAAGGTCTTTATGAAAAGTTTCTTCAGTGAAATAAAAGGCGATAAGTGTGATCACCATCACGATTACGCCGGTAATGATACCGCTTTGCAGAAAACTCCATCCCCAGCTTTTTTGGAACAGCCCGAGGAACATCAGGTTGATCAATGGCAAAGCGCCACGTACCATATTGGGAACCGTAGTTGCGGCCGTAGCACGTAGATTGGTACCAAACTGCTCCGCACCCATGGTAACAAAAATGGCCCAGAAACCCGTACTGAAACCCAGCATGCCACAGATCAGGTACATGCTGAAATCACTGTTGTTGAGACTGCTGAAGAACAATACAAGGCATACCATAGTGAGGCAATAAAAGAGCAACAACGCCTTCTTCCTGCTTTTGAAATACTGACTCACCAACCCGATCAGTATATCACCAAAAGCAATACCGACATACGCATACATGATGGCACGGCCACTGTCGAGTTGTGTATCGCCGTATAATTCTTTCGAAAAACGGTTGCTGAGGTTTACCAGTATGCCAATCACATACCAGGTAGGCAGGCCGATCAGTATGGCGAGAATATATTTTTTGAAGCGGGTAGCATTCGTAAAAAACATGAAGAAATTTCCGCGCTGCACATTCTGTTCTTTCACCTGTTTGAACATACCGCTCTCAGCAACCGAGATACGAAGTATCAGTAGGATCACACCCAGGCCGCCACCAATCTTGTAGCATAAGCGCCAGTCGCCGGTAAACTGGTAAATAAAATATGCGAACACTGCGCCAAATAAACCGATACCTGCTACCAATGAAGTACCTACGCCTCTTTTTTCTTTAGGCAACAGTTCGCTCACAAGTGTAATACCTGCACCCAGTTCACCTGCCAGTCCCACACCCGCTACAAACCTTGCCCAGGCATACTGATCAACTGTCTGTACATATCCCGTTATAAAATTTGCAATTGAATACAAGGCGATCGATCCAAACAATACACTCAGTCTTCCTTTCTTGTCACCTATCGTTCCCCATATCACACCACCGATCAGTAAACCCACCATCTGCCAGTTGATGATCTTTGTGCTGGAAGCCAGCACCTGTGCTTTATCCGCCAGCACCACGCCAATACCCTGCAGGCTTGGTTCACGTACGATAGTGAATAATAACAGGTCGTATATATCTACAAAATAACCTAAAGCCGCTACGATTACTGGTAAAGAGAGGATGCCGAATTTTTTGTCTGTCATATTCTTGTTTTAAAGCGATCAGGAATGAGGTTGTTGTCCATAGTCCATAGTCCATGGCAAAAAACAATGGACTATGGACCATGGACTACCTCTCCACAAAATCCATATCCTTCGAAAAACTTTCTTTCATCAGATACGCCGCTATACAGGCAATACTCATCACGATGATACCGGTTATCCATCCGCCTGTAATATAGTCACCCGTCAAACTCCGCAATCCTTTGTGCAGTAAAATGATCAATGGCAAAAAGCCGCGTACTACATTGGGAATAGAGATCGCTGTTGACGCACGCAGGTTCGTACCAAACTGTTCGGCAGACATTGTAATATACAATACAGAAATACCGGCGCCAAAACCAAGGCCGCCGCAGATAAAATACATGGTTTGCACACTGCCCCTTCCATCACCCTGTAAAAAATAGAGTACGCCAAACAGGCACATGATACTGAAGAAAATGAACCAGGCTTTTTTCCGGCTCTTCAAATAATTACTCAGCAGGCCCGCAGATACATCTCCGAATGCCAGTGCCGCATACTGGTACATGACAGCTTTGCCTGGGTCGATCCCCTCTATACCCATTTCTTTTCCGAACTTATCTGAAAAAGTGATCAGCATACCGATCACGTACCATACAGGTATGCCTATCAGTACGCCTTTTGTGTAACGCCACGCACGTTCCCTGGTAGCGAACAACATCAAAAAGTTACCGCGTACAATAGCCGATTTTTTTACCTGCGCATACAAACCGCTTTCCATTACATTGGCGCGCAGGAATAGCAACAGCAGACCCATTCCTCCTCCTATATAATAACAGAGGCGCCAGTCCTGGAAACCCTGGTACACAAAATAGGCAGTGATGGATCCCAGTACGCCCGAACAGGCGATCACGGATGCACCCAATCCCCTTTTTTCTTTTGGTAACATTTCATTTACCAAAGTTATACTGGCACCCAGTTCGCCCGCAAGACCGATACCTGCAATAAAGCGGAGCCATGTGTACTGGTCAACATTCGTTACCATACCATTGGCGATAGTAGCAAGGGAATATAAAATGATGGAACCAAACAGTACACTCAGTCTTCCTTTCTTATCACCCAGTATACCCCAGATAATACCGCCAATCACCAATCCGATCATCTGTACACTGATGATCAGTTCTCCTTTGGATAATACTTCTTCGGGTGATAATCCCAGTGATGCAAGACTGGGTTTGCGGATAATGGCAAACAGCAGCAGATCGAATATATCAACGAAAAAACCCAATGCCCCCACAATTACGGGTATGGAAAAAACACCGTATTGCTTCTGCGGCAGGCTCATTCAGGTTGCTGGGGTGGTTTTGATTTGCTGAAAAGCAGTTTGATGATCACAGGTGCAGTGGTAACCAATACGATACCGATCACGATCACTTCGAGATGCTCACGCAGGTCGAACTGGAACTCTGCCAGGATCCATTTTTGTAAAAAATGTCCGCCAAACAACATGCTAAACACCCATGCGATACAACCTACAATATTATAGAACACAAATTTCTTACTGTTCATCTGCACAATACCCGCCACGATCGGCGCAAAGGTTCTTACAATAGGAATGAACCTGGCAATCACAATAGCGCCACCGCCATGCTTCTCGTAAAAATCATGCGCCTGTCGTAAATACTTTCGTTTGAACAACATGTTCTCTTTCCAGTCGTACATGGTTGGTCCCACTTTTCGGCCAAACCAATACCCCACAGAATTACCTGCGATACCGGCAAGTGATATCAGCACCAATAACTCTACAAGATCTAAATATTCATTACCGGTTGGAATAAATGCATTGGCGAGATTGCTGCTGTATATGCCGGCCACAAACAACAAACTATCGCCGGGAAGAAAGAACCCGACAAACAAGCCTGTTTCTGCAAACACCACAAACAGGATCAGCCATAACCCACCATGCTCAATATAAAATTGCGGCTGTAATAACTGGCTCCAATGAAACTCTGCGGATAACAATATATTCAATAGCATAATCAATCGTACTAATAATCAAAAAAATCATACTCCCAAATCAGCGGAATCAGCGATCGCGGGTTCCTCCAATGAATTTTCCCATTTGCTCACAACGCTGGTGGCCAGTGCATTTCCCAGCACATTGGTACCTGTTCTGAACATATCGCAAAAATGATCGATCGGTAATATCAGTGCAATTCCTTCAGGAGGAATATTGAACATGGCACAGGTAGCGGTTACCACCACCAATGATGCCCGCGGTACACCGGCAATTCCTTTACTCGTCAGCATCAATACCAGCAACATGGTTATCTGTGTACCAATATCGAGGTGTATACCATAAGCCTGCGCAATAGCTATGCTCGCAAAAGTCATGTACATCATACTGCCATCCAGGTTGAAGGAATAACCAAGAGGTAATATAAACGCTACGATCCTGTCGCGGCAACCGAACCTTTCCAGTTCTTCTGTCAGCTTGGGAAACACCGCTTCGCTGCTCGTAGTACTGAACGCGATGATGAGTGACGGAAAGATCCTTTTCAACAGATCAGGTAAACGTTGTTTCAAAACAATAAACCCTACCAGTAACAATACCGCCCACAGTATGGCGATACCTATAATAAAGTATAACAGGTATTTTCCGTAAAAAACAAATACATCCAGCCCCTTGGTAGCGATCACCGCAGTGATAGCGCCAAACACACCCAGAGGCGCAAAATTCATTACATAACCCACCATCTTTAATATTACATGCGAAACAGCATCCAGTCCTTTCACTACAATTTTTGCTTTTTCACCCAAAGCAGCAGTGGCTATTCCGAAGAAAATACTGAAGATGACGATCTGTAATATTTCGTTCGTGGCCAACGCTTCAAACACACTTTTCGGGAATACATGCTCTACAAATTTCAACAGGCCGAATTCCTGTGTTTTGCCTACCAGGTCCTTCGCTCCGGTCATATCCGCATTACCCAGGTCAATACCTGCACCGGGTTTGAAGAGGTTCACCAGCAACATACCCAATAACAAACTCACCAGCGATGCAGATATAAACCATAACATAGCTTTTCCACCCACACGACCCACCGTTTTCAGGTCGCCCAGTTTGGCGATACCTACCACAAGAGTGGAAAATACCAGCGGGGCAATGATCATCTGCACCAACCGCAGGAAAATGGTGGTCAGTAGCTTGATATTAGTGGAAAAAGATTTGATGAATTCGGGAGAGGCCCCGGTGTGTATAAAGTAGCCAAGAATAATACCGGCTAACATGGCAACAATAATATATATGGTAAGCCTGTTAGATTTCTTCATTACGCTGCAATTAATTTTGCAATATAAGCTTTCTGATGAAATGGATAGGGGTTTGGAGTTTGGGGTTTGGAGTTTGAAGTTGAGGGAATAATCATGCAGAAATTAACCCAAACTCCAAACCCCAAACTCCAAACTCAAAACCCTGATTGACCGAATTATCGAAAGTTTTGAAGCGATAAATTAATAAATCACTATTTTTCCGAAACTTTTATTTGAAACCCAACCAATTATTATGAGTTTATCCAGAAAAAAGTCTTTGACCGCCATGCTGGCAACAGCCGCAGATTCGGAGAAAGGGATGAAGAGAACCCTGGGGGCCACCAACCTGATAGCCCTGGGTATTGGCGCCATTATCGGCGCCGGTTTGTTTGTGCGTACCGCCGCCGCTTCTGCTGAAGCTGCCGGTCCTGCTGTTACGCTTTCATTTATTGTAGCAGCCATTGGTTGTGCGTTTGCCGGTTTGTGTTATGCCGAGTTTGCTTCCATGATACCGATCGCAGGTAGTGCGTATGCCTATTCTTATGTTACCATGGGCGAGCTGGTTGCCTGGATCATCGGTTGGGCACTGATTATGGAATATGCGTTAGGCGCCGCAACGGTTTCTATTGCCTGGAGTGAATACCTGAATAAACTGCTCGGAGGTGCGGTGCCGTATGAATGGTGCCACTCGCCTTTCGAAAAATTATATACCGTAACAGGAAGCGCCCTGGCACAGATCCCTGGTGATCTTGCCGCCGCTGCCAAAGCGGGTGTCTTACAATTATCAGATGATCAATACAAACTGCTGTCACCTGATATGCAAAGCCTCGTAACGGTTCAGTCAGGTATCATGAATGCACCTGCACTGGTGATCTTGTTATTACTTACTTTATTACTGATCAAAGGCACACAGGAATCTGCATTTGTCAATGCGATCATCGTATTTATCAAAGTGGCGATCGTGATCCTGTTCATCGTTCTTGGCTGGAGCTATATCAAACCTGAGAACCATACACCATATATCATTCCTGAAAATGTTCCCGGTCATGAAGGTTTCTTCAAGCATGGATGGGGTGGTGTATTGGGCGGAGCAGCCATTGTGTTCTTTGCCTTTATCGGTTTCGATGCCGTAAGTACCGCCGCACAGGAAGCCAAAAACCCGAAACGCGATATGCCGATCGGTATTCTGGGATCACTGGCCGTGTGTACTGTACTATATATCCTCTTTGGACACGTACTAACGGGTGTGGCCAATTATACCGAGTTCAAAACTGCCGGTAAAGAAGCATCTGTTGCTTATGCGATCTCAACGTATATGTTGGAATATAAATGGCTGGCAACCGCTGTAACTGTGGCGATCCTTGCCGGTTTCTCTTCGGTAATACTGGTGATGTTGATGGGCCAGAGCCGTATCTTCTATACCATGAGTAATGACGGGCTGATACCAAAAGCATTTGGTGTACTGCATCCCAAATACAAAACACCTTACAAGGCCAATATGATCCTGTTTGTTTTTGTGGGATTGTTTGCCGCATTTGTACCGGGCAGCGTAGCAGGTGATCTAACCTCATTCGGAACCTTGTTCGCGTTCGTTCTTGTGAGTATTGGGGTATGGATCCTGCGCAGGAAAAACCCGACCATCGAACGTCCGTTCAAAACACCATTGGTGCCGCTGGTGCCGATACTTGGGGCAGTTATCTGTCTGGGTATGATCGTGGCGCTGGATGTACAGACCCTGAAAGTGGCTTTTGCCTGGATGGCCGTTGGCCTGGTAGTCTATTTTGCCTATAGCCGCAAAAGAAGTAAACTGAATACGCCGGAATAAGTGAACGATGTTTAACCCGGTTTAACCTATTTAACCCCGTCCAAAAGGCCGGGGTTAATTTTTTACATCATGTGGCTCTATGGCTTATTTTTGCATCCCTCCCCACGATACCGTTGGAGAGAAAGTAAAAACTAATTATGGGACGGATTTTTGAAGTACGGAAGGCCACCATGTTTGCCCGCTGGGACAGGATGGCCAAACAGTTTACCCGTATCGGGAAAGAGATCATTATTGCAGTAAAAGCCGGAGGGCCCGATACTGCCACCAACCCCGCCCTGCGGAGGTGTTTTCAGAATGCCCGCAGTGTGGGTATGCCCAAAGACCGTGTAGAAGCCGCCATCAAACGCGCGCAGGGAAAAGACACCAGCAACTACGAAGAGATCTTATACGAAGGATACGCACCCCATGGTGTGGCCCTGCTGGTAGAAACCGCTACCGATAACCATGTACGTACCGTGGCCAATGTAAAAAGCCTTTTCAATAAAGGAAGCGGTGCATTGGGCAACAGCGGCAGCGTAAGCTTCCAGTTCAAAAAAATGGGTGTGTTCAAACTGAAACCCGAAGGACTGGATACAGATGAACTCGAACTCGAGCTGATCGACCACGGCCTGGATGAACTGGGTGAAAGCAGTGATGAGAACGGCAACAATATTCTCGTACTCCGCTGCGCATTTGTGGATTTTGGTAAACTGCAGAAAGCATTGGAAGATAAAACCCTCACCCCCATCAGCGCCGAACTGGAATGGATCCCCACCACCACCGTTCCTGTCAGCGATGCACAGGCGGAAGATGTAAGTAAACTGATCGAAAAACTGGAGCAGGATGAGGATGTGAACAAGGTATTTCACAATATGGGATAGAATCAATTCAAAAGTAAAAAGTCAAAATTCAAAAGTGACAACCTGTTTTACTTTTTGAATTTTGACTTTTGAATTTTGAATTATCATGAATACACAGCATTCTCTTATATTATTCGACGGTGTATGCAACCTATGCAGCTCGCTGGTACAGTTTGTGATCAGGCATGATCCAAAACATCATTTCCGGTTTGCTTCGCTGCAAAGCGGGTACGGAAAAGCAATGCTGCAAAAATTCAATTTACCATCAACTGAGTTTGGGTCTTTTATCCTGATAGAAGGAGAAAATAGTTACACACGATCAACCGCGGCCCTGCGCGTGGTGAAAAAACTGAATGGGGTGTGGCCGGTATTGTACGCATTCATTATCGTACCGCCATTTATCAGGAATGTAGTGTATGATTGGGTGGCGAAAAGAAGATATAATTGGTTCGGAAAAAAAGAAGAATGCTGGATACCTACACCTGAATTGAGAGAATTGTTTGTCGGATGATCTTTTTGTAGAGATATCTCTTATAGGCTGCGCGTACAAGTACGTAGATTTCAATAAGAGGATAGGAGAAAAGGAGCAATAGGAGTCTACTCCTGCCCTCTCTTTTTCTTCTATCCTCTTATTGAAACAAAAATGTCGGCATAAACTACTCCGCCATCATCTCCCTGATCACCCAAACGATCTGCTCCGCATTGGGTTTACCAAAATAATCACCATCGCTTCCATAACCAGGTCTGTGTGCCTGAGCGGTAATGGTACGCGGGCTGATATCCAGCCACTGGAAAGCTTTCTGTTCTTCCAGCACTTTATTCAGCATATACGCTGCCGCACCACCGGGAACATCTTCATCCACAAAAATGATGCGGTTGGTTTTTTTGAGGGATTCGAGGATGGCATGATGTATATCAAAAGGCAATAGTGTCTGTACATCAATGATCTCGCAGCTGATACCAAATTTGGCCAACCTCTCTGCCGCATCTTCAATGATACGCAGGGTAGATCCATACGATACGATCGTGATATCTGTTCCTTCTCTTACCACTTCAGGGATACCCAATGGAATGGTATATTCCAAAAGATTGGCCGGCATTTTTTCTTTGAGTCGGTAGCCGTTAAGACATTCCACTACAATCGCCGGGTCATTTCCTTTCAGCAAAGTATTGTACATACCCGCCGCCTGCACCATATTTCTCGGCACACAGATATGGATACCGCGGAGTGCGTTCAGCATCATACCCATCGGCGATCCGCTGTGCCAGATCCCTTCGAGGCGATGGCCGCGTGTGCGGATGATCAACGGGTAACTCTGCTGCCCCTTGGTGCGGAAATGCACCGTCGCCACATCATCACTCAATGGCTGTAATCCATATAATAAATAGTCGAGGTACTGTATCTCTGCAATGGGTCGCAGACCGCGGAACGACATCCCTATGGCCTGCCCTACAATGGTGAGTTCACGGATACCCGTGTCCGATATCCTGTCGATACCATGCTTGTCCTGCAAACCGGCAAAGCCCTGGTTCACATCACCGATATGACCCACATCTTCTCCAAACGCATATACATAAGGATTGCTCGCAAACAGTGCATCAAAATATTTGTTCAATACTTCATAGCCATTCACCACCGGTGCATCAAAAGAGATCATGGGTTTGATCTCTTCCACCAGTAATGGGCTTTTAGGTCCTTCATTATAGAGATGGCTGTTGTAGAGTTTGCGGTTTTCATCCAGCAATCCACCATAATACGCCCTTACTTCTTCCATGGAAGGAGAGTTGGATGCGGCTTCCATCGCCAGTGAAACCGTCCGCAGAATATCACGGCGCAAAGGTTCCCTGTTGGACTGAAGTTCATTTGCCAGTTTCTGCAAATGATTGTACACTTCCATATCATTGATGACGATCTCCTTGATCAGTTGAGCGGCTTCTGCGGCCTGTACCCTCACCGGTGCCTGGAATTTTTCCCATGCCCTGTTTTTGCTCTCGCGTACAAGTTCTTTTACAGAGGCATCAATCTCAGCCAGTTCATCCGGGTTGGTCAAACCATTCTCGATCATCCACTCTTTCATCTTCTTGATGCAATCCCATTCTTTTTCCCATTCCAGCCGTTCCGCTGTTTTATAACGTTCATGACTACCACTGGTAGAGTGGCCCTGCGGCTGTGTTACTTCTTCCACATGAAACAGTACAGGCACATGTGTTTGCCGGCATACTTCCAACGCTTCTTCAAACACTTCACACATACCGGCATAGTCCCATGCCTTCACCTTATAGATACGGATACCATTCGTGTTATCTTCTTTTTCCATTCCCCGCAATGCTTCGGAAATAGAACCTTTGGTTGTCTGGAAATTTTTGGGAACGGAAATACCGTATCCATCATCCCATACAAAAATGGCCAATGGAACCTGTAATACACCGGCAGCATTGACTGTTTCCCAGAAATGACCTTCCGAAGTACTGGCATCGCCGATGGTACAGAAACAGATCTCATTACCATTACGGCTAAGCGATTCGAACTGACCCGAATGTTTGGAACTCCTGAAACATTTTGAAGCGTAGGCCAGTCCCAGCGCCCTTGGCATCTGCGATGCGGTAGGCGCCATATCAGAAGAAATATTTTTCCGGTTGGCCAAATCGAGCCACTTGCCTTCTTCATCTACAATAGGGGTAGAAAAATGTGCGTCCATCTGCCGCCCCCCGCTGAAAGGATCATGGTTAAGATCGGGATCGGCATATAATTGGGAGAAGAACTGTTCCACACTGGCCAGCCCGCTGGCGAACATAAAGGTCTGGTCGCGGTAGTACCCGCTGCGGATATCACCCGCCTGGAAAAATTTGGCCATGGCTATCTGCGCCACCTCCTTTCCATCACCGAATATGCCGAATTTCCCCTTCCCTGTCAGAACCTCTCTTCTGCCCAGCAAGCTTACTTCGCGGCTCACCACTGCCATACGGTAGTCTTCAATTATGGCATTGCGGAAGCCTTCAAACGACAGCATTTCTTCCTGGGTTTCCACTGAAGGGGTTGGTTCCATGGGGCAAAAATAGCATTACCAGCCGAATGTACTAACGGAAATTAATGACCTCCGCAAAACCTGTGGAATACCTCTCATGCTAAATAGTTCGGGTATACCGTAAATTTTGTATAAAATTGAACCCGGCATAGTATTCGCATGGCTTGATTTGGTATTTTTGCTGTTCTACAAACAAATGGCCACAAATAAACATTATGAAAAAATTACTCGTCCTTTTCAGCCTGTTCCTGAGTGTAAGTGTTTTTGCACAGAACAAAGACATTGCATTCAACACCATCAATCACAATTTTGGCAAGATCAAACAAAATGTTCCGGCCACTTACACATTTACCTACACGAATAACTCCGCAAAGCCCGTTGTGATCGAAGTGGCCACTGCAGAATGTGGTTGTACCACACCCGTGTACAAACAGGAAGCCATTGCCAAAGGTAAATCCAGCACGATAAAAGTTACTTACAACGCAGCAAACCCTGGTGCATTCTCTAAAAAAGTAACGGTGAAATTTGCCAATATTGCCGAACCATATATACTTACTATTGGCGGAGATGTGCTACCGGCAAAGACTACAGCAAAAGCTCATTAATGGTCAGATACAAATTCATTTTATGCAAACGCAACCTTATAATGGTTGCGTTTTTGTTTTGAATACGTTCGCAGCCTGGTTATCTTTGCGGCATGTTACAGATAAGCCAGCGTGGGCAGTCGATGCCCGCTTCTCCCATACGCAAACTGGTTCCTTATGCAGAAGCTGCCAAGAAAAAAGGGATCAAAGTATATCACCTCAATATCGGCCAGCCGGATATAGAAACGCCTAAAATGGTGTTGGATGCCGTGCGTCACAGTGATTTTAAAGTACTGGAGTACAGCCATAGCGCAGGTAACGAGAGTTACCGCAAAAAACTGGTGGGCTATTATGAAAGCGTAGGCATTCATGTGAACCATAACGAGATCATCATTACCACTGGTGGCAGCGAAGCCATACAGTTTGGTTTTATGGCCTGTCTTGATGCAGGTGATGAAGTGATCATTCCCGAACCTTTTTATGCCAACTACAATGGTTTTGCAGTAGCCGCCGGTGTTACGGTGGTACCTGTTACTTCCTATATAGAGAATGGATTTGCTTTACCCCCCATTGCAGAGATCGAAAAAAAGATCACCCCACGCACCAAAGCCATTGTGATCTGTAACCCTAATAACCCTACCGGCTATCTCTATAGTAATGAAGAGATGCAGCAGTTGAAAGAGATCATCCTCAAACACAACCTGTACCTGTTTTCAGACGAGGCTTACCGTGAATTCTGTTACGAAGGGCACCAGGTAAGTGCGATGCATTTGCAGGGTGTGGATGACAATGTCATTATCATGGACACCATCAGCAAGCGTTACAGCGCCTGCGGTGGCAGGATCGGTGCGTTCATTACGAAGAATAAAACCGTGCTGGATGCGGTGATGAAATTTGCGCAGGCAAGACTTAGCCCGCCCAGCTTTGCACAGATAGCGGGTGAAGCGGCGATTGATCTCCCGGCTGATTATTTTGATACGACCAAAGCGGAGTATAAATCCCGCCGCGACCTGATCGTACAAAGACTGAATGAGATGGAAGGCGTGTTCTGTCCCAACCCCGGCGGCGCTTTCTACGCCATTGCCAAATTGCCTATTGATGATGCGGATAAATTCTGTCAATGGTTGCTGGAAGACTTCTCCTACAATAACCAAACAGTTATGCTGGCCCCTGCCACAGGCTTCTACGGAACTCCCGGTTTAGGTAAACAGGAAGTACGTTTGGCATACGTATTAAATTTAAATGATATAAATTTAGCTATGGATTGCCTGAAAAAGGCTTTACAAGCGTATTCAGTCAATAACTAGCTTGTATTTCATTTAGTTACAACATTATTCAATCATAATTTCTTTTGTATTATAAAAATCATAATATTATAATTTTTACCGTAAAATGACAAAATTTGTCGATTTTGGTAAAAAAATAATTAATTAATATAAAAAATACTATGACTAATTGATTTCCCCTATCTTTACGTAGTAATTGAGAGCAAGGTAACCGGCAGGGAGGAAGGAAAGTGAAAAAGGCGGTTAAGAAAATACTAATTATCTCTTTTTTCTTATATGGCAAGCAATCGAAGACGTCCCCTGTTTCTACAGGGGACTTTTTATTGGGTGGTTTTTACGTACTCGCCCCGTTCATTTTTGAGTGAATAACAGAGATTGGGGTTAACCAGGCCATACATTCTTCCATTACGCACTTCAAAACTCATATACGATTTGCCATTGATCCGCCATCCCCTGCCTTTTTGCTCTTTTCCCGCATCATAAACGATGTGTTTTAATGGCTGGCCGTTTTCATACCATTCTTTAAAATCACCTTCATATACGCCATTAGTAAAATGGTATTCAAAACGAAGGTTTCCATTGGGCCACCAGCCCGTATTGACACTGTCTTTCTCTCCCCGGTGATAAAATCGCTGGGTGTCTTTACTGCCATCTTCATAATAAGTGTACAGGAAGCCCTCCTCTCTCCCTTCATAAAAACTCTGCCTGCTTTTCAATTTTCCAGGGACAAAAAAGCTTACGATTGTTCCGCTGAATGGTTGTTGTTGGTATAACCATTTTCCGTTCTCTAATACCAACATCGGATCACCAGATTGTACGATCTTATTGGGTATTACTGGATAGATAGCTGTTTGTGCGCCTGGTTTACCGTCAGCGACCGGCAACCGGCAACCGGCTAACAGCAAACATACTATGTATAGTACCCCTCTCATTTCTCAGTCTTCAGTATTTTGATATCTGCGATCAGGTTATTGACATCGCTGACAGATGTGCCTTTATAGATACCGCGTATCCTACGCCGTGTATCGATCAGCAGGAAATTTTCTGTGTGCAGGAAATCTTCCGTGGTTTTTTGTACGCCCATGTCCTCATCAGCAAAATAAGCTTCACGTGCAATGCGATAGATCTGTTCACGATCACCTGTTATTAAATTCCATTTGCCGGTTATCGCATGAAATGCATCGGCATACTGTTTCAATCGTCTTACACTATCTGTTTCTGGTGTTACGCTATGTGATAATAACAATATGCTACTATCATTCTTAAAAAAATCCTGTACCAATGCAAGATTGGTGCTAAGTCTTTTACAGATACCCGGACATGCAGTAAAGAAAAAATCTGCCACATAGATTTTCCCTGCAAACTGTTTTTCCGTAACCGTTTTTCCTTCCTGGTTGATAAAACTGAATGCGGGTATGGTATGTATCGAATCATACGCAGCTGAACCAGGGTTGATCCATTGCGGTGTAAAATCAGCGCTGGTATAAAAAGGCAATACCCTTGCTTCCTGCTTTTTCTCCTGCGGCATTTGCCTGCATGAAACAAGGAGTATCGTCACCAGGAACAGTATAATAACACTTTTCATTTTATGGTTTTTTATCTCCGGGAGGAGGCCCGGGTCTGCCTTGCGGGCCGGGTGGCCGCATCTTTTTTTCGAGCTCGGTATATTGCTGGTATTGTGCGGTTGTTAACGCTGCTTTTACTTTCGCGTCTCTTGCTTTTACCAGTTTATCAACCGCTTCCTTATCTGCCGGTGGAGGCGGAGGAGGCGGTGGCATAGGCTTACCGTCTTTGTTGCGCAGCTTTTCCATGGAGGCAAAAAAATCTTTGTACGCAGCTATCAGTTTCTGTTTCTGCGTTGGATTAAGTTTTAATTCTTTGTCCATTCTTTCTGATACACGCTTCAGTCTTTCTTCCGAAGTAGGAGGTTTGGGGCGATCGCCATCCTGCGGGGGTTGTGCATGGCTGTTGATCACAAAAAAACAACTTATCAGCCATACCAGTTTCTTTTTCATAATAGGTGTTTACTCAGTAAATATTATTGTGTTACAGATCCTTTTGTTCCATAAAATCCGCTGCCGTTAATATACGGCGCATCGGCGGTAATATGGTAATGATAAATACCATTGGGATAATCAGCCGTTGCGCCTGTATGACCATGATAGGTATCCAGGTCGGCGCTTACCAGTGTCTTGCCGTTTTCAAGCGACCCATACACAGGGAAGCCGTCGAGTAAAAAACCGATCAATGCGCTTTTGGTTTTATTGGCGGTGATAAACAATGGCTCTACATGGTAATGATAAACTGAACCCGGATCAGGATGACCGTTGTACTGGTCAAAAGAATTGATCTCGTTGGTAAGCGGCTGGTTGGGTCCTGCATACTGGTTATAAATGGGTACGCCATTAATCGCAATACCGATGGGCCCCAGGGGTGTTGCTTCATGCGCCGCATTTAACGCAGGATTGACGGGTATCTTGAAAGTGAAATTCTTTGTAGCGATACTATTCGGGTTCTTGGCAAATGCGGTATTGCTTCCATTATATGCTTCGTAACGGCTATCGCCTGTACCGAAATAGCAACTCTTATGATCGGGTATGCCATCTGATTTGAGGGTGATATAGGTGCCGTCAGAAGATACCGTAACTGTGGAATTGTATTTTTTAAATACATCCGGAACGGTAGCTGTTCCTCCTGTAGTGGTTCCACCAGTTGATGTTCCCGTACCCGCAGATTTACTGCATGAAAGGATCATGATCGCAACGGGTATGAATAATAGCGCGGCTGCCTGGAAATATCTTTTCATAAAGTTGTTTGAAGGTTAGATGCAGGATGAAATGAAAAACCTTTGCTGTGAAAAAAATATCGTCTTTGCGCTTGCCCGCCGACAGGAGGGAGCAAAGCGAAGCAACCTGTGCTTACATGAAAGGTTATCTGCAATGATGGAAAGATTGTCTTAGCGCCTGCTTAAAATAGGGTCTTGATGATCTTCAAAAAGTTTCGCTAAGAGTGGATAAGAGAAAAAGAGTGTAAAGGAGTTTAGTCTTCTACCTCTTTTACACTCTTTTTCTCTGGTTTTGCTCTTAGTGAAACAACCACGCTTACCCTGAAAACCTTTATTCAAAACACAGGTTGCTTCGCTCCCTCCTGTCGGCGGGCAAGCGCAAGGACGTTATGGTCCCGGTGGCGGACCCTCTCCTCTTGGTGGACCATCGCCCCTGAATGGTGGCGGGCCGCCATTACCGGGTGGCGCGTTCATACGCAGTACTTCGTGTATGATGGTATCGAACTTTCTTTTCTGAACATCCGTACAAAGTGCGCGGATTTTTTGAAAATGGCGGAAAGTGTGTATCTCCATCAATTGATCGGGTTGTGTGGCATTACGTACAGCAACAGCAAGTGTGGCATCGTCGATATTGGGTTCTTTCAATAACGAAAAAAAGGAGTCTTTCGCCTCGCGGTTATTCCTGCGTACCTCGGCTACCTGCATCCTGTGTTCGAGGATCAGGCTTTGCAACTGTTGTTTCTGTACAGAATCAAACCCCAGTTCTTTTACCAAAAAATCAGCGGCGCCACTTCTCATGCCTGGCTGATTTACTTCCTGTTTGTCTTTCAATATCCAGAAAGCGGCCAGCGTGGCAATGTTCAGGGCCACCAATATTAAAAAGGCTATCGCCCACCATTTGTTCCTGTTGAAATAGCTCATTATTGTGATGTTTTATCATTGTAAACAGAAGAACCATCGAGGTTGTATTCCTGCGCAAAATGCTGCATACCATTTGCTGCATTCCTATTATTACCCGGTTCTTTTTTCAGGTTAGCGCTGATCGCCGCAATATTCAATATAACCAGTAAACCCAATGTGGCAAAAGAAAATACGGGTTTGCTGATCCACGACCAGTGGTTTGTATTGCTTACACGATTGTCGAGTTTTGGCTGTAACCGTGTATAAAAAAAAGGAGCAGGTTCAGCTTTGCTGATACCATCGAGGCTCTGCAGGGTTTCTTCAATCAGTTGTTGGGTAGCATTTTCTTTTTTCATACTGCCTATTGATGATGATAATACTGTTGTAATTGTTTTCGCAGGTTTTCTTTTGCCCTGTGCATCAGCGCCTCTACTGCTTTCTGCGTCACATGCATAATAGTGGCTACTTCTTCATAACTCAATCCTTCCGTTTTGATCAATGTAAAAGCGATGCGCTGGTTTTCCGGTAGTTGCTGCATGGCGCGGAAAAGTATGGCCGCTTTTTCTTTGTTATCGAGTTGCACACCAGGGTGATGAAAATCTGTCACGGCTGTTTCCTTTTCTCCCAACCCTATCCACGACCGGAGGTGGGCCACTCTCTTCTTAGCTTTCTTTTTGCGTTCCGCATCCAGTGCCTTGGTAACTGCGATCCTGTATAACCAGGTAGATAGTTTTGCCTCGGCCCTGAACCCCGCCACAGACTGGTACACCTGTATAAATACTTCCTGTGTTATATCCTCCGCTTCTCCCATATCCTGCACAATACCCAATACTGTATTGAATACCATGTTTTGCCAGGTCCCCACCAATTGCTTAAACGCCTGTGGATCACCCTGCTGCAGCAAAAGAATAAACGCCTGTTCGCTCAAGTAATTCCTTATTAAACAGTTAGACGTTACAACCTACAAAAACCTTCGCCAAATCCAATATATAAAGGCTGGCGAATTGTATTTTCGGGTGGAGAACCGTTATTTTCGGCTTCTGCTGACGGCGGCGGACGTTAATGATCTGTAAAAACAAAACTAATAGGCTGCACGGTCCGGGCGTTATGCATCCATACAAACCATAATGAGAAAAATCTTTATATCCTTCTTTGCCTTCTTACTCGCGGGCGTTGGCGCGGGACTGCACGCACAGGGTTACCATGCTTTACACGGCTCAGCTTATGCTGGCAGTACCGCCGTTTTTAATAACCCGGCAGCGGCCGTACATTCTGCCTATAAATGGGACCTTACTTTATTTGCCACACAGGCCAAGCTGAGTACCAACGCGGCCTTCTTCGATCAGTCGGACCCCAACAATACCGGGCTTGTTTTAAGGGATGGTTATTTCAGCAGGCACCTGCATGCAAATGTTGACATGAGCCTTGTGAATTTTTTATATAAGATAGATAACCAGAAAGCGTTTAATGGCAGCCTGCGGGTAAGAAGCTATAATCATACAAAAACGCTGCCGGTTAATTATGTGGACTCGACCGTTCGCAGTTTCAATGATTTTCTCATCACCAACCGCAATACCCCATTCATGGAAGGGTTTGCCACACATGTAGCATGGCTACAGGGTGATCTCACGTATGCACAGGTAATAGCTGAGAACAGCTATTCCAAACTAAGCGCTGGTGTTACGTTACAGATCATGAAAAATATGTCGGGAGCTTTTGGGAAAGTGAGTAAGATCAGCTACCTCGAAGATAAAAGCGGTTTGGATACTGCCTATACTTTTACTAACGGACGCGGCGCTTTTGCCTACTCCGCCAATTATGAGAACAATGAAACCTTCAAGGATTTCCTAAAGAAATCTTCTACCTCATTTGGTTTGAGTATCGGGGCCGAATACCTGGTATATAATACAGACAAAACGGAAGGATCCAATAATAACCTCAACTACAACTGGAAAATCGGTCTGAGTATTATGGATATCGGCGGACATAGTTTCAAAGCCAGTCCCAGTTCGCGCCAGGGTTATCAACCCAACAGCAATATTACCGATAGCCAGATAGAAGCGAAAATAGAAGGCGCACAAAACATGGATGACCTCAGCGATTCTATTGCCACATTGTTTACCGGTACTTCTGCTATTACAGATAATTTTTCGATCAGCCATCCTACCAGGATGATCATTAACGTAGATAAATCCCTCGGTAATCATTTCTATGTAAATGGGGAGATCAGTATGAATTTCTATTCTACCTCCAGTCACAACAAATTATATACACGCGAGCTCAACCTCTTTACGGTAACACCAAGATGGGAAACCATTGGTTTTGGGGCATATCTCCCTGTTCAGTTCAATACACAGGGGCAACTCTGGGTAGGGGCCGCCATAAAGCTCGGTCCACTGGTGGCAGGCATTCACAACCTGGGATGGATGAAAAAAAGCCCCAACGTTAGCGGCGGGGCCTATCTCTTATTATCTATACACCCTTTCAATAAAAAGAAAGTGGTGAGCAAACTGGATTGCTTATGATTGTTGGGGTTATTCGGCAGCCTGAATATTAGACGCCTGTTTTCCTTTGGGTCCGGTAGTTATTTCGAAAGAAACTTTCTGACCTTCTTTGAGACTTTTGAACCCACCCATGTTGATTGCAGAAAAATGTGCAAACAGGTCTTCACCACCTTCATCGGGTGTGATAAAACCAAATCCTTTTGCATCGTTGAACCATTTTACAGTACCTGTAGCCATAATTGTATTTGTTTTGAGGGTTAAATGTACTGCTTTTCCCTGAGAGTAGGCACAGTATCAGCCACTGGCACTTCCCGGGCCGGCTTTTAAAACCGTGTTCCGGCCCTTTTTGCGAATAAATCCCTTACCAGCCGGGAAGTGCAGCCGTACCCAAATGCTACTAAAATAATAGCCGGAACAGCTTAGTATTTAACAAGTTATTTAGCCGGTCAAAAGATGATTCTTTTTATATTTAGCCAGCAATCAAACCTTATGAGACCCATCATACGAACCTTCTCACCCCTCAGCATTGTTATTCTAGCCGTGTTCATGTTTTTCCTGATCATCTATTTTATTTTGCCTGTTATGGAAAGAACCGAACTGGTACTAGTCCTTTTGCAGGTCTTATTGTTATCATTGTTAGAGTTTTGGCCGTTCGGCCCTATAAACAGGCTTTTTAGGAGCAAAGAAAAAAATCCGCTGCTGGAGGGTTGTGCTGACAGATCATAACAGGGTTGAAATATCCAGTTTCTTTTTTCCTGCAGGCATCATCCATACGAAGCAGGCTGTGGTTACCGCAGCAAGGATATGTTTCATACTGTGCCCGCTAAAACCGGTGGCGGTAAATATCTCCCTGTCGTAATGTTCACCGATCTTGGCCAGCAGGTAAAAAAAGATAAGGCTGCCAAACAAAGCCCAGTTTCGTTTGCCATCCTTTCGGGGATATAAAAGATAGATCAGCGGAACAAGAATCATCGGGAAGAACTGCATAAAAAAATACAAACGAAGATCGCCCTGCCCGTTAGATTCGGTATAATGCCACCACAGTACACTGCCCGCACCTGTCAACAAAAGCGGCACCAGTAAAACGATACCTGCCCTTGCAGAAATGTATTCGCCGATTGTGACCGAAAGAAAGGACATAAAAATGATGGTCATGGGTATCCGGTCGTACACCAATGTATGGTTATCGGGGGCATAATGGTAATAAGCGGATCCGAACGCCGTCAATATGATCCCGGTAAACAGGCAGCCATACATCCACTTAAGACGCTGATCAATATCTCTGGCCGGTAGTATGGCCAATCCCCATATTCCCACCACGATAAAAAAAATATTGCTGGCCACGTTCCAGAAATTGAGTATGCCGAATAACGAACGGTTATCAGCGAATACATGAAAATCAGGATCCTGTGCAACAGGTGGTTGAAGCATGAGCAGTCCCAGCGCTATGGCTGTGATAAGGATCAGTACCAGGGCCCGTATCCAGCGTTTATTGGTAATGGGAATCATGGTTAAATATAAAAAACGCCTTGCGTGTTTGGGGGATTTATTTGCACACACCCGCCCGCCCGGGCTTAGCGGGCGAGAGGGCACAAAGGCACGGTTTGGGTGGCAGTGCTTATATTTATGGCAAGACTTCAACCATGACCTTTCGTTTGTACCTGCTGGTGTCCACAGATGGCCATTCCCTGTATCCGTATGTAGCGGTAAGTGATGAAAGCGACCGCATCATACAGGTGGCAACTGACCATATAAAAATACTAACACGCGAAGACGCTGATTTTTTTGAGACCGATTACCTGCTCACATCACGTACCCTTGATTTTGACCTGGCGGCGATGGACAAACTGGTGATTGATTATATACATATCCCCGAATACAGCATACTGATCTTTTTCAATGAGTACAAACACATGGTGCTGAATTATCTCTCACCCAATAATGAGAGCAGGAAAGACTATGATATTTTTGATGGTTACCCGGAACCAAGGGCGAGGAAATTAGTGGATGAGGTGTATGCAATGGCTGTGCTGCTTAAGGAAGCTGTGGAATTATAATGTTGCATTTTTTCTGTAAATCAACATCAAAAAAATGCCACAGGTTTCACAGATTGACACCATTGCTGTCCGGAGAAATATCGTCATTTGATTACTCCTCTGCGAAAACTCCTGTAACTCATGTTCTCTGCGGTGAAAATCGCTACCAAATGAAAGATATTCAAAGTCTAAGTGCCACTCACCGCAGAGAACATGAGAACGGAGAGTTTTCGCAGAGAAAACAGGCTCATTTTTAAATTCCCCAGAATTTTTTACCGGATAGCAAGGGTGTTAATCTGTGGAATCTGTGGCAAAAAAAATACATCCATTTACATTTTCGAAATAGATGTTACCAATGAATCATCTTTGAGGAAATGAATTCACATATCATTAGTTCATCCTCTGCTTACTTGCCTGCTGCTGCCCATTTTCTGATTAATTTTTTGCTATGTGTACGAGAATCTTCTACTGAAAAAACCTTTTCCGGCCTGGATTTTAATGCCGCTGCTTTCTGCAATACCCTGTACTCCTTATCCGGTATAAGGATATATTTTTTTTTATCAATGATGACCTCTGTCATACTTCTGCGTTTGTATTTCAAATATACAAATAAAGGAGGGCAAATAAAAAGGCTGAAACAACCTGGTTATCAATCATTTCAGCCTTTACATGTATCCGTAGCGAGGAGAGGACTTGGTTAACTCTTATTACTTTTGTAACCCGACATAGATCGCCATCCCAAAAAAAGCAAGAACGCTCGCGGCTATATATGCCACGATTAAGGTTCTTATCCATATCTTGGCACGATCTGTTTTGACGATCCATTTTTCTCTTATTTGATCAATATAATCCATTCCTCTACGTGCATACAGGAAATAAGCGAGTATCTGAAACACAATAGCCAGACCTAGAAACCCAAGCTTATTTGTCAGGAAATCCGGTGTTGGGAAGAAAAGAGGTATTGTCATTGCAAGAACTGATAGATTCATCATCCATAAACCACCGATAATGGTGGATGCCGATGACTGCGCACCCTTCTCTTTTTTAGCATATTCTGTGTATATCCCATAAAATAAAAAATCAAAAAATACCCTGATCATCTTTTCAGACTTTGATAAAAGTTACGGTGAATAGTTTAAAGCGTTGATAAAGCCCATGTTTAGAAGGCGTCGTCCAAATAAAAAAACTCATGTATTATACATGAGTTTTAATCTTAATACGTAGCGAGGAGCAGACTTGAACTGCCGACCTTCGGGTTATGAATCCGATGCTCTAACCAGCTGAGCTACCTCGCCGAATTTTTCCCAAATAGCCACACAACCCAATTTAACCGATGCTTCCGCCGCGGCGGACTGAGCTACCTCGCCAAATGGGCTGCAAATATAGGAGGTTTGGGGCTATTGAAAAACCTTAGTAGGCCAAAAGTTTGTGTATCCTGTCTACCAGTTTGGCCGGTGTGGGCAGCATGGCCGCTTCCAGGGCCAGGTTGATGGGTACCGCGGGCAGGTTACGGGCGCCCAGCACTTCTACCCGGGCATCGAGAAAATGAAAACAATTGTGTGAGATCCGGTGGGCCAGGGCCTCGGCAAAAGAATTATTTTGCTGTTCCTCACTCAGAACCAATGCTTTTCCATGCCTGCGCACGGCCGCAAATACCAGTTCTTCATCCAGCGGGAACAGGGTACGCAGGTCAATGATCTCCAACTGCCCCGGCAACTGTTCCGCTGCCGCTTTGGCCCAATAAACACCCATACCATAGGTAATGATACAGACTGTTTCACCCATTTTTATTTTTGCGGGATCGGCCTCCAGCATGATATTGGCCTTGCCCAATGGCAATACATAATCTTTTGCGGGTTCAATGGTACGTGCATCCTCTGTTCCGGGAACCTTGCTCCAGTAAAGACCTTTGTGTTCCAGCATGATCACGGGATTGGGGTCGAGGAAAGCGGCTTTCATCAATCCTTTCATATCCGCCGCATTGGATGGGTACACGATCTTGATGCCCTTTACAGAAAGCAGGGTCGTTTCAATACTGCCACTATGATAAGGGCCGCCGCCGCCATAAGCTCCTGTCGGCACACGAAGTATCATCTGCACAGGAAATTTGCCATTGGATAAATAGCAGGATTTGGATATTTCGGTGATCAGCTGGTTCAATCCCGGGTAGATATAATCCGCAAACTGTATCTCCACGATGGGTTTCATACCCAATGCAGACAATCCCACAGTCGATCCTACTATATAGGCTTCCTGTATGGCGGTGTTGAATACACGGTGCCCGCCAAATTTTTCGGCGAGCGTAGCGGCTTCGCGAAATACACCGCCAAGTCTCGCGCCAACATCCTGGCCATACAGTACCGCTTCCGGGTATTCTGTCAGTATTTCTTCGATGGCATGCAGGGCCGCATCTACCATCATCACTTTTTCGCCTGTTTTAGGAACCCTGGTTCCTTTTTCTTCTTTTACAGGCGTGGGTGCAAATACATGCTGTTCTACCGAATCAATATCAGGCTCGGCGGCTTTTTGTACTGCGATAAAATCAGCCTGTATCTTGTCGTGTATTTCTTTTTCTATTTGTATGATCTCCTCTTCCCTGTAACCGGATGCCGCTACCAAGGCCCGTAATACAGGCGCAGGATCAGCGGCACCATGTTTCTGCAGATCATCGCGGTCGCGGTAAAACTCTTTGCGTACACCACTGGTATGATGTCCCAGCAAAGGAACCGTTGCATGTACCAATACAGGTTTTCGTTGCGTGCGTGCATAGTCTACCGCCTGCTCCATGGTTTCATAACTGCGGATAAGGTCACTCCCATCGCACTGCATTCTTTTCAATCCTTTGTAACCCGCTGCATATTCATACGCGTTCATCGTACGGATCTCTCCTGCCGAGGCGCTGATGCTCCATTCATTATCCTGTACGAGGTAAACAATGGGCAGTTCTTTCAACACAGCAAACTGTAATGCTTCGCTTACCTCTCCCTCTGATACACTTCCATCTCCCAAAGAACACAATACAACAGGCAGTTTGCCATTATCCGATCTTCTCAAAAGCGAAGAACCTGTGCTTTCCAGAAACCGGATACCCTGTGCGATACCCGTGGTGGGTATTGCCTGCATACCGGTGGCGCTGCTCTGGTGAATGATGGAAGGTTTGAGACCGTTACGGCTGCTGGGATGACAATAATAGGAACGGCCGCCAGAGAAAGGATCGTCTTTCCTGGCCAGTAACTGCAACATTAATTCGTAAGGAGTAAAACCGATGGATAACAGGATACTGTCATCACGGTAATAAGGACTCACCCAATCACAGGGCAGTAACTGTAAACCTGCGGCTATCTGTATCGCTTCATGCCCGCGTGAAGTGGAATGTACATATTTACATACCTGCCTGTTGGCATCATAGGTTTCCGCCATGGTTCTGGCGGTGACCATCAGCCGGTAGGCATGGAGTAATATATCAGGGGTAAGCATTCTGGTGGATCGTTAGCCCGGCAATGATAAAACATTCCGGGAGGAATATCGAATATCGAATGAGGGAATATCGAATGATGAAGGAATTTGATACTGACCTCCCTTCATCATTCGATATTCCCTCATTCGATATTCATTTTATTTCTAACGCAAACATCTTCTCCTTCTCATAAAACCCTTCCAGCAGGTCATCGGTAACACATTCGCCTACACCGGCAGGGGTGCCAGTATAGATAAGGTCGCCAATATTGAGGGAGAAGTATTGGGAGATATGTGAAACGATATCATCGAATGAAAAGATCATATCATCGGAATTACCTTTCTGCACTTCCTCACTGTTTTTCTGTAACGAAAAATGGAGTGATTTTCTACGCAGCTCCGGGGTAAATTCAATCCATTTACCTATCACCGCAGAATTATCCCATGCTTTTGCTTTTTCCCAGGGAAGTCCCTTCTTTTTCAGTTCCGCCTGTAGGTCGCGCGCGGTGAAATCGATACCGATCGTAAAAGCATCATAATAATTAGCGGCGCTATCCATATCGATGTATTTTCCATTCTTACACACACGCAAAACGATCTCGGCCTCATAATGAAGCTCGTTGGAAAACTCAGGATAATAAAAAGGGGCGTTTGACTGCATCAGTGCAGTCTTGGGTTTCATAAAGATCACCGGTTCTTCAGGAACGGCATTGCCAAGTTCTTTGGCATGATCTGCATAATTGCGGCCTACACAGAATATTTTCATAGCAGTGAATTTTTAAAATACTAACCAGGTAACGCTGTTCCGCAAAACGGATATTGGATTGGGTTACTTGCGTTATATTTCCTTAAAAGTAAAACTTATCAACCGTTTACCGGCCCGAATTTCATAGAATTAGTTAGGTTCATCGTTCTCGATAGCCCAACGGCCGCAAAAGATTCTATGATCTCTGTGCATTTTTCTATTTTCTGCTGCACAAGGGGTAATTCTTCGGGCAACCATCTTCCCAGCACAAAATCTACCTGCCTGCCCTTGGGAAACTGGTTACCGATGCCAAAACGCAATTTAGCATACTGATCGGTACCCAATGTCAGCTGTATGTCTTTTAATCCATTATGTCCCGCATCAGTTCCCGATCCCCGTAAACGAAGTGTTTCCAGTGGCAGGGCCAGGTCGTCCACAATGGTAAGCGTATCTTCCAGCGCAATTTTTTCCTTGTCCATCCAGTATTTAAATGCCTTGCCGCTGAGGTTCATATAAGTGGTGGGACGTATGCAGATGAATGTCTTTCCTTTCCATTTTACTTCGGCCACATCGGCCAGCCGGTCGTTTTTGAACAGACCGCCATGTTTCAATGCAAAAGCATTGAGTACATCAAAACCGATATTATGACGTGTGTGCCGGTACTCATCGCCTATATTCCCTAATCCTACTATCAGAAACCTGTTCATACATCAAATTTAGTCTGCCCGCGGGTAATTACAAGGGTGTTGTCTGAAAGATGTATTTTCATCGTACCAAAACGTATCATGTTGCCTAACCTGCTACAAAGGCTGTATGCATTTACAGTCAGGATCATTAATATAGGGGTATCTGACAAGCTGAGTTTTTCAGAGAAGAAAAAAACACAGATCGTCAATATTACTGTAGCCGCAGGTTTTATGCCTGAAGTCTTTTTTGGCACACTGAATTTTTTGCAGGGAAGGACCATTCTTGTCCTGGTCAATGCAGTCCTGTTTATCGGTGGTACACTCATTCTTATTATCAACAGTTACCAGAAATTCCTGGCGGGGCGCCTGATACTTACGTTTGCCGCAAGTATTGTGTATGCTGTGGCCGCTATCTATTATCGCAACGGGGCCGAATACTTCCTGTTGGCTAACATGGCCATCGTATTGGTTTTTTTTAATGACAAAAGATGGCTGATCAGTATTTGCCTGTTAAACTGTTTTTTGTTTATCGGTATCAAGATCTTTTTACAAAACGGTTTTGTGTACGGAACAGTTCCTTTCAGCAGGATCGTGTTTAATATCGGCTGGGCATTGGCCATGATGATCCTCTCCTTGTGGTTCTTTAAAATTGAACAAAAAACCTACCAGCGTCAATTGGAGGAAAAAAACAATGAGCTGGAAAAAGCCAATCAAACCAAAGAAAAAATATTCTCCATCATTGCGCACGACCTGCGTTCACCCGTTGCACAACTGAAAAGTTCGCTGGAACTGGTTAACAGGGAGTATATCAATGCAGAACAATTTCATGATATAACCAATAAAGTTTCCTCGCAGGTAGATCAGCTGCACAACACACTCGATAACCTGTTGCGCTGGAGCCTGAGCCAGTTACAAGGCATAACGGCAAAGCCGGAAAAAACCGACCTGGCACCTTTACTACAGCATAAACTCACCTTATTCAGTCAGAAAATAGAAGAGAAAAAGATTTCGTTGCAGATGGAAAATACCGAACAAAAGATATGGGTAGATCCTGATCACCTGTTGCTTGTGTTACGCAACCTGTTATCGAATGCCATTAAATACAGTTATTCTGGCGGAACCATTACCATCCATTGTACCGCTGCCAATGACCAGGTTACCATTGCCATCAGCGACAGGGGTACCGGCATGAATGAGTTGGTAAAACAAACAATTTTCCATTCTGATACGATTATTTCACACCCGGGTACCGCCAATGAAAAAGGAACAGGCCTGGGTTTAAAATTATGCCGTGAATTCATGGAGAAAAACAATGGCCATATCAGCGTGGAAAGTTTTGAGAGCAGGGGCAGTACTTTTTTTATCTCACTTCCACAGGCTACCTGATATAAGAAAAGCCCGGTAAAACCGGGCTTTTCAAAATCAATGTATGATTGATTATTTTTTCTTCTCTTCTTTCGTTGCAGTCGCTTCTTCCTGTTTCAACTGACGTGTCAGTACTACAGAAGCGATAGGGATACGTGGAGAGTTCAGTATTTCCATACCGGGTTCTTTCACGTCTTCTACGCGGATATTACCGTTCAGATCGAGGTTGGTAATGTCTACCGCAATAGATTCTTTCAAATCTTTTGGCAACGCTTTTATTTTCAGCGAATTGAGCTTGGTAACCAGTTTACCACCACCACGAACACCCACAGAAGTACCTGTGAATTTGATCGGAAGATTAGCTACCACTTTTTTGTCGGCTACCAGTTCCAGCAGGTCAACATGGATCAGGGAGTCCTGAACTTTGTCAAACTGCAGGTCCTTCAGGATACACCTGTAGGTTTTGCCATCTACGTTAACTTCGGCCACTTGAAATTCACCAGTGTACACCAAAGGCTTAAATGCCTTTGCAGAAGCGTAAAAATTCACCTCCTGCGCACCCCCGTAAATTACACCTGGCACGTTTTCCTGAGAGCGAATCTGGCGGGCGGCTTTTTTGCCATGCTCGGTCCTCAGGTGACCTTCGATTGTAATTGTTTTCATGATTTATTTTTTGGACGGCGAAGGTAGGGAAAAGTCTGTAGTCTATGGTCTGTAGTCTGTGGTTATTTCATAAAAACCTCAAACAACCACAGACTACAGACCACAGACTATAGACTTACTTATCGCGTCCCCTAAGCTGAGAGTGTATAAAAAGGCTCGTAATGCTCTTATTTTCATAGGCATTACGTATAGCGATTGCGAATAAATCGGCTACGGAAATGACTTTGATCTTGGGGCTTTCTTCTTTTAAAGGGATGGTATCGCAAACCACCAGTTCTTCCAGCACGCTTTTCTCGATATTCTCATAGGCCTTACCGCTCAGAACCGGGTGGGTGATCATGGCACGGACGCTGCGGGCGCCTTTTTCAATCAAAAGACCGGCTGCTTTGGCCAGGGTACCGCCGGTATCGCAGATATCATCTACCAGGATGATGTCTTTATCCGCCACATCACCGATCACCACCATGCTGGCGATTTCGTTGGCGCGTTTGCGGTGTTTATCACAGATCACCATTTCTGCATTGAAATAGCTGGCGATTTCCCTTACCCGATTGGTACTGCCTACATCCGGTGCCGCAAAACAAAGATTGGTCAGTTTGAGTTGTTCGATATAAGGTATAAAGATGGCGGAGCTGTCGAGGTGATCCACCGGTACATCAAAAAATGCCTGTATCTGGGGTGCGTGCAGGTCCATGGTAATGATCCTGTCTGCGCCTGCTGCTTCCAGCAAGGTAGCGATGAGTTTGGAACCGATGGCCACGCGGGGTTTGTCTTTACGGTCCTGGCGGGCAAAACCATAATAAGGGATCACTGCAATGATCTTATAGGCGCTGGCCCTTTTTGCCGCATCGATCATCAGCAGCAGTTCCATCAGGTTATCCGTAGGTGCGTAAGTGCTTTGCACCAGGAAAACATAATCGCCGCGGATACTTTCCAGGAAAATGGGCTGAAACTCGCCGTCACTGAATTTCTGGATGTTGATCTTACCAATGGTTGCGCCAAAGCGCTGTGCAATTTTCTCAGCCAGTTTTTGAGAACCGGTTCCTGAGAATATCTTGACAGATGGGTTCATAACAGTGAGTAAGCAGCGAAGATATAGATTCAGTCAAGAAATTGTATTTTGATTTTGCACAAAATTTTTTTATGCGCAAATATTCTATCAAAGATTGGGCAGAAGACGACCAGCCCAGAAAGAAGCTGGTGAATAAAGGTGCCAACACATTGAGCAACTCCGAACTGCTGGCCATACTGATCAACCATGGCACCCATGACCTGAGTGCAGTGGATGTAGCCAAAGCATTGTTGCAATCGGTTAACAACGATCTTCAGAAACTGGCAGCATTAAGTGTACAGGAGATGGTGAAACAGCATATCAAGGGTCTTGGCGAAGCCAAAGCCATCAGCATCGCCGCTGCCCTTGAAATAGGCATACGAAGGGCCGCCTCAGCCACACACAGAGAACATATCACACGCAGCACCGATATTGCCGATTACCTGCGTGCCAGTCTTGAATACAGAAAAAAAGAAGTGTTTGTGGTCGTATTCCTTAACCGTGGTAACAAGATCATGCATATTGAATACATCAGCGAAGGCGGACTCACCGGCACAGTAGCCGATCCGAGGGTGATCCTCAAAAAAGCGCTCGAGCACAATGCCACTGCCATGATCCTCTGTCATAATCACCCGAGCGGCAGTCTGCGGCCCAGTAATGCCGATGAACTACTCACCCAAAAGATCAAACAGGCCGCAGCATTTTTAGATATCCGCATCATGGACCATATCATCGTAAGCAGTGAGGGGTATTTTAGTTTTGCGGATGAGGGAATGTTGTGAATATTGAATGATGAATGTCGAATGATGAAGTTTTAATCACTTCATCATTCGACATTCGTCATTCGACATTCGATATTCCTTACGCTTGCGCCGTAGGCCCACCGAAATTCATCGGTATTTCAATATGTTCAAGGTCTTTGATAGGGCCATTGGCGGCTTCGTAGCGTTGTATGTTTTCTTCCAGCGCTTTCATGAAACGTTTGGCATGCATCGGTGTGAAAATGATGCGTGATTTTACGCGGCTCTTGGGTGTGCCGGGCATTACATTCACAAAATCTATTACAAACTCTGCATTGCTGTGCGTAATGATGGCAAGATTGGCATAAGAACCTTCTGCTACTTCTTCACTAATCTCTATGTTCAACTGTGTATTCGGTTGTTGTTCCATGTAGGATGTTTATCTGGCAAATGTATTGAAAAGTCTTTTCAGCAAAAAGGCCCCCTGCAATACTGCAGGGGGCCTTTTTTTATGATCTTATAAAGTACAGTAAGATTATTTATCCCACCATACTTTCACATAACCATCATCCGTTCCGCCATTGGCAGCTACGGCTGCTGTGTAATTAACTTTGTTCAGCGTTGATTCATTGGTTGGGTACCCGTTTTTGGTAGGGATACCACGTGAATCAACTGAATTCGCAGCAGCAACCAGCACAGGGAACCCTGTTCTTCTCCAGTCGTTCCAGCTTTCCCAGCCTTTCAGGTACATAGAAACCCATTTTTCAGTCATGATCTGCTGATGACCGGTAGCTGCTGAATACGCAACGCCTGCTGTAGCAATATAGGTAGCAAAAGCAGTTGCACTATAAACGCCATTTTCTCTCCATGAAGCTTCGATAGCAGCGGTATATGCAGTAGCTGCTTCGGCATCACCACCGGCTGTATAACCGAGTTTGGCCGCTTCAGCGCGCATAAACATCACCTGTGAATAGGAATAGATATTCAATGGAGAACCAGCACCACGGAAAGCATCACCAACACGGCTATACGCACCAGGTATGTTCCTTGCTGCCTGCAGACCATAAGACAATCCTTTTACAACGTTCCCGGCAAGAACCTCAGCATATTTCGGCAACCTTGGATCGGCTTTGGGTCCCATATAATCCGTCATCGTAGCACTGATAGCATAGTCATTACGGAAGCTTACGCTATAGTTGTTGTACAATGGATTATAGTTGTTAGGATCGCCTGCAATAAACTTATAGTCGATGTTCTGTGCACTGGAAGTAAGTACGCCATCAGTAACGGCTGCAGTATATTCTGCTTTTCCTTTTACAGCATCTACCTGTGATAAACGCAGGGCCATGATCATCCTGGTGGTATTGGCAAAACGTTTCCATCCTGCCATATCTCCGTCAAGAATGATATCGCCTACAGCGCCTTTTTCACCTACTTTGATCAGGTCATTGGCTTCTTTCAGCTCTTTGAACAGCGCTGTGTAGATATCCTGTTGTTTATCATACGCCGGAGCAAATGCCACTTCTCCCTGTAATGCCTGGGAGTAAGGGATATCACCCCAACGGTCGGTCATCTGCAGGTAATAATAGGCGCGCATGATACGGGCCACAGCTACCTGGTTGTCCTTAGCGCCATTAGCGCCTGTTTCAGCATACGGACTGCCTGCTGCATTGTAATCGATGATCGCTTTCAGGTTGAATAACGGACCTGTGTACCATCCGGCAAAAGCAAAGTTCCGGGTATTGTACAGGGAAAGGCCGGGATATGGTCCTTCCGAGAGGTGCTGTGCATACAGATCGCCGGCATTACCCGCGCCCTTCATCAGACCGGGAAAGCTTTGTTGGGAGTTGGTCAGCAACGCCCTGGTTGTTGGGGCAGACAGCGCAAGTGGTGACACGTTTGTGTCTCCGAACTTATTACAGCTAACTAGTGTCGCTGAGACCGCCAGTATTGATAATAGTTTTTTCATTGTATAATAGTTTTTTTAATCAATATTAGAATCCTACGCGGATGTTAACACCCACCTGGCGTGTTTGAGACAACTGGCCACCTTCCCTGTCAAAGCTTTCCAGCTCAGAAGGATCAATACCATATTGTTTTGCGTTTGCCCAGATCAGCCATGCATTGCTCACGATCAAACCGATGTTGGCAGATTTTACCACTTTCAGTGATGCAAGAACACTTGCAGGGATGCGATAACCTAAACGAACCTCACGCAGTTTCAGGTAAGATGCGTCCAGCAGGTAATTGCTGGCATCACGCTGACGTGCAGTGTACCAGTAGTTCCTTGCAGGGAGGTAACGGTTATTGGTTTTGCCTGCGTTAGCAGCACCAGAAGCAGGGCTAAAAGTACCCGGGATACGGATACCACCATTACCTGTCATACCACCGGCAATTGTCCATGTACCTGGGAAATCACGCGTATCGAATCCTTTGTCATTCACACCCACAGTTTCCTGTGACAGACCTGAACCGGTATTGAAGTTGCGGGTTTCAGCGTAGAACATACCGCCGTTCTGGAAGTCCATTGAGAAAGTAAGATCGAAGTCTTTGTATTTAAACGAGTTGAACATACCACCGGTCCATTTTGGTAACACGTTACCGATATCCTGGTTGATGTCGTACTCCGGCTGACCGGTAGACTGGATCTGGTATTCACCGGCTTTGGTAGCATCTGCTCTCCATTTACGGCTTACAAACATACCCCATTCAGCACCTACCCTGTGTTCCAAACGTGTATCAAAACGGTTGGTAGAATACAGGTAAGTCTGGCTCGCTCCGTACAGAGAAACGATTTTGTTGCTGTTTTTAGACCAGTTCAGGCTTACTTCCCAACTGAAATCACGTGTTACAATCGGCGTACCTGTGATTGACAGTTCGATACCTGTGTTCTGGATATTACCCGCATTCACCTGTGCAGTGGTAAAACCGCTGGCTGGTGATACGTCCAGAGGGATGATCTGGTTTTTGTTGTTGTTCTGGTACCAGGCAGCTTCAAAACCTATGCGTTTGAAGAACCTGAATTCCACACCTACTTCATACGCGCTGGTAAGTGCCGGAACGATGTTACCGCTTCTGAACTGGTCACCGATCGAATTAGACGGGTTAGAACCATACAGTGCGCTGTTATTGATCGCCAGGTTAACCTGGTTGAAAGCGATATCTGAACCTACTGAAGCGTAAGAAGCTCTCAGTTTACCAAACGTCAGCCAGTTGGAAGTACCTGAATTTTTCAGGAGCTCCGAGAAGATAAAGCTGGTACTAACAGAAGGATACAGGAACGAGTTGTTGTTCACTGGTAAGGCTGATGACCAGTCATTACGCAGGGTACCTTCCAGATACAGGAAGTCCTGGTAACCAACTGATACTTTTCCGAGTACGCTGTTTACTTTTTTGCGGCTATAGCCTACTGATGTGGTAGGACGTGCGATAGATGCGCCGATCGTGAAATAGTTAGGTGCGCTCAAACCGCCTGCAGTAGCCCATGACATATCATCGGCTGTGTTATAGCGGATATTACCACCCACCAACGCATCTACAGAGAATTTACCAAACTTGTTTTTATACATGATGTTGGTCTCGTAGTTCATCTCACGGCTGGTGCTCTGACCCTGCTCATAAGAGTTCAATTGCAGACCACCGGCAGCTACTCTGAAATCAGAGAGTGACGATAACTGAGCCATCCTTACATAAGACTGGATATTCAGGTGAGAGTTGATCTTAACATTCAGACCAACGTTACCTACCAGCCTGTTGCTAGAGCTGGTACCATAGTTTTCCTGAAGTACGAAATAAGGGTTATCCCAATATTGTGGTGCACCATATACTTTGATATCAGCGCTACCGTTGGGATCACCAATGTTCCATGAGTTCAGGCTGCCATCTGGTTCGCGGTATGTTTTCATACGCTCCATATCCAACTGGCGCTGGAACCACTGGTTAAAGTTCTGGGTGATGTTCAAACCATCCAGACGGTATCCTTCGAGTGGTTTACCGATTGTACCCTGTGTGGTATAGATCATATCGGTAGAAAGTGTGAGTACCTTACCGATATCAAAAGAACCATTGATACCTATCTGGTGCTGGTCTCTTTTAGCGCCGGGAAGGATCAGGGTACGGTTCTGGTTACCATAAGTGAAACGGAAATTGTATCCTTCACCACTGTTGGTCAATGCGATACTGTTATTGAGGTTACGGCCGTTCTGGAAGAAATTCTTCACATTGTCCGGCTGTGCTGTTAATGGAGTCAGTTTACCAAAATCAGCGCCTGGATACCAGCTCCAGTAAGCGCGGTACATGGTTCCGTCTATTTTAGGACCCCAGCTTTCATCCGCACCATACTCGATCATCGGCTGGTTATTGAAAGCAGCCCATGAAGCAGGGTGCACTGCAGCGTTGTAATGGAAAGGAGAAAAACCTTTCGCATCAAGTCCGCCGGCAGCAGCAGTAGCATAAGATGAAGTATAACCACCCGCATACTGATTCTGATACGGAGGCAGGATAGCCTGTGATTCCATGGTATAACCAAGGTTCACATCCACACTGCTTTGTTTTTTACGGGTTCCTTTTTTGGTAGTGATTACCACCACACCATTGGCAGCACGCTGTCCATAAAGTGCAGTAGCCGCAGGTCCTTTCAGTACAGAAAGGTTATCTACGTTGTCCATCAGTACAGCAGACTGGTCCGTGATGGTACCATCTACTACAAAGATCGGGGCAACTGGTCCCAGACCGGTTACACCACGGATCAGGATCTGTGCATTGTCGAAAGTAGAACTTGGTGAACCAACCAGTTGCACACCGGCAACTTTACCAACGATCGATGAACTTACATCGATTGATTTGGCAACGGTCAGGTTTTCACCTTTTACTTCCTGCACAGAATAACCAAGCGCTTTTTTCTCACGCTTGATACCGAGGGCTGTTACTACCACCTCGCTCAAATTGTCTGTAATTTCTACAAGAGATACACTTCCAGCATTGGAAGCACTTACTTCTTTTGTAGCAAATCCTGTAGCGGAAATTTGCAGGGTAGCTTTTGAATCAACAGAAATAGCGTAGGCGCCCGAAGCGTCTGCACTCACTGCGTTCTGCGTCCCTTTTTCTCTCACTGTAGCGCTGGGAACCGGCGCCCCTTTCGAGTCGCTGACCTTTCCGCGTACAGTTGTTTTTTGGGCTAGGATGGTACTCAAGGATAGTACCATGCATAGCATGACGAATACAATTTTCTTCATGTTTTTAGTTTTTGGATAACTTTTGAGAAGGCTAATATAATCCAAAATGCAATAACTGTTAAAAAAAATCAAAATTTTATCGTTTTTACAATCAGTTAACAAATGAGCGTCGCCCTTTGACCGAAAACATCTGAGAATGCTGCGTATCTGGAAGTAAAAGAAATAAATATATATTAATGCACTATGTAATCATTCATCTTTCCTGATTACATTAATTTAAAATAAATGTTTAGACCTTTCACACTATTTATTACCCAAAACCTCCAGCCTTTAATTTGAATTGTTAAAACAGACTTTTCAAAAACATTTCGGATACTTTTGCGGTCATGATAGTATTAGATGGCAAGATCGCTTCGGCAGCGGTCAAACAACAATTAGAAGCAGCAACCAAACAGCTGCTTGAATCGGGCAAAAGAGCCCCCCATCTGGCAGCGATCCTGGTGGGCAGTAACGGTGCCAGTGAAACTTATGTGGCCAGTAAAGTAAAAAACTGCGAGGAAGTAGGTTTCCGTTCTACATTGATCCGCCTGGAAGAAACGGTAGAAGAAGCGGTTCTGTTGCAGGCTATTGCATCATTAAATACAGATCCTGATGTAGATGGGATTTTAGTGCAGCTCCCTTTACCGAAACAGATCAGCGAACAGAAAGTGATACAGGCCATAGCCCCTGCAAAAGATGTGGATGGATTTCATCCTGACAGTGCAGGCAGACTGGTGCAGGGTCTTCCTTCCTTTATACCCGCTACGCCATATGGTATTATGTTGATGCTGGAACATTTTCAACTCGAAACCAAAGGCAAACATGCAGTAGTGATCGGCCGCAGCAATATTGTTGGCAGACCGATGAGTATCTTACTCAGCAGTAATCTCGCCTATGGAAACTGTACCGTAACACTTTGCCATTCACATACCAAAAACCTGAATGAGCTTTGCCTCCAGGCAGATATTATAGTTGCGGCACTGGGCAAACCGGAATTTGTAAAAGCCGATATGGTAAAAGACGGCGCCATCGTGATCGATGTAGGTATCACCCGCGTTGATGACCCCACTGCCAAAAAAGGTTTCCGCATCAAAGGAGATGTGGCCTATGCAGAAGTAGCCCCCAAAACTTCCGCTATTACCCCCGTACCGGGTGGCGTTGGATTGATGACCATTGCGGGATTGCTGAAGAATACGATGCTTGCTTATAAGAACAGTTTGTAGTCTGTGGTTTGTGGTCTGTAGTTGTTTTTAGTTTGGAGTCAATAGTTAGTGGGTGGTTTATTTAGTTGTGTCAGGTATCGTACTATTCCCCCGCTTTCTTTTAATTTCTCAACAATTAACTACTAACCTCAAACTAAAAACAACTACAGACCACAAACCACAGACTACAGACTACAGACTAATCCTATCTTTGCCCCATGCCCCAAACCCTCACCACCTTACCCGTAATGGAAGCGTTCTACACCCTGCAGGGTGAAGGCTTTCACCAGGGGCGTGCCGCGTATTTTATACGGTTGGGGGGGTGTGATGTAGGTTGTTTCTGGTGTGATGTGAAAGAGAGTTGGAATGCTGATGCACATCCACAAATAGCTGTTGAAGAGATCGTGGCACAGGCCGCATCGTATCCCGGCAGGCTGGCAGTGATCACCGGTGGTGAGCCGCTGATGCATCATCTCGATGAACTGACACAGCAGTTGCACGCTGCGGGTTTTGAAACCAATATGGAAACATCGGGCTCATCTCCTTTGAGCGGTGAGTGGGACTGGATATGTTTGTCGCCCAAAAAATTCAAGGCCCCCCTGCCTGAAATAGCTTCGCAGGCACATGAATTGAAAGTGGTGATCTATAATAAAAGTGATTTTGCCTGGGCCGAGAGCTGGGCAGAACAGGTGGGTCCTTCCTGTAAATTATACCTGCAGCCCGAATGGAGCAAAGCAGCGGAGATTACACCCTTGCTTGTAGATTATATCAAAGCAAATCCCCGTTGGGAGCTGAGTATGCAGTTGCATAAGTATATTAATGTTCCTTAGCGGTGCCGCCGGATTTGTGTCCCCACAAATCCACTGTAACATTTTTTGCCACACTCGCCCGCTGAGCTTTGGCGAGCGGGGATTTCACAAATTTAGACAGATGGATATCCCAACTTTAACAATGCACTTTTTGTGATTTTAGCGACATTGCGGGAGTTGGTTTAGTTGTTTATTCGTTTGCTGGTTTAACGGTGCATATATCCATAAACAAATAAACCTTTCAACGAATAAACCATTCTCTCCATGAAGTTGATCCTCTCCTGTTTGTCCATACTTTTCTGTACGTGTATTTTTTCACAAACCTATGATCCCGACCGTGTAAAAGCGAAGGCAGTAAAATTGTATGAACAGGCATTGGAACTACTGCGCGACAATGCATTCAACGATGCCGTTCCATTGCTGATGCAAAGCATTAAAGAAGACAGCAATTTTGTAGATGGCTATCTTTCGTTAGGTGGTGTAATGGGACAAATGAAAAAATATGACCAGTCCGTGCGCATGTATGAAAAAGCACGGGCAAAGGACAGTCTTTACTTTAAAATATACAACCTTCCTTATTCTATCAACCTTGCGGGCCAGGGAAAATTTGCTGAGGCATTGGCTGCCGTTAATGAGTTCCTGGGTAATCCCCGTCTTAATGACAATAGCATCAAAAGTGGTCATTACCGTAAGAAGAGTTATGAATTTGCTTTGAATTATGCGGCACAGCATACTGGTGAAGCGTATGATTTCAATCCGGTGAACCTTGGTGATAGCGTGAATACACCCCATGCCGAATATTATCCATCTGTTACCGTAACAGACAGTCTTTTGGTATTCACCAGAAGAACAGGGCCCAACCGCGAAGATTTTATAGAAAGCAGTATGGTGGGTGCTACATTCGGGCAGTCTAAGCTTATCAATGGCGATATCAATCTCGAGACCAATAAAGGGGCACTTTCTGTTTCACAGGATGGGGAGTGGATGATCTTTGCCGGCCAGTTTTCCGGGCAATCTTATCTTAGTTTCGATATTTATATCTCTTATTATACGCCCCAGGGTTGGAGTGATCCGCAAAAAATGGGAAATGGTATCAATACTGATTTCTATGAAAGCGGGCCTACCCTCAGCCCGGATAAAAGAGACCTGTATTTCTGCAGTAACCGACCTGGCGGATATGGTGGCAGGGACCTGTATGTAAGTCACCGGCAACCGAACGGACAATGGACAGAACCCGTTAACCTGGGACCGGCCATTAATTCAGGTGGCGAAGAACTGGCACCCTATATACATGCCGATAACCAGACATTATATTATACTTCGGATGGATTGCCGGGTTACGGCAATTCCGATCTTTTCCTGGTACGCAAAAATCTTACAGGTGAATGGGGTGTACCGCAGAACCTTGGGTATCCTATTAATACAATAGAAAATGAAGGCAGTCTTGCCGTATCTGCTGATGGCCTCACCGCTTACTATGCCAGTGACAGAAGTGATAGCAGAGGCAGTTTGGACATATATAAATTTGAATTGCGCCCTGATATCCGTCCGAACCGCACCTTATATGTGAAAGGTATTGTCATCGATAAAAAAACAAACAAGCCTCTACCCTCTTCTGTAGAACTGGTGGACAACAGTACCAACCAGCCATTGATGAAAGTGCAGACAGATGAACTGGGCACTTATTTTATCACTTTACCAACCGGGAAAGATTATACGTTCACCGTAAACCGGAAGGGCTATCTTTTTTACAGCCAGTTGTATGAACTGAATAAAAAAGACGCCGATAGTGTATACAAAAAAGATATTTACCTGCAACCCGTGGAACTGAATGTTGTCACCACTTTCCGTAATGTGCAGTTTGCCAACAATTCATTCGAGATACCACAACCAGGTTATATTGAGTTAGAAAAATTATTACAGGTACTCGCTGAAAATCCTTCCATCAAACTTGAGATCAGCGGTCACACTGATACTATCGGCAAACCTGAAGACAACCTGCTATTATCTACCAACCGCGCAAAAGCGATTGTAGATTACCTCACAAGCAAGGGCATTGATCGTAAAAGGCTCAGTTATAAAGGATATGGCGCCACGCAACCCGTTGCCGACAATACTACTGAAACCGGCAGGGCGCAGAACCGGAGGACTACGTTTACGGTTACGGGGATGTGAATCTCGAGTCTGTAGTCTGTGGTCTATAGTCTGTAGACTACAGACTACAGACTTCCCCCGCGTATAAATACCCTACCCCCGTACAGGATTTTTTCTTTCATTGGGCGTTGTTTGTAAACGTTCAATAAAAAAATATGTACGCTGAACTGCATTACCGTATTGCGCTTACCATGATACCCGAACTGGGGCCTGTTTGTACAAAGGCATTGATTGAACATTTTGGTGATGCCGTGGCTGTTTTCCAGGCAAAGAAAAAAGAAATCAGCGCGGTGGAAAGTATCGGTGAACTACGGGCGAAACAGATCAAAGATTTTAAAGGATTTGAGGAAGCTGAACATGAGATGCGGTTTATTGAGAAGCACCATATACAGCCATTGTTTATTACCGATAAAAATTATCCGCAACGTTTATTACATTGTTATGATCCGCCACCGATGTTATACTATCGCGGCAATGCCGATCTGAACCAGTCAAAGATCATCAGTATCATCGGAACAAGAAATCATACCGAGTATGGAAAATTGGTAACGGAAGAACTGGTCGCTGCATTATCATCGCAGCAGGTATTGATCGTAAGCGGTCTTGCATTTGGCATTGATGCGATCGCGCATAGAACTTCGCTCCAGCAGGGTTTGCCTACAGTGGGTGTGTTGGCACATGGGATGGATAGTTTGTATCCTCTACAACATAAGGTGTTAGCCAAAGAAATGTTACAACAGGGGGGATTGCTCACTGAATTCAGAAGACATACCAACCCGGATAAACATAATTTTCCCAGGCGTAACCGTATCGTGGCAGGTATGGCTGATGCTACGGTCGTGATAGAAACAGCAATCAAAGGCGGCAGTATGATCACTGCGGAACTGGCGCACAATTACAACCGCGACCTGTTTGCCGTACCGGGAAAAATAACGGATACCAAAAGCGGCGGCTGCCTGAAACTTATTCAGCAAAACAAAGCCATGCTGTTTACCGGCGCGGCTCAACTTATTGAAACGATGGGCTGGGAAGAAAAGAAAAAGAAAACGCGTTCACCGCAAAAAGAATTGTTTATTGAATTGAGCAATGATGAAAAACTGATCGTTGGTTTATTACAGGAAAGGGACAGTATGCCGATAGATGAATTGTATTTCAAAAGTAGTTTAAGCAGCAGCGCTGTGGCCGCCGCCATGCTGAATCTTGAATTGAATAATGTTATTACGGCCTTGCCAGGTAAGCTATATAAACTTCTGTAGCCGTGTGCCGTCCTTGCAAGCGTAGCGAAGCAATCTGTGGTTTATACCAGTTAGACATTAAACATACTCAGATTTTTTTGCAACAAAGCACAACCTGATTATTCAAGCCACAGGTTGCTTCGCTACGCTCGCAAGGACGACATTAAGATTTATTCTGTAAACTCTAATATAGCCGCCTGTTCCATAGCGGCTACCTGTCGTTTTTCTTTTCTTCTCCAGGCAAGTAAGAAGATCATCGACACCAATGCAAGCACCGATACGAGCAGGAAAGCATATTTGAGATTGGCCAGGTGATTGTTATATATCCATGCAGAGAAAATAGCGCCGCTGCCGATACCTGCTTCGAGGGCTATGTAAACAGAAGCTACTGCGCGGCCGCGGTTCTCCACTTTACACAGATCAACCGCCCATGCCATTAAAGTAGGGCCAATCATACCCATACCCAATCCGAAAATCACAGCACTGGCGATCATCATCGGAACCGTATGAGAAAAAGCAAGCAACACAAATGCGATCACCTGTACCGCAGACGAAATGATCAGTACGATCACCCTCCCATATTTATCAGAAGATTTACCGGCAATAAAACGTATCGCCAACGAAGCCACGGTATAGCAGGCATAAAAAAATCCTTTGTTATGCAGTCCCAATGAATCGCTCATATCAGGTGTTAGCGTCAGCACCGAACCAATTGCAAAGCATAATAACAACATCACGATCGCCGGTTTGATGGCCGTGCGCTCAAACAATTCTTTCCGTTGCAGTTTCATGTAACGGAAAGAAAACTTTTTTGGATCGGGCAATGTTTCCCTGATATTATATAGAATGGCCACCGAGCCCAAAGCAAATCCCGAAGAAATATAGAACATGATATTGAAAGAATACGCGGTAACCAGCCAGCTACCCAGCAAAGGTCCGGTGGAAGAACCCAGCGAATAGCCTATGGCCAATGCACCCATGGCTTCTCCCCTTCTCGATTCATGCACCACATCAGCGCCATAGGCTGAAGTGGCCGTAGGTTTAAAGCCTGTTGAAAATCCATGAAAAAAACGCAGCAGTAAAAACCCGCTTACAGTTGTCAGCACTGGATATAACAAACTACAGATCACACAAACCAATGATCCGAATATCATTACCGGTACACGACCTATGGTATCAGTGAGTTTGCCGCTAAAGGGCCGGGATATTCCCGCCATCAGTGTAAACAACGCTATGATCAGCCCTTTATATTCCGCCCCGCCCAGTTGGGTAAGATAAGCAGGCAACTCCGGTATCATCATACTGAAACTGCAACTAAACAGGAAGTTGCTGAAACAGAGTAAGCCGAACTGGAAATTAAAATAAGGGTGGGCCGAAGCGGGTTTTGCCATTACAGCAAAAGTAAGCATGAACTAAGTACGAATTACGAGGCACTATGATAAGTACGAGGTACGAAGTACGAGGGCTTAATAGTACTCATTCGTACTTTGTACCTCGTAATTCGTACTTAACAGCGTTTTTAAAAAGTTTTTGGAACACATATATCCATCCGCCTATCTTTGCACATGGCAACAAGAAATACTCCTGCTCCTCAGGCATCCTATCTATCAAGACTGTTCGGCGAAGGGCTCACATTTGATGATGTGCTGCTCGTTCCTGCCTACAGCGCCGTACTTCCCCGGGAAGTGGATATCCGCTCCCATCTTACCAAAAACATAGTGCTGAATGTTCCCATGCTGTCGGCAGCCATGGATACCGTTACAGAAGCCAACCTGGCGATAGCGCTGGCACGCGAAGGGGGACTGGGCATTTTGCATAAAAACATGAGCATCGAGCGCCAGGCCGATCAGGTGCGTAAAGTAAAACGCAGTGAAAGCGGCATGATCATCGACCCGGTGACCCTGCTGGTAGATGCCACCATTGGCGATGCGCTTCGCCTGATGAAAGAAAACAAGATCGGTGGTATACCCATCGTTGATAGCAACAATAAACTGGTGGGCATCCTCACCAACCGCGACCTGCGTTTTGAAACCGATAAACGCCGCAAAGTAAAAGAGGTGATGACAAAAGACAACCTCATCACGGCCCCCGAAGGAACCGATCTGAAGAAGGCGGAGAAAATATTACGTCAATATAAGATAGAGAAACTGCCGGTAGTGAACAGGAAAGGAATACTTATCGGCCTGATCACCTACCGCGATATCCTGCAGTTGCGTAATTATCCTGCAGCGGTAAAAGACAATTTGGGAAGATTACTTGTAGGCGCCGCTTTGGGTATTACACAGGATCTGCTCGATAGAGCTTCTGCGCTGCAATCAGTAGGTGTTGATGTGGTGACACTTGACAGCGCACACGGTCATAGCCGTGGTGTGATAGAAGCGCTGAAAGTATTGAGAAAGAATTTTAAAGGTTTGCAGATCATAGCAGGCAATGTGGGTACTGCCGCCGGTGCCAAAGCGCTTGCAGCAGCAGGTGCGGATTGTGTGAAAGTGGGTATCGGACCCGGATCTATCTGTACGACGCGTATCGTGGCAGGCGCCGGTGTTCCGCAACTGACAGCCGTGATGGAAGCCAGTCATGCATTAAAAGGAAAAAACATTCCGGTGATTGCAGATGGCGGTATCCGTTATACAGGCGATATGGTAAAAGCACTCGCCGCAGGCGCCAATATCGTAATGATGGGAAGTGTATTTGCAGGTGTGGAAGAAAGCCCTGGTGATACCATTATCTATGAAGGAAGAAAATTCAAAGAATACCGCGGCATGGGCAGTCTCGGCGCCATGAGCCAGGGAAGCGGCGACCGTTATTTCCAGGATGTGGAAGATGATGTAAAGAAATATGTTCCCGAAGGAATTGAAGGACGTGTAGCCTATAAAGGAACTTTGAGTGAAATCATTTACCAATATGTAGGCGGGCTCCGTTCAGGTATGGGTTATTGCGGTGCGAAAGATATCAAAGCCCTGCAGCAAGCCACTTTTGTAAAGATCACCAATGCGGGGATGAAAGAGAGTCATGCGCATGATATCGACATTACGAAGGAAGCGCCGAATTATAGCAGGAGATAATTTTCATTTATCGGAGCGAAGATTTCAACACAGAGATCACAGAGTAAAACAGAGGGCCCTCTGTTAACTCTGTGATCTCCTCGCCCGCAAAGCTTTGGCGAGCGGGTGTGTTGAAAAAAATCACGTAAAGACGCAAGGCCGCGGTTTAGTTATTACCTTTCAAAAAAAACGCGTGAAACAGTTCCGCTTCATTTGCCTATTCCTGGCAAGCATACAGTTTTCTTTCGCACAAACAGATTCCAGTCATACCCGTATCAGCCTGCTTACCTGTGCGCCAGGAGATGAGTTGTACACCATCTTCGGCCATACAGCCATCCGCATTACAGACAGCGCGAATGGTACGGACCTGGTAGCCAACTGGGGCACGTTTAATTTTGATGACCCTGACTTCTATTCCAAATTTGTAAAAGGAACTCTGGACTATTCTTTGTCGGTGTACACGTTTGCTGAGTTCATGTATGAGTACCAGGTTACCCAAAGAGATGTGACCGAACAGGAACTGTATCTTACCCCTGCTGAAAAATCAGCTATTGTAAATGCCATCCGTGTTAACCTGAGCGGCAATAACCGGTATTACAAATATGTTTTCCTCCATGATAACTGCACTTCGCGTGTAAGGGATATTTTGTTCAGGCATACACAGTTCCGTGTGAATAACCCGCTTGTTCCTGCGGGTACTACTTTCCGTGATATGCTCCACGAATACCTCGACCGTGGTAACTGGGGCTGGACCAAACTTGGGATGGACCTGCTCATGGGCAGCCCGGTAGACAAACGCGTAAGCATTACCGAATCGATGTTCCTGCCGGATTACCTGATGAAAGGGGTAGACAGCGCCGGACCCATCCTTGTCAACAAAAAGCGAATACTGGATACAGGTAAACCAGCATTGTCCGGCAGCAATCACTGGCCATTGTATGTTCTCAGCGGTGTTTCCCTCGTCATACTGCTGCTCTCTTTTTCCGGGAACAAAACCGCCCTTTCGCTTACCCGCTTTTTTGATTTTCTCCTGTTATTCCTGACGGGCGCCATTGGTTGCCTGTTGCTATACACCTGGTTTGGGACCAACCATGCCCCCTTTAAACTCAACCACAATATCCTGTGGGCGCTTCCCACCAACCTGCTGGCATCAGTTTTTGTATTCAGCAGCAGTTCCCGCTTTAAAAGATATTTTATCGTGGCAGCGGTGGTATATGGTTTGCTGCTCATAGTATGGTACTGGCTGCCGCAACAGATGAACCCTGCCTTGATACCGGTGGTATTATTGCTGTTTTTACGGATGGTAAGGCTGGCCCGCAAGTAATGGAATTCATTAAAAGCACAGTGATCCCTCTGTGCAACTCTGTGTCCTCCGTGTCTCTGTGGTAAAGAACATCCTCCGTCGATCTGAGCGAAGGCTTTACCACAGAGACACGGAGGACACAGAGTTGCACAGAGATATTTTATTGAAAACTTAATCAGCATGGAAAAAACATTTGCATACAAAACTTCTCTAATCTCTTATCGCATGGAAGGCTCCGGCCAGCCGGTGGTGTTATTGCATGGGTTTGGGGAAGACAGCCATATATGGGATCAGCAGATCGATTTCCTGAAGCCACATTGTTTCTTGATTGTTCCGGATATTCCAGGTACGGGAAAATCTTCTTTGCTTTCCTGTGAGACATCAGACGATATTACTATCGACGATTATGCAGACTGTATTCACGCCCTGCTTCAGCATGAGGCCATCACACAGTGTACGATGCTCGGTCATAGCATGGGTGGATACATCACACTGGCATTTGCAGAAAAATACCCGGGTATGCTCAGCGCTTTCGGACTGATCAATTCAACGGCGTATGCTGATAATGAAGAAAAAAAGATCACCCGTGCAAAGGCCATCGATACAATTGAAAAATATGGTGCGTTCCCTTTTATCAAAACAACCATCCCTAATCTGTTCGCCAGCCGCTTTAAAGAAATGCAGCCTGAAAAACTGGAAGAACTGATAGAAGCGGGCCGTCAATTTACCAAAGAAGCGCTGCAGCAGTACTACCGTGCCATGATCAACCGCCCCGACCGAACGCATGTGCTGAAAAGCAACCCGCTGCCAGTGCTGTTCGTAACAGCCACCGAAGATGGACCCGCACCTATGAATGATGTGTTGCAACAAACGCACCTGCCCAACAAATCGTATATTCATGTATTGCAGAACGTGGGGCATATCAGTATGTGGGAAGCTGCCGGTGAACTGAATAATTATATGCTTGCGTTTATCAACCGCAATTAACCCCTGGAATTATGAAGAGATGGGTCTTCATAGCATTGATCGTTTCCTATTGCCTGCCTGCAACGGCAAGACATGTGGCCGGAGGTGAACTGTTTTATGAATACCTCGGCGCTTCTTCACCCGGCAGCAGCAGTTACCGGATCACCTTACGTCTTTTCAGGGATTGCTTTTCTTCCGGTCCCTTACTACAGGTAGAAACCCCCACGGTTGGTGCGTATGAGAACGACAGGCTGGTACTTTCACAGCCATTACCCATGACAGCCGCCGGTGTTTCCACCATTCGGCTGAATACGGCTGCTTTTCCCTGCCTGGTGGGTGAAGTAAGGGTATGTTATGAAATGGCCACCTATGTTTCTGTGATCACCCTGGCCGATAATGTGGCCGGCTATACCTTATCGCGGATCGGTTGCTGCCGGGTAGATAATATCACCAATCTTTCACAACCCCGGAGTGTAGGGGCCAATTACGTTACCAAGATACCGGGTAAGTACTCACTTCCTGCAGGACATAACAGCAGTCCGCAGTTCAATGTGAGGGATACAGCTCTTGTTTGCGCGAATAAATCCTTTAAACTGGATTTTGGCGCCAATGATCCTGACAGTGATTCACTCACATACGCTTTATGCGATGCCTATACCGCTGTTGGCGGAAATGGAGGCGGTACCAATCCACCACCGCCTCTAAACCTTGGCCTGACACCCCTTCCTTATGCCAGCCCTTTTTCCGGCGGCTCACCGTTGGGGGCAAGGGTAAGTATTAATCCCATCACCGGTATTATCAGTGGTATTGCTCCCGACCAGGGTCAGTATGTGGTCAATGTCTGTATCACAGAATGGAGAAATGGCAAAGCGTTTACCGAACACCGCAAAGATTTCATCCTGAAAATACAGGACTGCGATATTATTGAAGCAGTACTACCCGATAAGATCGTACAGTGCGATGATTTTACGGTTCGTTTTGAAAACCAGTCAACCTCAACCTCCATCACTTCCTATACCTGGGACTTTGGCAATACCGGTGTACCGGGTAATACTTCCAACAACCCGGTGGTTGATTATACGTATGCTGATACCGGCAGGTATATTGCTTCCTTACATGTAACGGGTCCCGGCGGATGTGTGGGTGATGCCAGTACCGTTGTTTTGGTGTACCCGGGTTTTAAAGCAGGTTTCAATATTACGGGTAACTGTTTCCAGAACCCTTACCAGTTTACAGATACCACTAAAGCACGATATGGAGTGATTGATTACTGGCGATGGGATTTTGGAGATAATACCACCCTGGCCGATACCTCGCATTTACAAAATCCTAGGTACAAATACGATATTTCATCAACAAAGAATGTGAGCCTGATCGTCAGCAGCAGCAAGGGTTGTATCGATACGGTGTACCAGGATCTGATTGTAAAAGATAAACCCACGCTTTTATTACCGTTTAAAGACACATTGATCTGTAGCATCGATACACTGGCCATACCTGTAGGCAACAAAGGGGTTTATTCATGGTTGCCCAATAGCTTTATCACCGGTGCCAATACTTCGCGCCCATTGGTATTTCCGAAAGATACCACTAAGTATATCGTGACATTGAACGATAGTGGCTGTATCAATACCGATACCGTGACCGTAAATGTGCTTGATTTTATTAAAGTGAATGCCGGTAAAGATTCCATCATCTGCCGCACGGATCAGGTCCAGTTGCGACCGGTAAGTCATGCATTGGGTTATCAATGGACCAGTTCATCCGGAGAAACGATTGCACAGCAGAAATTTCCATTGGCAAGGCCACTGGTCAATACTACCTATTATGTGGTTGCTAATCTTGGCAAATGCCAGGACAGGGATACGGTGCATATCAAAGTAGTGAACTATCCTGTGGCAGCAGCAGGTCCTGATACCATTATCTGTTTCGGCAACCGAGCGTTCCTGCATGGAAAAATAGTGGCTTCTTCCTTTACCTGGTCGCCAACGGCTTCTTTGAACAATGCCAGTACACTGAACCCTGTTGCCATACCATCACGCAGTACCGTGTACACCTTGCGGGTAACAGATACGCTGGGATGTCCCAAGGCAGTAACAGATACGATCGTGGTATCGGTAACACCCACCATCCAGGCCTATGCAGGCAGAGACACTACCGTGGTACCCAACCAGCCATTACAACTGGAAGCATCCGGTGGTTTGCGGTATAACTGGAGCCCTGAATTTGGCCTGAGTGACCCTTCGATCGTTAACCCGGTGTCCATACTGGATGAAAGCATCGACTCGATCATTTACAAAGTGCGGGTATTTGGAGACGGTGGCTGTTTTGCAGATGATGAAGTAACCGTAAGGGTGCATAAAACAGCCCCGGATATTATTGTCCCATCCGCTTTTACCCCCAACGACGATGGATTGAATGATCGACTGAAACCACTCATTATCGGTATCACCCAACTGCATTTTTTCAAGGTATATAACCGCTGGGGGCAGGTAATGTACAGCACTACCCAGCCCGGCAGAGGATGGAACGGCATCTTTAATGGCGTAAAACAACCCAGCGGTACCTATGTGTACCAGACCGAGGGAACGGATTACCTGGGCAAAAAAATATTCAGGAAAGGATCGGCGGTATTGATCAGATAGTCCATAGTCGATAGACCATGGACCATGGACTATCGACAACTTCTTCCATTCCCAAGGCAGCAGAAACAGTCTTTTATCTCTCTTATCAGATGTTGTAACACCGTTAAAATGCCCTTAACAGTAAATGTTGGCCTGCCAGATAGCGTATTTTCACGGCTTAAAGCACCAAAATAACCGCAAGCCTGGATACAGACAATTGTGATTGAAGACAATGAAAAAGAGTTTATTCATCTTATATATATTATTTCAATCGGTCTGTAGTTATGCGGGGCATATAGCGGGTGGGGAGGTTTTTTATAGGTATGTCAAAGCTGGTAATGCTCCCAATTCATCAGTTTATCAAATATCCTTGCGTTTATTCAGGGAATGTGGTGCCAATAGTCCGAATACTGCTGCAATGCCCCCCAACGTTAATTTAAATATTTACTCGAACGCTTCACCTGCTACACAGGTAGGACCGCAGATAAATGTGATCAGAAGTAGTTTTCAGGAAATCGAGATGTCTCCAAATCCATGTATTAGTCCACCAGTAAGTGTTTGCTACCAGGTTGGGTTGTATACTCTTGAAACAGAATTGCCCAATACAACAAACGGATATATCATTACTTTCCAAACATGTTGCAGGACGCAGGGAATTCAAAATATTCAAACATTTCCATTACCGCCCAATGGTACTCCCAATGAAGGTGCTACTTACACCGGTCAAATTCCTGGCACTGCTTCGTTATTGACAGGAAGCAATTCAAGCCCTGTATTTGCACTAAAAGACACTACACTGGTATGTGTGAATTCCCCCTTTACACTTAACTTTAGCGCTACAGATCCTGATATAACTGATTCTTTGTCATACAGCTTCTGTTCTGCCTTCGATAGGGGAAACACTATAGATGCCAATACCTTTAACTATTCCTCACCTCCCTATAATCCCATAACATACACCAACGGTTTCACCGGTACTACACCATTGGGGGCATCAGTAACGATTAATCCCCGCACAGGCATCATATCAGGCATAGCGCCTGGTATTACGGGCGCTTATGTGGTTTCCGTTTGTATCACCGAATGGAGAAACGGCTCACCTATTTCCACCCATAGAAAAGATTTTACATTACGTGTAGCTAATTGTACCATCACAGGTGCAGTACTCAAACCATCTTATATTACCTGTAATGGTACTACCCTAACATTCGAAAATCAATCAACCAGTTCAAATATCAGTTCTTATGCCTGGGATTTCGGTGTTCCCAATCTGACAAATGATATTTCATCTAACCCCACCCCTACCTATGATTACCTGCAAAGCGGTAAAGACAGTGGCACCTTCACAGTAAAATTAAAAGTTACTTCAACTGGCGGTTGCCAGGATTCTACCACGGCAGAAGTAAAAGTATACCCCGGCTTTAACACCGATTTCAATGTACAAAGCACCTGCATCCTCAACCCTTATGAATTCAAAGATGCCACCACTACCGTGTATGGCGTAGTAGATAGCTGGCGCTGGAATTTTGGTGATGCAGCCAGTGCTGCTGATACTGCCCGCTCCAAAGACTCTGCCTGGAGATATCCTTCGCTGCAAACCGTGCAGGTGAGTCTGATCACCACCAACAGCAAAGGTTGCGTGGACACTATGACCAAATCAGTGACCATCCTTGACAGGCCATCCTTAAACCTTCCTTTTCGCGATACACTGATCTGTAGTATCGATACACTGGCGCTACGCGTGAACATCGGTAATGGCACAGTTGCCTGGACACCACAGATAGGTCCCAACCAGTTGCGTATTACCAATCCCAATACCACTTCTCCATTTGTTTTTCCGACAGATACCACCAAATATTATGTGTCGGTAAATGATAACGGCTGCGCAAATACAGATTCGGTTACGGTGAATGTATTGCAGTTTATCAGTGTGGATATACGCGATACCGGTGTGTGTTTGACAGATGCATTTCCGCTGCAACCGGTCAGCCATGCATTGAGTTACCGATGGACCTCTTCCACGAGCGGCGAAACAGTAGCCAGTACGAGGAACCCGATAGTGCGTCCAATGATCAATACAAAATATTATGTAACCGCAAACCTTGGCAAATGTGAGGCAAAAGATTCGATGCAGGTAGTGGTAGAACCTTATCCTGTAGCAACAGCAGGAGCCGATCAAATCATCTGTTATGGTACACGCACCGTACTGAACGGAACCGTAACCGGCACTTCTTTTTACTGGACACCAGCCGGTTCATTGCTTAACGCCAACACCTTAACGCCAACAGCCGGTCCAACCAGAACCACCACGTATATACTTACCGCTACCAATACAACCGGGTGTTTAAAACCCAAAACAGATACGCTGGTCGTAACAGTGATACCTATGCTCAATGCTTATGCCGGAAAAGATACCGCTGTGCTTCCCGGTCAGCCGCTGCAAATGCAGGCCTCAGGTGGTACGGATTATTTATGGAGACCAACTACCGGGTTGAATAATCCCGGCATCAGTAATCCCATCGCCATATTCGACAATACAATTGATTCGATCACCTACACAGTTCGTGTAAGCGAGGGCAGTTGTTTTGCCGATGACCAGGTAACGGTGCGTATTTTCAAAAATGGTGTGGACATATTTGTTCCCTCCGCATTTACACCCAATGCCGATGGAAAAAATGATGCGGTAAAACCGATTACGATCGGCATCACCAAACTCGTTTACTTCAGCGTGTACAACCGCTGGGGGCAGCTCCTGTTCAGCACCAGCGAGATCGGCAAAGCCTGGGATGGAAGGTTTGGTGGTATTGCGCAACCACCGGGTACTTATGTGTACCAGGCATCGGGGATTGATTTCCTGGGTAACTCCGTTTATAGGAAAGGAACGATTGTACTGATCAGATAACACAGAGACGAAGTACGAAGTACGAAGTACGGGCATTGGTAAACCTATACTTCGTACCTCGTACCTCGTAATTCGTACTTATTTTCGCACTATGAACCAAACGATACTCATCACCGGCGCCACTTCCGGTTTTGGAAAAGCCATGGCAGAAAAATTTGCCGCCGCCAAATGGAACTGCATCATCACCGGCAGACGCGCAGAAAGACTCCATGAACTGGCCGACCAATTACAAAATACTCATGGCGTACAAATACTGCCACTGGTATTTGACGTACAAAACCGCGAAGCTGTTTTTGCCGCACTGGAAAACTTACCAACTGACTGGCGCAACATAGACGTCTTAGTAAACAACGCCGGTCTCGCCCTCGGAAAAGACAGTTTTGAAAACGCGGACCTCGACGACTGGGACACCATGATCGACACCAATGTAAAAGGCATGATGTATGTGACCAAAGCAGTGCTGCCTTATATGACCGAAAGAAAAAAGGGCCATATCATCAACATGGGATCTGTTGCCGGGAAAGATATCTACAAAGATGGCAATGGATACTGCGCCAGTAAGTTTGCGGTGGATGCATTAAGCAAGTCTATGCGCATTGACCTGCTGCCATACCGCATAAAAGTAACCGCCATTCATCCCGGCGCGGCCGAAACAGAATTTGCCCTCGTGCGTTTTAAAGGTGATGAACAAAAAGCGGGGGCCACCTACCAGGGATTTATACCGCTTTATGCCAGTGATATTGCAGATATAACCTATTACTGTGCCACGCTTCCTGAGAATATTTGTATCAATGATCTCGTGGTTACATGTACGGCACAGGCAAATGGTATTTATTTTCATAAAGAATAGTATTGTATATAACCTCTGCGGAAACTCATGTAACTCTGCGGCTCTGCGGTGAAAAAACACTTTGCATAGCAAGCTGCATCAAATACAGGATTTTTTTCACCGCAGAGAACAGGAGAAGCAGGGTTTACGCAGAGAACTTTTATTAAAAATCAATCATCATGATAAATGCCATCCAGCCATTCCTCGAGATCTGGCAACAGGAATCAGCTTCCACGCTAGCCTGTTTCAACAACCTTACCGATGAAAGTTTGTCCAAAGAACTATGCAAAGACTACCGGAGCATAGAGCGCCTCGCCAATCATATTGTCGATTGCGCCGCAGGTATCCCGCAATCGGCCACATTGCCGGTAGCGCATACCAAACAACATTATACAACCGTAAAAGCGCTGGTGGATGCTTACGCCAAAGCAAGCAATGAGGTGATCAACGCAGTTGCCTCCTGGACCGACGAAACCCTACAGGAAACCACACCGATGTATGGTGAAATATGGAAAAAAGGATTTGCACTCTGGGTAACCGTTGCCCACCAGGCACACCACCGCGGGCAGTTAACAGTATTGATGAGAATGGCAGGCTTAAAAGTACCCGGCGTATATGGACCGGCGAGAGAGGAATGGGAGGCGATGGGACTGCCGAAGGCAGATTAATTAATAATTAGTAATTGATAATTAATAATTGAAATAAACTAATCTTATAATTTTTAATTATTAATTATCAATTATTAATTCGTATTCAGTGTCTTTAAAATTCTCTCATACTCCTCCCATATCTCCCTCACCACTTCCGCAGCAGGTTTCATTTCTTTGATAAGTGCACTCACTTGTCCTATTTCCAGTTCACCTTCAGACAGGTTGCCTTCGAACATGCCTTTTTTAGCGCGGCCGCGGCCGAGTAATTGTTTGAGTTCTTCTTCGGTGGCCCCGCGTATTTCCGCGGCGCGTACTTCATCGGCAAAATGATTTTTCAGTAAGCGTACCGGCATGAGTTTTTTCATCGAGAGCATGGTATCTCCTTCCTGTGCATCCAGTACAGCCTGTTTAAAGTGAATATGGGAGGAAGCTTCCGGCGTACACACAAATCTTGAACCGATCTGTACCCCATCCGCACCCAATACCATCGCGGCCAGCATCTGTTTGCCGGTGGCGATACCGCCAGCCGCTATCACAGGAATGTTCACAGCCTCTTTTACAGCAGGCACAAGCACCATCGTAGTGGTTTCTTCGCGGCCGTTATGACCGCCGGCTTCGAATCCTTCGGCAACAACTGCGTCGCATCCTGCTTCTGCTGCTTTCTTAGCAAACTTACTGCTGCTGACCACATGCACCACAGTAATCCCTTTTTCTTTGAGATAAGGCGTCCAGAGTTTTGGATTGCCTGCGCTGGTAAAAACGATGGGGACTTTTTCTTCTACTATGATCTGCATGATGGTATCGATACCAGGATACATCAGCGGCACATTCACACCGAAAGGTTTATCAGTCGCTTTTTTGCATTGCTGGATGTGTTCACGCAGAACATCGGGATACATGCTTCCTGCACCGATCAATCCCAATCCGCCGGCATTGCTTACTGCACTCGCCAGTTTCCAGCCACTGGCCCATACCATACCGGCCTGGATGATGGGGACATCAATTTTGAAAAGACTCGTTATTGTATTTTGAAAGGATGAGGAACTCATGTATTCAAAGATAGCAGAATAAAATCGCCACAGATTTCACAGATTAGCACAGATGAGAAATCTGTGCTAATCTGTGAAATCTGTGGCAAAAAAATTATCCGAAATCGATTTCAGTATTATCACCAATATTAAGACTGCGACTCAATCCTTTTACCGAAGCATCGCTTCCAATTAATGAATTATCAAGTACCACTTCATAAAGATTGGTATAAGATCCGATGATACTATCCCGTACAATTGAATGTTTAATCGAAGTATTCGCCCCAATAGCCACATGCGGCCCAATAATGGAATTGGAAATATCGCAACCCGGTGCAATACTTACCGGGGGAATAATGATGGTATCCTTATAATCATCCTGGCTCACATTGCCACCGAATTTTTTCAGCAGCGTGGCATTGCTTTCCAGTAAAGTTTCTTTTTTCCCGCAATCAAACCAGTTCTTCACTTTCAATGGCTGGAACTTCGCGCCGCGTTTGATCATGCAATCAAGCGCATCGGTCAGGTTGTATTCACCAAATGTGCGGATATCCTGTGCAAACAGGTGGTGCAGGCACTCAAACAGGAAATGTGTTTCCTTGATCTTATACAATCCTACCAGCGCCATATTGCTTTTGGGTATGGCGGGTTTTTCCACTACCTGTTCAATAAATCCATCCTCACCGATAGATGCCACACCAAAATTGCGCGGATCATCTACTTTTTTAATGCCTAACATACTGTAGGGACTATTCACCATTTCATGCACATCGTACTCGCAGATGGTATCACCCAGCGCCACAAATACTTCATCATCACCCACAATACTACGGGTCAGTTCTACCGCATGACCCGTACCCTGCCGCTCATTCTGGAAAACAAAATGCGTGGTAAGATCGGGGTAGGTTTGTTTTACATAGTCCTGGATCTTCTCACCCAGGTATCCGACAATAAAAATAAATTCTTTGATACCGGCCTCATGCAACTGGTCCACGATAAAACTCAGGATCGTCTTACCTGCTATCGGGATGAGTGCCTTGGGTTGTGTATAGGTATGCGGCCGCAATTTGGTTCCTGCACCGGCCACTGGAATGATCGCTTTCATGGGGGTCTTTTAGGGTACCCAAAGATGTTTCAAGAGGTCGAAAATAGGGAAAAAAGATTCAAAGGGCAAGAAACAAGGTACAAGGAACAAGGTACAGGAGCCAGGGGATAGATTGTGTTGAAACTTGTTCCTTGTACCTTGTTTCTTGCATCTTGTCATTTATCTTTGCCCCTCAAAATACCACTGATGCAAAGAGATACCCTTGTTTTCGACCTTATCAGAAAAGAACTGGAAAGACAGCGCCGCGGCATTGAGCTGATCGCTTCGGAAAATTTCACCAGTCTGCAGGTAATGCAGGCGATGGGTGGTGTGATGACCAATAAATACGCCGAAGGGTATCCCGGCCGCCGTTATTATGCGGGCTGCGAGATCGTTGACCAGACCGAACAACTCGCTATCGACCGTTTAAAACAGATCTTCAACATAGAATATGCCAACGTGCAGCCACATAGCGGGGCGCAGGCCAATGCGGCCGTTGCACTTGCCGTATTACAACCCGGCGACCCGATTTTGGGTCTCGACCTGAGCATGGGCGGTCACCTCACACATGGTTCTGCCGTTAACTACAGCGGTAAATTATACCAGCCGCATTTTTATGGTGTTACCCGCGAAGGCGGTGTGGTGGATTATGAAATGCTGGAAGCAAAAGCACGCGAAGTAAAACCGAAACTCATTATCTGTGGCGCCAGCGCCTACAGCCGCGACTGGGATTATGCCCGTATCCGCAAAGCCGCCGATGAAGTAGGTGCCTTGGTGATGGCCGATATTGCGCACCCTGCCGGATTGATCGCTAAAAAATTACTGAACGATCCTTTTGACCATTGTCATCTCGTAACTTCTACCACGCACAAAACATTACGCGGACCCAGGGGTGGTATCATCATGATGCGCAAAGATTTTGAAAACCCATGGGGACTGAAAGATGTGAAAGGCAATATCCGCATGATGAGCAACCTGATAGATATGGCCGTTTTCCCGGGCATACAAGGCGGGCCGCTCGAACACGTGATTGCCGCAAAAGCCATTGCATTTGGTGAGATACTGAGTGATGAATACACAGATTATGCCAACCAGGTCGTGAAAAACTCACAGGCTTTTGCCAAAGCACTGGTAGCGAAAGAATACCAGATCATCAGTGGTGGTACCGATAACCACCTCGTGCTGGTTGATCTGCGTAATAAAAACATTACCGGCAAAAAAGCGGAGCAGGCACTGGTGGCAGCAGATATCACCGCCAATAAAAATATGGTTCCTTACGATGACAAAAGCGCTTTTGTAACTTCGGGTGTCCGTATGGGTGTTCCTTCGATCACTACACGGGGGATGAAGGAAGAACACATGCAGTTCATTGTAGATGCCATCGATAAAGTGCTGATGAATGCGGATGATGAAAAGATCATTGGTGATGTGCGGAAGAATGTGAATGATTTTATGACTCAATTTATTTTATATCCCGAGCTTGGATAAACGTCCTTGCGAGCGTAGCGAAGCAACCTGAGTATTACATATACACCGATTTGAATAAACACAGGTTGCTACGCTCGCAAGGACGACACAAAAATTTTATTTTATGATACAACGCATTCAAACTCTCTGGCTGGTAATAGCATCGGCGCTGGCATTTGCTACGCTGAACGTTTCATTCTTCAGCGGTAATAAACTGGTGGATAATGTAAAACAGTTCCAGCGCTTTACTGCAAAGGAATATACACTGTTAATGGTATTGACAGTAGTGGTGGCGCTTGCCTCACTGGTAGCGATCTTTTTGTACAAGGACAGGAAATTGCAGATGCGCGCAGTTTCAGCCGCGATGATATTGTCTATCCTCAACCTCGGTATCTATTACTGGCAGACAAGGAGTTTTATCCTGGAAGAAAGCGCGTTTGATCTTACTGCGCTGTTGGCTATTGCCATCCCTTTCTTTTTGTTTTTAGCGACAAGGGGTATTTACAAGGATAATAAGCTGATGAAGAGTCTTGACAGGTTGCGATAATTTTAGCCGCAGATTCGCAGATTATTTGAAAAAATAATCTGCGAATCTGCGGCTAAATTATTTTACAGGAATTTTCCCGTATAACTCTCCTTTACTTTCTTCAACCCCGCAGGCACACCTGCATATACTAAATTTCCACCCACATCCCCCGCTTCAGGCCCCAAATCAATGATCCAGTCTGCCGACCTGAGCACATCTGTATTGTGTTCGATCACGATCAAAGAATGTCCCTGTTCGATCAGCGCATTAAAAGAAGCGAGTAATTTTTTGATATCATGAAAATGCAAACCCGTAGTCGGTTCATCAAAAATGAACAGAATATGTCCTACACCTTTTCCTTTGCCTAAAAAACTGGCGAGTTTTACACGTTGCGCCTCACCACCACTCAAGGTATCACTGCTCTGCCCGAGTTTGATATAACCAAGTCCCACATCCTGCAAAGGCTGTATGGCATTGCGTATATTTTTTTCATCAGCGAAAAACGCAATGGCCTCATCCACGCTCATATCGAGAATATCATATACTGATTTTCCCTGGTAATGTACTTCCAGCACTTCTTCTTTAAAACGACGGCCACCGCATGATTCACAGGTAAGGTGCACATCCGCGAGGAACTGCATCTCTACGATCTGTTCCCCTTCTCCTTTGCAGGTGTCGCAACGGCCGCCATCCACATTAAAAGAAAAATGTTTGGGCTGGAAGCCGCGCATCTTAGACAAGGGTTGTTTGGCATACAGGTCGCGGATATGATCGTAAGCCTTGATATAGGTTACCGGGTTACTGCGTGATGATTTACCGATCGGATCCTGGTCGATCATTTCCACTTCGGAGATATAATCCATATCGCCGCTCAGTGTTTTGTGCAATCCTACTTTATCTGCAAAATCGCCTTTCAGTTTTTTGAGTGCAGGCACAAATACCTGTTTTACCAATGTTGTTTTCCCGCTACCGCTCACACCGCTTACCACACACAAAGTATTCAACGGAAAGCTGACAGTGATATCTTTCAAGTTATTCTGCCTCGCATTTTCAACGGTAATGCTTCGTGTCCATTTGCGGATATTTTTCGGCGGCTCTATGCTGAATTCTCCTGTAAGATATTTTCCGGTGAGACTTTCGGGATTGGATATCAGTTCATCATAGTTACCCGTTGCCACCACTTCCCCACCAAGATGCGAAGCCAGCGGCCCCATGTCGATGATATAATCTGCTTCACGCATCATCATTTCGTCATGCTCTACCACCACAACCGTATTACCAAGATCACGCAATGATTTCAGTACACTGATCAGCCTTTCCGTATCCCTTGAATGTAATCCAATGGAGGGTTCGTCGAGAATGTATAACGAATTGGTAAGATTGCTTCCCAGGCTGCGTGTCAACTGGATACGCTGGCTCTCACCACCGCTTAATGAATTCGCGAGACGGTTCAGGGTAAGATAGCCAAGTCCCACATCTACCAATGTCTGTATCCGCTGGTGTACTTCCAATAATATCCTTTTTGCCACCTGCTGGTCATGCTGTGATAGTTTTATTCCATCAAACCATGTTTGCAGATCCTTTACCTGCATCTCGCACAGTTCACCAATATGTTTGCCGTCTACTTTTACATACAATGCTTCCTTACGCAAACGATAGCCTTCACAATCCGGACAGGTAGTGCGGCCCCGGTAGCGGCTCAGGAGAACACGGTATTGTACTTTGTATAAATTCTGTTCGACTTCTTTAAAGAAATCATGTATCCCCTGCGCATTTCCTTCACCGTCCCATAGCTGTTTGTACTGCTGTTTGCTAAGGTCTATGATGGGTTTATGTATCGGGAAGCCTGCTTTACCGGCGGCTTTTACAAACTGCTCGCGCCACCAGCCCAATTTTTCTCCTTTCCAGGGGGCAACAGCGCCTTCATATACGCTCAGTCTTTTATCAGGGATCACAAGATCCTCATCGATACCCAATACCTGGCTGAACCCTTCGCAGGTGGGACAGGCGCCATAGGGATTATTAAAAGAAAATAAATTAGGAACCGGCTCTTCAAACTGCAAACCATCCAGTTCAAACTTATTACTGAAGTGGATCAATTTTTCGCTGTTGACCTCGATATACATTTCACCTTCACCCTCGTAAAAAGCGGTGCCGATAGAATCTGATAACCGGTGCAGATCGTCTTCTTCGAAGGTTTTGGTGACGATGCGGTCGATGAGGACGTGGGTTTGGAGTTTGGAGTCTGGAGTTTGGAGTTGTTTTTTTAATTCCTTGTCAGAAAGTTCCAGCAGTTCTTCAATGCGTTTAATTACTCCAGACTCCTCACTCCCGACTCCCGACTGACTAAAGTACATTCTCGAAAACCCTTTCTGCATCAATATGCTTAGTTCTTCACGTACCTCTCTTTTTACATGTTGTTTGAATGGAACGATGACCAGTATTTTGGTTCCATGCGGCATGGCATTGATGGCGTTGAGTACATCGGCCACATCATCTTTTTTTACTTCCTTGCCGCTAACGGGAGAAATGGTTTTACCGGCACGTGCAAATAACAAGCGCAGGTAATCGTAGATCTCCGTCATACTACCCACCGTACTGCGTGGTGTACGTGTGATCACTTTCTGTTCGATAGCTATCGCAGGACATAAGCCTTTGATATAATCCACATCCGGTTTAACCATACGCGCCATGAACTGTCTTGCATACGCGCTCAGGCTTTCTGCATAACGGCGCTGGCCCTCGGCAAATAAGGTATCGATCGTTAAAGATGATTTACCGCTGCCGGATACACCAGTAACAACGATCAGTTGATTACGCGGGAACACCACATTTACATTCTTGAGATTGTGTGTACGCGCACCTTTTACTACGATATTACCTGTCTCATCAATGGTATTCGTCTTAACTGCTGCTTTTGTTTTTGTTGCCATAAGGGATCATAAAATTAAACAGATTCAAACCATTTTGCACAAAAATTTAGCAAAATCCGTAAACGCTTGTAAACGGCTTAAATGTGTATAACCCCAACCCTTGAAAACCATCTTTTCCACAAACTGATCCAGACATGAAAAGATGTATAATTTGACATTGAAATATAATGAGTTAGTCTGCTACACTCAATTAAAAATTCACCAATATCCGTGATCACAGGCCCTAAAACCCGAACTATGCGAACATTGGACCATGTGTCTGATACTGACCTGATCCTGGCTTTTCAGAATGGCGACGTAGATGCCTTCGAGAACCTCATCCTTCGATACAAGGACAAGGTATTCTCGTCTATTCTGTTTTTTGTAAAGGATACCTACCTCGCAGAGGACCTGTTCCAGGATGTGTTCATCAAGATCATCGATACCCTCAAGAACAAACGATATACGGAAGAAGGCAAGTTCCTTCCCTGGGCGCTGCGTATTGCACATAACCTTTGCGTGGATTATTTCAGGAAAGTAAAACGCGCGCCTGCCATCCGCACCAGCGATAACAAAGATATTTTTGAACTGCTACAGATCTCCGAAGAAGCGCCCGATGCCAAAGTGATGCAGGGCCAGAGCCACGAACGCGTGCGCCAGATGCTCAACCTTTTACCGGAAGAACAGCGTGAGATCATTGTACTGCGTCATTACGCCAACCTGAGTTTTAAAGAGATCGCCGTTATTACCAATTGCAGTATCAATACGGCGCTCGGTCGTATGCGGTATGGATTGATCAACCTGCGGAAGATGATGCAGGAGAAACAGATCAGTTTATAATCTCTGTGTACCTCTGTGACCTTTGTGCCTCTGTGGTAAAGAACATCCTCCATTGATCAGAGCGAAGGCTTTACCACAGAGGCACAAAGCGCACAGAGGTACACAGAGAAATCACTTAATTCCAAACGCTTCTTTACCACATTTCAGCCAGGCGAGGTATTCATCCGCATCAGGTGTATATGCCACCGGGTGGTTAACCAGTCGCTGCTGTGTATCAAGTATCACATAAAGCGGTTGCGTGGTCTGGTTAAAATTTTCTGATTGGAAAGTGGCCCATTTATCACCGATATTGATGATGTCTTTCGTATTGCCGTCTTTCGTTTTGTAATTATTGATACGCTGTTCAGCAGGCAGGTTCTCCCTGTCATCCACATACAACGATACAAGAATAAAGTTCTCTTTGATATACTTGTACACTTCCGGTTGTGTCCACACATTCTCTTCCATCTTGCGGCAGTTCACGCAGGCCCAGCCGGTGAAATCGATCAGTATCGGTTTGTTTTGTTCCCTGGCGAGTTGCAGTGCCTTCGCATAGTCATTCACTACATTCGCTTCCAGTCCTTTGTTGTGTACATTATCTTTTCCATAGATACTGTAACTGAACGGCGGCGGGAAGCCGCTTAACAACTGCAGGTTCGCATACTTAGTTTTGGTCACACCGGGAATAAGATACAATGTGAACAGCAACGCGATCACACCCAGCAATTTTCTTCCGCTGCCGATCTTCATCCCTTTATAATCATGAGGTAACCGGAGAATGCCAAACAGGTACAAGGTTAGTCCTGCACTGATCAGTAACCATACCCCGATAAATACTTCCCGTTTCAGCAATCCCCAGTGCATGACTAGATCTGCGTTGGATAAGAACTTAAACGCGAGGGCCAGTTCAAGAAAAGCCAGTATTTTTTTCACGGTATCCAGCCAGCCGCCCGATTTGGGTAATGACTGCAGCCAGTTCGGAAATATCGCGAACAAGGCAAATGGTAATGCCAGCGCTAATCCAAAACCCGCTAAGCCGGATGTTAACTGCCATGCACCACCACTCAATGAACCCACCAGCAATGACCCCAGTATCGGACCGGTACAGGAGAAGGAAACAATGGCCAGTGTAAGCGCCATAAAGAAAATACCGAACGTGCTTCCCAAACCGCTTTTAGAATCTGCACGGCTCGCAATATTACTCGGCAGCGTAATCTCAAAATAACCAAAGAAAGAGATCGCAAAAACGATAAAGATGATAAAGAAGATGATATTGAGCCAGGAATTGGTCGAAATATTATTGAATATCTCAGGCTGCACATTTCCCAAAATATGGAACGGCACACTGGCCAGCAGGTAGATTAGGAAAATAAAAAAACCATACATCACACCGTTACGCACCGCCCGTTTTCTTGTTTCGGAGCGTTTCGTGAAAAATGAAACGGTTACAGGTATCATAGGAAACACACAGGGCGTTAGTAAGGCAATCAGTCCGCCAAGAAAGCCGATAAAGAATACTGATAGTAAGCCTGTATCTACCAGATCATTCTTCTCTCCGCAGTTTTCCAATGGTTTATCAAGGTCTATAGAAGATAACCTGATACTTTCCGATGAAGCAGTAGCTGCCTGGCCACCTTCCAGCAATACCTCGAAAGGTTCTTCGGAGCGGATGAACTCGCCGGTTTTTCCAAGGTAAGCAACGATGGTGCCTTTCAGGTCGGCAGGTATAAAGCCATTGATCTTTATTTGCTGCACGATCTCTACTGCGCCTGTAAATACATTTACTTTCTTTTCGAAAATAGGATCCTGGATAGTTTGCGGGGCACCGTTAAACCCGATCTCACCCTGTAGCTTCGCATTTTCATATACCGGAACGAACTGCACATTCTCTAACCCTTCTATGGAAGCATTCTTCCCATACAGGTGCCAGCCGGCAGGTATGGTGACTGATGATGTTAACTCATACAGACCTTCCCCGATCTTTTTTGATTGTGAGGTCCATTTTAATGAGACCTGGGTTTGCGCAAACAGGAAAAAAACAGATAGCAGTGCAATGCTGAGCAGGTAAAGTTTTTTCATTGCGCAGTTTTATTGGCCGGAAGAATTTACATGAGTTGCAGATCAAATGTTTTTTTAGCGGGAGGCAAACATTTACTGTCATCACAAACCATGAATTCGATGGTACCTGCAATATTGGTTTTGATATTGCCTTTTACTTTTATGGTTTGAACAAACTGTACCTGGTTGGAGAAATACAAAACATTTGTTTTGAAGTTCTCATCATAATGCTTTTCCACTTTTCCGAGTTCTTTAACCGCGCCGGTAAGCGATACCAGTGGATTGGCCTTAAAACTGACTTTTGTAGGGATAGGGCCGCCCTTGCCAGTATTCTGCGAATAAATATGCCAGTTATTGTCTACGTTGGCCGTGATGATGATATCATATACACCGGCAGATTTTTTCTTTGCTTCATACGAGAGGTTCACCGGGTTTTGACCGAATGTTACAGCCGTAATAAGGGTTGCCGTTAAAAGGAGGAATATCTTTTTCATGTATGAGATTAGACTGAAAATTACAAAATGGTTTACCGGCAACCTGTTAATTCAACCCTAATAATTCAAATACTTTTCTTCCATCCAGGTTACTCATATCGGGGGAAGAGGCACGTTCGGGGTGCGGCATCATGCCGAACACGTTACCTGCCTTGTTTTTGATACCGGCTATATTGCGGATAGCGCCGTTCGGATTGGCTGCAGCATCGATCGCCCCATCGGGCTGGCAATACCTGAAAATGACCTGGCCATTCTTCTCCAGTTCATCCAATGTGGTATCATCGGCATGGTACCTGCCTTCGCCATGCGCAACCGGTATTTTCAACGCTTCGCCTTCGCCGTTTTTGATAAAAACGTTCTTGCAGACAAACTGCTGGTTGGCGTTCTGTAATAATACGCCTGGCAAAAGCCCACTCTCACACAATATCTGGAACCCGTTACAAACACCCAGTACTTTACCACCCCTGTTGGCAAACTCTATCACGCTCTGCATCATAGGGCTGAAACGGGCAATGGCACCACAGCGCAGGTAATCGCCATAAGAAAATCCACCGGGAAGAACAATACAATCATCGGTTGTGAACATGCTGAGATCTTTGTCTTTATGCCATAGCATAACCACTTCCCTGCCAAAATCGTTCTGGAGGGCATCCTGCATATCCCTGTCGCAATTGGATCCCGGAAAAACAACAACGCCGAATTTCATATAAAAAGATTGATAATAATGAGCGGCAAAGGTACGGAAAGAACAAGGTGGAAAAAAGAAACAAGGCACAAGAAAAGCAACAAGACACAAGATCCAAACACACATGAGCAAACTTTGTGCAAAACGGGCCCTTAACCCTGTATCCTTGAACCTTACCCCCTGATAAGTTGCCAGTTATTGTAAACCAGCACCGCTACTCCGATCCAGAAAAGGATATTGGGTAATATCAGCCTGCGGGGTGTTGAAAACGCGTTGGAAGCAAAAGCCGCCAGCGGCATAAGCAGCATAAAAGCCGATTCTACTCCTGCCTGACGGAAAATAAAGGGAACAGGCAGCAGTACAAACAGCATCACCATCATCACCCCCCAGTTTTTCCTGATCTGGATGACCATCCGCTTATGCGTGATCTGCCAGAAAACAAGACCCGCCACCAGCATGGCCACCAATACAGACAACCTGATGACCAAAGGTGCACTCCATTCCGCTACGGGAAAATGTAATTGCAGATTCGGGACAAATAAAGTGAACCTGGCCGTTCTATCCAGCAGGAACAATACGCCGAAAAGAAAATAAAATGGCAATAATATACCCATCAGCAGAATTACCCATTCGGCCAGGCGGAACGGTCTTACCATTACCAGCGCAAACAATACAACACCTATCAGAATGGCGGTTGGGTGGTAACAAAGCACCGACACACCCACAATCAGCCCCGTATTGAACAATAAGCTTTTGGGAGAAGGATGGTTATACAGCCTGCTGAGTTTGATGAATATCCATGTGAGCAGGAAATTGGCGCACAATGCGGATGAAATACCACACCATTCTGTCATGATGCCCGATAACAATATATACACCATCGCTGTTGCATACGTATTGTTCGGGAACATCCGCATTTCACTCAGCACCATATTTAAGCGGATAGCCTGTAACAGCACGATCAGCAGGTACACAAGAAACAAAAGTGTTTGCGGAAGTGTGGTCACATATTCCTGTAGAAAAAGGGAAAAAAATCCATCGTTGCCATGACTGATCACCAGGGGTGCATTGATAAAAAAATGCAGGTGTACCCCAATGCCCAGCAGCACAAGGAAAAAGATATTGGCAACTGATTTATCTCTGAAAAGGAAGACCACGGGCCTGGATTAAAATTCGATTTTAGCAAAACAGGTAAACCCCCTGTACTGGGCAGGTACGATCACCACCCTCGACCCAACCTGTTTGGCATGGCGCGGCATGAACTCATGACCCTTGTCAAGGTTTTTGAAAGTAGGGTTCCTGTCTATCTGGCCGGAAGGTGCAATGGCCTGGTCAGACAGGATCAATGCGCGTTTTTCCTGTACGTTAAAAATAAAATGCAGTTCCGCACCCATGTTCAATAAACCGTAGCCGATAAAATTATCCGAATTATCATCGTATTGGGATTTACGGATCACATTGCTCCATTCCATTTTACCTGTGGGGGCAAAAGAAACCACAGCTACATTGTCTGCATAAAAACGGGTAAGGGCATTGGCATTATTATAGATACTGGAGCGCCACCAGGGGTAAAGCCCCACCGGACTGTTCCAGGTATAATAATCAACCGGCGACCAGTAAGGTGAGCCATACAGGTAATCCCAGCGGTTGAGTGTATTGCCACGAGTACTGGTATAGGCAGATTCAGCTACTACAATAAAACCACCATCCTTACGCAGGATGATATTCTTGAGAAAATAATCGTTGAAAGCAGTTTTCGGGTTCCCCTCTGCGCGCGCGTCTTCCCTGAATTCATCAGAAAAAAGCGTGGTGGCATTCATGATCTCCTGGTTATTTTTCTTATCCCAGAGTGTATAATACAGTCCTTCAATATTACCGCGACGGGTTTTACTGAGGAAGGAAGTGATCACATAATGCTTGTTGATATTATCGGCTTTGATGCGCATATCATCCAGGAAAATACCGGTCACTTTCAGATCTGAAACCGCATATCCATCCGACATGGCTTTTTTGGTAACCAGACTTACTTTATTGATATTATCATTCGAAGCGGTTCCCGAAGCACGTACACACACCAGGTCGCCATCATTATCCAGTGTAAACTCCGTAAGAAAATCGTTCCGCTGCGGCATGGTGACCACAAGTCTTGATTTTTTCAGCAGCGTCATATCCTTATCAAAAAGACTGGTGGTCAGTACATGCGCCTTGTCATTGCGGGTATTGATCTTAAAGACCATGATCTTTTGCTTATCCTCACTGTTGATCACAGAATAGATACGGCTGGTGGAAGCGTTATTCACTTCGGTGGTATCCAGCTGCACAGGGTCGCCCAGTTTTTTACCGTCTGCATTCAGTTTGGCCGCCATGCAATAGATCACGTTCTTTTTCTGGAACTGGTAGATCATGTACACATGTTCCTGGTATTGCAAAAACTCACTGTTCAGGATGCGCCCGCTGAGAAAATCCATGGGTACTTTCTGGATCAGTTGCATCTCGTTATCAAACACAGAAATAAAATGAAGATCGCGGTAACTTTTGTAGACAAGCACTTTGCCATTCAACCTGCCCAGCACTTCGAAATTGAGGGTACGGGCATCATCACGTTCCGGCTCTGAATAGGTAATCTTCTGGCCAAAACAAGCCAGATTGACAGAAAGAAGTAAGGTCAGGATAAAAAATACTGGCTTTTTCATTGGCTCGTATCGGGTATTATGTTCCAAATGTACGGGTTGCGGGGCTTTTGGATATGTAAATTAACACTAAAAGAAGGAGGTTGTGGATCCGGTTTAAGAAGATTCCGAAACAAATGGAAGGCCCGCAAATGTGTCCTCACATTTGCCTGCGGGGTCGCCCGAAGAAAAATCAGCAAATGTGAGTACACATTTGCGGGCCTCCCTATTACTTATTCATTACTCTTCTGTTCCTTGTTCTTCTGTTCCCTGCCCCTTCTTCCCAAATTTCCCGCACAGGGATTGATTTTACTTTTACATTTGTTAAATATTCTGTTTACGAACCCTCTTCGTGTGAGTAAGAATCTTAACAAGGTCTCCGCTGGCGGCCTGGTCATCGCAGTAGGAATCATCTTTGGCGACATCGGTACCTCCCCGTTGTATGTATTAAATGAAATCATTAACGGAAGGGTCATCTCTGAGGCCCTGATCTTAGGTGTTCTGTCCTGTATCATCTGGACACTGACTTTACAAACCACCGTAAAATATGTGATCCTTACCCTGAAAGCAGACAACAAGGGTGAAGGCGGTATTTTCAGTTTATACGCCCTTGTTCGCAGGCGGAGAAAATGGCTGGTAGCCCCGGCCATGATCGGCGGCGCGGCACTGCTGGCAGACGGTATCATCACACCACCCATCACGGTAACTTCAGCCATAGAGGGTTTAAGGCAATTGCCGGCTTTGCACGATATCAAACAAAGCACGATCGTCGCCATTGTTATCGGTATTATCACCATCATTTATTTTGTACAGCAATTCGGAACGGCTTCTATCGGCAAACTGTTTGGCCCGGTAATGTGTGTGTACTTTGGTATGCTTGCCGTGCTGGGCGCTACGCACCTGCTGGATGATATCAGCATATTTAAATCGCTGAACCCGTATTATGCTTTCGAGTTTTTGTCCGCCTATCCAAAGGGATTCTGGTTACTGGGCGCCATTTTCCTGTGTACCACCGGTGCGGAATCTTTGTACAGTGATCTTGGTCACTGCGGCAGGGGCAATATCCGTATATCATGGATGTTTGTAAAAACAAGCCTGATTCTAAACTATCTTGGTCAGGGTGCCTGGTTGTTATATCATTTCCAGGGACAGACCATCGATCATGCAATGATCGACAATGGCTTCAACCCTTTTATCGGTATTATGCCGATATGGTTTAAACTGCCGGGCATCATGATCGCCACCGTAGCATCCATCATTGCCTGCCAGGCGTTGATATCCGGGTCATTCACACTCATCAGTGAGGCCATGCGACTGAACTTATGGCCAAAAATGAGGATCAATTATCCGACCGAAGAAAAAGGTCAGTTGTACATACAGGGTATCAGCCTCCTGCTATACGTGGGTTGTGTGGGTATTGTACTCTACTTCCAGAAATCAGCCAATATGGGTGCGGCCTATGGACTGGCCATTACTTTGTGTATGATCAGTACCTCTATCCTGTTTGCCAATTTTCTCGTGAGCCGGCGGGTCAAGTCGGGATGGATCTATCTTTATCTCGTTGTGTATCTTGTCATCGAGATATCGTTTCTCGTGGCCAACCTGCAGAAATTCCTGCATGGTGGCTATGTAACACTGATCGCCGGTGGCGCACTGTTCATGGTAATGTATGTCTGGTTCCGCAGCCGCAAGATCAAGAACCGGTACGTGGAATTTGTACGGATGGAACATTATATACCCATGATCCAGGAGCTGAGCAATGACCGCACCATTTCCAAATACGCCACGCACCTGGTGTATATGACCAGCGCCAATAATCCGAAAGAGATCGAGCATAAGATCATCTATTCCATCCTGAATAAAAAACCGAAACGGGCGGATATTTATTGGTTCGTACACGTGGATGTTTTGGATGATCCCTATACTTCTGAATTTTCAGTGGAACATATTATTCCCAATGATATCATCCGTGTAGAGTTCAGGCTGGGCTTCCGCGTGGAGCAGCGTCTTAACCTCATGTTCAGGAAAGTAGTGGAAGAGCTGGTGAGCAATAAAGAAGTAAATATTACCAGCCGCTACGAGAGTCTGGAAAAAAATAACGTGGTCGGCGATTTCCAGTTCATCGTACTGGAAAAATACCTGAGCCAGGATAATGAACTTCCTTTTGTAGAGAAGATGATCATGAAACTCTATTTCTGGCTCAAAGAGATCAGCCTTGGCGAGGAACGCGGTTTCGGACTCGATCCCAGTAATGTAACCGTAGAAAAGTTCCCGCTCATTGTGGCACCTGTTTCCAAATTCACACTCAAACGTGTGTACAACGAAGGCAACGAATACGAATGATCCATATTTCACCGGTTGAATTGCAGGAAAGAATGCGGCAGGAAGATATTTTCCTGCTGGATGTTCGTGAGGCTTCGGAGCATGAATCATTTAATATTGGCGGGGAACTGATTCCCCTTGACAGCATTATCCAGCAATCTGGTTCTATTCCCAAAGACAGGCCGGTGATTGTTTATTGCAAACTGGGTATTCGTAGTCAGATAGCGATACAGCGGTTGGAGGATAGGTTTGGGTTTAGTAATCTTGTTAATTTAAAGGGGGGGATGGAGGCATGGAAGAGAGATACTTTGAAATAGTTTTTAATAGATCATGGTCGTTTAGCGCCTGTTTAATAATAGCGTGCAGGATTGGAAGGCAAATCTTTTTTCAACACAGAGATCACAGAGTAGACAGAGGGCCCTCTGTTTACTCTGTGATCTCTGTGTTGAAAAAAGATTCGATAGTTTCAGGATCATCATTTTAAACAAGTGCTAAGGAATTTCAGACGCCTTTTTCTTATCTATTGTTCCTATCTGCTAAAATCGGAACTTACACCAAAACAAACTATTGTCCCCAACCCTCCTCTATATCATCGCAGGCTATATCGCACTCGCCATACTGGTCTACTTCATCCAGGACAAATTCATTTTCAAACCCGAAAAACTGCCGCAGGATTTCGAGTACAAGTATGATGCTCCTTTTGAAGAACTGTTCTTTGATATAGCGCCGGGCATCTGCATCAACGGCCTGCATTTTTATTGTAAAGAACCCAAGGGACTTATTCTCTATTTCCACGGCAATTCAAGAAGCATCAAAGGCTGGGCAAAATATGCGAAGGATTTTTACCGTTATCAGTATGATGTGGTATTGGTAGATTATCGCGGCTTTGGCAAAAGCACCGGTAAGCGCAGCGAAAAAGAAATGCACGCCGATATGCAGTTTGTGTACGACAAGATGCGGGAGAAATTCAATGAACACGATCTGCTGGTGTATGGCCGGAGCCTGGGCAGTGGCTTTGCCGCCAAACTGGCCGCAGACAATAAACCCCGCTACCTGATACTGGATGCGCCTTATTACAGTTTCCTCAAAGTAGCAGAACGTTTTGTGCCAATACTCCCGCATAAATGGATATTGAGGTACCACCTGCATACCGATAAATGGATCAGGAAAGTGAATTGCCATACTTATATTCTGCACGGCACCAAAGACTGGCTCATCCCCATCCGGCACAGTGAAAAGCTGCAGCAGTTCAACCCGCATAAGATCACATTGATACGCATACACGGTGGCGGGCATAATAACCTACCCTCCTTTCCTGAGTACCATAATTTTATCCGCGATATTCTTCAATATTAACTCTCTGTGAACCTCTGTGTCCTCCGTGCCTCTGTGGTAAAGCCTTCGCTTAGATCGATGGAGAGTGTTCTTTACCACAGAGGCACGGAGGACACGGAGTTTCACAGAGATAGACTTAACTTTGCTGCTTGAAAAAGAAAATCTTCCGCTGGAGCAAGATCATTATCATCGTTTACTGTCTTGTAGGCAGCGCATTTTATTTTCTACAGGATAAACTATTCCTTCACCCGGAACCGGTGAGTCCTGCGCGCAATTACCAGTTTGCACAACCTTTCACCGAAGCTGATATCGTAGTTGATGAGGAAACCTCTTTCAACATTGTACAATTCACTGTTCCCGATTCATTGAGAAAAGGTGTTGTCCTGTATTTCCATGGCAACCGCCAGAATGTAAACAGGTATGCACCGTATGTACCCTGGTTTACACGAAATGGGTATGAAGTATGGATGCCCGATTATCCCGGCTTTGGAAAATCGACTGGTGAGTTATCAGAAGAGATTTTATACGAAGAAGCCTTGCAGGTGTACAAAATGGCAAGAGCGAAGTATGAACCCTCCCAAATCATTATCTATGGCAAATCACTGGGGACTGGTATCGCTTCGCAACTGGCTTCTATTCGCGATTGTAAACATTTGATACTGGAAACGCCTTATTACAGCCTCACCTCTTTGCTGCGCCCCTTTTTATGGATGTATCCTTTGGGAAGGATGATGCATCTCAAGATCCCCACACATGAATACCTCGCCAAAGTAACAGCACCGGTAACCATCTTTCATGGAACAGATGACGGCGTGATCCCTCACCGGAATGCCAGACGTCTTCAGAAAGTGTTCAAACCGGGAGATGAATTCATCAGCATCCCCAACGGTTCGCATAACGACCTCGGTACTTTTCCTGTAATGCAGCAAAAACTCGACAGCCTGCTACAATAAACTCTGTGTACCTCTGTGTCCTTTGTGCCTCTGTGGCAAAGCCTTCGCTTAGATCGATGGAGAGTGTTCTTTACCACAGAGGCACAAAGGACACAGAGGTACACAGAGAATTATACAGGAACCACATACCTGCTTTTATTCATATTGAGTTTGGAAGGCACCGATGCAATGATCTCTTCTTTCACAATCTCGATCAATCGTTTTTTTACAAAATCCCTGTGCACTACAATACTTACTTCCCGCATTGGTGCAGGTCTTTTGAAATAACGTACCTGCGCCAATTGTTTCGCCGGCATTCCCAGCGTGGCCAGTTCAGGTAATATGGTGATGCCGTCGTTAGTATCTACCATGCGTCTCAGCGTTTCGATACTCCCCGCTTCATAATCAAAATGCGTGGCAGAGCGGCTCGCTTTCTGCAACTCGCAGAGATTTACGATCTGGCTGCGAAAACAATGGCCCTCTTCCAGCAACCATAATTTATGCGGGTCAATATCCTGCGGCAGCATATAGGTTTTCTTGTATGCTGCGTTCTTGCGTGACACATACGCCATCATCTCCTCATAAAACAAAATATGCTCCCTGATACCCGGTTCCTGTAAGGGCGTAACAAGGATACCCATGTCTATTTTACCATTTCTTAGTTGCTCGAGGATGTTCTCTGTTGTCAGTTCACTTACCACCAGTCTTACCAATGGATATTTCTGCGTGAACCGTTGTACAAACAAAGGCAGCAGGTAAGGTGCCAGCGTGGGGATGATACCCATTTTCAATTCCCCTTCTATCACATCTTTTTTCCTGCTGACCATTTCTTCCATCAGGTTTTTGCGGGCGATGATCCTGCGGGCCTGTTCTATCAGTTCAGCGCCCAGTTCGGTGGGTATCACCGGCTGCTTGCTGCGGTCGAATATTTTTACACCCATTTCTTCTTCCAGTTTCTGTATCTGCATACTGAGTGTAGGCTGGGAAACAAAGCATTGTTTTGCTGCCGCTGCAAAATGACGGGCATTATCCAGGGCAATAATATATTCCAGTTGTACGAATGTCATGTCTATGAGCTTTGAGCTGTCAGCTATCAATAAATTACTTATGGTTCAAGCTGAGAGCTGATGGCTGACAGCTGATAGATTCTATCTATCAAACCATAAAATTAATTGATTTTGAGAATGATGCAAAATAGCCAACATTTGCTTCACATAGTGATTCTAAAAAACCAACTTATATGAGCGAAGAAAAGAATGGAACGGGCAAATGTCCGTTTAACCACGGGGCAATGACCAACCAGAATACCGGCGGTGGCGGAACAGGCAACCGCGATTGGTGGCCCAACCAGCTTAACCTGAACATCCTGCGTCAGCACTCGTCTTTGTCTGACCCGATGGACAAGGATTTTAATTACGCAGAGGAATTCAAAAGCCTCGATCTGGAAGCAGTGAAAAAGGACCTCCACCAGTTGATGACCGATTCAAAAGATTGGTGGCCGGCAGATTTTGGTCATTACGGACCTTTCTTTATACGTATGGCATGGCATAGTGCGGGTACTTACCGCACGGGCGACGGTCGCGGTGGCGCGGGTGCGGGCCAGCAGCGTTTCGCCCCGCTAAACAGTTGGCCCGATAACGTTAGTCTTGACAAAGCACGCAGACTGATCTGGCCCATCAAACAAAAATACGGTCGTAAAATATCCTGGGCCGATCTGATGATCCTTACGGGAAATGTGGCGCTTGAATCCATGGGTTTCAAAACATTTGGTTTTGCCGGCGGACGTGAAGATGTTTGGGAACCGGAGCAGGATGTGTACTGGGGTGCCGAAAAAACCTGGCTGGGTGGAGATATCCGCTATGCCCACGGATCAGAAGGTGTACCAAAAGATCATGGCGTAGTTGTTTCTGATGACAAAGCAGATGGCGATATCCACTCCCGCAACCTACAGAAACCTTTGGCAGCCGTGCAAATGGGCCTGATCTATGTTAACCCGGAAGGACCTGATGGAAATCCCGATCCTATAGCCGCTGCGAGAGATATCCGTGAAACATTCAGTCGCATGGCGATGAATGATGAAGAAACTGTGGCACTGATAGCTGGCGGACATAGCTTTGGTAAAACACACGGCGCCGCTTCTTCCAGTCATGTTGGCAAAGAACCGGAAGCAGCAGGTATAGAAGAACAGGGTCTTGGCTGGAGCAGCAGTTATGGTTCCGGCAAAGGCGCAGATGCCATTACCAGTGGCCTGGAAGTAACCTGGACCACTACGCCAACCCAATGGAGCAATAACTTCTTTGAGAACCTTTTTGCGCATGAATATGAACTGACCAAAAGTCCTGCCGGTGCACACCAGTGGATCGCCAAAGGTGCAGAAAGCACCATTCCACACGCATTCGACGCTTCAAAGAAACAGGCGCCACAGATGCTGACAACCGATCTTTCTTTGCGGTTCGACCCGGTATATGAAAAGATCTCACGTCGTTTCCTTGAAAACCCCGACCAGTTTGCAGATGCATTTGCACGCGCATGGTTCAAATTAACACATAGGGATATGGGACCACGCGCCCGTTACCTAGGATCTGAAGTTCCGGCTGAAGAGCTTCTTTGGCAGGATCCCATCCCCGCGGTTGACCATACATTGGTAGATGATAATGATATTGCTGCCTTAAAAACCAGTATTTCCAATTCAGGATTATCTATTGCGCAACTGGTTAGTACCGCATGGGCCTCTGCCTCTACTTTCCGTGGCTCTGACAAACGTGGTGGTGCCAATGGCGCACGTGTACGTTTGGCACCGCAGAAATTCTGGGCGGTAAATAATCCTGCACAGCTATCAAAAGTATTGGGTGTATTGGAAACTATCCAGCAAGCATTCAACAGCAAACAATCCAGCGGCAAAAAGATCTCTCTTGCCGACCTGATCGTACTGGCGGGTTGTACCGGTGTTGAAAATGCTGCAAAAAAAGCAGGGCATACGGTTACAGTTCCTTTCACAGCCGGTCGTATGGATGCATCACAGGAGCAAACTGATGTAGAATCGTTCTCCGTACTGGAACCTGCTGCGGATGGTTTCCGCAACTACCAGAAAACAAAATACACCGTTCCTACAGAATCCTTATTGATCGATAAAGCGCAATTATTAACGTTGACTGCGCCTGAAATGACGGTGCTGGTCGGTGGTTTGCGTGTATTGAATACCAATTTTGACGGTTCGCAACATGGCGTCTTTACGCAGCAGCCGGAAACACTGACCAATGATTTCTTTGTGAACCTGCTTGACATGAACGTAACCTGGAAAGCAACATCAGAACAAAAAGATGTGTTTGAAGGGACGGATCGTACAACCGGCAAACCAACAGGGACAGCTACCCGTGCAGATCTCATCTTTGGTTCCCATTCGGAACTCAGGGCATTGGCAGAAGTATATGGAAGTTCCGATGCCGGGGAGAAATTTGTACACGATTTTGTAGCCGCATGGAACAAAGTGATGAACCTTGACCGGTTTGATATGATAAAATAAGTTTGTGAGTGTTTTAATTATAAGAAGCCATCTCTGTTGAGGTGGCTTTTTATTTATCTTTAATCCTCGCTGTTAAACCATGCTTATGACACCTGAAGAAAATTTCGCACAACTCAACCTTAGTTTACCACCGGCACCTAAGCCCATTGGTATTTACAAACCTTTACTGATCGATGGTACTCATTGTTATGTGTCGGGACATGGTACATTGAAAGATGATGGTACACTGATCATTGGCAGGATCGGGGATACAATGGATATCGAAGCAGGTAAACTTGCGGCAAGACAGGTTGGTCTTGCTATTCTCGCCACTTTAAAAGCCAACCTGGGTTCACTCGACAAAGTAAAAAGAGTGATCAAGGTACTGGGCATGGTGAACTGTACACCTGATTTTGAAAAACATCCTTATGTGATCAATGGCTGTAGTGAACTGTTTGCCGCTGTATGGGGAAATGATAATGGCATTGGTGTCAGAAGCGCTGTAGGTATGGGATCCTTACCCGATAATATTCCTGTAGAAATTGAGGCACTATTTGAATTGAAATAATATGCAGTGGTACACGATCAACAATATTGATACAATAGATTCTCCTGCACTGGTGGTTTATCCTGAAAGGGTAAAACAGAACATACAGCATGCCATCCAGCTCGCCGGTGATGCAGCTTTGCTTCGCCCGCACGTGAAAACGAATAAGATAGCAGAAGTATGTTCACTAATGCTGCAGGCAGGTATTACTCATTTCAAATGCGCCACAATTGCAGAAGCGGAAATGCTGGGTATGATCAAAGCGCCGGATGTATTATTGGCGCACCAGCCTGTTGGACCGAAAGCCGAAAGGTTATGGCAGTTGATAGAAAAATTCCCAAATACACATTTCTCCTGCATCATAGACAATGCCGGAACTGCCGCAGCGCTTTCTGAATTATTTATTGCAGCCAATCAATCATTGGATGTTTATATAGATCTGAACATCGGCATGAACCGTTCGGGTATCATTCCTGAAAAAGCATTGGAACTGTATAAAACATGTCAGTCATTCAAAGGAATTGATATCATTGGATTGCATGGATATGACGGGCATATCAGGGATACAGATCTCAGTTTACGCAACCAGCGATCTGATGAAGGTTTCAGCAAAGTGGAAAAATTATTGTCGGATATAGAAGCTGTTTCACAAAAAAAATTGCAGGTAGTTGCGGGAGGTTCCCCCAGTTTTCCTACGCATGTAAAACGGAAGGGTGTACAGTTCAGTCCGGGTACTTTTGTTTTCTGGGATTGGGGATACAAACATATTGTACCTGATGAACCATTTGATTATGCGGCATTGGTCATCACACGTATCATTTCTATTATTGATGAACAAACGGTTTGCACTGATCTCGGCCACAAATCAGTTGCTGCTGAAAATCCTTTACCGCGTGTGCATTTTTTGAATGCGCCTGATGCAGTGCCATCGGGACAGAGTGAAGAACACCTCGTATTGAAAGTACCCGATTCGTCTGTTTACAAACCGGGTGATGTGTTGTATGGTGTGCCGGTACATATCTGTCCGACGGTGGCTTTATATGATTCAGCAATAGTGATCGAGAACAATGAGGCCATAACCAGTTGGAATGTTATTGCACGAAAAAGGAAAATTACTATTTAACTACACTCTGCGTAAACTTGTGTAACTCCTGTTCTCTGCGGTGAAAAACACCTTGCAATGGATACAGACTGATATCCGAAAAAAAATTCACCGCAGAGAACAGGAGTTATATGAGTTTACGCAGAGACAATGCCTGATATCATGTTTATTATAGATGCACATCTCGACCTCAGCATGAATGCCATGGAATGGAACCGTGACTTGCGTTTACCGGTACACGAGATCCGTGAACGGGAACTGGGCATGACGGATAAACCCGACCGCGCCAGAGGAACGGTATCACTACCTGCATTACGCGAAGGAAATATCGGGCTGGTGGTAGCTACACAAATTGCACGTGTAGTAAAACCCGGGGGCACTATAGCCGGCTGGTATTCACCCGAACAGGCATGGGCACAGACGCAAGGACAACTCGCGTGGTACAAACAGATGGAAGCTGTTGGTGAAATGGTGCAGATAAAAGACAGTCTTGATCTTGAGAACCATATCCGCGCATGGAACAGCGATACACAGCATGATAAAAAACCTATCGGGTATATATTAAGCCTGGAAGGTGCAGACTCCATCGTTACCATTGATCATTTACATCTTGCGCATGCATACGGATTAAGAGCGGTTGGGCCCGGACATTACGGCCCGGGCAGGTATGCAAATGGCACCAATGCTACCGGCAGGTTGAACAGCGATGGTATCGCCTTACTGAAAGAAATGGAAAAGCTCAACATCATACTCGATGCCACCCATTTGTGTGATGATGCTTTCTGGGATGCAATGGAAATATTTAATGGCACTATCTGGGCTAGTCATAATAACTGTCGCGCATTAGTTGACCATAACCGCCAGTTCAGTGATGAGATGATCAAAGTATTGATAGAAAAAAAAGCCGTGATCGGCGCTTCGATGGATGCGTGGATGATCGTACCCGGCTGGCAGAAAGGGGTCTCTGATCCCAAACAGATGGATTGCGGGATGGAGAAAATTATTGACCATATCGATCATATCTGCCAGCTCGCTGGCAATACTTTGCATGTTGGTATCGGCACCGACCTGGATGGCGCTTATGGTAAAGAACAATCCCCTTATGATATTGATACGATCGCTGACCTGCAGCATTTTCCTTCGCTGTTGATGAAACGCGGGTATTCAAAAGAAGATTGCGAGGGTATCATGCATGGCAACTGGCTCCGTGTTTTACGGAATGCCTGGAAATAATTCTGTGAATCTCTGTGCCCTCCGTGCCTCTGTGGTAAAGCCTTCGCTCCAATCGATGGAGGGTGTTCTTTACCACAGAGGCACGGAGAGCACAGAGTTACACAGAGATTTCTTTGAGAGTGGTCTTGGTTTTGGTAACCTGTAGGGAATATTTCACACCTATTTTCAATGCATAGTTATTTCTATCATGGCTCACGGGGAAATCGAAACAGACAGGATACTCATATTCTTTCACATGTTCTAAAATGACAGAAAGCGTCTCTGTTCCGAATGGAACGGTAGTATCCTTCATTTCTGTAAAACTGCCAACGATCAATCCCGCCAGCCCATCCAGCATACCACTTCGTTTTAACTGAATCATCATTCGGTCCACGTTATAGATGTATTCTCCTACATCTTCAATGAACAATATTTTTCCTTTTGTTTTGAAAGAAGATTTACTTCCCACAAGGTGCGCGAGTAAAGAAAGATTGCCCCCTACCAGCTTACCTTCTGTTTTACCTGTACGGTTGAATGCATGGGCCGCACAGCTATAATTAGCCCTTTTCCCCTGTAGCGCCTTGCGAAGCGACTGCACAAATTCTTTCTCATACTCACCGTCATTAAACGCCGCCGCCATCGGGGAATGTAATGAGGCTATATTGAAACGGCTATATACGTGTCCATGCAGCACCGTAATATCACTGAACCCGATCAGCCATTTGGGATGTTTGCGGAATTGTTTAAAATCCAGCTGATCGATGATCCGGCTCATCCCATAACCGCCACGGCCACAAAGAATGGCTTTTACTTCCGGATTATCCAGCATCTGCTGCAGGTCGTTCAGCCGCTCCGCATCCGTTCCGGAAAAATAATGGAACTGGCTGCCCAGTGTTTTACCCACCAGTACCTGGTAACCCCATTGCTTCAAAACTGAGATACAGGTAGCGGCTTTTTCATAAGGCATATACCCCGAAGGGCAAACAATACCGATGGTATCCCCTTTTTGCAGGTGAGCAGGAATGATCGTCATGCGGCAATATTACACATTTTACGCAGTTCGCTCGCAGTCGCCCGCCTCCTGGCGGGTGACCACTATCCCCCGGCATCCAGCCGAATAAAAGGTAGTAAGCCACGATTACTTACTTTTGCAGCGTTTTACAGAACACAAGCAACACCATGACCCAACCCAAACGATACTTAGTTACTTCCGCCCTGCCCTATGCCAATGGCCTCAAACATATTGGTCACCTGGCAGGCGCTTATATTCCGGCTGATATTTATGTACGCTACCTCAGGGCCCAGAAACGCGATGTGGTGTACGTCTGCGGCAGCGATGAACATGGAACAGCCATTCCCATACAGGCCACCAAAGAAGGTACCACGGCCCAGGCCATTATCGATAAATATCATCCTATCATGGAACAAAATTTCCGTGATCTGGGTATTGAGTTCGATATCTATCACCGTACCAGTGATCCGTTGCACCATGCAACTGCACAGGAATTCTTTACCAAACTGAATGATAACGGCGACCTGGAGATCAAAGAGACCGAACAATATTTTGATGAAGAGGCCAATAGTTTTCTTGCCGACCGTTATATCAAAGGAACCTGTCCCAATTGTGGCTATGAAAGCGCTTATGGCGACCAATGTGAGAAATGCGGCAAGAGCCTTAGTCCTGAGGAACTGATCAACCCGGTAAGTACGTTAAGTGGTAAAGCACCGGTAAAGAAAGCTACAAAGCACTGGTACCTGCCACTGGACAAACACGAAGATTTTCTCCGCAACTGGATACTGAAAGAACATGCAGGTGACTGGCGCGCCAATGTACTTGGTCAATGCAAAAGCTGGATAGATGGCGGTCTACAGCCGCGTGCCGTTACACGCGATCTCGACTGGGGCGTAAAAGTACCGGTTCAGGGAGCCGATGGAAAAGTATTGTATGTATGGTTTGATGCACCCATCGGTTATATCAGCGCCACCAAACAATGGGCACTGAATACCGGTAAAGACTGGAAACCTTACTGGGAAGACAAAGACACCAAACTGGTACATTTTGTAGGAAAGGACAATATCGTTTTCCATTGTATCATATTCCCAGTGATGCTGAAACTGCATGGAAATATTTTACCGGAGAATGTTCCTGCCAATGAGTTCATGAACCTCGAGGGCGAAAAAATGAGCACCAGCCGCAACTGGAAACTGGAGATGCAGGATTATATTGATGATTTCATCAACAAAGAAAATGGCGGTACCCAGATGGCCGACGTACTGCGTTACTATCTTACACAGATAGCACCGGAAACCAAGGACAGCGAGTTTACCTGGAAAGGTTTCCAGGACGCGAATAACAGTGAGCTCGTGAGCATCTTTGGCAATTTTGTCAACCGCTCTATGGTGCTGATGCATAAACTGACCAAAGGAAAAGTACCCACACTGCATACAGGTATTCTAACGGAACAGGACCAGGCAACCATAACAGAGATCGCCGCCGCAAAAGAAAAAGTGGAAGCGTTGCTCGAGCAATACAAGTTTCGTGATGCTTTGTTTGAAGTGATCAACCTAGCACGCACCGGTAACCAGTACATGCAGAAAAAAGAACCGTGGATCGTGGCGAAACAGGTTGGGGATGATGGACAACCGACTACCGAAGCGCAACAATCTATCGACAACACACTGCATATCTGTTTGCAGTTGTGTGCGAACCTGGCGATACTGATCAACCCGTTTCTTCCATTTACAGCCAGGAAGATCTGCCATATTCTGAAAGTGGTGGACAAGATGCTGGAATGGGAAAATGCCGGTAAAATGAAATTGCTGAGCGTAGGTTATTCATTGCGTCCACCGGAATTGTTGTTCCGGAAAATTGAAGATGCAGAGATTGTTTACCAGATTGAAAAACTACATGCTGCTGCCGTGAATCGTGAAACGACAGACCTGAGTAAAGAAAATACTATGGAAGAAACAAAAGAGACCAGCCCTTTAAAACCTGAGATCGTATTTGATGATTTTGCAAAGATCGATCTGCGGGTGGGTAAAATTGTAAGCGCCGAAAAAGTAGAGAAAGCAGACAAACTTTTAAAACTATCTGTTGATCTTGGTTTTGAAACACGCACTATCGTTTCGGGTATTGCGCTTCATTTTAAACCGGAAGACATTGTGGGTAAGCAGGTAACCGTTGTGGTGAATCTTGCACCTCGCAAAATGAGGGGTATTGAAAGTAATGGGATGATCTTGATGGCGGAAGATGCTGCGGGTAAATTACATTTTATCAATCCTGAAACGGATATCAATCCCGGCGCTGGAGTAAGCTAAAAATATAAGCCGCAGATTCGCAGATTAAATAATCTGCGAATCTGCGGCTTTAATAAAAGTTTGTTTAATCAAACTGTACTGTTTCTTTCAGTTCTCTCTCCGAGTATGAATAGCCATACTGTTTCAACACATCATCCGGCACGCCTTTCCACTGATTGGGTGTGTTACCCATATAGCCCAGGTCCTTCACGCCAATTTCTGAGGTATAAAATCCTGTTGTTACGAGGTTACGCGCAAGGTTGAAAAAGGCAACACCCTGTTTCATGTCCGGTTTTGCTTTGGCAGGGTAAGCTATCTGGTCAACCATGGCAATCTGCTGTTTGGCATCGCAATCAACAAACGCTTTATCAAACTGTTTGAAACACTGTATATCCAGCCAGCGTAAACCACCACGCATCGGTGTCTGGTGACCAGGCATGTCTTTTACGATGAACTCTATAAAGTCGGGCACTTTCGCATCAGATGCACTGCCGATATCGCCCTCTTTTGGAATGATGATATCTCCCAGCACCGTGAGGGTCGCCATCTCATGCGCGGTAAAGAACTTATCGCCTTCCGTTACTTTTTTGAGATAGGCACGTTCTTCCTGCATGCGCCAGTCTTCCAGCGTTGCATCGGCAGAACCGGCGATCGTTTTCTTATCACTGGTTTTACAGGCTTCGATCAGTACGCCAGAACCTACGGTTCCGATGAGTAGTGCTTTTATCGATTTTCTTCTGTCCATGTATCACGGATTTATATGATTAGATCACAGATTTATATCACGGATTGATATGATTGTCCGAAAGAATCCGTGAAATCATATTCAAAACCACACAAATCCGCGATCAAAGGTTTTGTTTCTTCATCTCAGCCACAATATACTCCGATGCCCTCATCGACAGCGCCAGTATCGTCCAGGTGATATTTTTATCTGCCTGTGAGGTGAACTGGCTGCCGTCTACGCAGAACAATGTTTTGCAATCATGCGCCTGGCTCCATTTGTTGAGCGCAGAAGTTTTGCGGTCACTACCCATACGCACAGTACCGGCTTCGTGGATGATATTACCGGGATTGGAAAGACCCCAGTTATTTTTCTCATTATCATCACCACCCCATGTAATGATAGCACCCATATTGTGCAGGATCTCTTTGAAAGTCTCCTTCATGTGTTTGGCCTGTTTGATCTCGTATTCAGAGTTCTTCGTATTGAAACGCAATACAGGTATGCCATACTTGTCAACCACTTTCGGATCGATCTCACAATAATTTTCGATCCTCGGAACCGCTTCGCCCCTTCCTGCCATACCTACACCGGCGCCATAAAAGAAACGTACATCTTCTTTTAATGAAACACCGTAACCACCGGCTTCTTTCTGCTTGCCGTTTACCATGTACTTTCCATTCTGGCTTTCCATCCCCATACCAAAACCATAGGCAGGTTGACCCATGCCACCCCAATATTCAATATGGTAGCCTCTCGGAAAATCAAGCTTTTTATTATCGAGCCACCATGGTGTGTACACGTGCATACCGCCAACACCATCTTCGTTATAACGTTTCCGTCCGAAAAGTTGCGGCAATACACCACCTACTGCGGCACCGGTGGAATCATGTAAATATTTACCAACCACATTACTGTCATTCGCCAAACCGTTCGGGTGGCGGGTAGATTTTGAATTGAGTAACAAACGCGCTGTTTCACAGGTACTGGCGGCGAGTATCACTACACGGCCGTTTACCTGGTATTCCATATTGTCTATCTTGTTTACATACGAAACACCTGTGGCCAACCCATCTGCGTTGGTGATCACTTCACGCGCCATAGCATTGGTGATCACGTCTACATTACCGGTAGCTACAGCAGGCTGCACCAATGCAGATGAAGAAGAAAAGTCAGCTGCTATTTTACAACTGCGTCCGCACTGGGCGCAGTAAAAACACTGACCGCGCTTATCGTTGCCGGGTAATTTTTTGGTAAGGATAGATAAACGGGAAGGAATTACCGGAACACCGATACCTGTTGCCGCTTTCTTGATCATCAGTTCATGCAAACGTGGCTTAGGAGGCGGAAGAAAAATACCATCCGGGTCATTTTCCAATCCTTCTAGGGAACCAAATACACCTAATAACTGGTCGATCTTATCGTAATAAGGTTTTACATCCTCGTAACTGATCGGCCAGTCATCTCCCAGGCCATCAATACTTCTGCGTTTGAAATCTTTGGGACCAAAACGGAGAGAGATGCGTCCCCAGTGATTGGTACGGCCGCCGATCATACGTGCGCGCCACCATTCCCATTTATCGCTTCCTTCGGCCTGTGTGTAAGGTTCACCGTCAATTTCCCAGCCCCAGTAGCAACCGTCAAAATCGCCGAAGGGCCTGAACTTGGTACTGGCGCCGCGGCGGGGTGAGTCCCAGGGGTTTTTAAGTTGTGCGGAGTGTTTGGCAGGATCATAATCAACACCTGCTTCGAGCAGGCAGACTTTTAAACCCTGTCCGGCCAATACATAAGCAGCCATGCCACCACCTGCTCCCGAACCCACGATCACTGCATCGTATTTCTTGCCTGATTTCTTGATCTGGAGATCTCCCATATAGCAATAAGGTTTTGTAGACGTTAGAAGGAATGAATGTAGGATTTTTTTGGAGTAATGGGCGTTAGCTTGCTGAAAAAATATCAACCCGGGAACAGATCGTGAAGCGTGAAACGAGAGACCTGAGTATTGGCAGGTTATGGGTGTATTATTTCAATAAAAGAAAAACGAAGAAAAGAAGACAAGAAGTGTCGTTTGAGTGATACCTTCTTTACTTTTTTTCTTCGTTTTTCTTTTATTGAAACAACCCTGGATTTATTTGCTTTTACAGCAGAAAACAGATGTATCCTTAAAATAATCTGATAAACTCAAAATCTTTCCTTCATCATTAAAAGTGATGTCGGTGATTACACGGTTACGGTATTCATCGAAGCCCCTTAGTTTGCCATGTGATTCACAGATATGTATACAGCGGTTGGCATTGATAGGGATGATATCAACAATGGTCCATTGAAGGAATTCGTACCGGCTGAACATGGCCCGGAACAATGCTTTGATACGCGAATGTCCTTTTACCGGCATGGCTGGCGGTATCCATAATTCACTTTCATCCGAAAACCAATCGGCTACAAGACAGGCATTATTGGAATGCATGTCCTGCATGAATGCGAGGATTCTTTCTTTCATCAATGTATGTACGGGAATAAAAGCGGTACGGATCCTGTTTGTAAGGATTTAACAAATCTGAGGTGCCCGGCTCCTGCCGATAACGGTAATATACAAAAAACCGCGCCAGAGAGGCGCGGTCCCGATCGGTCAGGCCGCTTTGAGCGGCCCGACCGATGGCTGGCAATCAAAAATTTAGCTGCAACCCATGCTGTTGCCACAGTTCAGGCATTTATAACAGGTACCGCTGCGGATGGTGATATGCCCGCAGGTATTACAGGCAGGCGCATCGCTCTGCATGTTTTTGGCGGCGGCATTTACAGCATCCATCCCTGTTTCTGCCCTTGCGGGTGAAGCAGTGGCCCTTTGTAATTTTTGCGGCTGTGGTTGTGCCACAGGCGTTGTATTGGCTGATGCAGGTGCTGTTACGCGTACACTGCTCAGTTCAGGCTTCCCGATAAAAGTGGCATCACCGTCGCCCTCACCGGTGTTTCCGATGGTGGGTTTGTCGAGTACATGCACCAGGTCCGTTCTTCCGAGGTACTCGAATGCGAGTGCGCGGAACACGAAATCTACCAGTGATGTGGTTGTTTTGATATTCGGGTGATCCACCATACCCGATGGCTCGAACTTGGTGAATACAAATTTCTCTACAAATTCTTCCAACGGCACACCGTACTGCAGACCCACTGAAATAGCGATCGCAAAGCAGTTCATGAAACTGCGGAGGGTAGAACCTTCTTTGGCCAGATCGATGAATATTTCGCCCAGTGTTCCATCCCCATATTCGCCGGTACGCAGGAAGATCACCTGTCCACCGATCTTGGCTTTCTGTGTAAAGCCACGACGTTTGGCCGGTAATGATTTTTTCTCAACGATACCTGACAATGCACGTTTGAATTGGGTATCGGTAGAAGCCTGCATACGTTTCTGTACTTCTTCCAGTAACTCGTCTACGGTAAGTTTGCTCAGGTCAACGATGTTGGAAGCAGTAACCACTTCACTTGTCTCTTGTGCCTTGTCACTCGTCTCTTCCGCTTCCTCCGTTTTTTTCTTCTTATCCGATTTATTGCTCAGCGGCTGGCTCAGTTTAGAACCATCGCGGTACAGGGCATTTGCTTTCAGACCCAGTTTCCAGCTCAGCATATAGCAGTCTGCAATTTCTTCTACAGATGCTTCGTGCGGCAGGTTGATGGTTTTGGAGATAGCGCCGCTTAAGAATGGCTGGCAGGCGCCCATCATACGGATATGTCCGTAAGCATGAATATATCTCTCTCCTTTTTTACCGCATTTGTTGGCGCAGTCGAATACCACCAGGTGTTCGTCCTGCAGGTAAGGCGCGCCTTCTACGGTCATTGTTCCGCATATATAATCGTTGGCGGCATCGATCTGTTCTTCGGTAAAGCCCAGTTCTTCGAGCAGGTTGAAGTTCCAGTCTGCATACTGTTCTTCTGTAAAGCCCAGGCGCTGCATACATTCATCGCCCAATGTAAAACGGTTGAACAGGAAGCCGATCTCAAATGCCGATTTGGCTGCGCCATTCAGTTTCTCAATTTCTTCTTCTGTAAAACCTTTGGCCCTAAGTGCTTCCGGATTTACGAACGGAGCGTTTTCAAAGCTGGCAGCACCTACTGCATATTTTTCTATGGCATCTGCTTCCTTAGGACTATACCCCAGGTTACGCAATGCCTGCGGAACTGATTGGTTAATGATCTTGAAATAACCACCACCGCTTAATTTTTTGAATTTCACTAAAGCAAAATCAGGTTCCACACCTGTGGTATCGCAATCCATCACCAGGCCAATCGTTCCGGTTGGGGCGATAACGGTGGTTTGTGCGTTGCGGTAGCCATGTTTTTCTCCCAGCTTCACTGCATCATCCCATGCTTTGGTAGCAGCTTTCAGCAGGTAATCAGGGCAATGCTGCGCCTTGATACCCTGTGGTTTGATTTCAATGCCCACATACGCATCTTCTGCATCATAAGCAGCGGCGCGGTGGTTGCGCATTACACGCAGCATGTCTTCTTTGTTCTCTTCGTATTTATCAAAGGCACCAAGGAAAGATGCCATTTCTGCGGATGTTTTGTAAGAAACACCGGTCATGATAGCGCTGATGGCGCCGGCAATACCGCGGGCCTCTTCACTATCGTAAGGAATACCGCTTACCATCAGCATAGAGCCGAGGTTGGCGAATCCTAATCCCAGTGTACGGTAATCGTAAGATAACTGCGCCACTTCTTTGGAAGGGAACTGCGCCATCAATACAGAAATCTCCAGCACGGTTGTCCATAAGCGGGTAGTGTATTCAAATCCTGCTACATCAAAAATATTGTTCTGTTCTGTATGGAACTGGCGCAGGTTGATCGATGCCAGGTTACAGGCGGTATTATCCAGGAACATGTATTCTGAACATGGATTGGATGCATTGATACGACCGCCTTTGGGACAGGTGTGCCATTCGTTGATGGTGGTATCATACTGTGTACCCGGATCAGCGCAGCGCCATGCGGCATAGGATATTTTTTCCCATACATCACGGGCCGGGATTTTTTTCATGGTGCGGCCATCGGTACGAGCTTTCAGTTCCCAATCGCCATCTTCTTCCAGTACTTTAAAGAATGAGTTGGGGATACGTACAGAGTTATTGGAGTTTTGACCGGATACGGTTGCATACGCTTCTCCTTCATAACTATTATCATAACCCGCAGCTACCAGGGCGGCCACTTTCTTTTCTTCGCCTACTTTCCAGTTGATGAATTCCATGATCTCGGGGTGATCAAGATCGAGACAAACCATTTTAGCCGCGCGACGGGTAGTACCACCACTTTTGATGGCGCCAGCTGCGCGGTCACCTATTTTCAAAAAGCTCATCAAACCGCTGGAGGTTCCGCCACCGCTTAATTTTTCTCCGCCTCCGCGTATCTGTGAGAAATTGGTTCCTACACCAGAACCGTATTTGAAGATACGGGCCTCACGTGTCCAGAGGTCCATAATACCGCCATCATTCACCAGGTCATCGGTCACGCTTAAAATAAAGCAGGCATGTGGCTGGGGACGTTCATAAGCGTTGGAAGATTTTTTCAGCTTGCTGTCTTTCGGATCCACGAAATAATGGCCCTGTGGTTTACCGGTGATGCCATAGCTTTCGTGCAATCCCGTGTTGAACCATTGTGGTGAATTGGGTACGCAGGCCTGGTTAAGGATGCTGTACACCAGTTCGTCGTAAAACACACCAGCATCTTTGGCTGATGCAAAATAGCCATAACGCTCACCCCATACGCGCCAGCAGTTGGCCATACGGTGTGCCACCTGTTTAACACTGGTTTCCCTGCCGGTGGTTCCATCTGCCTGCGGTACGCCGGCTTTACGGAAATATTTTTGTGCGAGGATATCAGTGGCTATCTGACTCCACTGCTTCGGAACCTCTACGTTATTCATTTCAAACACTTTTTCGCCATTCGGATTTTTGATCACGCTGTCGCGGTAATCGTACTCGAACATGTCGAATGGGCTCACTTCATCTTTGGTGAAGCGGCGGCTGAATGAGAGGCCTTTGGTGGTGCGTGGGTTAGACATAGCTGTGTGCTGAATTTAATGCGTTATGCTTGTTGTTATGGGTTACCCGCCGGAAACAAAATGTTCAGCGGGTTGACGAAAATATCTTTCCGTTCCCATAGTTCCGAAGCTGAAATATCAACAGGTTGTGCATAAAGAATGTGGACAATCCGAAAGCCCAAATCCACGCTGCATTTGAGCGGAAATACACAACTGTAGAAAAGAATATTTCAGCAAAAACGTTGCCGGACGGGTATTTTTCCGTAAATGTAGGTACGGACGGGAAAGTGAGAATTTTACAAAAAAAGGGCAGGTATATAGCAATATCAGGTCATAAATAATGCGCTATCTTTCAAGTATTAGGGGGCAGAAAGCCCCGTGACTGCCGTTAAACGAAAACTTTTCCGCATTTTTGCAGCAGACATATCCGCCAGACGAATGAAGCAACCGTTATATAACCAGTTTGTAGAAAGGAAGAAAGCCGGCAAAAAATCTTTTGCCGTACTGATAGATCCTGACAAAGTGGATAATGAAAAGATCGATCAACTGGTTGCTCTGGGTACCGATGCCAAAGTGGATTATTTTTTTGTAGGTGGCAGCCTGGTCATTTCGAGTTACCTGGATGACTGTATCCAGCAGATCAAATCAAGTTGTGATATCCCTGTTATTTTATTTCCCGGTTCACCCTCGCAGGTGAGTAAATATGCGGATGCTTTACTGTATCTCTCGCTGATATCAGGCCGTAACCCGGAACTGTTGATCGGACAACATGTGGTAAGCGCCCCTTTTGTAAAGAAAAGCGGGCTGGAGATCATGCCTACCGGCTATATGGTAATTGATGGCGGTGCACCTACTACGGTATCGTATATCTCCAATGCTGCTCCTATCCCTGCGGATAAAAATGATATAGCGATGTGTACTGCGATGGCCGGCGAAATGCTGGGCATGAAACTCATCTATATGGATGCCGGCAGCGGCGCCAAGCGCCCTATCACCGAACTGATGATCGAAAAAGTGGCCCGGCATATTGAAGCGCCACTGATCGTTGGTGGCGGTATTACAGAACCGGAAAAAGCTTACCGCAATTGCAAAGCAGGTGCAGATATTATTGTTGTGGGGAATGCGATAGAGAAAGATACTTCATTGATTAAAGAGATCAGTGCGGCGGTGCATAGTGTGCCGGTGAATGTGTAGTCCTTGCATTAAATCCCTGAACATTCCAAGATTTATGTTGCCTCGCTCTTCAGAGCGGGGATATAGAATAGCCCCAAACAAACGGCCTCGGGACTTAAGTCCCGAGGCCGTTTAAATTCTGTCTTTATTCCCCGTTCTGAAGAACGGGGCAAATTAATTCCTCTAACGCAAAGTAGAAACATCCACCCTCGAAGGTGTTTCCTTCCCGCTCACAATACCTCTTGAACTCAAGGCAATAGATTTAATGATCATAGCCATATTTTCCATGTCCAGTGTTTCAATAGTATCACTGGCTTTGTGGTAATGCGGTTCGGAATCCATTTTGGCTGTTGAAATGGTGTGTGCAGGAACACCCAGTCTTGCGAGTGTGGCATTATCTGAACGGTAAAAAAGATTCGATGTTGAAGGCATTGGGAAATACGGATCAGGGTGGAAAGTAAATCCGGTACCTTCCAGGTTTCCCTGCAATATTTTGCCCATGTCGGTTCTTTCGTAACCGGTAATATAAGCAGAGTTTTTACCCCACTTACTTTCCGTACCGATCATCTCGATATTGAACATCGCTTTTACATCATCCGCATTAAATTGTTTTGAAAAATACTGGGAGCCGTATCCACCTACTTCTTCCGCTGTAAACGCGGCAAATACCAGCGTACGTTCATTGTTACCCAGTTTTTTGAAATACTGCGCCAGCATAATCACCGCCGTAGTACCTGCAGCATCATCGTTTGCTCCGTTAAAAATCGAATCCGGCAACACGTTGCCCTGCGCATCTTTTGCCCGTACACCAAGATGATCATAATGACCTGAAAAGATCACGTATTCATTGGCCTTGCTTTTACCCGGAAGCACGCCCACCACATTTTGCAGGTTCACTTCTGGGAACTTTGCTTCAACAGAAAAAGTCTGAGGATCCTGTGAAGTAAGGAGATATATGATCGTCCTGTCAGATTTCGCAGAAGGTCTGCCACCACCAAGCCTGCTGAAGGTGCCGGCAAACGATGTATCCATCAGAATCAGGTAACTTTTGCCGGTGGTTGTGTATTTGCGCAACTCAACATTAAGATTGGCTCCTTTCTGTATAACCACTTTTTCCAGTCCGGATGTTTCTGTAACACGCACTTCTGTTTTACCTGAAATAACCACTATTTTTTGGGGATCAATTTCTGCACCATCTGCTTTTGCCGTAATACTTAGCGGCCTGCCGCTTACCATGGTAAACGATTGAAGGTGTGTATTACTGTTCTTCCATGTTTGCAAACCTGCTTTTTTAAACTCATCGGCGATGAATGCAGCCGCTTTATCATTTCCGCGTGTAAATGTGGCGCGGCCCTCCATGTCATCGGCGGATAAGATCTTTTCAACACGTTCTACTTCTTTGGCATTGATGATCTTGTCAATATCCTGGGCGAAGGAAATAGTTGTTGCTGTTGCGCACAACAGCAGCAGGGATAATTTTTTCATTTCGTTATTTTGGGGTTGCGGCCCGGCCGCTGGAAGCGGTCTGGCCGATGGCATGTGATAGAGAGGTGTATTTGGTTGCTGCAACCGGTCGGGCCGCTTCCAGCGGCCTGACCGATCACAAACTCATCATTTCTTTAAACTTAACGGTCTGCCTGCGGCTCACTTCAATTTTTTCACCGCCTTTCAGGTCAACCAGTAATCCGCCATTGAAATAAGGTTCTATTTTTTCTATCCAGCGGAGGTTGATGATGTGTTTACGGTTGGCGCGGAAGAACATCCTGTCGTCCAGTCTTTCTTCCAGTGCGTTGAGTGATTTGAGGATAAGTGGCTTATGTGTTCCGAAGAATACTTTGGCATAATTACCCACGCTTTCAAACAAACGGATCTCGCCCAGTTTTACAAACCAGCAGCGTTCGCCGTCTTTTACAAATACCTGGTCGAACTCGGTAAGCGGGCCGCGGTTACCACCGTTGATCCCTACATTTTCCTTGAAGATCTCTGCCTGTAATTTCTGGATGGCATCGGCCAGGCGTTTGGGTTCTATCGGCTTGAGCAGGTAATCCAGCGCATTTACTTCAAACGCTTTGATCGCGTATTCATCGTATGCCGTGGTGAAGATCACCCTTGGCGCTTTTTCCACTTCTGCCAGCAGGTCGAATCCGGTTTTGCCGGGCATCTGGATATCCAGGAAGATCAGGTCGGGATTGAGTGTTTCGATCTTTTCGATACCATCATCTACATTAGCCGCCTCTTCGATCACTTCAATATCGGAATGGTCCTGTAAGAGTTTTTTGAGCTCATTACGGGCCAGACGTTCGTCATCAATGATTATTGCTTTGATTGCCATATCGCGAATTTAGGAATTGACAGGGACATTAAACTGCTGTACCGGCATTTTTACTTTGGCTTCCACCATACCATCCGGGGTGTCCCTGATAGAGAAACTTCCTTTGTCGCCGAATAACAGCTTTAACCGGTTGCGGGTACTATTGAGACCGAACCCATCCCCGGCGGCGGTAATGCCGTCCAATGAACCGGTGTTCAGTACAATCAGTTCGTGGTGGTTATCGGTATAATCAGATATGACTTTGATGCGCCCGCCTTGTTTTTGTTTGCCAATGCCATGTTTGATGGCATTTTCTACGAGGGTCTGCAGCATCATGGGTGGTACGGGCTGGTCGAGTGTATCTTCATCGATATCATACTCCACCTGCAGGCGGTCCTCGAAACGGATATGTTCCAGGGCCAGGTAATCTTTTACAATATTGAGTTCGCGCTCAAAAGGCACGGTTTCCAGTTTCTCGGCCTGCATACTGCTGCGGAGGATATTGCTTAGTTCGGTAATAGCCGTTCTTGCCCTTTCCGGGTTCTCATCTACCAAGGCGCGGATACTGTTAAGGGCATTAAAAATAAAATGCGGGTTGATATGCGATTTGATGGTCTTGAGTTCCAGTTCTTTTACCAGGCTCTCCAGTTTCACTTTCTGGATCTCATTGCTGGTACCCAGTTCTACATAATGCCAGAGATAATAAATGGAAACCCATACCAGTATCAGCGGCGAATCAAAGATCAGGTTGGCCAGGAAACGCTTTTCCATAGACACTTTGGTCTTGGAATCGTACATCTGCAGCAGTTCCACGATGGCGCTGTTGGCGAGGTTATACATTACCACTATGCCCAGTACCACAACGGTCAATATGCCCCAGTTTTTGCGCATCAGCGGCGGTCTTAATTCCAGCCGGATGATGAGTTCACGCAGTAAATTGGTGAAAAACAAGCCAAAAAGGATCGTAATAGCGATGCGGCGGAATAGAATATCGTTGTTCCTGTTCTGGAATACATACGCGAAGAACAGCATGGTCAGACCATATAACAACCAGCCGCCTAGCTGGCACCACCAGTATATTGAAGATTTACCTCTCATGTTGGAGACAAATATATATGCAAAGCCGAACCGCGCAACTGCTAATTTTGATTAAAGGCAAAATCAGGGTCTGTTTGGCTTGAAAGCTTGGTTTTGGCGGGTCAGGGGGCTTTGAGCTATCAGACTTCAACCCTCAGCTTTCAGTAATCATGAAAAGTTTACTGCTATTAAGTGATAGCAAAAGGCTGAAAGCTGATGGCTGATAGCTCAAAGCTGATAGCTCAAATACCTTAATTTTACACTACAATCCCTTTTGAATGCAGATAGCGCCCGGTCCTTTATTACAGAAAATCGACTCTCCCGATGACCTGAAAAAACTCAGCCGCGAACAATTACACCAGGTTTGCGATGAACTGAGACAGTATATCGTTGATGTAGTAAGTGTGCATGGCGGGCATTTTGCGGCCAGTCTGGGTGTGGTAGAATTGAGCGTTGCACTTCATTACGTGTACAATACACCTTACGATCAATTGGTATGGGATGTGGGCCACCAGGCGTATGGCCATAAGATCCTCACCGGCAGAAGGGATAATTTTATCACCAACCGCAAGTACAAGGGACTGAGTGGTTTTCCCAAACGCAGTGAAAGTGAATATGATACGTTTGGTGTGGGCCATTCTTCCACCTCTATTTCCGCGGCGCTGGGTATGGCGATGGCCGCCAAATACAAAGGCGAACAACGCAAATCCGTTGCCGTAATAGGTGATGGCTCAATGACAGCCGGTATGGCTTTTGAAGCCATGAACCATGCAGGTGTGGCTGACAGTGATATGCTGATCATATTGAATGATAACTGCATGAGCATCGACCCGAATGTGGGCGCGCTAAAGGAATACCTTACAGATATCAGTACCTCTCCCACCTATAATAAGTTCAGGGATGAAGTATGGAACCTGATGGGAAAACTGCCCGTGGGTAAAAAATTCACCCGCGATATGGCCGGAAAAATGGAAGCCGGGCTGAAAGGCATGGTAACCAAAAGCAGTAATCTTTTCGAAGCTTTACAGATCCGTTATTTCGGCCCGATCGATGGACACAATATTACCAAACTGGTCGATACACTGAAGGACCTGAAAGAAATACCCGGCCCTAAGTTGTTGCATATCGTTACCGTAAAAGGCAAAGGCTATTCCCTCGCAGAAAAGGACCAGACCAAATGGCACGCTCCGGGATTGTTTGATAAAGTGACCGGTGAAATATTTAAAAAGAAGATCGACGCACCGCAGCCCCCAAAATACCAGGATGTATTTGGTCATACAATTATTGAGCTGGCGGAAAAGAATGATAAGATCATCGGTGTAACCCCGGCAATGCCCAGCGGCTCTTCCCTCAAATTCATGATGGAGAAAATGCCGAAACGCGCATTTGATGTGGGCATCTGCGAACAACATGCCGTAACCGTGAGTGCCGGTATGGCCACACAGGGTATGCGTGTGTTCTGTAATATCTACTCTTCCTTTATGCAAAGAGCTTATGACCAGGTAGTGCATGATGTGGCCATCCAGAAATTACCGGTAGTATTCTGTCTCGACAGGGCCGGGCTGGTAGGCGAAGACGGCCCTACACACCATGGCTGTTATGATATCCCGTATATGCGTTGTATCCCCCATTTGGTGGTGAGCGCACCGATGAACGAACAGGAACTGCGTAACCTGATGTACACCGCACAACTGGACAGTAACGAATATCCTTTCGTGATAAGATACCCGCGTGGTGAAGGTGTGATGCCCGAATGGAAAACACCATTTGAAGAATTACCGATAGGCAAGGGACGTAAACTGAAAGATGGTAAAGAAATAGCCATATTGAGTTTTGGTCATCCCGGCAATTTTGCACAGGCCGCTATCCGCGAATTAAGGACACAGGGCATTGATCCTGCACACTATGATCTTCGTTTTGTAAAACCGATAGATGAAGATCTGCTGCACGAGGTTTTCAGTAAGTATTCCAAAATCGTTACAGTAGAAGATGGCACCGTCGTTGGTGGTTTTGGCAGTGCCGTGCTTGAATTCATGAATGAGTATAACTACAAAGCCGAAATAAAAATATTGGGTATCCCCGACAGGCTGGTGGAACATGGTACACCTAAAGAACTCTACAGGGAATGTGCGTATGATGCACAGGGTATTGCTGATGTGGTAAGAGAGCTTATGAAAGATACCGTAACCGTTTCTTCTACTGTTGCCGGATAAAATCGCTAACCGTGCCTTAGTGTCCTTGTGAGAAATTTATTTGCACACAAAGGCACTAAGGCACGGGGTTTTTATGTTTTTTGTAATCCTCAAAAAAAATCTGTGAATCTGTGGCGTACAATTATTCGCCACAGATTCACAGATTTAGTAGGTGTTATTAATTATCCTGTTTCGCCGATGTTGGTCGCCTGACCAACATTGAACTTCCGCAGGTTGCTGGTCAGGCGACCAGCAACGGCAAGATGTGACTAATTATCCTGTTCAGATGTTTCAGTAGAATCGATCTGCTCATCTGTAATTCCTTCCGCTTGCAGATCTTCTTCGCGGTTCTCGTTCCATTCAACGATAAAATTGTTCATGCCCTGGCCAACGAGCAGCTTCATAAATTTCTGCTGTGATAATTCGAGTATGGAAAGGAAGAGGAAAATGGCATGTACCCTGTCCTGGCAGTCTTCAAATATTTTTTCAAAAGAAACGGTTCTCTCTTTCTCCACCATGCCCAGCATAAAATCGCGGCTGCCTTCCATGGTGTAGTTGTAACGGACAACGGTATGTACAGGTCTGTTCTGGCGCTCCTGAACCCGCAACATCACTTTTTCAAACGCTTTCATCAGTTTGAAAAGAGTAATGTTCTGTATCTCCGTTCCTTCAGATGCTTCTTCACCTATAAAGGCTATTTCACGCTGCAGGTTACCGCGTTTTACCATCAGCATACGCATCGCTTCCATTTCGGCCATCTGCACGGCGGCTTCTTTAAAGCGTTTGTATTCGAGGATCTTGTCGATCAGTTCCTGGCGCGGATCTATCTCGTTGCCCTGTGCATCTATTTCCTTTCTTGGCAATAATAACCTTGCCTTGATACGCATCAGGGTAGACACGAACAGGATGAACTCACTGCTGAGTTCAATATTCAGTTTTTCTCCCTGGTGTATATAATCCAGAAAATCATTGATGATCCTGGTAATGGGGATATTGTAGATATCCAGCTCATCGCGCTCAATAAAAAACAGCAGGAGGTCAAAAGGTCCTTCAAACTGGTCCAGTTTGATCTGGTAACTCACATTATTCACTTGTCAATGCTTTGGTGCAAAGAAAGCCGAAACGGGGGTATTATGGATGGGGGGTGGGGAATAGTTATCCACGTATCAGTCTGGAGTTTGGCGTTAGGGGTTTGGGGTTGAAATAAAACTCCAAACCCCAAACACCAAACTTTAAACTATTTCCTCAACGAGTCCCTTATCTCCATCAACAAACTCTCCGTAGCAGAAGGTGCCGGCGGTTCTGCGGGAGGGGCAGCCTCTTCCTTGCGCCTGAGACGGTTAATGGCTTTGATCACCATGAATACGGCGAACGCTACTATGACAAAATCGATCAGGTTGGTAATGAACAGGCCATATTTTACGGCTACATCCGCCACTGCGGGTGTAACCACCTTGCCGGCTGCATCTTTTACCTCAGGTATCCCATGTTTAACGATCCATATTTTTTTGGTAAAATCCACACCCCCGGTTAGCAACCCAACCATTGGCGACACCATTCCTTCCACAAAAGCCGTGACCACTTTTCCGAAAGCGGCACCCATGATAAAGGCAACGGCCGTATCAACCAGGTTGCCCCTTATGGCAAACTCTTTGAATTCCTTGAACATTCCCATACAAATAGTTTTTGGTTATTACCAATATACAATATTCCCCCAATCCTTACTATCGAATTTCTTCTGTGCAGGCTACTTTTTCAGACCTGGATATTGCATTTTTAATCCTTTCAGCAACTTATGCAATGCTGTAGCCACCATGTGTTCCTTATACCAGTTCTGGTCAGCCGGTATAATATGCCAGGGGATTTTACTGCAATGTTTGAAACAATCCTCGTACATCTTCCGGTAAGTATTCCAGTGTTTGGATTCTTTGAGGTCATTCTGATTATACTTCCAGTGTTTCTTTGGATCCTGCACCCTTTCCTGCAAACGAAGTTGCTGCTCTTCCGGTGATAAATGGAGATAGCATTTCAGGATACTGGTTTTGTTATGTTTCACAAGTAACTGTTCAAAATCGTTGATCGACTGCATACGATCAAGCGCCTGTTTATCATCTACCAATTTATGTACCCTTGTGATCAACACATCTTCATAATGTGACCGGTTAAATACCTGGATCACCCCTTTGGCTGGCACCTGTTGGTGAATACGCCATAAAAAATCATGTGACAACTCCAGTTCTGTGGGTTGTTTAAAAGAAGTTACACGTACACCCTGCGGGTTCATCTTTCCGAATACATCCCTGATCAACCCATCTTTACCGCTGGCATCCATTCCCTGCAGAATGATCAGCACCGAATGTTTAGATTCTGCATACAACAGGTTTTGCAGATCATCCAGTTCCGCAATGATCGCCGCTGTTTTTTCTTTGGTCTTTTCCTTATTGATCGATCGCGGGGCCCGTGTGCTGATCTTATTCAGATGAATGGTATTCACGGTAGATAAGTTTTCTTAAAATTATTCTTTTACAATGGCAAATGCCGGAACTTCACACAAATTAATTGCTTGAAAGAAAAACTCTTCAACTGGGGACTGTTTGTTCTCCTGTCAATCATCTGGGGTAGTTCTTTTATATTGATGAAGGAAGGGATGATCACCCTTACACCTTACCAGGTGGCATCCATTCGTATGTTGAGTGCGGGACTGGTACTGATACCTTTTGCGCGAAAGGCGTGGAAAGCCATACCAAAAGACAAGATATTACTGGTAATAGTTTCCGGATTGATCGGCAGTTTTTTTCCCGCCTATTTGTTCTGCATAGCCGAAACCAAACTCGACAGCGCATTAGCAGGCATCCTGAATGCACTCACGCCATTTTTTGTGATCATGATCGGTATGCTGTTTTTCCAGTTGAAAGCAAATGCGATCAAGATCCTGGGTGTGTTTATCGGATTTATTGGTCTTTGCCTGCTGATAGCATCTTCGGGGCATTTCAGTTTTCAAAACCTTTCCTATTCCTTATACATCCTGCTGGCAACGGCTTTGTATGGTTTGAATGTGAACCTGGTAGGACGTTATATGCAGGGCATCGGTTCACTGAATATTGCTTCACTGGCATTTGTGTTCCTTGTTATTCCCTGTATCATTATTTTAGGGATCACAGGCTATTTCGCATTACCGTTTACCGACCACGGCATACTCAAATCAACAGCCGCTTCTTTTATACTCGGCGTGATGGGAACTGCGGTTGCCTCCATCCTTTTTTATATGCTGATCAAAAGATCCGGTCATCTGTTTGCCTCAATGGTAACTTATGGAATACCGTTTGTAGCCGTACTCTGGGGATTGGTGTATGGAGAACAGGTTACGCTGGTGCAGATCGGGTGTTTGGGAATTATTCTGTCAGGCGTGTACCTCGTCAATAAAAAATCTTAATAAAAGGTACAAGCCACAAGGTTCAAGAGACAAGGGTTACGCAATGGACCGCCTTGTCTCTTGAACCTTGTGGCTTGTATATTGCCTCTTGATCCTTTCTGTCGTCAGACAGACATCATTTCTTTTTCCTTCGCCGCCAGGTGTTTATCCACCAGCACAATGTATTTATCGGTAATGGACTGAACCGAATCTTCGCCGTCTTTGGCCGCATCTTCGCTCAGCCCGTCTTTCTGTAGTTTTTTAACCTGCTCGATCGCATCCCTGCGGATATTGCGGATGGCTACTTTGGAATGTTCGCCCTCGCCGCTGGCTTTTTTGAATAGTTCTTTTCTTCTTTCCTCGGTTAACGGGGGCATGAACAAACGGATCTGGTTACCATCATTTTGCGGGGTTACCCCGATATTGGCCTGCATGATCGACCTTTCGATCTGCGCCAGCATGGGTTTTTCCCAAGGCTGGATACTGAGCGTACGTGCATCCAGTACGGTAACATTGGCCACCTGTGCGATCGGTGTAGGCGCACCGTAATAGTCTACGGTAATTCCGTCCAGCATGGTCGGTGAGGCTTTACCGGCCCTGATCCTGGTCAATTCTGCTTCCAGGTGCTCGATGGCCTTTTTCATACTGTCTTCCGCATCTTCTGCGATCAGTTGTATTTCCTCTGTCATATAGTAAGCTTTTCTGTATGTGTGGGCGAAAATAGGAAATAGTTTGGGGTTTGGAGTTGGGAGTTTAGAGTTTGTATTCCGCACTGATGACCCCAAACCGCAAACCCCAAACTCCAAACTATTTCCTATTTTCGCAGCCATAATAAAAACAGCTATGTCAAGTGTTGCCGAACTTCAGAATATTGCGTCCCAGGTAAGAAGGGATATCGTACGAATGGTACATGCCGTGCAAAGCGGCCACCCCGGTGGTTCACTGGGTTGCGCGGATTATTTTACTGCCCTGTTTTTTCATGCCATGAAACATGATACTAAATTTTCCATGGATGGAAAAAATGAGGACCTTTTCTTCCTGTCAAACGGGCATATCTCACCTGTCTATTATTCGGCCCTGGCACGTTCGGGGTATTTTGATGTGAAGGAACTGGCTTCTTTCCGCAAGATCAACTCACGCCTGCAGGGACACCCTACCACGCATGAGCACCTGCCGGGTGTACGTATTGCCAGTGGTTCGCTGGGACAAGGCATGAGCGTAGCCATCGGCGCAGCGCTTACCAAAAAACTGAATGGCGATAACCACCTTGTTTTTTCATTACATGGTGATGGTGAACTTGACGAGGGCCAGAACTGGGAGGCCATTATGTTTGCGGCGCACCATAAAGTAGATAACCTGATCGCTACCATCGACTGGAACGGTCAGCAGATCGATGGCCCTACCAAAAAAGTGATGGGACTGGATGGTCTGCGTGAAAAATTTGAAGCGTTTAACTGGACAGTGATTGAAATGAACGGTAATGATATGGATGATGTGGTGAAAACACTGGACAAAGCCAAATCCATGACAGGAAAAGGATCACCCATCTGTATACTGATGAAAACCGAAATGGGACAAGGCATCGATTTTATGATGGGTAGCCACGAGTGGCACGGCATCGCGCCAAATGATGAGCAACTGGCAAAAGCTTTGGGGCAATTGCCGGAGACGATGGGGGATTATTAATCTGATTTTATATGGTAAAAGGGTATCACGTTTTGTGATACCCTTTTTTTATGCGCGTCCTTGCAAGCGTAGCGAAGCAACCTGTGTTTTGAATAGTCAGGTTGAAAGAGCAAACGAAAGATGCTACTAGCCAGACACAGATTAATTATGCAAATCACAGATTGCTTCGCTTCGCTCGCAAGGACGTTTAACTCTTCAATGAAAACAACTGCAACCCCGCTTTGCGTGCGGGTATCCATGCGGCGAGTACCGCTATTAAAACAATTGTAGCTATCACCAGCAAAAAATCTGTCGGCATCATTTTCACCGGGTAGTAGTCGATGATAAAACTATTACCCCCAAGTTTTATGAGTTTGAAACTCAATTGCAACCAGCAGAAAAGAGCGGCGAGTCCGATACCTGCCGTTCCGCCAATCCCGGCCAGCAACATGCCTTCACCGAGGAAGATACGCTGTACGGTTGCGTCACTGGCACCCATGGCTTTTAATACCGCGATATCTTTTTGTTTTTCCAGCACCAGCATGGTCAGCGCACCGATCATATTGAATGCGGCTACGATCAGTATCAGGCAAAGGATACCAAAGATCACCCATTTTTCTACCTGCATAACAGCATACAGGCTGCGGTTCTGTTCATAACGGGTTTCTACCAGAAAAGCACTGCCAAGTTTTGACTGAAGTTCTTTTTTTACTTTATCCGCATCGGTTCCCCCGGTCTTTAATTCAATGGAGCTGAATTCATCATCAGCCATACCCAGCATATACTTTACAAAGGAGAGATTGGTGAATGCGTATTTATTATCAAAATCCTGCTGTACCACAAAAGTGCCGGAGGGTAATACATTGTATGAGTTGAGACCATCATCTGAACTCAGTCTTTTTGCCTGTTTATTGGGTAAATAAACCGTGACAGGTACCTGCCTGTCTACATCCACCCCTGCCGCATTTTCAATTCCGGCGCCTACCACGATTTGGGGTGCATCCAGTGTGCCCAGTTCAAATTTACCACGCGGTAAATGTTGTGGTGCATTTACCCTTGTTACAGACGTGTATTGATCATCCACCCCTTTTACGGATACGATCGTTTGAAAAGCGCCCTGTAGCATGGCTTTTTCTTCCGCTACAAAACTGACCGCCACAATGCCATGGGTATTTTTAATGGATTGTATCTGTGCCGTTGATACATGAAAGGTTTTCCCTTTTGCGGGCGCAATACGCACATCTGCGTAAAAATCTGCGTATAATCCTTTTACCAGGTCCTCAAAACCATTGAATACGCTTAAAACGATAATCAGCGCCGCACTGCCCACTGCAATGGCCACCATACTGATCCATGCAATGATATTGATCGCATTCATGGATTTTTTTGAGCGGAAATAGCGCCAGGCGAAGAGGAGGTTCATTGGCTGGTTGAAAGGTTGATTGATAACAGTTGAGAGTTGAGCGTTGAGAGTTGAGAGTTGAAAATTTTTCAACCTGCCAACTATCATCTTTCAACTATCAACCTTCTTTCTTGTCTTCATTGATCTTCTTAAACACCTCTTCCATCTTGAACACATAGTCAAGGGTATCGTCAAGATAAAAATGCAGTACGGGTACCCTGCGTAACTGGTGCTTGATACGTGCTACCAGTTCTTTTTTGATCTCCCATGCACGTGATTCAATGGTCTTCATCACCGCTTTAGGGTCCTTTACCTGGAACAGGCTGAGGTATATACGGGCCTCAAGCAGATCCGGGGTAACTTTTACGGAGGCAATCGATACCATTCCGCCGTCTATCATGGACAGGTTTAACCGCCTGAAAATATCATTCAGTTCTTCCTGCAATGCGCCGGCCACCTGTCTTTGTCTTTTTCCTTCCTCCATATTCTAACATTTGATTGAGGGCAAAATTACTTACTTTGCCTCGTTTTAACCGGTTTTAGCTTATGAAGCGATTTTCGAGGATACTTTTTTACCTGAGAAGCCAGAAAAGCAAGATAGGCCTCTATGTGCTGTTCAACCTGTTATCGATCGTGTTTTCACTGGTATCGCTTACCATGCTGGTGCCTTTTCTGAACCTGTTGTTCCACCAGGATAAACTGATCGTACAGCGCCCCGAATGGACCTTTTCGGCCGACGGGATCCTTGATTACATGAAATATTTTCTCAGCGAACTGATCCAGCAATACGGACAGATCTCTGCGCTTGGTTTTATCTGCGGGGTAATCATTGTTTCCGTTTTCTTCAAGAATATGTTCACCTACCTGTCATTCAGGGTATTGGCACCTATGCGCAATTATGTGATGACCAAGTTGCGCTCCGACCTTTATGCCAAGATATTACAATTACCTATCGGCTATTTTACCGAGCAGCGCAAAGGCGATATCATCAGCCGTATGAGCAATGATGCGAACGAAGTGGAATGGAGCGTGATGAGTACACTCGAGGGTTTGATACGTGAACCATTAACCATCCTGATCATTCTCACATCGATGGTGTACATGAGCCCGTCCTTATCCTTGTTTTTATTGATACTGCTGCCCTTAACCGCTTTTATCATAGGCAGGGTGAGCCGCTCGCTGAAAAAGCAATCTACCCAATCACAGGAGCAACTGGGTTTGTTGATGTCGATACTAGATGAAACATTGGGTGGTTTACGTGTAATCAAAGCCTTCAACGCAGAAAAAATACTACGCGGTAAATTTTTCCATACAAATGATACACTGAACGATATCCGCAACAAGATGAATTTCCGCCGCGATCTGGCTTCGCCGATGTCGGAATTTTTAGGTGTGATCGTATTGTGTTGTGTACTGTGGTTTGGCGGCAGGCTGGTACTGGAAAACAGGGCCGGTATGGACGCTGATGCGTTTATCACGTATATTTTATTCTTTACACAGATCATCAGCCCCGCCAAAGCATTATCCACTGCATTTTACAATGCTCAAAGAGGCAGTTCAGCCATTGCCCGGATAGAAGAGGTATTGACCGCCACGGTAACTGTTACCGATCTGCCTGATGCAAAGCCCATCCCTGCATTTGAACACAGCATCGAATTCAAAAATGTTTCGTTTGCTTACGAGGATAAAGTGATCCTGAAAAATATCAACCTGAAAATTGAAAAAGGAAAGACTATTGCCCTGGTAGGATCTTCCGGTGCCGGTAAAAGTTCCCTCGCTGACCTGGTTCCCAGGTTTCATGATGTAACCGGTGGTGAATTGCTGATCGATGGCGTGAATATCAAAAATTATACACTGCATTCTGTACGTGAACTGATGGGCATCGTTACACAGGAGCCTATCCTGTTCAATGATTCCATTGCCAACAATATTGCCCTGGGTGCTGACAAAATATCGGATAAAGAAGTGGAAGATGCGGCATCCGTGGCCAATGCCCTCAATTTTATCCAACACAAAGAAGATGGTTTTGACTCTAATATCGGCGACCGCGGCAGTAAACTCAGTGGTGGTGAAAGACAAAGGCTTACAATTGCAAGGGCCGTTCTGAAAAACCCACCCATACTTATATTAGACGAAGCGACTTCTTCTCTCGATACAGAAAGTGAACGTCTCGTCCAGGATGCCATCAATAACATGATGCAGAACCGGACCTCACTGGTGATCGCCCACAGGCTCTCCACCATCCGTCATGCAGATGAGATCGTTGTTTTACAGCATGGAGAAATTGTAGAACGCGGGAGCCATGAACAGTTGCTGGCGCATAACGGGATGTATAGGAGATTGGTGGAAATGCAAGAAGTGAAGTGAATATCGAATATTGGAATGTCGAATATCGAAGGATTTTGAACAGATGAGCAGGGAACAAGGAATGTTGAACAAGGATCGGACTACAGGGTCCTACTTCGAAATTCTACATTCCATTATTCGATATTCAAAAAAACTTCTTCTGTTCCTTGTTCCTTGCTCATCTGTTCAATAATAAAAGCCGCATCTCTGCGGCTTTCATATAATAGGGAAACAAACTATTGTTATTCCACGCTTGGTTTCACCAGTCCCAGTTTGGCTTCGAGGCTGAGTGTAGCGTGTGGTACGGCGCGTAAGCGGGCCTTATCGATCAGTTTACCTGTTACACGGCAGATACCGTAGGTTTTGTTCTCGATACGCATCATCGCTTTTTCGAGGTGATCGATATAGGTGATCTGGCGGCTGGCCATCTGGCTCAACTGCTCTCTTTCCATGCTCATACTGCCGTCTTCCATGGTCATGTAACGCGCATCGTCGTTATCACCACCCATTTCATCCTTACGGGTGATCAGGCCCTGCAGGTAAGCCAGCTCTTTTTTAGCCGCTTCGAGTTTTTTGCCTATGAGTTCCCTGAATTCATTCAGGTCGTTATCGTTGTATTTCACTAAAGGTTCTCCGTTGTTGCTTCTCACTGTGTCTGTTCTTTTTTCTAATTGAGTATATCCGGGTTGGTAAGGTACGCTTGACCGGGTAGCGATCTTCGGCACTTTTACTTCCTTAATGGGTTCGTGTTGTTTTTTAACTGGCTTCACCGGTGGTGTTGGCGGCCCTTTGGGTACCGGCTTTTCCATAGGTGGCAGCGGTTTTGAAACCAGAGGCGCTGGCTTAGCAGGTTTTGGAGGCGGTGGTTTGGTGCCAAATTTCAGCGGCGCTTTGGCAACAGGCTTAGGCGCTGGTTTAGGAGCCGGCTTTGCAGCAGCTTTCACCGGTACTACTTTTTTAGGAACCGGTTTGGGAGCAGGTTTCGCTGCTTTTTTAGCCGGAACCACCTTTTTAGGGGCAGGTTTTACTGGTTTTTTAGCCGGAGCCGCCTTTTTAGGAGCGGGTTTTGACGTTTTTTTAGCTGGGGCCGCCTTTTTAGGGGCAGGTTTGGCTGCCTTTTTAGCGGGTGCTGCTTTCTTAGGGGCCGGCTTTTTAGCGGCGGCCTTTTTCGGAGCAGGTTTTTTAGTAGCCATAGAGTCTTAACCTTTTTTGTTTACTACCACTTTCAACAAGGTATCATTGATCTCAATTTCGGTGCCATCCTGTATTTCAGGCAACCAATCAATGCTATCTGCCAAAATTTCGCGGCAAATATAGTCGTTATATTTAATTATGGACTGCTTTAGAGCGGGGGCCTCCTGAGCGGTCACGAATATACGGTCTGTGAGGTCAAAACCGCTTTCTTTTCTGATATTTTGTATGCGATTTACGAACTCTCTCGCTTCCCCTTCCCGGGCCAGTTCTTCCGTAATGGTGATATCCAGCGCCACGGTAAGACTGCCTTTGCTCGCAACGCTCCAGCCCGGAATGTCTTCCGCGGTGATCTCCACATCTGCCAATTCAATGGTAACTATCTCATTATCAATTGACAAATCAAATTTACCCGCTTTCTCCAGGCTCGCTATATCCGACTGACCCATAGCAGCTATGGCCGCACTTACCGCTTTCATTTTCGCTCCCATACGGGTTCCGAGGGCCTTGAAATTGGCTTTGATCTTTTTACTGATCACCCCTTCCGTTGCGGTGATATAGACCATTTCTTTCACATTCACCTCCGCTTTGATCAGGTCGGCTATTTTTTCCAGCTGGGTTTGCATACCGTCGCTGAAAACAGGAATCATCACCTTTTGCAAAGGCTGGCGCACCTTGATATTTACTTTTTTACGGATTGATAAGACCAATGAACAGATATCCTGCGCCAGTTGCATCCTTTCTTCCAGTGCCGCATCAATAGCTGTTTCATCCGCCACCGGGAAATCTGCATGGTGTATGGATTCAACCCCAAACCTGCCCGTTACCAGGTTCAGGTTGCGGAAAATAGTATCGCTGAAGAATGGCGAAATAGGCGCCACCAGTCTTACAATGGTTTCCAGGCACTCATACAATGTCTGGTAGGCGCTGATCTTATCCTGTTCGTACTCGCCTTTCCAGAAACGGCGGCGGCAGAGACGGACATACCAGTTGCTCAGGTGCTCATCTACAAATTCTTCTATCGCACGACCAGCCAGTGTTGGCTCATAATCGTTCATCGCCTGTGTTACATTTTTGATCAGTGTATTCAGTGATGATAATATCCAGCGGTCGATCTCAGGTCTGTCGGCTAACGGAACGGCGGCTTCTTTAAAAGCAAAGCCATCCACATTGGAATACAGCGCGAAGAACTGGTACGTATTATATAAGGTGCCAAAGAATTTACGCTGTACTTCCTGTATACCCGCAAGATCGAACTTGAGGTTATCCCAGGGAGAAGCATTGGTGATCAGGTACCACCTGGTGGCATCTGCCCCATATTTTTCAATCGTCTCGAACGGGTTCACCACGTTACCGAGACGTTTGCTCATTTTATTGCCGTTCTTATCCAGCACAAGCCCGTTACTCACTACGGTTTTGTAGGCCACATTATCAAACAGCATTACACCCAATGCATGCAGGGTATAGAACCATCCTCGTGTCTGGTCAACACCTTCTGCAATAAAATCTGCGGGGAAGGCTTCGCCTTTATCAATGAAAGATTTATTCTCGAAAGGATAGTGCCATTGTGCATACGGCATCGCTCCGCTATCAAACCATACATCAATAAGATCGGGAACACGGTGCATCGGCTTACCGGTTTTGCTGACCAGTACGATCTCATCCACAAAAGGTTTGTGCAGGTCGAGTATGCCTTCGTGTAAATAATTTTTATTGGTATCGCCACCGAGTACCTCGTTTGCTTTGCGGATGCCATCATTAAGTTCTTCAATAGAACCGATACAAACTTCTTCTTCTCCGTCTTCTGTGCGCCATACGGGTAATGGTGTACCCCAGTAGCGGCTGCGGCTCAGGTTCCAGTCTACCATGTTTTCCAGCCAGTTGCCAAAACGGCCCTCGCCTGTTGATTTGGGTTTCCAGTTGATGGTTTTGTTCAGTTCCACCATCCTGTCTTTTACAGCCGTGGTTTTGATGAACCAGGCATCGAGCGGATAATAGAGAATAGGCTTATCTGTTCTCCAGCAATGTGGGTAACTGTGCTCGTATTTTTCTACTTTGAATGCGCGGTTTTCTTTTTTTAGTTTCACACTGATGTCAACGTTTACATCCACGTAATCTTTATCGTCTTTGTAATTCTTTACATAGCGTTTGCTGAACTCACCCAGTCCATCCACAAATTTTCCCTGGCGGTCAACCATGGTGAGAATACCGATATTGTATTTTTTACCAACGCGGAAGTCATCAGCACCAAAAGCGGGGGCGGTGTGAACGATGCCGGTACCGTCTTCGGTGGTTACGAAGTCTCCAAGAAGTACGCGAAACGGATCTGCAGTTGGAGTAATTTCTTTTATTTTTTCTATAGAATTGGCTTCGTAAGGCATTAATTGTTCGTATCGAATACCTTCAATTTCTGCACCCTTAAACTCTACAATATCCCCTATAGCAAAAGGTTTACCTTTTTGCTTTTTAGTATCAACCTCGGTTTCTATATCTTCTGCTTTGCCATGAGGATATGCAGCTGCGAGTGGAGTAGATACATTATAAGATATAAAATTCTTAGCTAGCTCTTTAGCAATTATTATGGTAATCGGCTCATTTTCTGGATGATACGGAGGTATTACATTAACTGCACAATATGTTATGTTGGGTCCAACGGTCAAGCCCAAATTTGAAGGGAGAGTCCATGGAGTTGTTGTCCAGGCCAATAAAAATGTATCATACTTTGTTTCAAAAGGTAATTGTGTTTTGTCAGCAACTTTAAACATCGCCACTGCACTTGTGTCCTTCACATCTTTATAAGTGCCCGGCTGGTTCAGTTCATGCGAACTCAACCCTGTTCCGGCTGCGGGTGAATAAGGCTGGATGCTGACACTTTCGTACAGCAATCCTTTCTTGTATAATTCACTCAGTATCCACCAGAGGGTTTCAATGTAATTGTTCTCGTAAGTGATGTATGGATCATCCAGGTCAACCCAATAACCCATTTTCATGGTGAGTTCATCCCATTTGCCTTTGTAGCGCAAAACGGCTTCGCGGCATTTCTGGTTATATTCTTCTACGGATATTTTCTTACCGATATCTTCTTTGGTGATCCCCAGTTCTTTTTCAACACCCAGTTCAATGGGCAGGCCGTGTGTGTCCCATCCACCCTTGCGTTTTACCTGGAAGCCCTGCATGGTTTTGTAGCGGCATACCATATCCTTCAGGGTACGGGAGATCACATGGTGGATACCCGGCATACCGTTGGCGCTGGGCGGTCCTTCATAAAATACAAAAGGCTTCCTGCCCTCGCGGAGGGAAACGCTTTTTTCGAAAGCCTGTTCACTGTTCCACCGGGCCAGTATCTCCTGCTCTATCGCCGGGAGGTTCAGCCCTGAAAATTCTGGATATTTAACGCTCATAGGGTTCTCCGTACAAAGGGGTTTCTGAAATGCCTGCGAAGGTACGGGATATGGGGGATTTGTGGGATAGGTTGACAGGTTGATTTAGCGGGAGGGAAATGGGCACGCAAAGGCGCAAAGGCGCAGTTTTTAGCCTCCGGGGGCATCTTCGCCCAGGACTATCCAACCGCGCCTTTGCGCCTTTGCGTGTCGCTTACTATAAAAAGAAACGGGAACCCCTCCTTCCGGCAGTTCCCGTTATTTCTAAACTATCAAAACCTGTACTTAGGCTTTTTTAACCAGTTTGTATTCAAACTCCGGTTTACCCCTTGTGCCGCCATCATCGCCATGAAAACTCATGAATTTGAATTTGTAAACGTTTCCTGATGCATCTTTCAATACATAAAAACGGTCGGTTTTTACGCCTGACTGACCCGCAGTGGGTGAAGCGGTTCTCCATTTGGTACCCATCGCATCCACCGTGGAAGCAAAACTAACGCTGGCAATTTTTGAATCATTAAAATCCGCATAGCTGCCGCCTGAAGCTGTCAGTACTTCTGCCACCTGCACGCCGTTGCGGTAATTGATCGTGATAAAATCAGAAGAGGCATAAGGGATCATTTCCGTAGGGCTGAGCGCTGTCTGGAACATCATGTACGACCATACAAAATCCCACTGGCTCTTAGGCGGTTCTACGCTTACTATACCATTATCGAATGAAGCATACTGGAAATGATAATCCGGGTCCTTGGTAATATCCAGGGTTTTGAAAGTCGTTTCAGCCAGTTTTGCATACTGCAGCACATAACCATTGCCCCTGCGGAGGATCCGGATCTTGTACCAGTCACGGGCAGCTACACCACCGCCTGTTCCGCGGTTAACGATGTACACTTTATTGTCTGCATCAGTAGAAGACACCGCTGCGATCACGGTTTTGGTGATATCACCCTGCACATTATCTACCAGTGCGTAAGCGGTCACATCAAAACCAATGGCCAGTTTGTTGAGACCCACCGTATCAGCTGCTCCTACCTGTGTGAGATCATTCTTGGTCAATCCTTTTGCGGTAGCAGAAGTTGTGTTATTCAGGATCACGCGAAAATCAGCGCCTGCATAAAAGCCCAGGTCCCAGCCTGCACGCAGGGCGGTAGTTGCTTTATCCGTACTAAAATCAACATATACTGAGTTGGCGGCGCTGCTGCCGGATTCTGTACCTGCAATACCGTTGAGCTGCAGTTTGGCCCCTTCAGAAGCCGCTATGATGATAATGGGCTCCGCTGTTTTTTTACATGCTGCAAAGACCAGCATGAAAGCGGATAAGATTACGATTGCTTGTAAAAATTTCATTGTATTGTGCATTTATAGAGGTTGAGAATATTGGGTTGTATTAGTTTTTTGCAAAATGAAAATTGAGACCAACGAAGTATGACCGCCCATAAGCCACCGGAACAGGCCCGCCACTGCTATGTGCGCCACCGGTGCTGACAGAAGTATTGTTTACCCTGCCCACATCAAACAGGTTTTTGACACCGGCCGATACATTCACATAACGGTGAATGGTTTTATCCAATGTAAGATCGGCGAGATGGAAACCCGCGGTTTTTACTAGGTTAACAGTAGTAGTCGTTCCGCTGCTGGCCACTTCATAAGTAGGTCTTGCACCGGTGAACTTGTAGAACAACCCTGTTTTCAATCCTATTTTTTCAATGTTCCAGGTGATATTGCTGTTCAGTTCGGGTGACCATACAAAATCGGGCAGACCGGTTTTATACGCCGGGTCATCAGACAGCCTGTTGTACCTGCCGATATACGCAAACCCCAGCGTCGCTGTAAATTGTTTTACAGAAAATGTATTCTCCAGTGTAAAGCCTGTTGTTTTAAAACGGTCAATATTGACGGTCATAAAAACAGATGGATCTGATGGATCCACACCATAGCTGATCAGGTTGGTGAATTCATTATAGAAACCAGACAGTGTTGTATTGATACGCATATCTTTCTGCTGTAGCGCCACCCATGATAGGGAACCGGTAAAGCTGTTCGATTCTTCTGCTTTCAGGTTGGGATTGCCTTTGATGGAATGACTGGCATCAAAGAAATTAAAATACAGTTCCCGCAAAGCTGGTGAACGAAAACCATGTGCATAGGCAAGACGCAGATCGATGTTCTTACCCAGGCTGAATTTGGTATTGATGGAAGGAATTACCGGTGGCGCATCATACACCGAGTTTTTAATAAAACGTAAACCCGGGCGGATATTGATGGCGTTCCCGAATTTCAATTCAGAAGAAACAAAGAATGCATAATCATTGATAGATGGCGATCCGGAGATACGTGCACCACTTGCTTTATCGAGGTTGATATCAATACCAGGTTGTAGTGAAACGGAATTTGACAAAGTGTACTGCGCAGTGGTTCTGAAAACAGTACTGTTGAAAGAGGAAATATCCTGTTCACCGGCACCGGTAGTAAGCGTACGCTTGCCGGTGGTAAAATCGTAAGAAGTCGTAACCGTTTTACGCTTGTAATCTGTATGCGAGATAATACCATTGAAACGGAGCCTATCGGTCAGTTTCCACTCCGACTGTAACTGGTGCATGAACCTGTCGGTAATATATTCCTGGTCGGTGGCTTTGTAAGTGGCACCCATTTTTCCTTTGACCAGGATGTTTTCATTCATCCCGTCAACACGGTACCAGATATTGAAGTTCTCCGAATAATATCCTGTACCCAGGTTACCCATGAACTGTTCTTTGGGTTTCCATTCTTTTTCGCGTCCTGTTTTAGCGCCCTGCCAGCCGCCAAATTCATTGTGTGCAAATCCACCCAGTACACCCCATTTGTTTTTTTTCCAGTTAAGGTTGATGCGCTGTATATGGCTGCCGTCTTCCATACCAAAACGATACTCATCCCCCACGGTTTCTTCCTGAAGGGTGGCATTTACAGTAAGTGATTGTTTGGTTGTTTTGCGTGTGATGATATTGATCACACCGGCCAATGCATCCGATCCATAGGAAACAGACATAGGACCCTCTACAATCTCGATCCTTTCTACGGTGCTGATATCGATCTGGTTAAGACTTTCGCGTGTATCGCCACGATCCACCATCGGAACGCCATCTAACAAGATTTTTACATTACGTCCCGACATACCCATCATCTGAACATCGGCTGTACCCAGTGTAAGATCATTGCTGAAACGAAAACCCAGTTCGGTATTCAATACCTGCTGTACACTGGTAGCGGCGCGTAATGCGATACGCTCACGGCTGATGGTGCGTACCTGGTAAACAGATTTTCGCAATGACTGCGGCGCATACTGCCCCGTAACCACCACTTCCCCCGACTGACCGGACAAAGTATCTTTTTTATCCTGTGCCATAGCGGATACGCTAAGCACACACAGCACCAGCAGTGCCATTGTTCGCTGACAATTCATACATTTTCGTCTTTGTAGTGGACAGAGAAATCACATCACCAAAGTGCCCACACTTTAATGCAGTTGCCAGGACGTTTAGAAGATATGTGTTGAGAAAGGCTCAAGGAACAAGTTGTCCTTGAAAAAATGATGAATATCGAATGATGAATGTAGAAGTTATTTCATCATTCTACATTCATCATTCGATATTCACTACTTCAGTGCTGTTGCATTAGATGTTTCAGCAAACTGTGATAATATTGTTTTCGCTTTTGCTTTCAGTTCTGTACTCGCCAGTTTTTCTTTTTCCAGCTGATCCATGTGCTGCCACATAGGCTGGCCGTCTACTTTGGGTAACAGTTTTACAGTGGTTTTTCCTTTCAGCACTTCATCCCATGATAAGCGGATCGCGTTCCAGAATGATCCATGTTCTTTCCACCATGCAGCAGCTACTGCGCATTTTGAGTCGGCCACTTTTTTATAGATGTTGAATCCTTTTTCCTGTGCCAGTATTTTATCGGCAGTACCATTTGCGCGTAATATTTTGCGGTTGTCCTGCTCATGCACCCAGCCGGTATCGGTGATGATGATTTTATTGCCGCGTTCCAGCACATTATAATCGCTGCGTACAGAGTATTCCCTGCGTGGAAGCGGGGCATCTGTGGTGTTTTGCCAGTAATACTGGTTGTTATTGTTTATCCAGCGGCTGCTGCCCTGATAACGTGGGGCGTCATCTGTTTCCCAAACGGTTTGTGTCCATTCACCTGATTTTTTGGAAGTAGCTTCATATTTCCAATTGGCATCATGGTCAAATTTCCATAAACCGGCTTTTTCATATTCCCAGTCTTCGCGCCAGTGTTTTACGATCATAGAATCACGTACTACCAGCAGGTGTTGCAGTACCAGTTTTTTATCGCCAAGATCTACGGGTTCTACCCACTCAAGACCTTTCGCCTTATATGGTTTGGACAACTCGTAAGCCGGAGCAACAGCAAAGGTTTCCGCGTACATAAAGCCTACTTCATAACAGCCGCAAAGGCTTTTGATGGCTTCTTTCTCTTTTTTGTCCTGTGCCTGGGCTGTTGTGGCAGCGATCATCAATAATGCAACGATCAGTTTCTTCATAAGTGATTTTTTAACGGTGCAAAAGTGCCGCAGACGGTCCATTGAGTACTCCCGAATCGGGAAATTCCAGTTACGGATAACGGAAAACCGGTTCAGGACAGCGCCTCAACGGGTTGTTTTTCTTCCCGGCCAAATAAACGAAAGCGCCTGATAGCGGGAGTTTGCGCCTTTTTTTTCTTCTTCCGCCGCCCCAGCCATACCAGGAAACCGGTAATGGGTAATGAACCGGCGATCAGGCTGGCCAGGCAATAAATGATCTTGCTGCCAATCCCTAATAAACGGATCCGGCCCGTATGCAGATCGTAATTGCTTCTCGCCACTTTATCGTAAGCGGTATAATTACTGTATAAACTCTCCCGCAAAATTTTACCCGAATACCGGTCAAAATAAATATTGTTCAGTTTCATGGCTATCGTATAAGGGTATCTTGATAAAACCCTCAGAGCGCCTGCACTATCTGCCGGTACCTGGATAATTGTTTCGTAACTGCCCGGGTAACTGGTGGAGGTGTATTTATACGCTTCATCCCAGGAAAATTGCTGCCCGTTATTAATAGCTGATACCAGTTTTTCTTCTTTTTTTGGCTTGGGCTGGTTGGTCGCAAAACGCACAATATTCTTTGACGCATCAAAAGCGAAAAACAAACCGGTCAGTGAGATGATGAATAGTACCAGTAAAGCATAAAAACCCAGTACACTGTGCAGGTCCCAGTTAAGCCGCTTCCAGTTCTTTGTTTTGAGATTGATGCGCGTGGCCTGTTTCCAGAATTTTTTCTGTTTGGGCCACCACAGGATGAGTCCGCTGATACAAAGGATAAAAAAGATGAGTACGTTCCATTTTACGATCTCGCCACCTACCTTACCCATTGCGAGATGACGGTGGATATCCAATACCACTGTGAAGAAATCTTTTTTGGTATTCCTGTCACCGATTATTTTACCGGTGTACGGATCAACAGAGATGGCTTTACTGTTTTTCGTATTAAAAATATACGCCCCATCCGGTTTTTCTATCATCCGCAGGCTTGTGATCTTTTCTTTGGGATAGGCCTTTGCTACTTCCGCAGTCAACTGCTGAATGGTTTGTCGTTGTGTACCCGGCTTGGCTACATGAAAATATTTATGCTGGAAAATTTCGCGCGCTTCTTCTTCAAATACATACAAAGCGCCGGTGATGGACACAATCACCACCACGATACCGCTCACAAGACCCAGCCAGAGATGTACCTGGTGAATAAAGTCTTTTACCTTGTTAGTTTTCTTCAATGCGGCCGTTTCTTTGTTGTTAAAAAATGGCCCCTGTAAGAATACAGCGGCCTTGTGACATATTGATTCTATCGTCTAGCTTCTTTCCACTGCCAACTATTCATGGAACAGTTGCAGCATTTTTTGTGTTTTCATTTCTGTGTCGGCCTGTTCCAGCATTTCATGGAAATCATTCAGCTCCCGGTAAGAGAACAGCAGGTTCAGCGATTCACAGGGTGTGTTCAGCATAATGGTTTTATCATTGATATGCGCATCGGGTATCGTTTCATACAGCCGCGTCCTTATATAGGAACGGAACCTGTGAAATTCCGATTCACTGAAGCTGGCCAGCAGCATACCGAATGCCACCTGTATTTTGTGGCACTGGGCACATTCTACCACAAACCCCTGTTCTTCATCGCGGAACCATGTATGATACTGACACATGCGTTTTGTTTTAACGACAGCAAAGATGCCCGCGCAAAAACACGCCCCGCTGACGAATCGGGAAAAACTATTTACGGATTAGGGAAACGGGGGAGATATGACATTTAAGTGACAAAGCTTCGTGCCTTCTTCGGGCCTTTGTGTCTTAGTGGTTCAAAAAAGAACCACTAAGACACAAAGGACACAAAGGTTCACAAAGAGTTTATTTGCGCAGCTGTTTATAGATGCGGATGGCACTCATCAGTAAGAGTACAAACAATAGTAACCCCACTATTCCCCAAACAAAACTGATGCTTTGTTTCACGACCGCCAGCATTACGATAGCGATCAGGAAAACTGTGGCCACTTCGTTCCATACCCGCAATTGCTGGGAACTGTAGCGGAAATCACCTTTCATTTCCTGGCGGAAAATGCGGTGGATGGACCAGTGGTAGACATATAAAAACACCACAAAAATGAGTTTGATCAGCAGCCATTTTCCTTCCGGTTCAAACAATGACCTATGCCAGTTACCTTGGAACAATACGACCGGCCCCAATATCAATGTAAGTATGGCTGATGGCCAGGTGATGCCGTACCACAATCTTTTCATCATGATGGAAAACTGTTCACGCAAAACCTTCCGTTCCGGTTCCGGTTTATCACCCGCTTCCGTTGCATAGATAAAAAGCCTCGGCATATAGAATAGCCCGGCGAACCAGGTTACGATGAAGATGATATGGAGCGCTTTCAGATAGAGATACATAGGGAATAGGGAATTTTGAATGATGAATTTTGAATGATGAATGAGAATACCAAACCGGTCACTTCATTGAGGGTCGCCGGTTTTGTGTCCTCACAAAACCCATCCTGGTATAATTATACTTCCCATAACCAAGGACTAACGGCTAACCACTCCATTTTTTAAAATCATCTTCCCATCTCCCGCTTTATATTTTTCAATCCATCCTTTGATGGCATTCACCCACAATGGATGCGTATTCAGGCAAGGTATCATCTCATACGATTCTCCCCCTGCGTTGAGAAAAGATTCTTTTCCTCTTTCCTCGAGTTCTTCCAGTGTTTCGAGACAATCGCTTACAAACGCGGGACTCACGATCAGTAATTTTTTGATGCCTTCTTTCGGCATTTCTTCCAGGCGTACATCGGTAAATGGCTGTAACCATCCTTTACCCAGTCTTGATTGAAACGACAGGCTCCATTTATTATCGGGGATGCCCAATTGTTTTGTCACCAGTTTCGTGGTAGCGAATACCTGGTGGCGGTAACAATAATCATGTGCGGGTGAATCTGTATCGCAGCAATTGCTCATCGACAGGCAATGTCCCCCGGTAATATCTGTTTTACGCACATGTCTTTCCGGGATACCATGATAACTGAATAAGATATGATCATATTCTTTACTCAGCCAGGGCCGCATATTTTCAGCAAGTGCATTCAGGTAAGCGGGTTCATTGTAAAATGGTTTGATCACCGTTAACGCAAAAGGATAACCATATTGCTTGTGTTGTTTTTTCGCATATTCCACCGCTGTTTCATAACTGCTCATGGCATAATGCGGGTATAAGGGTACAAGGATCACTTCTTCCAGTTGCGGGTTGGCGGCTAACAACCGGTCGTAAGCCTGTTTGGGAGATGGCTGGCCATAACGCATGGCTATTTCTACCGGTTCATCTACCTGCTGCTGCAAAGCCGCTTGTAATTGTTTGGTGAGTACGATCAAGGGTGATCCTTCTTTTGTCCAGATGCTCCTGTACGCCTCGGCAGATTTGGGGGCGCGGAAAGGAACGATCAATCCACGAACCAGTAAGGCCCTTGTCACCAATGGCATATCGATCACCCGCTTATCCATTAAAAACTCGTTCAGGTAAGTTCGTACATCACGCACCGATGTAGAATCTGGTGATCCCAGGTTCATCAGTACTATCGCTCTTGGGGTAGTTGTTGTCATATTTGTCTGAAATCCGGCTGCAAATGTAGGCCAAGCGGCTTACCGCAGAGATATTCAGGATTACCGATTATGTAAAATACACGCTATAAATGACAATATAATGACGTAAACATGCTGTAAAAAAAATCCTGACAGATACCTTTGCAGCTCGTTGGCAACCGACATGCAGACAGACCACTTTTTTATCGCAGGCATCAACTACAAAAAAACCGACGCGGCCATCCGCGGGCAGTTTGCTGTTGGCCAAATGCAATATGCAGCCATCCTGCAAAAAGCGGCTGCCGCTGGGGTACAGGAAGTTTTTGTCGTAAGCACCTGTAACCGTACGGAGATTTATGGACTTGCCCCCCATGCCGATGCACTGATCAACCTGCTCTGCAACGAGACCTCAGGTGATGCGGATGTTTTTACGGATCTCTGTTATGTAAAACAAGGCACCGAAGCCATCTACCATTTATTTTCTGTTGGTGCGGGACTGGATTCCCAGATACTCGGCGATTATGAAATTGTGGGCCAGTTGAAACAGGCGGTCAAATTTGCACGTGAACATGGGGCGATAGGCGGGTTTTTAGAAAGGCTGGTCAATACCGTACTCCAATCCTCCAAACAGGTAAAAACAGAAACCGCTTTGAGTGGCGGAACGATCTCTGTTTCGTTTGCGGCCATCCAGTTCCTGAGAGAGCAACTGAAAGGTAATACCGGAAACAAAAAAATATTATTACTCGGCACAGGCAAAATAGGCCGCAACACCTGTAAGAACCTGGTGGATTATCTCGGCACCAATGATATCACACTGATCAACCGCACCGAAGAAAAAGCAACCGCACTGGCGCTGGAACTCGGTTTGCTGACGACCTCGTATGCATACCTGCAACAGGAGCTGGATGCGGCCGATATCGTAATTGTTGCCACGAACGCGGAAAAACCCATTATTGCTGCAAAGCATCTCACAGTCAATTCACCCAAAATACTGATCGATCTTTCTATCCCCAATAATATTGAACCCGCGGCAGGCGAACTTCCGCATATTACCCTGGTGGATGTGGATGGTTTATCAAAGATCAATGATGCCACCCTGCAAAACAGGCTGGCGGAAGTACCTAAGGCAGAAGCCATTATCATAGAACATATCCATGAATTCTGCACCTGGCTGCAGCAACGCAACCATGTGGGCGTTTTAAAAGCTGTTAAACAGAAACTGAAGGATATGCATCACTGCGACCTCTATCTTTCATCATATCCCAATACCGGGCTGATCAATTCTGACGCTATTCAGAAAGTTGTGAACAATGTGGCCGTAAAAATGCGCCGCCAACATCAGCCGGGATGTTACTATATTGAGGCGATCAATGATTTTATGACCGCCAACTGATCATGAAAAAAAACATCCGGATAGGAACCCGTGACAGCCAGCTGGCTGTCTGGCAGGCAACACTTGTGCAGCAGCAATTGCAGCAACAGGGCACCGCCAGCGAACTCGTGTACATCAAAAGCGAAGGCGATATCGATCTTGTGACCCCATTGTATGAAATGGGCGTACAGGGCATCTTCACCAAAACACTGGATGCGGCCCTCCTGAATAACCGGATAGATATCGCCGTTCATTCCATGAAAGATGTACCGACACAATTAGCAAAAGGCATACAACAGGCAGCAGTATTGACAAGGGCTTCTTACAAGGACCTGTTGGTGTATAAGGGCGATGAAGAAACATTATTTAACACATTGGGATTTGTGAATGGTCAATGGTCAACAGACAATTCATCATTCAACATTCATCATTCAACATTCACCCTTGCCACCAGCAGCATCCGCCGCAAGGCACAATGGCTGCATCGCTACCCACATCACCAACTGGATAACCTTCGCGGCAACGTGAATACGAGGATGCAGAAACTGGCAGACAACAACTGGGACGGTGCCATATTTGCCGCAGCCGGGTTGGAACGTATCGGATTACGCCCTGCGAATTCGATTGAACTCGACTGGATGTTACCCGCCCCATCACAAGGAGCGATCATGATAGTGTGCAGGGAAGATGACAAGGATAGTTACGACGCCTGTTCTTTATTAAATGATGCAGCAACAGCACTCTGCACAAAAATTGAAAAGGACTTTCTGCGTGTATTGATGGGCGGCTGTTCCACGCCTATCAGCGCATTGGCAGAGTTACGCGACGATACCATTTATTTCCAGGGAAATATACTGTCGCTGGATGGAAAAGAGAAAGCGACTGTTTCACGGGAAGTTCCCGTTAGCGGAGCAAATGATCTTGGCACAAAAGCCGCAAACGAATTACTCAGCAACGGCGGCGATAAAATCAGAGAAGCAATCAGGAATGCAGGCATATAAAACAACCATATTATCCACCCGCCCGGTTGACAGTTTCCTGGTCAACAAAGCACGTGAAAAAAATATCGGGATCGATGAGTTGTCATTTATCGAAACCGAACCTGTACAGTCCATCGAGATACAACAGGAAATAGAACTGGCGGCCATAGAATATGCAACCGTTGTCTTTACCAGTATGAATGCTGTTGAATCAGTCATTTCCATGCTCAACGGCCAGATGCCCGAATGGCGTATTTACTGCATGGGGCACCGCACCAAACAACTGGTAAAAGAATACTTCGGAACAGATGCCATTGAAGGAGAGGCAAACTCCGCGTCAGAACTGGCAGACACGATCATTGAGAACGACGATACGGATGAAGTGATCTTTTTCTGCGGCAACCAACGAAGGAATGAATTGCCGGACAAGCTCCGCAACAATGATATCACCGTCAATGAAATCATCGTTTACGAAACCACGGCAACGCCTCAAAAAACAGGTAAGCAGTATGATGCAGTTTTATTCTTCAGCCCAAGTGCAGTAGAAAGTTTTTTTTCGATAAACACACTTGCAGAAAACTGTATTGTATTCGCGATAGGCGATACCACCAAAAAAACAGTCCGCAAATTTTGTAAGAACGAAATTATCATCAGCGATGAACCTGGTAAGGATAAACTGGTAGAACAGGCGATAAGTTATTTTAGTGAGTAGGCAGTAGTGAGTGGTGAGTATATTGTTACTCACTACTGCCTACTCACTACTGACAATTCACCAAAGACAATCCACAAAAAAATGCTCAAAAACGATCTCATACTCAAAACACTCCGTGGCGAACCTACAGAAAGAACCCCTGTATGGATGATGCGTCAGGCAGGCCGTTATTTACCCGAATACATGGTACTGCGTGAAAAGTACGGCTTCTTCGAACGCTGCCAGACACCGGAACTCGCCTGCGAAATAACTTTGCAACCCATCGATATCGTTGGTGTGGATGCCGCAATACTTTTTTCAGATATACTCGTAGTTCCGCAGGCAATGGGACTGGAAGTACAACTGATCGAAAGCAAGGGGCCATTTTTGCCTGCTCCTATCAAAACAGCCAATGACCTGTCAAGGGTGCGTGTACCGGATGTAGATGAAACACTGGGCTATGTATTTGATGCGATCAAACTCATCAAGCAAGAACTCAATAACCGTGTACCCCTGATCGGCTTCGCCGGCGCACCATGGACTATTTTATGTTATATGGTACAGGGCAAAGGTTCCAAAACCTTTGATGAGGCAAAAGCATTCTGCTATACCCAACCTGAACTGGCGCATCAATTATTACAAATGATCACCGATACCACCATTGCTTACCTGAAAGCGCAGGTAAAAGCAGGGGCAGATATTATACAGGTATTCGACAGCTGGGGTGGATTGCTGAGCCCGGAAGATTTTGAAACTATTTCTCTCAAGTATATCCGGCAGATTGTTGCTGCTTTAAAAGAGGAAGTACCCACTATCATCTTCGCCAAAGGCGCCTGGCATAGTCTTGAAGCCATGACAGCCACCGGTGCGCATGGCCTGGGTATCGACTGGTGCATACCACCGCAATTGGCGAGGAAATTTGCGGGAGAGAATATTACACTACAGGGCAATTTTGATCCTGCTAAATTATTGTCACCGATACCCGTCATCCAAAAAGAAGTGACCGAAATGTTACAGGCTTTCGGACCGGGCAGGCATATTGCCAATCTCGGTCATGGTATTTTGCCGAATGTGCCGGTGGATCATGCAAAAGCATTTGTAGATACGGTTAAAAATTTCCGTCACAACAAATGAGCGGTACACAAACATATCAACCCGGTGGATTCAGAGAAAGATGGGTAAACTATATTCATCAACTCCAGGATACCATTACCAAAGGTTTGGAACAGGCAGATGGCCAATCCGTTTTTACAACAGATAATTGGGAAAGGGGAAAAGGTGGTGGCGGCAAAACAATGACCATCAGTAATGGGAACATATTTGAAAAAGGCGGTGTAAATACCTCGGTTGTGTATGGAGAAGTAACCGATACCATGCGCAAACAATTACAGATAGAAGGTGAGCAATGGTTTGCCTGCGGCCTGTCATTGGTACTACATCCACAAAATCCCTACGTGCCCACCGTGCATGCCAATTGGCGGTATTTTGAATTATATGATACGGCCGGAAATATCACCGACCGCTGGTTTGGCGGAGGAACGGATCTTACACCCTATTATCTTTTTGAAGAAGACGCCAAATATTTTCACCAGTACCTGAAAAATGTGCTGGATACATTTGACAATGATTTATACCCGCGCTATAAACAGCAATGCGATGAATACTTTGTGAACTATCACCGCAACCGCGAAACCCGTGGTATCGGTGGTATATTTTACGATCACCTCAGGCCGGATGCAAAAATGGATATTGAAAACTTATTTTTGTTCCAGCAGGCGAATGGAAATGGGTTCCTCAACAGCTACTTGCCGATCGTTAGCAAAAGAAAGGATATACCCTACAGTGCGAGAGAAATCGAATGGCAGGAAATACGCAGGGGAAGATATGTTGAGTTCAACCTGCTGCATGATCGCGGAACCATTTTCGGGTTAAAAACAAATGGCAGAACAGAAAGCATACTGATGAGTTTACCGCCAAGGGCAAGATGGGTGTACGATCATCAACCTGTGCCGGGATCAGCAGAAGATAGATTGTGGCAGGTTTGTTTGCGGCCGGTGGAATGGACCTGATCCCTGGTTTCAATAAAAGAAAAACAAAAGAAAAGAAGCTATAAAAGGCTTTAAGCAGTCGCTCTCTTTCTTCTTTTTTTCTTCTGTCCTTCTCTTATTGAAATTGTCCGAATTCGGCTGGATCGTATTTTATCAAACAGTTTCTCAAATACCAATAATCATATTACACATGATATTATCCAGAAGAAACCGCATACTCCGCCAATCACCCGCCATACGGGCGATGGTGGCTGAAACCATTCTCACACCCGCGGATTTTATCGCACCCTTATTTATCGATGAAGGTGAGCAAATAGAAACGCCCATCCCCTCCATGCCCGGCTATTATCGCCGCTCGGTTGATCTTACGGTAAAAGAGGTCAAACAGTTATGGAGCATCGGTATCCGTTGTGTTTTACTGTTCATCAAATGCAAAGACGAATTAAAAGACAATACCGGCAAAGAAGCCTGGAACAAAAACGGGTTGATGCAGCAAAGTATCAAAGCCATTAAAGATGCTGTTCCCGGAATGGTGGTAATGACCGATATCGCGCTCGACCCATATTCATCCTACGGACACGATGGCATTGTAAAAGACGGAGAAATTATAAATGATGCAACGGTAGAGGCCCTGGTGAAAATGAGCATCAGTCATGCAACCGCCGGCGCCGATTTTGTGGCACCGAGTGATATGATGGATGGACGTATCGGCGCCATTCGTTCGGGACTGGAAGAAGAAGGTTTTTCCCAAACAGGCATTATGAGTTACAGCGCCAAATATGCATCCTGTTTTTATGGTCCATTCCGCGATGCGCTTGATAGTGCACCGGGTTTTGGCGATAAGAAAACTTACCAGATGGATACGGCCAACAGAACAGAAGCCATCAAAGAAACGCTGATGGATGTAGAAGAAGGTGCCGACATTGTGATGGTAAAACCCGCACTGGCCTATCTCGATATTATCCGCGAAGTCAAAAATGCAGTAGACATTCCGGTAAGCGCTTACCAGGTGAGTGGCGAATATGCCATGATCAAAGCAGCAGCGCAGGCGGGATGGCTGAATGAAGAAAAAGCAATTATTGAAACACTTACTTCTATCAAACGTGCAGGCGCGGATATGATCGCGACCTATTTTGCGAAAGAGGCTGTTAAATTGATCAGCTAAATCGCACGCAAAGGCGCAATAAAAAACTGCGCCTTTGCGCCTTTGCGTGACTATTAAATTAAACCCAGATGTTAGAAAAAAGTATAGCCCTCTTCGAACGCGCCCAACAATCCATCCCCGGCGGCGTAAACTCCCCGGTACGTGCATTTAAAAGTGTTGGAGGAACGCCGTTATTCATCAAAAAAGCCAAAGGCGCATACCTCTACGATGCCGATGACAAAAAATATATCGACTATATCGCTTCATGGGGCCCGATGATCCTCGGCCACGCGTATGAGCCCGTTGTAAAAGCGATACAGGAAAAAGCGATCTATTCCACTTCTTATGGCGCACCTACCGAACTGGAAATAGAGATGGCCGAACTCATCAAAAGCATGGCGCCGAATATCGACCTGGTAAGAATGGTGAGCAGCGGTACCGAAGCCTGCATGAGCGCATTGCGGTTAGCGAGGGGCTATACAGGCAAAAATAAATTCATCAAGTTCGAAGGGTGTTACCATGGTCATGCAGATGCTTTTCTTGTAAAAGCCGGAAGCGGGCTGGCCACACTGGATATACAAACCGTACCCGGTATCACAGCCGGTGTATCACACGATACGCTTACCTGCGCTTATAACGATTTAGCTGCGGTAGAAAAACTGGTGAGTGAACATGCCAACGAGATAGCCGCTATTATCATCGAACCTGTAGCTGGTAATATGGGTTGCATCTTACCTGACCCCGGTTTTATCGAGGGCCTCCGGTTGATCTGTGATAAGGAATCCATCGTTCTGATCTTTGATGAAGTGATGACCGGTTTCCGTCTCGCACCCGGTGGGGCGCAGGAAAAACTGCGTATTAATGCCGACCTCGTGACGTATGGCAAAGTGATCGGCGGCGGTATGCCTGTAGGCGCATTTGGCGGTAAAAGGGAGATCATGGAAAAGATCGCTCCGTTGGGTAATGTGTACCAGGCGGGTACTTTAAGTGGAAACCCCATCGCCATGATAGCAGGTTTCACCATGCTGGAAACTTTGCGGTCGCAACCCAATATCTATACCGAACTGGAAGAAAAAACAGCTTACCTGCACCAGGGACTCGACAAAGTTTTACAGGCTTCCGGTACCCCTTATGTGATCAACCGTTTGGGGTCAATGATCAGTGTGCATTTCAGCGATCATCCCGTAACCGATTTTGCCTCTGCTGCATCCGCCAATAATGCCCTTTTCAGCAAATATTTTCATGCCATGCTCAAACGGGGTGTTTACCTGCCGCCCTCTGCTTTTGAAAGCTGGTTCCTTAATAATGCATTGGATCATGCGGATCTGGATGCCACCATTGAGGCAACAAGGGAAAGCCTGGCAGAGATCCTGTAGAACTGTAGTAAAAGCCCTCAAATTGTATCACATGGCGCGGTTTGATGGCCCCAGGTTTATCTTTAACCCTTATGATCCGTTAAATCAGGTAGGCTTATCACCAAAAAATACTAATTTGACCATTCAGGCAGCGTTGATTGTGTAAATTTTATCTGATATTCGAAGACCTAATCTTATGAAACAGACAAACATCTACAAATTGGTTCCCAGGCTGGCGGCGATCTTCTCTTTTGTATTGATTTTCATTGCCTGTCAGAAGGAACTGAGTACAGAAAAAGGAGCTTTTAACGGCGCTGCTGAAGGCGAACTGATCGATTCCCTCGGTTTTTGTAAGAATATCGCCGTTAATGGCAAGTATATTATAGATACCCCGCTCAACACCAGCAACTATGTAACTGTGAACCTGAACTTCACCGGTCCGGGTAAATACAAAATTTACAGCGATACCGTAAACGGCATGTGGTTCCTTGATTCGGGTTTTGTGGTAAGCGCGGGTCAGACAGCCATCAAACTCAAAGGAAAGGGTACCCCGATCCTGGATAAACAAACTGATTTTGTGGTGTTCTTTGGCAATAATCTTTGCAGTTTCTCCATCAATGTTACCAATAGTACGGGCGGTTCTGGTACAGGCGGCGGCCCTACCAATACCGATTATTTTCCGCTTACGGCAGGTTCCTATTGGCTGTATGATTTTATACCCGATGTAGCTACGGTGGATACCTTTACGGTAACAGTGGCCAGCCAGCAGGTGCAGGTTACCGGCGACCCGTTGATCTATTCCCAGTTTGGCACCCGTTTGAAGGATACATTTTATTTTTCCAAGAGTAGCAGTACGGGTGATTATTACGCATTCAGTACGGTGGATTTTGATTACACCACCATTTTTGATGAGTATCCTACCGGTTCAAGCTTTTTCTTTTCTTACATCTTTCTCAAACCCAATGCCCTTGTAAATGATACCTGGGAAACGGCGGAATATGGCAAAGTAGGTATCAAAGACCCCAGTACACAGGTGATGCAAAGGGGGATGTCAAAAGCCAGGTTTACCATTGTCAAGAAAAATACCGAGCAGTACACCATAGGCGGTAAAACCTATGATAATGTGATCAACGTAAAAAGAGAGATCCTGTTCAAACCCGATGGAGGTGCAAATTTCCAGGTAATCATAGCCGGCAATTCTTATTATGCCAAAGGTTATGGGCTGATCGACCAGGTGATTGGTACGGGGCCCGCACTTTCTGTTTCTTTGTATAGAACACCGACGATCAAATAACCATAAGCTATTTCCATAAAAAGCTACCCTGTTTATGAGGCAGCTTTTTTTATGCGTAAAGTCTTCAGTGGTTTATGATGAGTTTTTTTGCGTGATTTTTTAACACAGAGACCACGGAGTTTAACAGAGGGCCCTCTGTTAAACTCCGTGGTCTCTGTGTTAAAATCTTCGCTAAGATGATCAGAATATCTGGTTCTTATCATTCACCAAGGTATCCGTCTCAACAGTAGTATGCACTTCCTGTTTGGGTTTTTTAAAGAACCGGTTCTGGAAGACAAGAATGGTAATCACACCTGCTGAAATAGATGCATCTGCAATATTGAATACCGGCCGGAAGAATTCAAATTCATCCCCTCCCACAAAAGGTACCCAGGAAGGATAATGCGCGTTGGTAATGATGGGGAAATACAACATGTCCACCACTTTACCATGCAGGAAGCTGGCATAACCGCCACCCGTAGGGAATAGGCTGGCCACATTTTGTGAAAAAGGATTGCTGTTGTCAAATATTAACCCATAGAACAGGCTGTCGATCAGGTTACCCAATGCACCCGCATAGATCAATCCCGCACAGATAATAAAACCTTTGTGGTAATGCTTGCGGATAAAATCCCTCAGCAGGAAGCTACCCCAGATAACCGCCACCAGCCTGAACAGCGTAAGTGCGATCTTACCAAATCCTCCGCCAAATTTCCAGCCCCATGCCATACCCTCGTTCTCTACAAAATGCAGTTTGAACCATGTGCCAAGGATATTATGTTCCTCCCCTGCATAATAATTCAGTTTGATATAGAATTTGAGCGCCTGGTCGGCAAAAATGACCAGAAAAATAAGGAGTATGAGTTGACGGGCTTTCACTACGTGACTTTTATGGTGGGCAAAGATAATGTATGGGGCCGAAGAGGTGACAGACTTATCAAAAGTTTAGCAGCCTATTCTTCCAGGTAAACCCGTTTTACCCGCTGGCTGATGCCTGTAAGCACTTCATAAGCAATCGTTCCTGCCCACTTGGCCACCTGCTCAACAGGCAGGTTCCTCCCAAATATTTCCACGGCACCCCCCTCAACGATTCCGGGTATATCGGTAATATCGATCATCGTCATATCCATGCATACGCTACCTATAACAGGGGCCAGTTTGCCATTCACAAATACATGCCCTTTTCCATTACCCAGGTTACGGCTGAACCCATCTGCATACCCTATGCGGATGGTGGCGATACGGCTATCGCGCTGAACGATCCCCTTGCGGTTATATCCTATACTGTCGCCTTTTTTTACAGTACGGATCTGCGCAATGGTGGACCTTACGGTGTTAACGTTTTCCAGTGAAACGGTACCGGCGCTGTCCACGCCATACAATCCAATACCCAGGCGAACCATATCGAACTGGTAAGCAGGGTTACGGAAAATAGCGCCTGTATTGGCGATATGCCGGATAAAAGAGTAACCCAACTGCTGCTGTATCATCGAACAGGCTTCTTCAAATAATTTTACCTGTTGGGCAGTAAATGCATCGTGCTCCGCGGCTTCGCTCGCAACAAGGTGACTGAATACGGATCTTACCGCCATCGTTTGATTTTGTTTCAACAAGCCGCCCAATTCATTCGCATCCGCTACTTCAAAACCAAGACGGTTCATCCCCGTATTGAATTTGATATGTACCGGAAACTGTGGTATGCCCTGCTGTATCAAATACCGATGGAATAAGTTGTACACAGCAAAAGAATAGATCTCGGGTTCAAGATCATAACTGACCAGCGCATCAAAGCCAGCTTCGTCGGCATTCATTACCATAATGGGTAAACTGATACCGGCTTTGCGCAGTTCCACACCTTCATCTGCGTACGCAACCGCCAGGTAATCTACTTTATGAAACTGCAGCACCCGCGCCACTTCAGCACTACCGCTGCCATAACTAAAGGCTTTTACCATCGCCATCAGTTTGGTAGATGGCCTGAGTTGCTGTTGGTAAACTTTAAGATTATGGATCATCGCTGAAAGATTGATCTCCATAACCGTCTGGTGTACCGCCTGTTCCAGCCGGGTGGAAATTCTTTCAAAAGCAAATACACGTGCGCCTTTCAGCAGGATATATTCATCACGAAAGGATTGGGTGGTGGTATGATCGAGAAAAGCTTCTGTGGAAGGATACAACTCCACCTGTGTAACCGCTTCTTTAAAAAGATTTTCTTTCTGTGAGATGGATGGCCCTATACCGATCAGCCGATAGATATTTCTTGCTTTTAATTGTGCGGCAATATCGGTGTACAGTTTTGTTTCATCCAGTCCCGATTGCAGTATGTCCGAAAGTATCAATGTTGTCCGCTGTTTCCCGGCCTGCTGCTGCAGGTAATCCAAAGCAAGTTCCAATGATACGGTATCATTGCTGTAACTATCATTCAGGATATAACAGTTGTTGATGCCTTTCTTTAACTGCATGCGCATATCTACAGATTGCAGTTGTTTGATACGCTCATTGATCGTTGCTGATGCATAGCCCATCTGCAGCATCACACAGATACAGGTAATTGTATTGTCAACAGATATCCGGTCGGTAAAAGGGATGATAAAAGAAATTTCACCAGCTTTATATATCGCTTTCACCAATGTATGCTGCAGTTCTTTTATTTCATGGAGAATGGAAAGAGTAGCTCCTGACTGACGGCTCCATGAAAAAAGAGCAGCATGATCAAACAGTTTTGCGTGAGCGTCTTCAGGATTCAACGCAGGTGCCAGGGACTCCCTGCAAAAGATCAGAACATCCGCATTTGCAAACAACCCGGCTTTTTCCACCGCCTTCTCTTCATTGTTGGCAAACCCTTCACTATGTACGCCGCTGATATTGGTAAACACGCCCAGCGTGGGACGTATTATTTTTTCGAGTCGCTGCATTTCATGTGTAGTAGAAATACCGGCTTCAAAAATGCCCAGTGTATGCGCCTTATCCATCTGCCATACACTCAACGGAACACCCACCTGCGAATTATAACTACGCGGGCTACGTACGATGCGGTGATCCTGCTGCAGTAACTGGAACAACCACTCCTTTACAATCGTTTTTCCGTTACTGCCGGTAATGCCTATCACTGGTACATGGAACTGTTGTCTGTGCCAGGCAGCCAGTTGCTGCAAAGCATCCGGCACATCCGTTACCTGCAAAAAATTGGCGTCTGCAAAATTGTGTGCGGGAAACCCTTTTTTTACAACAAAATTCCTGATCCCTCTTTCATACACTTCACCAACAAACTGGTGTCCATCCCTTCTCGGGCCGCTGATGGCGAAAAACAAGGACCGTTCGGGGAAAACAATTTTACGACTATCGATCAGTAAATATTCAATAGCAGCATCTGATCTGATCAGTGCATCTGCCTGTACAATATCCGCGATATGTTGTATGGAATAAACCACACGTAAATGTAGGGGTTATAACAGTTCGCCGTTCGGCTCGTCCGGTGGTGTGCCTTTTTTCTCTTTGAAGATTGAATACACGATAGAGCCGCTGATACAAACCAGTATCACACCCAGTGAGATCAATACCTGTGTGCTTTTGCTGAACCATTCGCTGATATAATGTTCACCCAGCATTTTGGCGCCGATAAACACCAGCACGATCGCAATACCTTGCTGCAGGTAATCAAATTTGGATACCGCACCACGCAGCAGGAAAAACAAACTGCGTAATCCGAGTACCGCAAAAATATTGGAAGTATAAATAACCAGCGGATCCTTGGAAATACCCATAACCGCTGGGATAGAGTCCAGTGCGAATACAAGATCAATCGCTGCCAGTAATACCACTACCACAAAGAGCGAGGTGTACATTCTTTTCCCGTTCTCTGTTACAACATACTTCCCGTCGCCATCATGGTTTACCAAAGGCAGCACCTTGTTCATCCAGCGGTATATTTTGGAGTCGTGCGGATCAAACTGTTCATCCTCGTTGGCGGTAAACATTTTATACCCTGTATACAAAAGAAATACACCAAAAATGTACAGCACCCAGCTGAATTTTGCCACCAGCGCCACACCTACCGTAATAAAGATCACCCTGAAAATGATCGCCATCAGTATCCCTGCCAGCAGCACACGCGGGTAATTTTTTTCTTTTACTGCGAATGAGCTGAAGATGAGTATGAACACAAAAATATTATCAATGCTCAGGCTCCACTCCATTAAATAGGCACTCAGGAATTCCAACGCCAGTTGTGTACCCGTGATATGATTGGCAGGATCCTTTCCAAAATTTTCTGTTGCGAGCATTGGGCCCTTCACCCAGAGAAAAGCAAAAAAAGCAAGCGCAAGGGCTACCCAGAAAACGGTCTGGTAAAATGCCTGTTTCAAAGTTACTTTCTGGTTCTTCTTGCTGAGCAGTCCCAGGTCGAGAGCGAGCGCAAATACCAAAACAATTCCAAATACTAAATAAACGACCTGGTGTGCAGACATAATAAGGGTTTGAGGGGCAAAGATACGCGGATTGGGTATCGGGTAGTTTACCGGTTTGGGGTTTAAAACCGTTTGTTTTATCGAGTTTCTTCTTTCCTCTTTTTCTCCTATCCTCTTATTGAAACAAAAGTCTGGTAATTAAGCAATTTCAATAAGAGGATAGGAGAAAAAGAGAAATAAGAGACTGGTGGGATGATCAGGCTGTGTATTTTCTTTTACGCAGCCACTGGAGCAGTATGCCTGCAAAGATCACCAATGCCAACGGCAGTACGATATTAATAAACTGCCACATGGTACGCTGCTCTTCCACTTTTCTTTTATCGAGCAGGCGCAGCACAAAATCCTTGTTCCGGCTCTCGAAGAGGTTATTATTGCTTACCAGATAATCCATCGAATTGAGGAAGAATTCGCGGTTGGCGAATCGGTAATTTTCCATTGGCAGCATACCCATCTGTAAAGGTCCAGCTGTGGAACTAACGGCATTGGTCACAATATCCGCGTCGCTTACCACGATCTGTTTACCTTCTTTTGCTGCTGTGGCGAGAAAAGGTTTACCGGTTATGCGCAATAATGAATCCATCACTTCTTTACCAATGCGATTGGCAAATAAAGAGTTGAATTTCCCTTCGAGCAAAACTGCAACAGGAATATAGCTCTTATTGAAACCGGCAAGGTCCTCATCATTTCTTACACTGTTGATTGATACAATAGCCGGCGAACTGATCCTTCGGCTGTTGCTGTCCGTGGTTAGCAGAATGGTTTTATGGATGCCCGGCGCTTTTACTGTATCGATACTGGAGGGAAAAATCGGCAACACCCTATCAAGGTTCTTCGAAATCGGGTTATCACTATGCGCCGAAACAAAAGGGTAATACGGAAAAGGTACACGCTGCATCCTTGGACTATTATCGGGATTGGTTCCAATAACGATGGGGATCTTGGAGCAATTCAGGTCCTGCACAAGATCCGGATTGATGCGTACGCCGTATTTGAACAATATATCATCCAACTCCAGCCCGCGATCAAAGGCTGTGTATTCAGCCTGTGAGCGCATCAGACTGTCGAGTTCCGCGTGCAGTTTATCAATAAACCAGATCACATGACCGCCATTCATAATGTACTGGTCGATCTTTAATTTGTCCTCGTCCGTAAATGGTTGTGTCGGTTTCACGATCATCAATGCATCGATCATCGATGGATCGGGATATCCCTGTTTCAGATCAAATACGGCTAAGCGATATTCGTTACGAAGACTCTCGCCAATATCATTCACCTTCATATCTATCGGCTCACCATTACCTACTGCATACGCGATTGTGGGTACATAACTGCGGGTAAGTTTGTCGATGGCATTGGCAAATTTGTATTCCAGTAACGCTTCTGCTGCATTACGTGTGGCTTCTGCATCTTCTTCCGCATGATCGTTCACCACATTGAATGTCTTATATACTTTCCGGCTGCTGCGGAGATCTATGGCAATTGGCTTTTGCCCCGCACGGAAACTGACCAATGCAGATGGAATGATGAGCTGGTTGGTCTGTGTTTCATTTTTGGAAGAAACCACTTCCGCCTGTTCGAACACCACGCCCAGTCTTGCGAGGCTGTCATAAAACATCACTTTCGCTGTATCGTTGGCAATATCCTCTCCCGGTTTTTCAAATACAACACGAACAAGATTACCTGAAATAGATTTGAACTCATCCAGCAGATCGCGTGTGGCGATGCTTAGTTTTTTATAATCGGCAGGTAGTTCCCCGGTGAGAAATACCTGTATCGTGATCACGCTGTCTACATTCTTTAATAAAGTTTTGGTGGCAGCGCTAACGCTATGTCTTTTCTCAGCAGTAAGATCAATGCGGTAAGTAAACAGGGAGGACAGGAACACCATGGCAATAAATACCAGCCCTATTACCCATATCCCATATTTATGTTGCCAGGGTTTCTGCATACAGCTATCGTTTCACGAGATTTTTCTGGGTGATAAAAAGGAAAAAGGCGATGATACCGGTAAAATAAATGATGTCACGGCTATCAATCACACCACGACTGATATTGCGGTAATGAAAATTGATACCCAGCATTTCAATATAATAATCCCAACCTGCTTTGAACACCGGCAGTTTACTGATCGCTTCAAATCCGTTGTATAAAAGAAAACAAACAAAAGCGCCGGCAATAAAAGCCACCACTGTATTGTTGGTAAAACTGCTCGCGCAGATCCCGATGGCCGTAAATACTGCCCCGAGAAAGATAAGACCGATATAACTGCCTATTGTACCGCCAATATCAATGCCGCCGGTAACACTTAGCTGCTGCACCGAAACCGCGTAAATGATTGTGGGTACCAGGGCTGTGACAACTATGAGCAAAGCGCCAAAGAATTTACCCATTACAATCTGTGCGGGTGATAAGGGCAAGGTTTTTAAAATTTCAAACGTACCCGTTTTGTACTCATCCGCCAGACTGCGCATGGTAATGGTGGGTACCAGGAACAATAATATCCAGGGAGCGAGGTTAAAGAAAGCGGATAAGGAAGCATATCCAAAATCAAGGATACTGCTCTCTGGAAAAACAAACAGGAACAAACCATTGAGCAACAGGAATACGGCAAGGGCGATATAACCGGTAAGGCTGCTGAAAAACTGCCGCCATTCTTTTTTGCAGATCATCCACATGGGACAAAGATAAGTACGAGGTACGAAGTATGAAGTACGAACAGGATTTCGTTAACAATTCGTATTTCGTACCTGCTTATGGATTTTCTCAGGTTTGGCATCTTATTCCAAAACCACTGATATGAAACTGAAAAGCTCCATCGCATTGCTTTGCCTGTTAGGCATAGGTCTGTTTGCCGGTGCCCAAACCACCAAAAAAACCAAGAAGGCAACTGAAGAGATCCAGGAAATGCCGGTTACGGTCAAGAGTAACAAAAAGGCCCGCAAGGTGCCGCCGCCACCGCCAACGATCGGATCCGACGGAAAACCCGTACCACCACCACCGCCGGTAGTAGAAGTTGTAAAATTTGCCCCTCCTAAAATTGTGAAAGACGTTGAAGGAAAAATACCACCATCGCCAAAGCCAGAGGTTCAGTACGATAAGAATGGTAAACGTTTACCGCCTCCACCACCGCCTCCTGTCGACAAAAAGAAAACCTCATAGCATCTATACTAATCTGTGAATCTGTGGCGAAATAATACCGCCACAGATTCACAGATTTTTCCTGCAAATAAGAAAGCCGGCGCAATTGGCCGGCTTCAATATTTTTAAAGGAACACAGGTTTTAAACCGCAAAACTCTCTCCACACCCACAACTCCTGCTCGCATTCGGGTTATTGAAATAGAATCCTTTTCCATTCAATCCATCCGAAAAATCCAGTTCGGTATTTACGAGGTATAAAAAGCTTTTCAGATCGGTTACCACTTTGATGCCATTGTCCTCAAACACCTGGTCCATCGGTTTGACCTCGTTGTCGAAATCAAGCTTATAGCTCAGACCGGAACACCCGCCACCTACTACGCCTACACGTAAAAAGTAGGAATCATCGCCTGTAACGCCTGCTTCTGACATCAGTTGATGGACCTTCTTTTTAGCCTTATCACTTACGAATATGCTGTTGTCTGTTGCAACCATTTTTAATTAATAATTGATAATTAGTAATTAATAATTACAATTCTATAATTAGCCAATTGATATTATTAATTATCAATTACTAATTATTAATTGAGATTAGTGGATTCTTTCCTCAAATACCAACTCTTCCAGGCCATTCTTTTTCCTGTAATCATTGATCGCAGATTTGATCGCGTCTTCGGCCAGTACGGAGCAGTGGATCTTTACGGGAGGAAGGTTCAGTTCTTCCACCAGTTCCATATTGTCGATCTGTACAGCCTGGTCAACGGTTTTGCCTTTCAGCCACTCGGTAGCCAGTGAAGAAGAAGCGATGGCAGAACCACAGCCAAAGGTTTTGAATTTTGCATCAGTGATCACACCGGTTGCATCATCCACTTCGATCTGCAGACGCATTACGTCGCCACACTCCGGTGCACCCACCAGGCCGGTTCCTACGTTTTTTCTCGATTTATCCAAAGTACCTACATTCTTAGGGTTGGAATAGTGATCGATCACTTTTTCTGAGTATGCCATGGTATGTTAATTTATTCTTGAACTTAATTTATTTTGTTTCCTGCATTGTTACATTGCTTCTCTATCTAACCATAAAACAATGTATCAATGTAATCATTTAGTGATGCGCCCACTCAATCTTATCCATATCCACTCCCTCTTTGAACATCTCCCATAACGGGCTCATTTCACGAAGTTTCAATACGGTGTCGGTGATCGCTTTGATCGTATAATCGATCTGATCTTCCGTAGTAAAACGTCCCAATCCAAAACGCAGCGAACTGTGTGCCAGGTCATCGCCCAGGCCCAGCGCTTTTAACACATAACTGGGTTCCAGAGAAGCGGAGGTACAGGCCGAACCGGATGATAAAGCGATGTTTTTGTTAAAGCCCATCAGCAGGCCCTCGCCTTCTACATATTTGAAAGAAATATTCGCCACATGCGGCAACCGGTGTTCAGGCGTACCGTTGATATAAGCTTCTTCCAGTTGCATCAGCGCTTTTTCAAGTTTGTCACGGAGTTTGCTCAGTCGTACAGCTTCTTCTGCCATTTCGAGGCGTGCCAGTTCGCAGGCTTTTCCAAAACCTACGATACCCGGAACATTCAGGGTTCCGCTGCGCATTCCCCTTTCGTGGCCGCCGCCATCCATCTGTGCGGTTACTTTTACACGTGGGTTTTTACGACGCACATACAAAGCACCGATGCCTTTCGGACCGTACATTTTATGCGCAGAGAATGCCATGATATCAATTCCGTCTTTGTTCACATCTACCGGTATTTTACCTACTGCCTGTGTGGCATCGGTAAAGAACAGGATACCGTTTTTCCGTGCCAGTGTACTGATCTCTTTCACAGGCTGTATCACACCGATCTCATTATTTGCATACATGATGGCGATCAGGATGGTAGTTGGTTTGATAGCCGCTTCCAGTTCTTTCAGATCGATCAGGCCATCCGCTTTCACTTCGAGATAGGTTACTTCACCACCGTTGCGTTCAATATGTTTGCAGGTATCAAGTACCGCTTTGTGTTCTGTTGTACAGGTAATGATATGGTTGCCTTTGCTGCCATACATTTCAAACACACCCTTGATACCGAGGTTGTCGCCTTCGGTTGCTCCCGATGTAAAGATGATCTCTTTCGGATCGGCACCTATCAGCTTGGCTATCTGCTCGCGTCCATAATCAACCGCTTCTTCGGCTTCCCATCCAAATGGGTGGTTACGGCTCGCGGCATTGCCAAAATGCTCGGTAAAATAAGGGAGCATGGTTTCCAGCACACGCGGGTCCATAGGTGTGGTGGCATTATTATCCAGGTAAATAGGTAATTTCAACATAGGTTTACTTGCTAAAGTTTAGAATCCGTCAAGTCACAAAATTACTGCAATTCCTTCTATAAATTTGAGGCTTAACAGCCTTATCGACGTTTTTTTCATATTTCGAAAAACACGTCTCAAAACCAGCCAGCATGTTAAAAATAGAGCATATCGGTATCGCGGTAAAAGACTTCAGTAAGGCAGTGCCGCTATTCGAAAAGCTGCTTGCCACCCCCTGCTACAAGACAGAAACCGTTGATTCGGAACAGGTAAACACCGCTTTCTTCCAAAAAGGCGAGTCCAAGATAGAATTACTGGAGAGTACCGACCCGGATGGGGTAATTGCCCGGTTTATTGCCAAAAAGGGTGAGGGGATGCATCATATCGCTTTCGAAGTGGCGGATATTAGGGCAGAAATGGGAAGGCTGGAAAATGAAGGTTTTGTACTGCTGAATAAGGAACCTAAAAAAGGAGCTGATAATAAGTTGGTTTGTTTTCTTCACCCAAAGGATACCAATGGTGTACTGATAGAACTCTGCCAGGAGATCCAGATCCCGTAATGGCAAAAAATGTCCCGTCAGGGACAACCGCTTAATAGAAAATATATTCAATGCTACAATAATGCCCCGGAGGGGCTACCGCTTAATAGGTAAAGATATCATGTGACAAATCCGGAGGATAGCCCCTACGGGGCACTGTAATTTTACCTGATCGCTTTGCTATTAAGCGGTTGTCCCTGACGGGACATTGGTTGGCAAGCACAATGATTTGAGAATTTGAAGACTATTCTATTGGAGATTTAATTTCTCCACCGCCACCTGCGCCGCCACCTGGCTCGCATCTTTCTTATTATAGCCTTTTCCTATTGCCAGTAATTCGCCATTGAGCATGGCATGCATGGTAAAAAGCCTGCGGCTGCCTTCCATTTTTTCTTCGGCCAGTTCAAAAGTGAGGGTTTTGCCGTTTTTATTGGCCCAGCCGATGAGTTTGTTTTTGAGGTTGATGTCGATCGCTTCGAGGTCATCAACGAACATGTGCGGGATCACGATATGGCGCAGCACCCAGTTATGGGTTTTGTTATAGCCTTTATCGAGGTAAACAGCGCCCACCAGCGCTTCCAGCGTGTTGCCGAAGATCTGGCTGCCTTTGAGGGCATTGTCGAATTTGTTGTAGAAAGTGAGTTTGCGCAGACCCATTTTCAGGGCGATATCGTTCAGCTGCTGGCGATTCACCATTTTGCTGCGCATTTCGGTGAGAAAGCCTTCGCCTTTGTAAGGATAGCGTTTGAAAAGATAATCGGCCACCACCGCGCTCAATACCGCATCTCCCAGGTATTCCAGGCGCTCATTGTTTTCATCTGCGGTTTCTTTAACGGAACGGTGGCTGAGGGCGATCCTGTATAGTAAGGAATTACCGGATTTAATACCCAGTACGTTTTTCAATTGTTTTTCAAAAGAAGACGATTTGTCGCCCTTGCCCAGGATCTTTTTTAGGAATTGCACGGATTTAAGCTACGTATTTTTTTACAATCACACAGGCATTATGTCCCCCAAAGCCAAAAGTATTGCTCAGTGCCACATCTACTTTACGTTTTTGTGCCGTGTTAAATGTGAAGTTAAGCTTGGGATCCAGTTCGGGATCGTCGGTGAAATGGTTAATGGTAGGTGGAATAAGGTCCTCCTGCACTGCTTTGATACAGGCAATAGCCTCGATCACACCGGCTGCACCCAAACAATGACCCGTCATGGATTTGGTGGCGCTGATATTCATTTCATACGCATGTTGCCCAAACACTTCGGTAATGGCTTTTACTTCGGCACCATCGCCCAGCGGTGTTGAGGTTCCGTGGGTATTAATATAGTCAATGTCTTCCGCTTTCATGTTGGCATCTTTCAGCGCGGCGATCATTACGTTGCGGGCGCCCAATCCTTCAGGATGTGGGGCTGTTAAATGGTAGGCATCGGCTGTTGCGCCGCCGCCGGCCACTTCGCAATAGATCTTCGCGCCTCTTTTCAGGGCATGTTCCAGTTCTTCCATGATCAGTACGCCTGCGGCTTCACCCATCACAAATCCATCACGGTCCTTGTCGTAAGGACGGCTGGCTGTTTTGGGATCATCGTTGCGTTCGCTCATGGCTTTCATGGCATTGAAACCACCCACACCAGCTTTGCTGATCACCGCTTCTGAACCACCCGCGAGGATGATATCGGCTTTGCCGAGACGCAGGTTATCCAGCGCCGAAATAATGCCATTAGTACTTGATGCACAAGCACTTACAACAGCATAATTGGGTCCGCGGAAACCATGACGCATAGATATCTGCCCTGCGGCGATATCCAGTATCATTTTGGGGATGAAGAAGGGGTTGAAACGGGGGGTTCCGTCGCCATTGGCAAAATTGATCACTTCGTCCTGGAAGGTGGTCAATCCACCAATACCACTGGCGAAAATGACCCCAACACGGTCGACATCAATGTTTTCCTTACTGATACCCGCATCCTGAACGGCCATATCACTGGCGGCAATGGCCAGTTGGGCAAAACGGTCAGTTTTACGGGCGTCTTTTTTGTCCATGTACTGGGTAGGATCGAATCCTTTCACTTCGCAGGCAAAGCGTGTTTTGAACTTAGATGCATCAAATTGGGTAATGCTGTCAGCACCGGATACGCCATTGATCAGCCCGTTCCAATAATCTTCCAGATTATTTCCGAGTGGCGTAATAGTTCCGATTCCTGTAACAACGACCCTTTTCAGTTGCATATAGTGTGTTTGCCTGTTAAGTGATAATCCGCCTTTTGTGGCCGTAGCCGCAAGAAGGCGGATTAAAAATATTCCATGTACGGAGTAAGATCTTACTTAGCGTGTTCTTCAAGGTAAGCGACAGCCTGGCCAACAGTAGTGATGGTTTCAGCCTGCTCATCAGGGATGGAGATGTTAAATTCTTTTTCGAATTCCATGATCAACTCAACGGTATCCAAAGAATCGGCACCGAGGTCGTTAGTAAAAGAAGCTTCATTGGTTACTTCAGCTTCGTCAACTCCTAACTTGTCAACGATGATTTTCTTAACTCTTGTAGCGATGTCTGACATTGTAAATGTTTTTGTTACGGCTGCAAAAATATGTTTTTTGTTACATACCCAATCTTTTCAGGCATTTTTGTTTGGAACTCATAAACAGCGGTTAACCAGCTGCTTTTTACCATTTTAGGGTACAATTCTAACGAATCATTATTATCTTGTACACCTTACCCCGGTTATATGGCATTAAAAATTATAGATCACGGTTCCAAAGAATACAAGCAGATGGTTGACCTGCGTTTCAGGATTTTGCGCAATCCGCTCGGTTTGAGCTTTACTCCTGAGGACCTTGATGCTGAAAAAAACGATATCCTGATCGGTGTATTTGAAGATGATAAGCTGGAAGCCTGCTGTATTTTAACAGAAACCGATCCCAAATCGGTGCGTTTGCGTCAGATGGCGGTTACTTCTGTACTACAGGGAAAGGGTATCGGGCGACAGCTAATGAGTTTTGCGGAAAACATTGCCCGCGACCGTGGCTACAAACGCCTTACCATGCATGCCCGAAAAAGCGCGGTGGGTTTTTATGAAAAGAATGGGTATAAGGTAAGTGGGAATGAATTTGTGGAGGTCACGATTCCGCATTTTGAGATGGAGAAAGAACTTTGATAAATACGATTTGATAAGTACGAAATACGAGGTACGAAGTACGAGATGGATTCAGATTCGTACTTCGTACCTCGTAATTCGTACTTACCCTTACCGCTTCACTATTTTGCTGTTCAACACCCCCCTCAACTCATGCCTGAAATCATCCCCCATCCCTTCTTTGGGTACGATGAAGAAAGATTTGGAATCGAAATATAGATGAAAGAAATGCGGGCTCTCGAAGAACTTGCTGAATTTGGTCCAGGGCCATTGTACATAGCCGCGCTGGTTTTCAAGCACCACTTCATCGTCCCTGAAAAATATGGTGAATGAATCCTGGAAAGTGTGTGCCTTCTTGTAAATACTATTAGGTATAAAGAACCAGAAAGCGGCGATCAGTCCCAGCCAGATAAGTGACCCGAGCAGGAAAGGTTCGGGGCGGATCTTTTTGAGGAAGAACAATACTGCTGTACTTATGGCGAATACATTGACCAGTATGATCAGCACACGCACTTCAGTTCGTTGGATAAAATGGTAGCGCAGGGCCTGTATCACTTTCTTTTTTTCGTAGGTAAAGCTGTGTTGCATAGGCGCAAAAGTAGAAATAGTTTTTATTCTCACACCAATTAGACATTGAAAATGGTTCAAAAGAGATTTCTCTTTCTCTCTTTTTCTCCTACTACTCCTATTGAAACAAAAAGACTGAAAATCGGAAAATTTCAATAAGAGAAGGACAAAAGAAAAAGAGCTAAAAGAGTCGTTCCATTCAGGCTGCTTTCAGTGTCTATTTGGTATCAGAGATTATTTCTGCCCGGCGAAAGAAGATACGAATGCTTCAATCGCTTCATTGGGCAGTCTTTCTTTACCCGACCCGATAACAATACGGTAGCGGAACGTAACGGATTGTCCTTTTTCTAATTTAAAGTTGAGTATTTCTTTTCCCTCAGAAAATACTTTTTGCCCAAGCGGGTTGGCAGCAAATAAGCCATAGTTACGTGCATGCCAGTAGGTAGGGTATCCCGGGTTTTGCGGGTGATCAATGATGGCGATACTGATCGCATCTCCACCTTTTCTGCCATACAACATACACCAATTACCTCGGGTGCCCCAGGCAGCCTCCCCTTCTTTGCCTTGCGAGGTAAGATAATTACCTGTTACGGTTGGGTCCTTTGCTGCACTGATCTTGGTAATATTTCCGTTGGCATCTTTGTATTCTTTCGTTTCCTTCACAGGCAGTTCGAGTTCATGGGCCACGCGTAAACCCAGCATGCCATCTTTTACATCAGGGAAGGAAACATTCTGTACTGCGGTTAATTCGGTTACACGATCTATTACCCGTACATTATCGCCGGCGCTGAACAGGAAAGTTGTTTTTTCTTGCAGCAACACATCTTTGGCTTCGTTGGTCCAGTCTGATGTGTAGCTGAGTTTCCCCTTGTTGCCATTTGCCGTTTCTACCACTTTACTGTTCCGGATCCAGCCATAATTTTTTTTCTTATCGGCTGCTATCGCGAAAGAATTGTTCCAGAAATCCAGTTTGTTCACGTTCTCATAATTGAACCAGAGGCCGATATGATGCGGGTGGTCGGTAGGGTCATTTGGCTGCGGGTTCCAGGGAAAACCGCGGGTGATCGCTTGTCCGTTCGCCGCAACAATGGGATAGAGAAAGGGTTTCTCCATCGTATCTGTATAAACAAATTCTGTAAAAGGTTTACCGCCCACCGTAATCATCAGTTTCTGCTGACCGGCAACCGGTGTGATGGCAATACTGTTTTTTTGAGCGGAAGCGGTTATTGATACGAAAATCGCAATCAGGGCAATTTGAAAATTTGAAGATTTGAAGATTTGAAAATGGGGACTTGTGTTTTTCATTTGTAATTTTTTAGATGCCGAACCATTATGTTCTGCGTTTCATTTTCAAATTCCCGAATTTTCAAATTAAACAGTCAAAGGTTTGCGCTTTTTGATCAGCAACTGCATAATGATCCATGCAGCCAGATATGATAAGGCGCAAACAATGAACATGATATAATAAGCTGTTTCTATCTGGTTGATGGAACGGTAGTACACAAACATGTTCTTCTGTACAAACAATGACAACAATATACCACCTATGGATCCGAACATACCGCCGATACCTGTAACGGATGCGGTTGATTTTTTAGGGAACATATCACTTACCGTGGTAAATATATTGGCGCTCCATGCCTGGTGTGCCGAAGCCGCAATACCGATGACCAGTACAGCCAGCCACATATTGATCGAGCCCAGTACCAATGCAAACAGGATAGGCAATACCGAAAATGCATAAATCAGCATGGAGATCCTTCTTGCTTTATAAACTGTCCAGCCTTTTTTGTTCACAAAGTATAATGGTAACCATCCGCCGGCTACACTACCTACCGTAGACAACAGGTACACCGCTGCTACCGGCCAACTGGCGGCGGTGATCTTCATTTTGTACATGCTTTCGAAGAAATCCGGCAGCCAGAAAATATAAAACCACCAGATCGGGTCGGTAAGCAGTTTACCAACGGCAAATGCCCATGTTTGGGGGAAGGTCAATAATTTCCACCAGGACATTTTAGGCGCATCGTCGGCCATTGATGCATCGGCGAGTACTTCATTCTTATCACTCTCAATAAATACCAGTTCGGCTTCAGATAATTTCTTGTGTTTACGTGGTACCTCATACAGCCAGAACCAGAAGATCAGCCATACAAATCCCAATAAACCGGTTACGATAAATGCCGATTGCCATCCCCAATGTTCCACCATAAAGGGAACGGTCAAAGGTGTAACGATCGCGCCGATATTGGCGCCTGAGTTAAATATGCCTGTGGCTAATGCACGTTCCTTTTTAGGGAACCATTCTGCAACCGTTTTAATAGCCGCGGGAAAGTTACCGGCTTCTGCCAATCCCAATGCACCGCGTACAATTTTGAAACCCAATACCGTATTCACAAAACCTGTGGCTACACCGGCCAGGCTCCACAAAAAAGTGGCCACGGCATAGCCCATTTTGGTACCGAGTTTATCGATCAGTCTTCCTGCACCCAATAAGCCTAATGCATAGAATATTTTAAAAGTGATCTCCACATCTGCATAGTCACCATCTGTCCATCCATAATCCTGTGTGAACGTGGATTTCAGGAAACTGATCACACTACGGTCGATATAGTTAATGGTGGTGGCAAAAAATATCAGTCCGCATATCCTCCAGCGATATTTGCCAATTTTTTCAGATAACATATACTAGGATTGTTATAATGGGTTAGAAATGGTTATGATTTGATCGACTTGATAATTTCCAATGCAGCTTTGGTGGCGCTGGTTATCTGTGCATAATCCTTCGCTTCCAGTAACTGTTTGGTGATGAGTTTGCTACCCATACCCACCGCACAAACGCCAGCTTTGAACCAGCCGGATATATTGTCTTTATCCAGTTCCACACCACCTGTGGGCATGAACAATAAGCCGGGGAAAATTTCTTTGATAGCTGAGAGAAACCCGGGACCAAGGATATTGCCCGGGAAGAGTTTGATCATTTTGGCACCAAGCGTTTCTGCCTGGATGATCTCAGAAGGGGTCATACAGCCGGGTACCCAGAGCATATCGTTTTTATCGGCCACAGCGGCCACAGATGGTACCAGGCCGGGACAGATGATATAATCCGTTCCTGCATCAATGAACTGCTGCGCCATCTCACCATTTTTGATGGTGCCGATACCGAGGTACATGCCTTTCAGTTCGGCATCGCATACTTTGCGCATTTCCTTGAAATTGGTAAGGGCCGCTTCGCCGCGGTTAGTGTATTCTACTGCGCGGATACCGGCAGCATAAAGGGCCCTCAAAACGTCCACACTCACTTGTGTGTCTTTATAAAAATACAGGGGTAAGATACCTTGCTGGGGTATCAGAGAGAGTATCTCTTCTTTCTTTTTCATATAGCAATTTTTCGCGCAACAATGTTATAGAAAAGAATAGAATTATCCGTATTGATTACGCAAACGTTTGCGTATTTTTTTGGTGAATTCTGTAAGACTTCTTTTCTGGTTAGCAGATTAATGAACAACTTTACGCGCAGGCAGAGTCCTAAGATAACATATATTCGCAAATACAGTAGGATTTTGAAATTTTGGATTAGGAAATTGGGGAATTGCGTTGTCAATTTCCCAATTTCCCAATCCGCGAAGTGGAACCAAATTTCCCAATATAAACAACACAATGCTTTATGTCTAAAAAAGTTGTCACCCTCGGCGAGATCATGATGCGTCTTTCCACACCCGGTTTTGAAAGATTTGTACAAAGCGACAGTTTTGATGTTACCTATGGCGGTGGGGAAGCCAATGTGGCGGTGGCTGTTTCCAATTACGGACTGGATGGTGTATTTGTGACCAAAGTTCCGGATAATGCATTGGGACAGGCGGCCATCAACCATATCCGCCGTTACGGAGTAGATACACAGTTTATCGCCCGCGGCGGAAAACGCCTGGGTATCTATTTTCTTGAAACAGGCGCTTCCATGCGTGCCTCGCAGGTGATCTATGACCGTGCCGGCGCTTCTATTGCCGATGTGGATATCAGTGAATTTGATTTTGATAAAATACTGGACGGGGCCGACTGGTTCCATACCACCGGTATCACTCCTGCATTGAGCGATAAAGCCGCAGCGCTTACTGAAGCTGCCTTAAAAGCCGCTAAAGCCAAAGGCATTACTACCAGCATCGATCTTAACTACCGTAAAAAATTATGGAGCAAGGAAAAAGCACGCGAAGTGATGACCAAACTCTGCCAGTATGTAGATGTTTGTATCGGTAATGAAGAAGATGCAGATACTACATTAGGGTTCAAAGCCGAAGGAACCGATGTAACCAAAGGTGAACTGAACCTCGATGGTTACAAAAGCGTGTTCCAGCAGATGAAAGAAAAATTCGGTTTTAAATACATCGCTTCCACTTTACGCGAGAGCCATAGTGCATCTGATAACGGATGGAGCGCCCTGGTATATGATGGCAACGAGTTCTACCATACCCGCGAATACGAAGTACGTATCGTTGACCGTGTGGGTAGCGGTGATTCATTTGCCAGTGGTTTTATCTATGGCTTGGTATCCGGTATGCCGATGCCGGAAGCTGCTGAGTTTGGTGTGGCCGCATCTGCATTGAAACATACGATCCCGGGTGACCTGAACCATGCTACTTTGAATGAGGTGAAGGAGTTGATGAAGGGGGATGGTAGTGGTCGCGTACAACGATAAAAATTTATTAAACCGTGCCTTAGTGCCTTTGTGTGCAATTAATTTTCTCACAAAGGCACCAAGGCACAATAATAATATCCTGATGATTTTAGATAGTTTAGATAATGGCAGCAAGTATGCTTCGTTAAACCCTTTGTTCGCGAAAGCATTTGATTACATTTCAAAAACAGATCTTACCTCGCTTGAAGTAGGCAAATTCGATATCGATGGCGATAACCTCCGTGGAATTGTTTCTGATAAGAACGGAATGACTACTCAGGAATCTACTGCCAAATTCGAGTGCCACAATGCACATATTGATATTCAGGTGTGTATCCGCGGTAAAGAAACGATCGGCTGGAAACCGCGTGGCACCTGTACTTCACCCAAAGGTGAATACAATGCAGAGAAAGATGTATTGTTTTACGACGATGCCCCTGATATGTTCTTTGGGATGACAGATAGCCAGTTTGTGATTTTTTACCCGGAAGATGTTCATGCGCCGATGATTGGGGATGGGGTGATAAAGAAGCTGGTGATCAAAGTGAAGATATAGCCGAACAATTACTATTTTATTTAATCGCATCCTGTTTTGCAGGATGCGATTTTTTTGTGCCGTATCTGAATACCGTGTTTTTCTTGCTGTAAATACGCTATTGAAAACAAGGGTCATTAAAAAAGCATTTCCGACATTAGTTATTCAATCAAACCCAATGGATAACACACCCATGTTTTTCGATGATGACGGAACACCCCTTAATCCAGACCTGTTCCTCAAACCACAGCTTTGCTTGAGTTGCAGGAAAAACAATGACCCGAATGAGGAACTACTTTGCAGCCTTAACCGCCTGGACCAGCGCGGCGAGCCAGTATTCGAGTGTTTTGCCTACGAGCAATTTTTAATTAAATAAGTTATATTTACAGTAAAGGCTCCCCAATGAAAACAGTTGATATCCGCCAGAAATTACACCAGTACATAGAAACCGCGCAGGATAAAAAGGTGAAAGCCATTTTCGCAATGGTTGAAGAAGAAATTGAGGAAATAGCTGGTCATTGGAACAATAAGAAATTTGTGACTGAACTGGAAAGAAGAGAAACTGCTTACATTAATGGCACTGCCAAAGTACTTACACTGGAACAGGCGGTTGGCAAAGCAAGGTCAGCGGTTAAAAAGGCAAAAAACAAGTAAGGTGCATACTCTTATTTTTTTAGAGGAAGCCAGCAAAGAGTTGTCAAAAGCCGCACAATGGTATGAAGAAAAAAGCGAAGGATTGGGTAACAGATTCATCGATACCATTCAGAAAAAAGTACAACTGATCCAACAATTCCCCGAAAGATATCCTAAGCGTAAAATAATTTCAGAGAAGCCGTATTACGCACTTTCCCCTATATCATTATTTACACTTTTTACAAATCGGAAAAGAAAATTGTGGTCCATGCTATTTTCCATGCAAAAAGAAATCCACGGGGAAAAAATAAAAAAAGTAGTTAGAGAACCATTTTCATTGTTGAAACCGATCAGGCGCAGACAACAAATCATTAACGCATTTCTGCAATCGCCACCGGATCCATATCCGTAAACGTATAATTCTCCCCAGCCATCGCCCAGATAAAACCATAGTTGGTAGTACCGGGTCCGCAATGCACTGACCATGGCGGAGAGATCACCGCTTCATGATTGGCCATTACGATATGACGGGTTTCTGTTGGTTCACCCATGAGGTGAAATATGCGGTGCTGTTCTGGTAAATCGAAATAGAAGTACACTTCCATTCTTCGGGTATGTGTATGTGGCGGAACGGAGTTCCATACGCTGCCTTCACTTAATACGGTTAATCCCATTACCAGCTGGCAGCTTTGTATACCATCCTGGTGAATGTATTTGTAGATGGTTCTTTTATTGGCAGTGGCCACTTCTCCCAAAGCAACAGGTGATGCTTCTTCCTTGGTCATTTTCCTGTTGGGATAAATATGGTGTGCGGGCGCTGACAACAAAAAGAAATCAGCAGGTGTTTCTTTTGATTGGCTGGAAAAGGTTACCGATTTGGTTCCTTTCCCGAGATACAATGCATCCAGTTTATTCAGTTCATAACTAACGCCATCCGCTTCCACCGTTCCTGTTCCGCCAACATTGATAATTCCCAACTCCCTTCTTTCCAGAAAGAAATCAGCACGCAGCTCTGCTTCGTTTGGCAATGCGATCGTTTGTCCAACCGGTTTTGCACCGCCTACAATCACACGGTCATAATGAGAGTACACCAGTTTCAGCGCATCTGCTTTCACAAGATCCTGCACCAGGAAATTCTCACGCAGTTCCTGTGTTGTCATCCCTTTTACTTCTTTGGGGCTGGATTGAAAACGTATTTCCATATAGCAGGAAGTTTTGTCCCGTCATTGCGAGGAACGAAGCAATCAACGCTTCGAACTTCTTAATGAGAGATGGTTTAAACAGTTTACAAAATACAAACTAAAATTATTCTTGACACAGATTGCTTCGCTACGCTCGCAAGGACGTTCCACATTCATCATTCAACATTCAACATTCATAATTCTTATCTTCCCATCCATCCACCATCCACCACCAGTATCGTTCCATTCACATAATCCGCGGCTTTGGATGCGAGGAAAACAGTCGGTCCCTTAAAATCTTCCGGTGTACCCCATCGCCCTGCCGGTATCCTGGCCAGGATAGATACGCTTCGATCGGGATCATTACGTAATGCTTCGGTATTATCCGTAGCAATATAACCCGGCGCAATGCCATTCACATTCACTCCTTTAGACGCCCACTCATTGGCGAGTGATTTTACCAGACTGCCCAATGCACCTTTACTGGCAGCATAACCGGGTATGGTGATACCGCCCTGGAAACTCATCAATGAACAGGTGAAGATGATCTTACCTGAACCTCTTTCGATCATGGTTCTGCCAACCTCGCGGGCAATGATGAAGGGTGCGTCGAGATTAATGGCCAATACCGTATCCCAGTATTCATCAGGATGTTCTGCCGCAGGTTTGCGTTTGATATTACCGGCGTTATTGACAAGTATATCGATCACAGGGTTCTCTGCGATCACCTGTTTCAGGAAAGCATGAACCGCTTCACGGTTCGAAAAATCCGCTGAATAGGCTTTGAAGGAACGGCCCAGCGCCTGTACTTCCTTTTCAATATCACTGCCGCTTGCCGCCAGCGTGGCCGACACACCTATAATATCGGCGCCGGCTTCTGCCAAGCCAAGGGCCATCGCCTTACCTATGCCTTTGTTGCAACCGGTAACGAGTGCGATCTTGCCGGTAAGATCAAATGAATTTGCCATGATGTTTAGATTTGCTCTGTGCATCTCTGTGTCCTTTGTGCCTCTGTGGTAAAGTGATTGAAGCGGAGGCTTTACCACAGAGGCACAAAGAGCACAGAGGAACACAGAGATAACATTAGAATATGAACTTTGTACTCAGGAAATTAGATTCATGTTCACTCACGATCTCGTTGATGAGGTGCTTGTTACTCTCCGTCAACTTAGCTGCTACCAGCGAACGGATAGAGAATGAACGCAAAGCATCTACTACCGATAGCGTTCCTTCCGCACTGTCCTTTCTTCCGGTGAACGGAAACACATCCGGTCCGCGCTGGCACTGGCAGTTGATATTCACACGGCTCACCTGGTTCACCAATGGGTCGATCAGTGTGGCCAGTTCATTTTTGTCATTACTGAAAATACTTACCTGCTGTCCATGTGTTGAGTTGATCAGGTATTGTATCGGTTCTTCCAGATCGTCAAATGGTATCACCGGTATCAATGGACCGAATTGTTCCTCGCGGTACAATTTCATCTGTTTGTTCACAGGGTATAATACCGCAGGATATACAAACGATTCTTTGGCAGCGCCACCATTCTCATTCATGATCTTTGCGCCATGGGCGATCGCATCGTCGATACAATCTTTCAGGTAAGCGGGTTTCCCGGGTTCAGGAAGCGGTGTCAATGCCACGCCCGGTTCCCACGGCATGCCAAATTTAAGTTTGTTTACTTCTACTGACAGCTGTTTCACAAATTCATCTGCAATGCTTTTATGTACAAACACGATCTTCAGTGCGGTACAACGCTGTCCGTTGAACGACAGACTTCCCAGCACGGTTTCCTGTACGGCCAGTTTGATATCCGCTTTGGGAGTAATGATCGCAGCGTTCTTGGCATCAAGCCCCAATATGGCCCGGAGCCTGTTTACTTTAGGATGCAGTTTTTTCAACTCATTCGCCACTTTACTGGAACCGATCAGTGTAAGTACGTTGATCTTTCCCGACTGCATCAATCCCGGTATAATCGTATGCCCACGTCCATAGATCGTATTCACCACGCCCTTGGGGAAACATTCTTTAAATGCGTTCAGCAAAGGATAGTGCAATAAGGTTCCGTGTTTCGGAGGTTTGAACAACAAAGTATTACCCATGATGATCGCAGGGATCAGCGTAGTAAAGGTTTCATTCAATGGATAATTGAACGGCCCCATACACAATACAACACCCAATGGTGAACGGCGGATCTGTGCAACAATACCCTGCTCGATGGCAAACCTTGATGAATCACGGTCAATATCTTTTAAGGCATCGATGGTTGCATAAATATATTCAACGGTACGGTCGAATTCTTTTACGGAGTCAGCATAGGATTTGCCGATCTCCCACATGATCAGTTTTACCACAATATCTTTCTGCTCATGCATCTTGCCGATAAACTTCTCTACACATTTGATCCGGTCGGCAATGTTCATGGTGGGCCATTGTCCGCGGCCGTTGTTGTAGGCTGCTACTGCTGCATCCAGCGCTTCAAACGCTTCTTTATCGGTACATACCGGGTATGTTCCGATCAGTTTTCGCTGCAAGCCATTTGCAGTTTTGATGCAAACCGGTGAATACACTTCATGAACGGCCCCGTTCCACGACTTCATTTCGCCATTGCATAAATATTCGCGCTGGTGGATCTCTTTTTCAAGGGCAAACTGTGCGGGGATCTCTGTTTCCGGCACAAATAAATTGTCTAAACTTTCTGTAAACGACATGTTCAAATTTAACTAATGAGTATTGAGAGTGCAAAGCTGGCACTTTCCGGGGTATGTTGGGTTACTAATTACGAAAACGTTTGCATGACTCTGTGTACCTCTGTGTCCTCCGTGCCTCTGTGGTAAAGTGACTGAAGCGGAGGCTTTACCACAGAGGCACGGAGGACACAGAGGTTCACAGAGAATTAATCAACCGCGGGAAGTATGGATTGCCACCCGAAATAGTTGCGGGCGTTGCGGTAGCAGATATCTTTTACCACGCTTCCCACCCAGTCAATATCGTTGGGGAGTTCTCCATTTTCTATTTCTTCCCCAAATAGATTACACAGTATGCGACGGAAATATTCGTGACGCGGGTATGACAGGAAACTTCTGGAATCGGTCAACATTCCCACAAACCTGCTGAGCAGGCCCATGTTTGATAACGCATTCATTTGTTTGATCATCCCATCTTTCTGGTCAAGAAACCACCAGGCTGAGCCGAACTGTATCTTGCCAGCCACAGAACCGTCGTTGAAATTGCCAAGCATCGTAGCCATTAATTCATTATCTGCGGGATTGAGATTGTAAATAATGGTCTTGGTAAGCTTGTTGTCATTATCGAGTTTATTGAGAAAAGTCGCCAGCGATCTTGCCTGGGAAAAATCACCGATGGAATCCCAACCGGTATCCGGACCGAGTTGCTGTAACATTCTTGCATTGTTATTACGCAAAGCGCCCAAATGAAACTGCTGTACCCATCCTTTTTCCCAGTCCCATTCCGCAAAATGAATGAGCATGGCTGAGCGGAACTTGCGTTGTTCCGTCTCATTCAATTGTTTGCCTGAATGTACCTTATTGAATATGGCATCAATCTCTGAGCCGGTAAAATCATCTGCATAAATTTCTTCCAGTCCATGATCCGATACCCTGCAACCGATAGACGCAAAGAAATCATGGCGGTTTTGTAATGCATATAAAAAATCATCAAAAGACGAAACCGAGATACCTGTTACCGTTTCGAGTTTTTTTACATAATCATTAAAAATGATTGCATTACTTACGTTCATGGCATTATCGGGACGAAACGCCGGTAAAATGGGTATTTCAAAACCGTCTTTCTTCAGTTGAATATGATGTTCCAATGAATCAACAGGATCATCGGTCGTACACACCAGTGCCACATTCATTTTTCGGAGCAGGTTCTTTACCGAATAATCATTTGTCTGCAGTAAAGCTGTACAGTTTTCATATATCTTATCTGCAGAACTGCTGTTAAGAATATCCTGTACGCCAAAGTACCGCTGCAACTCCATGTGTGTCCAGTGGTACAGCGGATTGCGTAATGTATAGGGAACCGTTGCCGCCCATTGTGCGAATTTATCTTTGTCCGCTTGACCGCCGGTGCAATAGCTTTCATCAATGCCATTGGTACGCATGGCGCGCCATTTATAATGATCCCCATACAGCCAAACCTGTGTTAGGTTATCGAACTGGTGATCATTCGCAATTTGTTGTGGTGATAAATGACAATGGTAATCGATAATGGGCATGTTTTTCGCATACCCGTGGTACAGCGACTCTGCCGTTTTTTTCGTCAGTAAGAAATTTTCGTCTAAGAATTTTTTCATACACTCTTTTTTGTCGCATAAAAACTTGGGTAAGTAGTCAGTTGTGAGTAGTGAATGAGGTATTTAAGTACTAGTGCTCACTACTGACAACTCACAACTCACTTTACAAACTCACCCCTCTTTTCCACGGAATAAAATCATCCTGGTTTAATAATACCGCCTTGGGTATCACTTCGCCGCTGGCCGCTTTGATACAGTATTCCAGTATTTCTTCACCCATCTGTTCAATGGTTTTCTCTCCGTCGATGATGCCGCCGGTATTGATATCAATGATATCACCCATACGCAATGCCAGGGAAGTATTCGTTGCTACTTTGATCGTGGGACAAACAGGATTACCTGTTGGTGTACCCAATCCTGTTGTAAAAAGGATCAGCGTTGCGCCACTCGCGGCTTTCCCGGTTGTCGCCTCTACATCATTACCCGGTGTACAAACAAGACTGAGACCGGGTTTGGTAGCAGGCTCTGTATAATCCAGCACATCTACCACAGGTGATGTACCGCCTTTTTTGGCCGCGCCATTACTCTTGATCGCATCAGTGATCAGCCCGTCTTTGATATTACCGGGTGATGGGTTCATGTCAAAACCGGAACCGACATTTTCTGCCGCCTGGTTATAACTGCGCATCAGGTGTATGAATTTTTTGGCTGATGCTTCATCAGTAGTACGATCGATGAGTTCCTGTTCTGCACCACATAACTCAGGAAATTCAGCCAGCAATATTTTACCACCAAGCGATACCAGCAGATCAGAACAATAACCCACTGCAGGATTGGCTGAAATACCACTGAAGCCATCACTACCGCCACATTTTACACCGAGACAAAGTTTGTCCAGTGTTGCTGGTTTTCTTTCGAGTTGGTTGATCTCTATCAACCCTGAAAATGTTTTGCGTATTGCTTCCGTGATCAGCTGTTCTTCGCTTTGTGATTGCTGCTGTTCAAAAATATACAATGGTTTATCGAAACCAGGGTTACGTTGTTTGATATCATCCAGCAGGTTTTCTGTCTGCAGGTTCTGGCAACCCAGGCTCAGGATAGTGATACCAGCCACATTCGGATGATCCGCATACGCGGCCAATAATTTACTGAGTATCGCAGCATCCTGTCTTGTACCGCCACAACCACCCTGGTGGTTAAGGAATTTTATTCCGTCTACATTCTTGAATACACGGTTGGTAGCGATACTTGATTCTTTAATTTCTATATCGGCGTTGCTGATATCGGCTCCTTTTTTATACAGTTCTAACAGCAGATGTGTTTTCTGTTTGTACTTATCGGATACATTATACCCAAGTTCGTCATGCAACGCTTCACGTATCACATCCAGGTTCCTGTTCTCACAAAAAACAGTAGGCATGAATAACCAGTAATTGGCCGTGCCTACCCTTCCATCGGAACGATGGTACCCATTAAACGTTCTTCCTGCAAATTTTGATGCATCCGGTGGCTGCCATTGGTATTGGGAAGGCCTGTATGCATAAGGTTCCGCGGCATGTTTGGTATTATCCGTTGTCATTCTGCTGCCTGCGGAAATTTTCTTCTGTGCCTTGCCAACCAGCACACCGTACATAATGATCTCATCACCCGTTTCCATATCCTGCATAAAAAATTTATGCTTGGCGCCGATATCTTCCTGCAAAACATACGACTGGTCATTGAACACAATGTTGTCTCCTTTGGTAAGATTTACCAATGCCACTAATACATTATCCTTTGGGTGTACTTGTAAAACTCTTTGCTTGCTCATGCTACTGTTTGTTTTTTACTTCCGGAATACAGCGTTTTCATAACGCCGTGCTGTAACAAAGATGCAAGATACATTTGTACGGCTTCAGAAAAGCCTTTGTATAGTGTAAGGTCGGTACCAAAAATGGCGGGATCTTTTAAAACAGTGTCGGCAATAGTGTCTTCAGTAGCGTTCTGCCAGTGGCGGTGCAACAGGCTGGCTTTATCATCGGATACCGGATACCTGTTACCATTGTAATTTCCATACCAGGTATTACCGTTTTTTTCAACGGGTCTTGTAAACAGGATATGCGCCGCAAATCCCATCGCCATCAATTCAGGCACTTCTGTATTTACCGCGTAATGTTTTTCTATAAGGGGAACCGTACGCATGGCCATTTTGGAAGTGTACTGTACCGTAATATTCAGCCAAAGATGTTCTATGTAAGGGTTCCTGAAACGGTCAAGCACCTGGGCGGCGAAATCGTTTGCTTCCTGGATACTGATCTCTCCGTTTGTGATCAATGGCGCGATTTCCCGCAGCATCAACAAAGACATAAATTCTACGAACGCTGGATCATTCATGGCTTCTTTCACTGTACTGAATCCTGCGAGAGAAGCCAGTCCGCATGAAAAAGTATGCGCCCCGTTCAGTAAACGCAGTTTGAGTTCCCTGAATTTATTGATATCAGGGGTAATGATCACGCCCTTATTTGCCTTACTAAATGACAGGATCTCTTTTGTAGTGGAACGGCTGGTTTCAATCGCCCATAAAGCATAGATCTCCGACATGATCATTAGTTCATCACGATAGCCGAGTTGTTTTTCAATTTTTTCCTGTTCATTGGCAAATAATTTACCCGGAACGATACGATCTACCAGGGAATTACAGAAATCGTTTGCATTTTCCAACCAGTCAAGGAAAGCATCATCCAGTCCTTTGAGTTTGGCCAGTGTAGTAACCATATTTTTCAGCAGGGTCCCGTTGTCGACTATCAGTTCTGTAGGCACGATTACCATACCCGCTCCCATGCTTCCGTCAAAAACACGGTACCGTTCTTCCAGAAAGAAAAGCACCCTGCCCGGAAACGAAACAGGTTTTTCTGCATACGCATCCGCTTCCACCAATGTAATACCTACTTCTGTTGTATTGGAAAGAATGATCTGCATATCGGGGTTAGCAGCGCAGGCAAGTATCTCGTTCCATTCTTCATTGGCTGAAAGTACGCGGCTGATAGATGCATTGATCGTGTACTGTTCAATAATATTACCGTCTTCTATTCCGCGCTCAAACAAGGTGTACAATCCATCCTGCTGTTTAAATGCATCGGTTCCTCCATTGCTGGTGGATTTTACTACGACTATGCGGCCATTGAAAATATTTTGTTTGTTTGCCTTGTCAATAAAATGATCGGGCAGCCCGCGTAGCAGTACACCTGTTCCAAACTGCAATACTTTTTCCGGCAATAGGAAAAGTTGTTCAGCAGGTATTGCCTGTGAAGTAATCAGGGATAATATATTCTTCGATAGTTGCATCAGTTACTGGTTTGTTTCGTGATCCTTTTCAGCCATGCCGGGTAATCTGTTTTTAATAATTTCTCTGGCCATACACCATACCAGGCATAACCTATTCTTCTTTCATGTTCAATTTCCGTTACGCTGTATTTTTTCTGGCTATCCCTTCCGCTGAAAAAAGGACGGTTGGTACCTATCTCGTAAAATCTTGCCCACAACATCTTTCCGGCATCGGGCAATAATATCCTGTCGCGGTTAATGGGTCCGTCTTCTATCACAACATCCACATACATGTATCCTTCTATCTTCACCAGTTCCAGCCATGCGATCGCAGCTTTTATGGCTTCGATGATGCGGGGTGACGGATCTTTCATACGCATTAAAAAGCGCGTGATGTTCACTGTTTCCATACCGCTTAAAGAAACCAGTTCAAATTTTCTGGCCATTACGGGTTGTAATGTGCGCCTGTCGTGTTGTGCACACCAGGCAGTGAGTGTGCCGTTTACTTTTACCTGTGTATTCAGGATACAGTCAATGCCTTTACTTACCGCATCCTTACATAACGGAATAAGAGATGGACTCACCACATCAAAACCATTTTTCGACTCTACAATATCCTGCAGTATGTTCAGCACATTGAGCATCGCATCATCGTTATACGTGATCTGTGCACGATAGGATGATGAATCAGGATAATACTGCGGCCATCCGCCTGCCAGGTTTTGTGCCTTTAATAAATAACGAATTCCTTTTTCTGTTGCAGCCAGATAAGCGGTATTGCCGGTTTGTTGGAATGCTTTTACGAGGTAACGGATCTCTTTGGTAGTAGCGCTATTGTCGATCGTTGCATCAATATGCATAGAATCTGCCCTGGTAGATTTTTTTTCAGCTTCCGTAAGCGGTTTGCTGTAATCTATTCTTACTTCATTAATGGCTTTGGGCCATCCGCCGATGGCGCGCTGATAGATGAGCATGTTTTCGGCAAGCGAATCGGTAACACCGCTCTGCTCCCTGAAGGAAGAACTGGTTTTATTTTTTTGCGTGGCTTTGAGTTTAGGATCGATATAAGTTGGCTGCACGGATGGGTTCCATTGTCCCGCAAATGTCCAGGCGACATTCACCTGGTTAGCTGAAGGAGAACCGGGAGCCTTGTCAAGATTATCTTTATGCCATGCATAATCGCCGCCCTGGCGATGGCTGTTGTAATAATATACGCGCTCACCCCACTGTATCAGATTCTGCGGGTTAGATGGATTGAGATAGATAGGTGCATCCGCCATATTGTTTGCGAACGAACTGTTGAGAATATAGAACTGCGCATCGCGGTGATAGCGACCGAGTTTAAATCCATCTTCTCCTCTGAACACACAATTGTTCAACACTGTTTTTGAATCTTTTATTTTGGAACCGTCATGCCAGATAGCAGCTACATTACCATGAGCAATGAACTCGCAGTTTTCAGCATAGGCCCATCCACGGGGGCAGTAAAAATCAACACCGCCTTCCATCACGCAATCTTTGAAATAGAACATACCGCTATCGACATTCCAGGGACTTACCGTATCACCGCCATAGGCGCGAAGGATACAGTTACGCACGATCAGTCTTGTTGTAGCAAAACTGCGTAATGCCATCTGGTGACCGCTCACACCAACGGTTTTAAAATGATTGATGCTATCGAGACGGCAATCGATATGCATACCTTCCGGTTTCAGCAGGTTATCAAAACCGAAACTATTGGTGATGGACAGGTTTTCGAGTACGATATCATTTCCTTTCAGGTTGATAGTGGCCACACCCCAGTCATCCCTGTTCTCACAGCGCCATATATCCCTGGCGAGTGAAATCACCAATTGTGTGTGGTTCTTATCTTCTCCTACCAGTGAAATGAAATTCTTTTCGATGAAAATCTTCTCTTTATATACTCCGTTACGGATGAATATCACCCTTGGCGAATTGGCTTCTTCAGGCAAACTGTTGATGGCGTCCTGTATACTGGTAAAATCACCATTGCCCGTCCTGTCTACAACAAGTGTTTTGCCCGTGCTTTGTGCGATGCCCTGTAAACAAAACATACAACACAACACAATGGCCCAGCTGATAATATCTATTCTTACTTTTTTCAACGCTCCCTTTTTTATTTAGCCGGCACCTGTTTAATCAGCCATTGTACCCATTCATTGGCTGCTTTCGCATTTTCATATTCCATCGGGATCTTACGACCGTCGACATATTCATTATATATCCAAGGATCACCCGTAGCAAATACGGTTCCTTTGCCAATTTTGGCCACGGCGAAAACATTGATGCCATCTTTTTGCAATAATGATTTTGCCGACGCTTTGAGTGTGATGGATGCAATCTCTTTCTGGTAGATCTTTCGCGTTTTCGGCAAAATAGCATTACCGGGCGCTACCATTACTTTACCGGTTTCATATTCGTCTCCTGCAACCCTGTTATAACTGTCTTCATTGAAACGGATACCGAATTTCTCTGCCAGTGTATTGAAATGCTCGAATTCTGTATTGCCTTTATCATTATGCATAAACACCAATACACCCCCTTTTTTTACCCAGGCAACGATCTCTTCAATTTCTTTGGATTGTACATAATTGGGCGTAGGGTTTTCTTTGCTGTTATCTGCATCAACAATAATATAGATGGTCGCATTTTTCAGGTTGGCCTGCGTAGGCGCTTCGCTCAGTGTTTTTGTTTTTGCACCATAGCTCCTGAAAATATTTCCTAAAAAGGAAAAGCCCCCATTGGACATTTCTTCCCATTTATAGTGCCATGCGATGTTGGTGCCTGTAATGTCTTTTTTTCTTTCTGCATTGAAATAATCATCCAGCAATACGGTTTTGCCTTTTGCTGTACCCAGGGTAGTCTGCAGATCCATTTCATTGGCTGCCTGCAAAAAAGCACCCACCCCTTTGGGATCATTAACGATCACTTTCTCACTCATGTAATAGTCATAACTGCCATCACGGTAAGGATTACCACCCAGGCCGCTGACACTTACTGTACCATGTAAATTGGTCAACCCGTTATCGCCGGTTTTGATAAATTCTTTTAGTATGCCTGCATAGCCTTTTTTAGCTACCGGGAGATAAGAAGCTGGTAATACACCCAAACGTATCCCCTTGGCTATCGCATAAACGAACATCGAACTGGCCGAAGCTTCATAATAATTTTTTGCTGCTCCCGGTCTGTCGATAATATCATACCACAAACCATTGGGTTGCTGTACTTTTTGTACGGCTACCGCAAAGCGGTTCAATATCTGTACGATTGAATCGCGGTAAGGATTGGATGCAGGAAAATGTTCCAGCACATCCACCATCGCCATTCCATACCAGCCCATGGCCCTCGCCCATATATGCGGTGATAACCCTGTTGCGGGGTTTGCCCATTTCTGCTTGCGGCTCTCATCCCAGCCATGGTACAGCAATCCTGTTTTGGCCTCGCGTGCATGTTTTTCCATCCACACAAATTGTTTGCCTATATCATTAAATGTGGCATCGCTTTCATGAAAAGTGACGGCATACTCCGTATAAAAAGGCTGGCCCATATACAAACCATCGAGCCACATCTGGTAAGGGTATATTTTTTTATGCCAGAACCCACCTTCATTGGTACGCGGGTGGGTTTTTAACTGCTCACGAAGAAGCGTAGCAGCTTTATAGTATTTTTCTTTTCCGGTAACATTGTACAGGGTGAGCAGTATCCTTCCACACAATACATTATCTATATTATATTCCGTTTGTTTGTAGGTGCGGATATTGCCTTTGTCATCCACAAAAAAATCCATGCACTTCTGCATGTAGGCGAAATATTTTCCCTCACCGGTTTTGAGCCAGAGACCTTCGATACCTTTTAATATCACGGCCTGGTCGTATGTCCACTTGGCGGGTCTTGCCGGATCAGTGAACAGGGAATCTTTCCAGATGGTCATTACGGTTGCCGCCATCTTTTCAGCAGGGGATTGCGCAACTACTGAACCCAGTTGCAGCATTGCAATGATCAATATCCATATTTGTTTTCTCATATACTTATTTAAAATCTACTGATGATTCTTTAGCGCCAAAATCGAATGCTATTTTCTTTTTGGCTTTGGAAGCATCGGTTGCTGTTATTTTAATATTCGAATTGTTATCGCCATTCACACTAAACAGCAATCCAGCTTTATCATAACGCAATTTATCAAAACGGATATTCCTGGTATTCTGCAAATACACCAATGGATCATTGTCATCGGCTTCGAGATACACGTTGGTAAAACTGATGCCGGCTCCTTCAATGATTTCCATGCCTTTCTTTGCTTTCAGTACCATGTTATCAAAGGTGATATTACTAACGTTCATTTCAGGAATACCCCGTACAAAAACCCCGCGGGAGGCACCACGGCAAACGATGTTATTGATATGAAAATCCCTGAAGATGGGCGTCGCTTCCGTAACGGGCAGCAGTTCCACTTTGGGAAGTTCTCTTTTTTCTCCTGCCAATGGAACGGGATCTTTCGCTGCATAATACATATCAAACGAGATCGCTTCACCGGCAATATCTTTCATCATGATATTGGATGCATATATTTTTTCTACCACACCCCCACGCCCCCTGACCGTTTTAAAACGGAGACCGATATCTGTTCCGATAAATGTACAATTTGAAACGAACAGGTTGCGTGCACCACCGCTCATTTCACTGCCGATCACAAAACCGCCGTGGGCATGGTAAACAGTAGTATTCACAGCGATCACATTCTCGGTAGGAATACCGCGTTTTCTTCCCTCCTCATCACGACCTGATTTGATACAGATTCCATCATCGCCCGTATCGAATGTACAGCCATCCACCAGTACATTGGCGCAGGATTCAAGATCAAGTGCATCGGTATTCTGACCATACCAGGGATTTTTTACCGTTACATTTTTAATAGTGATCTGCTTGCTCACTACCAGGTGCATGGTCCAGGCGGGAGAATTTTCGAATGTAACGCCTTCGATCAGTACATTTTTGCAGTTGTTGATACGGATCATATTGGGACGCAGATAATCCCTGATCTCTTCAAAATCTTCCAGTTTCATACCCGGCAACAGCTTCCCGATATTATTGGTAAGCGATGCTTTCAATGCGCCGGGCGATGAATACCATGTTACTTTTTTCTCATCCAGTACACCACCTGTTGCCACTTTATTTTTCCATTCCGAATCGGTAAGCTTGTCTTTTTTCTGTGGTCTCCAGGTATCGCCTGAACCATGAAAAATGCCATGACCGGTGATCGCAATGTTTATAAGCCCCTCTGCCGTAATGGGCGACTGGCAGCGTGCCGCATTCACGCCTTCAAATGAAGAAGATACCAGAGGGTACTGCAGGTGATCGGGGGTGAACAATACAAGGGCATTTTTCAGCGTATGCAGTTCCACATTATTCTTCAGCAATAAGGGACCGGTCAGCCAAAGACCCTGCGGGATGAGTACTGTACCACCTCCCGCTTTATTACAGGCATCGATAGCGGTATTGATGGCTTTGGAATTAAGGGTGATACCATCGCTTACCGCTCCGTAATGAATAATATTAAATGTATCCTTCCTGAAATGCGGCTCGTAGATCTTAGGCAATTCATACGCCATCTTTTCAGGATGTGCGGATACTTTGAGGTAAGCGGACAGCGCTATTTTTTTCTCCCGCATCTCTTCACAAACCAAGGAGGCCATGGAAGCCGCCCCGTATGCTGAAAAATGGGTGTCGTCTTTCTTTCCATCGGCCATTGCCGTAAAATGTTTTGGATCGATCCAGAGGAACAGGTTTTTTGAATCTTCCACGCCCTGGTTTTCTATCAATGCCTGGCTGGATTTATGCATGTCGATCAACGGAACATCCAGTTGTTTGGCGACATCTCTTACTACTTCAGGATATTCGCCATGTGTATCCACGAATTTTCCTTTTTCATCAAATTTTCTTCTCATTACCGGGGTAACAAGAATGGGGTTGGCGCCTTTGCTCCTGGCATCTTTGACAAAACGGATAAGGTTATCACGGTATGCGCCGTTTGGCGACGCATACCGGTTGGTATCTTCTTTCTTGGAATCATTATGACCAAACTGGATGAATACCCAATCATCTTTCCGCAGGTATTTCATCACACTATCCCAACGGCCCTCTTTGATAAAGCTTTTCGTGCTGCGGCCATTGACTGCATAGTTTTTTACAGTGGCCTCACTGGTAAGAAACTGCGGCAACAACTGTCCCCAGCCACGCTCCGGGTTACCGGTCAGTGGTTTATCCGCCATGGTGGAATCACCGATCATGAATATCCTTACAGGTTTATCCGGCAATCCAAAAGCCATCATAATAACCGCCAGTAATACAACACTTAATGTTCTCATTTCCCCTCTCTTTTGATCAAGATAATATATCCCGGGTATTTATTGGTACCCTGTATTCTGCCCGAATTCGCCTTTATTGGTTACTGCATCTATCTGGGTTTGTGGTATCGGTCTGAGTGCATGATAAGCCTGGAAGAATGCTGCTGCATCCGGGTTCATGGCAGTGATACGACTAGCTAATTTACCGGTTCTTTTCAGGTCAAACCAACGCAAATGTTCACCGGCAAACTCCCTGGCTCTTTCATCCAGCAGAAAATCGATGGTGATGGCGGCAGGTAATACCTGCATCTGTGCCGTGCGGCCGGGTAAAGCGGCCCTTGTTCTTACAAGGTTCACATAGTAAGCGGCAGAATCCAGGTCATTCAGTTTCATTTTCGCCTCTGCGGCTATCAGGTGCATTTCTGAGAGCCTGATCACGAATACATCACGGGCGCTTTGTGCCTCTGCAATGCTGGTACGTGTAGAATCCTTGAACTTGGACAGGGATACATAAAACCTGCGCTGGCTCGGAACACCATTGGCAGCGTAGGTTTTAGATATATCGTAGGTAGTATATTTCTTGCTGTTCATCTCCGCAGCTGTTAAAGTAGTTTTGGGGGTATATGCGGAGGTATCTCCTATCGCAAAACCGGGTGCTACTTTATTGGCATACCATACAGTCTGGAAGGAACCACTGTAACGTGAGTCATTGGCATCATCAAACAGGTTAAGCAAAGCACGTGTAGGCATATACCTGTTGAACGGTCTTCCGTTATTGACATCCCTGATCAGGTTTGCGGTGTTTACCTGGTCATATACCATCAGGAACATCAGGTGTCCGTTATTGGATCCGCGTGAATGTCCGTTTGGATAGGAACCGGTGCTCAGATCATTATTGGCCAGGTTAGTTGAATAATCAACTGCCCATACCACTTCTTTGCTTTTGAGGTTACCCATGTTCCAGATGTCTACATACTTTGGCACCAGTGTAAAACCATAATTCCTGATCACATCGCGCGCCATGGAATTGGCCTCGGCATTCATTCCCCTTGTCAGGTAGATCCTTGCCAGGAACGCTTTTGCGGCAGGTTGTGTTACACGGCCATATTCTGATACAGTCACCGGCAGGTTGGTAACAGCGTACTGGAGATCTGTCAGTATCTGTTTGTAGAATGTATCAACAGGTGCGCGTGTTGCTGTGGTAACTGCACCGGTAGTGGGTGTAGTGGTAAAATGTACGCCGCCCCATGTTTCAACAATATGCCAGTAATAAAAAGCACGTAAGAAACGCAGTTCCGCTTCGCGTGTGGTTTTTTGTGTGCCGGTATAATCCGTTACTGCTCCAATAGAAGTAATACCGGTATTACAGAGATTGATGGCCGCATAGAAATTGTTCCAGATCAGTGTAAGCGCCGCTGTATTGTTTCCCTGCAGGTTATTATAGGTTGACAGTTGCGGGAATACATCACCCGTTCCGTTGGTCCATATATCTGTACCCATTTCGGATAAACTGTAGCCTTCTTCTTTGCCGTACCAAAACCTGTTATAGCTGTAGGCAGCATTTACCAGTGTTTCAAAACCCGCAGCCTTGGTTACCAGGCTCGAAGCGGTTAACCCGCTGGGGTTATATTCCTGCAGTTTTTTATTACAGGATACCAGCAGGGCAACAAACCCCATCAGCGCCAGTGTTCCTGTATTGAATATTTTTTTCATAACGTTATGCTTTAACAAGGGTTATTTAGAATTCGAGGTTAAGACCGGTTACCAATAATTTTGTGAGTGGCCTTTCGAATGAGCCCGCACCTTCCGGATCATAATCGTTCACTTTTGCAAAGGTTACATAGTTCCTCGCGCTGATGTACCAGCGCAGGCTTCCGATATGCCATTTACTGGTAAGCGCCGCAGGCAGTGTGTACCCCAGTGAAATGTTCCTGATCTTCAGGAAAGAACCATCCATATAGCCCAGTGTAGTAGCAAAAGGCAGTGCCGCCCTTGAGATATTGATATTGGGTCTTGGATAAGAATTGGTAGGATTCTCAGGTGTCCAGTAATCCACACTCGCGCCATTTTCGATCGCGTTGGGTTCAAACTTATTGGCATAAGCAGATACAAACATCTGTCCTACCCTTGCATATACCTGGATATTCATATCAAAATTGCCGAACTTGATATCATTGGTAAACCCAACACTGTAATCAGGAACCGCTGAACCCAATACAATACGATCACCGGCTGCAGTAAAGTTTTTACTGCCATCTATATCATTGACTTTTATATCACCTGGTTTGTAGCCAAAGGTTGTGGCAAGCGCCGACTCACTTGTTTGCCAGATACCGATCTTCTGGTAATCGTAGAAAGAATTTACCGGGGAGCCTATGAACAAACCGGAACCGATATCATTTACTTCGTTGGGAAGTGATACGATCCTTTCACGGTTGCGGGTAAAATTGAGGGCAGATGTCCAGCTGAAGTTCTTGTTCTGGATATTGATCGTCCGGATATCTATTTCAAAACCGGTGTTCCTTGTTTTACCCACGTTGTCAAGTATGGTTTGTCCACCGGTAGTGGCCGGTAGCAATCTTGGCAACAACAGTTCACTTGTTTTTGAATCATAAAAATCAATACTGGCTGTGATCCTGTTCTTTAATAAACCAAAATCGATACCTATGTTCTGTGTGGCCGTAAGCTCCCAGTTCAGGTTCTGGTTGCCGATCTGCGGATCCAGTCCGTAGGCAAGTGAACTCTGGTCGTTCCATGAATAGGGTATTAAAGAAAGTCCGCTTTGTGTCTGGTAAGGACGTACCGCCGAGTTACCGGCAACCCCATAGCTTACCCTGAATTTCAGGTCGCTGAACACATTTTGCGATTGCATAAAGTTTTCATCGATCACCCTCCATGCCACAGCAGCAGAAGGGAAGAAGGACCACCTGTTCTGCTCAGCCAATACAGAAGATCCATCTGCACGGCCCGTGATGGTCAGCAGGTATTTGTCCTTGTACCCATAATTGATCCTGAATGCACCTGACAAAAGATTGCTTCCCACATAATTGCTGGAAATAGCCAGGTTGGAAGGATTGTTCTGTAAGGCATAAAAAGATTGTCCCGGCAGTAATTGTCCCGTACCGGAAGCGCTGTTATTTTCGCTGCGGTTAGAGAGATAGCTGGTTACTACGGTAGCATCCAGTGAATGTTGACCGAATTTTTTCTGCCAGCTGATGATATTTTCCCAGGTAAGATCTGTCTGCATAGAATTGCTCACAGAAGAAATCGAACCGGTTGACAAAGCCCTGGCGATGGTATTCGCATCCTGGAAAGAACCATTGCGTGAATTACCGTTTACGATACCGAGGTTGGAACGTATCACCATACCGGTGATCGGTTTCCATTCTGCATAAGCGGTAGATAAAATACGCGTGATGGCATTTTCATTGATGTAATTGCCCGGTACTTCTTCCAGCAAAGGATTTACCTGGTTACCGTTGCCGGGGAATTTTGGCAGGCTGCCGTCTGCGTTATACGGGTTAAATATTGGTATCACTTTATTGGCCACAGTTAAGATACCATCTGCCCTAAGGTTCTGTTTGTAATGGGCAAGCTGGCTCTGTAACCCGATCTTGAAATTATTGGTAAGCGCCTGGTCAATATTCAGGCGAAGTGTATAACGGTTTGAGTAATCGTTGTTGAGCAATCCTTTCTCTTTGAAATAATTAAAAGAGAAAAACACTTTTGTTTTATCCGTACCACCAGATACCCCTACGCCATATTCCTGCTGGCTGCCTTTCTTAAGCAGCAGATCGGGCCAGTAATAAGAGGCACCGCTCTGTACTGCCGCAAGGTCGGCGGCGCTGGTAAATACTTTTGAATCATCGGCTGTAGAGTTCCACACACCCGCTGTACGTGAAGCCTGGCGCTTCAGGTTGGCATATTCAGGACCGGTCATGGGACGCGGATAACCCGTCAGGTCAGAAACACCGTAGTAGGCATTGCTGCTAACCTTTATTTTACCTGCGCTTCCTCTTTTAGTAGTAATGATGATAACACCATTTGCACCTCTTGATCCGAAAATAGCTGTGGAAGAGGCATCCTTCAACACATCCATAGACTGGATATCGCTGGTATTGATATCCTGGTAATTGGAGTACTGGATACCATCCACGATATACAGTGGTCCGTTACCGGCAGTTACCGAACGGTTTCCACGAACAGTAACGCTTACATTGGCGCCCGCACCACCGCTGGTTCTTACAATATCCACACCCGGAAGTTTACCCTGTAAGGATTCCATGGCATTAGCTGCGGCTACTTTTTTTACTTCATCGCCTTTTACAGAAACCACCGAACCGGTAAGGTCTTTTTTACGCGTGGTACCATAACCGATAACCACTACTTCGTCCAGCGCTTTGACTTCTTTTTGCAGTTTCAGCGTTACCGGGGAGTTAGCATTCACCGTAATGGTTTCGGTGAGGTAGCCCACATAACTGAATACCAGTACTGTTTGCTGGCTGTTGCCATTCAGTGTTAACAGAAAGCTTCCCTTGTCATCGGTTTTAGTACCGGCAGAAGAGCTTTTTTCAACGATGGAAACGCCTGCCAAAGGGAGGCCGTCGCTGTCGGTTACGGTACCCCTTAGCTGCCGGGTTTGTGCTGCCGAATGCAGGAAAGAGCCTGCCAGCAACATCAATAAGCAAATGATTTTTGTTTTCATATAGCATGTGTCGTTTTGGAAAATAAATAAGGGCCTGATGAATGGTTTCATCCGGCCCTTTATTAAAAATGTTGAGTATTAGTTGATACAAAAAAACATCCGCATACATTCACTGTTGCATAAAAGGACACGAGTACATCCCCTGCGCGGTTTTGTTTTTTTTCAGGCATAATAGCAATCGTTGGCAGCTTCCACACGGGTCACAATCATTCACACATCGCTTAACAAGTCTAACCTCTTATTCACGATATAAAATGGGAACAGATTTCTTTATTTACGCAATCGTTCCCGGTAACGATACCATTCTGATACCTTATGATTATACCTGTTTATCCAGTGAACTTTTTACTGGTACAAGCAAATCCTGCTGGCTGCAAAATTTTCATTTTCCGATAAAGAAGCAGCATAATTTCTCTGCGCAAACTCTGCTTCTCATGTTCTCTGCGGTGAAAAAACACTTCGATATTCAGGATAAGTGAATGTGCTAGTGTTTTTTCACCGCAGAGAACATGAGTTAAGGAGTTTTCGCAGAGATTTCCGAGTATCGTATTCTGCTTACGCATTCAACTGTACCTGTATGTGCAGATTCTTCCACAAACCGCAGTTAACCCCTGTATTATCGCTTTCAACTGAATTATGATAAATAGTGTAATTTTAGCTTTAGCATTCATTAAAACCTGCCAGGAATGCAAAACCAAAGGCAATGAAGTTTGAAGCGGTCACCATAAAAGATATTGCCAAAGCACTCGGGCTCTCTACCTCCACCGTGTCAAGAGCGTTGCGCGACAGTTATGAGATCAGCCCCGAAACCAAGAAGCTGGTAATTGAATATGCCGATAAGATCAGTTACCGGCCCAACCCCATAGCGCTTAGCCTGAAAGAAAAACGAAGCCGTTCCATCGGTATCATCGTTTGCGAGATAGCCAATAGTTTTTTTTCCCAGACCATCAATGGCATTGAATCGATCGCTTATGATAACGGGTACAATGTGATCATTGCCCAAAGTCATGAATCGTATAAACAGGAAGTGATCAACGTTCAATACCTGGCATCCCGATCCATTGATGGGTTACTGGTTTCCGTTTCATCAGAAACAAAGGACCTCGAACACCTGCGCAACCTGCACGACAGAGGACTGCCCATCGTTTTTTTTGACAGGATAGTAGATGAGATAGATACACATAAAGTGACCGTTGATAATTTCAAAGGCGCTTATGAAGCAACGGAACACCTTGTAAAAAGCGGGTATAAAAACATTGCCAACCTGGCGGGTTCCGAATACCTGTCCATTACCAAAGAAAGATTAAGCGGTTACCGGCAGGCACTGGAAGATAATGGCCATCGTTTTGATCCCATCTATACACAACACTGTTTACACGGTGGTATGGTATATGAAGAAGTGGAAACAGCATTGGAAAACCTGTTATCCTTACCCAAACGCCCCGATGCGATCTTAGGCTGCGCCGATAAACTAACTACGAATTGTCTTCGTTATTTCAAGAAAAAGAAAATAAAAGTACCCGACGATATTGCACTGGTAGGTTTTTCCAATCTCGATCTTACCGATCTTCTATCTCCTTCTCTTACCGTGGTAAGACAACCCGCTTTTGAAATGGGGCAGGTATCCACAGAATTACTGATCCAGCTGATCGAAAGCAAAAGACCTGTGAAGGATTTTGAGAAAAGGGTTTTACCCCCGCAGCTGTTTATCCGTGAATCGACTGATAAGATTGGCCAGTTGATTGGTTGATTGGTTTTCTTCTCTGCGTAAACTCCCCGTTCTCCTGTTCTCTGCGGTGAAAAATATTTTATAGATCCGGACACTCCGAATATCAAGACGTTTTTCACCGCAGAGAACAGGAGAACGGGGAGTTTACGCAGAGGGTTACTGTATAAGTGGAATTAACCCACGTATCCCCATATCTACAACCTGCTCCCCTTTCGTAGCATCCCATTTTCCATTACCATTCGTATCCTTCCATTCAAAACTTTTGTTGACGGATAGTGATACGATGATCACAATATCTTTTGTTTCCGTACCTGTTATCTTCAATTTACCGGTGGTAAAAGCGCCTGTGGCCACGCAGGATCCCGGGGGTATGGGTGATGTGGCATTGATGGGGTTCACAACAGTCGTTGCGCCCGCAGGTGCCTGGCCCGTACTGGATGTGGTAAAACTATTTCCCAGAATATTGGCCGTGCATTCAAATCCCCAGAAACCCTGGGCCCTGTTGCCATTTACGGCCACCATTTTTGTTTTGATGGTAAGATCCGTGACATAGGTATTATATCCTACAAAACCCGCGGCCGTACACGGAAAATCACCACTGAAAGGAACATTGCCACCGGGTGTGGCAAAAACGGTATCAAGATGCATCTGGATATCATAGTTCTGGTAAGCGAGTGATACACGGAGGTATTCATACTCTCCTTTTGCAATATCTTTTATCGGTATGGTAAGAAAGGTGCCGCCATCGGGTGTGAGCGCTGCCTTGGAAAAATCTATCGCATTGGCGCCGCCGGTAGTCGTTTCTGCGGCCTTGTAAAGAATGGCGCCTTTTCCCAGTTGCGTCAATGCACCCGGTGCGAGTTCTACATAGTGTGCGCTCATCACATTCATTTTCGGGTTAAGTCCCGCATGACCGGCAGGCATGGCAGCGGGCTGACCGATATTATTCAACCTCGGCTGCGTGGAATCGAACCTGAATTTAAAAATAAGATTAGCGGTGGTGGTAACGGTTTGGTCGGGGTATGCTTTGCTGCAGCCGGCTACCATACAAACAACCGCGCACAGGTATGCACAGAAAAGAAGACTTCTCATAGTGGATATTGGTTTCGGAAACAAATGCAATAATAATGCCGGATTCTGCTATGTATTCCTATTTGGCGGGCTTCTATACCGTCCTTGCGAGCGTAGCGAAGCAATCTGTACTTTGTATAACTGACTGTTACAATAACACAGGTTGCTTCGCTACGCTCGCAAGGACGAAAATTTTTTAGCTTACTTTAACCGCCTGGCGAGCAAGCAGTTTCCATTCGCCTTTTTCTTTGTGAAAGACCAGCAGTACTTTGAGTTTAACCTTGCCGGGCACATTGTTGTCATTGTTGGTGGCATCCAGCAAATGGCGCACAATGGCTGTTTCACCTGCCATGGTGATCGTTTGTTCAGACAGATCGATCGTTACAAAGTCGGACTTACCGCTGGCGATCTTTTCTACAAACTCTTCGCGGCCCTCTACATGCCCACCTGAATGTCCGTAACTGAGATCAGCCGAGGCAATATTAGTGAGCGAGCTTCTGTCGCCATCAATCATGGCTTTACGAAGTTTTTCTACCGCAGCCTTTACGGCGTCTTCGCTTTTGGATTGCGCAATGGAAGAAAAGGATAGGATGGTTAAAAAACTTAACAGGCAAACGTATTTCATAATAGATGATTTTTTCTTTGTGATCCCTTCGTGTCTTCGTGCCTTAGTGGTTCAAAAAAGAATTGAACCACTAAGGCACGAAGGGATCACTAATGTACAACAAGATCAATTAATACCGGATTCGCGCTACACCAATCAGTTTTTCAAGATCCGGAATATCATACTGTTTTAACACGTCTGCAATAATATACGAATACCAATCCCTCACTACCGGGTTATCCAACACCTGCCGGTAACTGCGTATGGCTCGGGAAAGATATACCTGTCGTACACCTTCCTCAAACAAAGCGGCATGTAAAGCGGGGATAGCGGTAATGCCTGAGGCTTTAATATCGATAGCCAACCCTGCCAGTCGCTGGTCTGTTTTGAACATATCGATCACAGAAAGAATATCCGTCGCTCTCTGGCCAACCAGCGACCTGCCATTGTGAAGGGCAAGCATGGCATTCCGGTATTCGCGGTTATAATACTTGGGATCGTTCAGTTCGGGTTTGTCTTCTGTTTCACCAATGCCCCTTAGATCACAGAGCACAACAACATAACCATCGTTGATCAAATTCCGGAGCGTATCGCTTGCTGCGGACCTTGCTTTACCCTCATCGCCGCACCATACAATCACCTGCTTTGGTTTACCTGTGGGATAAACCACCAACACAGGCAGCGGCATTTCATTTTGTTTACGGATGATTTTTTTGATAAACACGATCCCCTTTTCTTCCACCGTTCCTTTCTCTTCTATTGTCACAGAACGATCTGTATTGATACCAGACAGCTTTCTGACAGATGAAAGTACACTTGCTTTGGGTTGCCTGCCAAACGATTCCCTTACGGGCTGTAGTGAATGAAACATGAAAAGATTCCTGTCTGTAATACTTTTTTCATTGTAAAAAGCAGAACTCGCCTGCCCGGTTGTGGTAACATTCAGTTGCGCAGGTGTTTTTATCGATGCCTTGTTTTCAGGTATTGATTTGGTATCTTTTTTCAGCCAGCTGTTAAACCAGGCAACCACTGCTTCGCGTTTGGGTTGAGAAATGCCATGGCCATCATCATAGGTAAACAGTTCAACTTTTTCTGAGTGACCCAATATCGTATATGCTTGTTTCAATTCCCGGTACGCTTCTTCTGTTCCGCGGTAATCGATGAAATCATAACGGCCAGCGAGTATTAGTGTGGGTTTGGGTGCGGCCATCAGTATATAATCAGCCAGTTCCAGTTGCGCCGCTCCTTCGCCGGGTATTTGTGCGCACCCGTCTGCTGGGCCCGTCATTTCAATGGTCCGTTCGCGTGTTGCGAGATAACTGCAAGGAGCTATTACTTTGATGCGTGTATCATATCCTGCGAAATAAACTGTCTGCATACCGCCACCGGAATTACCCAAACAGCCAATTCTCGCAGTATCCACTTCAGATCGTGTAACCAGGTAATCAAGACTTCTTATATTATCCCACAGTTCATCAGCAGGTGTTGAACCACCTAAAAGGTTCGAGGCTTCATTTAATAAAGTATGTTCTGATGTACCACCCCTGGTTAATGGCTTACCTGTGTTATCTGTAAGCTGGTAACGCTCGCTTTGCGAGATGGGGTCTATCACCAATACGACATAACCGTTCCTCGCAAAAAGGATAGCAGTCTGTTGGTAAGATTCGGTGGCCTTGGAAACATCTTCGTGTCCGCAGAATAACAGTACTGCCGGAAATGGTCCTTTGCCCTTTGGTATGTAAAGATTGGCTGTTACATGATGGGATGGAAAACTTTCGTAGGCAATCTTTTCAATCGTATATGAGTCTTCCTGTATGATTCCTGTAATAACAGCATTCAGTGGCGTTCTGGCAGGTAGTTCTCCTAACAGGGAAAGGTATTTTTTCCGGGCAGCGGCCATGTATGCTTTCATTTGCACCGGTGATGAGAGTGCTTTTGCCAATGCCGTTCTTCTTGCATCATACTGTGCATGCATCTGCTGGACGAGATAGGTGTTGAGTGAATACTCGGTCTTCCAGTCTAGTACATTCAGCGACTTTTGGGAGTAGGATGAAGCTACCAGACAGATAAATAATATAATCAAATATTGTTTCATGCTATTTTCTCTGTGAAACTCTGTGCCCTCCGTGCCTCTGTGGTAAAGAACATCCTCCATCGATTGGAGCGAAGGCTTTACCACAGAGGCACGGAGAACACAGAGTTTCACAGAGTTAAGAATACTGGTTTCCAGTCTTTAAAAATATTCTTTATTGTGAATGTTTTTACTTCTTCTTCCGTTAATTGCCTGCTCCACGACACACGTTCATTCGTTTTCGCCCCGGGACCGGTGCTTTTATATTCTGCATAACGGGCAGTTTTTTCATTAGCAGGGTTTCTCCAGTTATCCCAGCCTCCCGGAATAATATGGCTGCCGATATCGCAACGTATATAGGTCACACTTGCATAGGGGCGCCAGGGTCTTCCGAGACTTACGTTGTGCAGGCTGGTATCACCGGTCAGTTTACAATCCATGAATACAAATCCAAACGGTGACTCCTGCGGTGTGGAAGCTGCGGTCACATGCGAGTTCTTTTTGCTGTGGATATGACAATCCTTAAAAAGGACCGTGGCCGGGCCAAAAATAAAATCAGTCGTCCCCTCAACATAACAGTTCTCGTAATACTGCCTGCTGCCGGTCAGGCTACAGAAAAGTACATCCTGGAAACCGGTGAAACGGCAGTTGCGGAAAGCGAGCTTATCTGCATTGGCAAAAACAGCAACAGCCTGCCCGGCATTGAACCCTGCATTGTTGTCGAATGTGATATTTTCTGCGGTGAAATCATTGGCATAAATAAAAAAACTGGCGGAGGTGTACGTATTCACTGTATCGCCGTTGGGTAGTATGGTACCTGTATGGTTATCGTAGGTGAGAATAGTGTTCAGGGGATCTTCTCCCAGCAGGTACACAAAATTTTTGCCTGCCGCCAATACTATCCTTTCCCTATACACGCCTTTCTTAATCGCAATGATGGTCCTTTGCGTATTGCTTGCGGGTATCGCATCAAAAGCCTGTTGCACAGTTGTATAGTCACCGGTTCCGTCCTGTGCAACCTTTATTTTTTTATCCTGTGCGTGTGTGGAAATGCCGAACAGGAATAATAAACAGGTGATGAGATTTTTCATAGACCTTTTTTTGCCACAGATTTACACAGATGAAGAAATCTGTGGCTATTAAATTCTCCTATAAAAGAGTAAGGCTGCACTAAAGCAGCCTTACAAAATTAATTTTTAATACAACTATTAATAGCCCGGGTTTTGTGTCAGGTTTATGTTCGCATCCCTTGCAGGCTGTGGTATCGGCATCAGTTCAGATTTGCCGGCGGTATAACCGGTGGCATATCTTGCCAGTGCTGTTGTATTCACCGCTGCTCCCAGCCAGTTAACCCTGGTGGTACCGGCAGGGGTGGATGTGGGGGCCGCTTTGTAAAAAGAGTTTACCCATAATCCTGCACCATAATTATTATCGTCTGTAGTAGCAACTGTTCTGAAGTACATGAACAATGGCAGGTTATTGAACGGAGCCGCTGAAGTTGACATAGCCAGCAATGCTGCTTTGGTTTCTGCAATTTTCGCGCCTAACAGGTTCCATCTGATCAGGTCAGATTTACGTGTGCCTTCTCCGCCGAGTTCCAATGCCCTTTCTTTTACGAGGGCAGTAAAGAAGTTGGCTTTGCTTAATCCCGTCGGCAGGTCCACTGTTGCATCCGCGGTACCGATCGCTTTACCATATCCTCTCCTGCGTACCTGGTTGACAGCGGTATAGGCTGATGCGGTTGGACCATTCAGTTCATTCTCTGCTTCTGCATACATCAGTAATACATCTGAGTAACGGAGTATCTGCCATTTCAAACCAAAATACTGTATCGCATTGGTTGGTGAAACGGTTGGGTTGGTGATCCAGTCACGGCGGTATTTACCATCGCAGATAGCGGTGATCGCCTGGCCCTGTTTGGTGATGCCATCTGCGGCCACATTGTAAATAGCGCAGGTTACATCCCTTCTCTGATCGGTTGAATCAAACATATAAAAATAAGTAGGCAATACATTGATGCTCTTGTTACCCAACGCATTTACAGTAGGACCATTATAATAAGCCAGTTTGGTATCTGCTGCCGCCACACCACCGATACCGCTGGCCTGGAACATCAGTTCTCCATTGGGATCACCCAATACACGTGCATTTACCTGGTCCTTCCACAATGCGCGGAAACTTGGGTTGAGCGAATGCTGGTTGGAAGTGATGATATCATTACACTCTTCTTTCGCTATCTGGTAATAGGTCAGGTAATCGGCTGCACGTTTCATGGTTCCATCCTGGCGTAATGCATAACCGCCTCTTGACAAAGCGATCCTTGCACGCAAACCTTTTACTACTCCTTTGGTGATACGCTCATCCGCAGGATCACCGAGAGCTGTCACCTCATTGCGCCATGGCACCAGGTCAGCGGCCAGTTTCAGATCAGCGAGTAAGCGGTTGTAAATGGTATCCCTGTCTGTACGTTTGGGAAATGGGTCCCCATTCGCCAGTGTAGAAGCCGGGCTGAAATGCGCAGGCAGATCGCCCCAATGTTTGATGGCTTCATAATAATATTGTGCGCGTAGTGTCAACGCCTCACCATACATTCTCTGTAATTGTTTTTTCTGCTGATCGGTACCGCTGGTGTACATATCCATTTTAGGGATATTGGCGATACAGATATTGGAGAACTCAATACCCTGGAACAACTGGTTAAAAGGGTTGGTGATCTGTGCATTACCGGATGTAGCAGAATATCGCGCGATATCACGACGGTCGTTATCAGCGGCGCCTGTTGGCCCCTGCATCTCATCGGTATCCACCGTATAGTACAGGCTCAAACGGATACCGAAACCGGCATCACCCACCATACGGCTGTATGCCCCGGCCAGTGCTTTGTAAGTACTTGGCACATCTTTGAAAACCACTTCAGCACTCACATCCGTGATCGGCTGCTGATCCAGGAATTTTTTACAACCACCCAACAGCAACATCACACCTGTTGCGGAAAGCGCTGCGAGTTTATAAAAATGTTTGGTATTCATATAGAAAGATTTATTGTGTTTAGAATGTTGCATTTACGCCAAAAATAAAACTGCGACTCTTTGGATACGCCGAATAATCCAGTCCCGGTGTAAGCGGACTGTTACGTACACTTACTTCAGGATCATAACCCGTATAGCTGGTGAATACCGCAAGGTTATTGGCAGTGAAATAGAAACGCAGTTTGCTGATCTTCATTCTTGACAAAGTAGTAGAAGGTAAAGAATAGCCTACTGTCAGGTTATTGATCCGCAGGAACGAACCATCTTCAATGGCCCATGAGCTTGGGTAGAATGCACCCGCGCCCCTGATCGGCTGCCAGATGGTTGCATTGGCATTCAGGGCAGTCAGTTGATCAGGCGCAATACCTATGGCCTGGTTGGCCCCGTTCACCCACTGTGCGGTTTTCCCTTCGGCTGTTACCACTTTCCAGCGGCCAGTCATCAGGGAGATCATGTTTGAGTTAGCTGTGTAGCCATTCGTAAACTCCACTTTATTGGCATTGTAAATATCATTGCCAACCGAGAAGTTCAGGAACAGGCTCATATCCCAGTTCTTGTAAGTGAACTGTTGTTGTAAGCCGCCGGTGAATTTAGGTGTAGGGTTACCGATGATCTTACGATCCTTATCGAGGTCTATCACACCATCACCATTCTGGTCCTTGAATTTAACCGACCCCGGCTGTACTGTTCCGATAATACCTGAATTGTTTACCACACCTGATTTCAGTGTGTACACCATAGTGGCAGCATTGTAATCAAAGTCGGATACTTTGTAGAACCCATCATTGATCAGTCCATACATCGCACCCACTGGGTCGCCTATACGTACGATATAATCGGTAGGCTGACCGGATACACCCCAGCTTGCCGCAGGATAAAAGAATTGCTGGTTCAGACCCAGTTGCTCAACGGTGTTTTTATTAAACGCCATATTATAGTTGGCTGTCCAGGTAAAATTGCCTTTCTGCATAATGGTTGCGCCCAACTGTATCTCCACACCTTTGTTGGATGTTTTACCCACGTTCTGCAACTGAGTTGAATACCCATAGGTTGATGCGATCGGCACATTCAGCAACAGATCCTTTGAACTGTTGTTATAAATATCAACGCTCAGGTTCACACGACTATTGAATAAAGAGAGATCGATACCATAGTTACGGCTAACAGTAGATTCCCATTTCAACCCTTCATTCACTAATCCTGATGGATAATATGCTGTTACAGTCTGGTTATTGATACCATAGTAGTAGTTACCATCATTCCTGAAAGTGGTCAGGAACAGGTAATCGTTGATACGGTTATTACCCACGGTTCCGATACCTACCCTCAATTTCAGATCGCTGATGGTATTGGAATTCTGCAGGAACTTCTCATTCTTCAGGCGCCATGCGATAGAACCCGATGGAAAATAACCCCATTGTTTGCCCGGGGCGAATTTAGAAGCGCCATCTGCACGCAGGTTAAAGTTTACATAGTATTTATCCTGGTATGCATAGTTGAGTTGTCCAAAGAAGGACAGGCTGGTGTACCTTGTTTTTCCGAGTTTGGGATAACCAGCAAAAGGTGTGGCCAGCGTTGAGCCTTTGGCAAATGCATCTTCTACCGATGTAAAGGTTGGATAGTTGCGGAACAGTTGTGTATGGCTCTCTGTTCTGAGGTCATAGGTTTCCTCACCCAGCAATACAGTGAAATCATGTCTTCCACCCAACTTGCTTACCGAGTAGGTAAGTACATTTGAATTGGTAATGGTATTTTTCGTAGCGGTATCCAGCTGTGCCACCGGTTTTCTTGATCCCTGTATCACCGAATACGGTGTAATGGAATCAGCAAACTGCCTGTCGATTAGGTTATTGTAATCATACCCAAAAGTAGATTTGAATGTCAGGTTAGGGAGGATATTATACGTAAGGCTTGCTGCTACGTTAAATACATCCGTTGATTTTTTTCTGTATTCCGCATTGGCCAGGGAGATGGGGTTCACCAGGTTCAATCCATTACCCACATTCGGATCGGCCAACGGATCGGCATCATCGATATCCTGGTTATTGGATAAGAACGGCCTGTATTTTACAGCATTACGCAGGCGGCTGTAAGAAGACCCCTGCTCAGAAGAAACACCCGCACCATATACATCCGTATGCGTATAACGGCCGGTAATGCCCAGACGCACATTCTTGGTGACCTTATACTCTGTTTTCAGGTTCAGTAAATGCCTCCTGTAATTGGAGTTCAGGATGATCGCTTTATCGTTATTGTATGTGTATCCAAAATTGTAAGTGACTTTGTTATTGCCACCCATCGCAGACAGGTTATGCGTTGTGGTAATACCTGTTCTTCCGGCTATTTCTTCCTGCCAGTCAACCGGGGCCACATTTTTATAGTTGTTTAAAGTATCCCAGGTAGTACCAAAATTTTTGGTGAAAGTGGCGCTGTCGGTACTGCTGCCACGGGATCTTTCAGACTGGTAGATCACATAATCATAAGGGCTTAGTACATCCAGTTTTTTAGCCAGGCTTTTTACGCCTACAAAACCATTATAGCTCAGACTCATTTTGCCCGGGCGGCCGCTTTTGGTAGTGATCACGAAAACACCGTTGGCGCCTCTCGCACCATAAATAGCAGTGGCTGCGGCATCTTTCAGTACATCAATGTTCTGGATATTTTGTGGGGCGATAAATGAAAGTCCGTTCTCCACCTGTACGCCATCCACTATATATAATGGTGAGTTGTCGCCAGTGATGGACATACCTCCACGAACCCGTACACGTACCTCAGCATCGGGTGAGCCTTCTGCAGTGGAGGCCGTTACACCTGCCAATCTTCCGTTAAGCGCTTCCGCAGCAGAGTTAACAGGCACATCTTTGAGGTCTTTGGCGCTTACGCTTGATACAGCGGCAAGCAGGTTTTTCCTTCTTACGCTCTGGTAACCGATCACCACTACTTCATCTGCCTCTTTTACTTCTGTGGTCAGCGACAGGTTGATAGTAGTGCGGCTGCCTACTGCTTCTTCGCGGTTGGCATAGCCTACAGAAGAAAACACAAGTACTGCACGGTTATTATCTACAGAAACAGTGTATTCGCCGGTTTTGCTGGTAGCAGTTCCCTGGGTGGCGCCTTTTACCCTTACACTCACCCCTTCGAGCGGCTGGTTATCGGATGAAGTTACCCGGCCTTTTATAGTGATCCGGGTTTGTGCCAGCGCTTCGGATGATCCGGATAGCAACAGCACCGCGATCAGCCCTACGCACAGGCATAATGAATTCGTTCGCATACGCAATCGTTTTAAGCAATCAAAAATGAATGGGTTAGTAATGTTTGAATGAAATGGTTTGAATGAATGGCTAAGATATGGATAGTCTGTTACAGGAACAGGCGTATGATCTTGTTTAAAAGGCATAGCAAGCAGTTTTTATATCGTTGGAATACGTACCGGGACGGTAACATACCTACCCAATTCTACACCTATATAGACAATCCGGGAAGGGAATACGCTTTTTTTTCTACGCAATCGTTCCCGGTAACGTTGTCGACTGAATGTGAATAGGTTAGAGGGTGATTTGTGAGTTGTCAGTGGTGAGTATTCGATAGAAAAATACGACAGCTTTCCAACTCACTACTCACTACTGCCAACTCACGATTCGTACATTTATCCCAAAACACACCCCATGAAAATCCTGTGCATCGGCGAGGCATTGATCGATATGATCTGTACCGATAAAGGCAGCCCATTAGCAGAGGGTACCCATTTTGTGGTAAAACCCGGTGGCGCACCCGGTAATGTAGCCGCTGCCATTGCCGCGATGGGCGGAAAAGTACAGCTGGCTGCCAAAGTGGGTAAGGATGCATTTGGCCAGAAACTGATCGCCACCATGCAGGAATTCGGGGTGGACACACGCTGGATGCTGGAAAGTCCGGATCATTTCACCACGATCGCTTTTGTATCCCTGATGGAAAACGGTGAGCGTGATTTCCTGTTCAACCGCGGCGCCGACGGCGAACTGACCCGTGAAGAAACCGATGCCATAGAACTTACGGGTGTTTCCATGATCCATTTTGGCTCCGCCACCGCTTTTTTGCCGGGACCTTTGCAGGATGCTTACCAAAATTTATTGCAAAAAGCTTTGGACAAAAAAATACTGGTCAGCTTTGACCCCAATTACCGGCACCTGCTTTTTCAAAATAACCGGCAAAGTTTTATTGACCAGTCCTGGCATTTTTTACGGGCCAGTCATTTTTATAAATTAAGTGAAGAAGAAGCTATGCTGCTCACCCGCACTTCATCTGTTAATGATGCAGCGAATCTTTTATTGGAAAAAACCAATGGCATATTTGCGATCACACTTGGAGAAAAGGGAGCGATGCTGGGATGGAACAAATCTATTACCATTGTTCCCGGCATTGTTGTCAATGCGGTTGATACTACAGGGGCGGGGGATGCTTTTGTGGGGGCGATGCTTTACCAGTTAGCTGGTAAAAATATACAGGATATACAGTCACTTGGTTTGGAGGATTGGGTGGTTATTATTACCCATGCCAACAAAACAGGGGCCTTCGTTTGTGAGCATATTGGTGCGATGGAGGCTTTTAAACAGTTGCCGGGGAAATATAGACTGTGATGATGTTGAATTGTTGCGGGTAGAGTGTTTTTTCAACACAGAGATCACAGAGTATAACAGAGAGCCCTCCGTTATACTCTGTGATCTCTGTGTTGAAAAAAATTCTTTATTCTGAGGTATCTCGTTTCAGCGAATAGTTGAAAAAGATCATATCCGTATCGCCAATGACACACTCATATTCCTCCCCTCAGAGGGCCATACACCCGGCCCGGGATAAAACATCGGCCTTTTCGTGAAGTATTGTTTATTCGTAAGGTTACTGATGTTTACTTTCAACTCGAATGTTTTTGAAAACCGGAACCCCGCATTCAGATCAAGTAAACCATAAGATGGCACGAGACCTACGGCACCGGTTGCAGCAGGCGGCACCACCGTATTCAAGGCATCTGCAAAGGTGGCAGAAGTATAACTATACAAAGCAGACAGGCTCAGTTTTCCTGTACGCATAGTGATGCCGTTGCGTGTAGTAAGATCCGGCGCACTTTCCACTTTGTTGCCATTGATATTGATATTGGCGCTGCCTGATTTTACGATCGCGTTCTCATAACGCGCATGCATCAATGCTGTAGAAGTAAAAATTGACAGGCTGCTGCTAACACCCAGCTGCCAATCACCCTGTATAAATATTTCTGCACCTTTGGAAACCGAGTTGCCGATATTGGTACGGTAAGTGTACAATGTTCCGGAACCATCTGTTTGTGCCAGCGTACCAAAACGGTTCTTTTCTCTTAACACGAAGCCGGTAATATCCCAGCGTAAAAAATTCCAGCTACCCCTGAAACCGATCTCTGCATTATAGCCCGATGCATCGCGGATATTGGGATCTACTTTTTCATACAGGGATGAGGGGATCAGGTCTTTGAACACCATCGGGTGATAGGCCTGCGACCATCCGCCATAGAACTGCATTTTCGGTGTTACTGCATAAGTAAATCCCAACCCGTATAACGGAAACTCATGGCGTATGCTTACCGGTAATTGGTTGGATGGATAATAATTGATAGTGCCACTCATATCTGTCTTACCAATCTCCATGCGTGCCCCGGCAGTAATAGATAAATCTTTCAGCAACTGCCATTTGTTCTCCGCAAACAGGGCAATGTTTTTTGTTTTGAGATGCACATCCCTTCCCCATGCAGGATCTACCAGTGTAAGATCAAAGTCACTGCCGGTTGTTCCTTTTCCCAACTGTGTTCGGTGCAGGTCATTGTTCATGTATTGTATGCCAGCCACCAGCGTACTCACCTGCCTGTTGATGGTATAATTGTGTAATACCCGCAGTTCGGTTGTATAGCTGTTGAACTGGTCGATATCTACCTGTCGGTTATTATACTGTAGAGTAGCGGCATTGATGGTATCCGCTACATTGGTGGGCTTATCAAACAGTACGCTGTTTCTTTTTCCCAGCACCGCAGACGATACCAGTTGCATTTTTGTATGCTCCGTTAACTGCCAGTTGATAGAAACAGAAGGTATATAAATATCTGGATTGAAATAATTGCGCGAACGTGTTGCCTGTCGCGGATCTGCATAGAACATCGCATCTGTTAATGGTCCCGGAATGCGGTAAGTGTAGGTTGACCTGGCGAGTTCCGCACGTATCGATAATTTCCGGTTAGGTTCATAGGTAAGAACTATGTCTTCCGCTTCGGAATCGGTATGTTCATTTTTGCGGTAGCCATCCCTTGATTTTTTATGGATGTATGCATAATATTTCAGTTTACCGATGGTTCCACCAATGGCATTATAGGTACTCAGCAGGTTGTAGGAGCCTGTTGTATTGATGCTTTCAAAACTAAACGGTTTGGTCGAATCACCCTGCTTGGTCACATAACTAAGCATCCCGCCAAACTGCGCACCATACTGTAATGAGCCCGTACCACGTACCAGTTCTATCCGTTCAATACTTTCGAGTGGCATACTGTAATGACTGGCCGGGTATCCGTACATATCCGAATTGGTGATGATGCCATCTTTGCGGATATTGAATTCCCAACCCCTGTGCGGATCAAGTCCACGCGCAGCAATATTGATCTGGTTACCTGCACCATCCATATCGTACACAAAAATGCCCGGCACTTTGGCAAATACCTGCCTGCCTATTTTATTGGTGATATCCGCGTTCTCCTGCGGAAGATGAATAATCTCTGATTTTTTACCGCTGAAGAGATATGTCCCTTGCGTTTCGCCCATATAGGAACGTCCAGGCAGGTACGCATTAACCACCACCGAGTCCAATACGCGTACCGGTATGGTATCATTAACAGGTCTTGGCTGGGCCACTGATAATGATGCCTGTACAGTAACTATTGTACAACAAAGTATTTTTCTTATCTCGCTTCTTTTAAACATTATTGCATAAAATTTTATCCCTACAAGAATAACTGTTTACCAAAGACCCGGAATCAGGCATCAATAAACGACGGACAATCGTAAACGAACAACACGGATAAACAGTAGTAGAAAAATATCTCCCCCCGGTAGACACCGGGGGGAGGTTCAATAAACTGCCATTTATATGAACTAAACTATCAATCTGTCGGGCCGCTGAAAGCGGCCTGACAGATTTTGGATGATGTGTTTTAATGCACTCAACTTATTCGTGCCATCGGTCGGGCCGCTTTCAGCGGCCTGACCGTTACTCCCCACCATCTGTTTTTGCACGGCTCACTGCATACTCCCCTACTTTTTTACCGCTGGCTATGCCTGCTTCACAGTCGCTACGGTAATGGATTCCACCATACATACGCGACAGCGATGCTTCAGTTGCCATAGCCATGTAAGCATTTGCTTTCTCGGGAATCAGGTGACCCAGTATCGCTGCTGCCGCACCGCTGAACGTAGAATGTCCTGATGTATAGGCAGGGAAATTCGGAATACCTGTCAATGTTTTGATCTCAGCATTTGTTTGCGTAGGTCTTGGATTAAAGTAAAAGAATTTGGCATCCCAGCAAACGATGGCCGCATCAAACAAGGCCATATTGAGTAATGCCAGGTTGCGCGCCCAGCGCACTTCGCTGTAATTTTTGGTGATGAAATCTTCAGCAGCAATCGCATCCCAGTGACCCGCAGGCGTATAGGTTCCTACACCATCGGCCCAGTAATGAACGATGCGTAATCTTTCGCGTGTTGGGTTCTTTACAAAATCAAGGATCTCTGCTGTTTCTTTTTTCATCTGGTCGCTGGCCGTTAATGGCGGCGGCGGTGGCCTGTTGGCAATAAGCGTAGCATTATCAAACAGGAACGGCGTTACGTTCCCAAACAATGGAAGCATCGGCGGGCGTTTGGGAAGTTCGAGACTATACCAGGGAGCTTCTCCTTTGGCCAGTGTTTTGGTTTCGAGTTGCGCCCAGTCTGCAGGTGTACCAATGGCCGCACCTGCTTTATCGGTACGCGCACGTGCCGTGAATTTTTGTGCAACCAGCCTGCCCAATGCTTCGCCGGCTTCAATATCGCTTCTTGTTGCCGCGCCGGATATGATAGCGGCCATTTCTGCTTCTTCCAGTTTCTGCTGGATAAATGCGATCTCTCCGGGAAATAATAGTTTCATCATTTCAGCAGTCACGCCTGCCAGTACCGCTGCTTCGGAAGGATAGGAAGGCAGATCGGTAGCTGTTACTTTGGCCTGTATCGCTACATCTGTTTTATACGGCGCTGCGCGATTGTATAGTTTTTTATAGTGCCATGCTGCCACCAGTGCATCATACTGTGCCGCGCTGATATAGCCATAGGCCCTTGCCGCATAAGGTGGGTTGGCGAACGGGAACAATGGATACGCAAAAGGGTTGTTGGCATTGGGTGCCGGATAAGAACCATCCGCATTCTGGTAAGGTGGCAGGTTGTATTTTGCCACCAGTTCACGCATCAGTTCGTTCCACCTTAGTGTATTGCCTGCGCCCCAGTATTTTACCGCTCTTGTTTGCTCAGCGCTGATGTTTTTTTGTAGTGCCTTTATCTCATTCAGTTCGGCAATATAACCGGGTGTGGTGATAGCGGCCGGCACTGCCACAGCAAATTCTGTGGGGCCCGTTAATAAAACAGGTTTCCAGGTGCCGGCATTGATATCGGTACTGGCAGGGGCCAGCAAAGGAATTTCATCCGTTCTTCCTTCTATGGATTTGGAGCAGGAAATCTGTATCAGTACCACACAAGACAGGATGCCCGTTATCGTAATCAGTATCTTTTTCATAATTCGTTATTGTTTGGTAGGTGTTGTAGTAGTGGGTTGCTTTTCTGTTTTTTTCTTGCTGAAGTCGATGATATAGAAAATACCACCGCTGAAAGTGCTGGACTGTCCAACGTTCCTTCCGGAAACCACAAAATCAGCTCCGGTGATCAGTGAAAGACCATCTACCGCTTTCAGGTTGTACTTGATATAATATCCCACCGATGACATATTCATCCGGCTGCTGGGAAAAGGCATGTTGTTCTTTGTCATATCAAAACCACCGCGTGTTGTCCAGTTATTAAATACCGCTTCTGCCAATATCCTGCTGCTACGGTATCCCGAACGGATATTGTAAGAAGTTGCGTCAGGCATAGATACTTCATTGGTGAGATGCATTTCCGTGGTGTAATAAGAAGTCCGGTCGATCGTTATATTGCCCCTTGCCACATAGGTAGCGGAAGCAGTGGTGGACCAATGTCCGAGCTGGTAATCCACCATACCACGCACAGAAAGATTGGTGCTGCGCAGACCGATAGACAATGGCAGGAAATCCGGTGTATAATTAGATACCGGGAATGAAACACCCCCTAATCCATACACCGACAATGTACCTTTGCCGATCTCTTTTTCAATGGGCATCCATTTTACCCACAAGGAAAGATCCTGCAGACCTTTCTGTCCTGCCAGCGTACCCATGGAGGCTTTTGTTGTTACATAAGGAAGACCGAACAGCAGGTTCAGTTTACCTGAGATCCCGTAGTTGCCCATGTAACCGATCATTTGTGTAGATACGTTACCGAGGTTCTGGTTATCACGTTTAAACGTGCCTTCCCAGTAATGATCCCATTTGCCGCTGCTGTACATCAGGCCGGAGCAAAAATTGTTCTTACCCATCATCAGCGCATCAAAATCTGTTTGCGCCATACCTTGGTGGGCGGTTACGATCATCGCAATCAGGAGTAACCATTTGCGTGTTCGTTTGATTAGTGTTTTCATCGTGTTTCTTTAAGCAGTTAGTAATTGATAGTAGAGATTCTTTGGTTATTTGTTGTTGTTCTTTTTCATTTGCAAACGTTCCACCACCAGTTGGCCCACCTGTTTTCCGCTCTCTGTACTTACGATACAGGAATTGTGGAAATGTATCCCGCCATAAAACCGCGCCCAGTTATTTTCAATGGCAGCCTGGCGGAAAGAGGTGAACGAACGGCTGGGTATGCCGAATTCCACTTCCGTGGTATCGGTATAAGCGAAATTGTCTCCGAAAACATTCGTCAGCGCTTCCGCTGCCGAGGATGAAATGGTAGAATGTCCGCAGGTATATTCCGGGAAAGCCGGTGTTTGCAGGTACGGTACCCATTTGGTATCGATGTATTGATTGATCACCGTTTCAGGACGCACCGTATTGTAAGTGTATTTTACATGAAAGGTTTGTATGAATGCATCAAACAAGGCGATTGCTGTTTTGGTGTAGGCATACACGGTTGCTGCATAATCCAGTTTCGCTTTTTTAGCGGCGATGCCCACCACACTCATCCAGTGACCGGGTGGTGAAAATTTTTTGCTGCTGAACATGGCATGACCCGTTACCTGCATTTTAAAAGGGTTATCATCCCAAAACATGGCAATATGTTTTTGTTCAGGAGTAAGACTATCAACAGCATTCTTAACCGCTATGACTTCTTGATAGTACCGGCTGTTCTTGTCTGTTATATTAAATGCAGGTGGCGGCGGCACTTTAAACATGCCGGCGCTATCCATCACCATCGGTCTGATGGTTTTCCAGTGTGGTTCTGCCGCAGATGCATACATGGGCGGCGTAGGTACCCAGCGACCAGGTACATCCATCGCGGTATATTTTTCGGCACCCCTTGTCTGTAGGTAGTGATCGTCTTTACTCCACCTGATCACCGCTGCGGCCACACTATCTGCCAGCAAAAGGGAAGTAGTTTCAGTGGCGGAAGACAGACCTTTGTTACGTGCAACAGCCAGTATGCTGTCTTTGTATAATTGCATACTTCCTTCGGGAAACGTAACCGCTTCACCTACTTTGATATAAGCCAGCAGGGATGCCAGCTCGATATCGGTGGCAGTATCCGCAACAGGTGTATTAACGGTGGTAAAACCATTCAGCTGTCCTGTAAGGGATCGGTACCTGTCGGGGTATCCTGCCGCGATTACTTCATAGGCAGCAATGGCTGCATAGGTGTAATTGCGTGACGCCACCATGGGTGAAAAATTATTTCCCATCACCACTTTGTTTAATTCATGCGCTGCATGACTGAATAATTCCGGGTTGTGCAGGTATGTTTTGTATTCGCTGCTGTTTTTACAGGATGCGATACATACAACCATGCAAAGACCCGATAAGAGCCTTTTCATCAATTTCAGGAAATTTATTAGAGAGAATAGTGCGCCGGATTTGTGTCATCACAAATCCAGTATGCGCGCGGCAAATGTGAGGACACATTTGCGGCTCAAGCCTGCGGAGGCTTTTCCAGCCTGTCGAGAAAGGCTGATCTTATGTCTGCAAATACCTCATTGTTCCATGAGGGATGGATATCTGCTGCTTTGTACTGCCATACAAAACCATGATCATCTGTATAATCCTGAACGGAGAATTTGGAAAGATCCGGATGACTGCCTTTTTTAGAAGACTGGTCATTATTTGCCAGGTCATTCGCCAACAGGAAGAATTTGTCTTTTGCGTTCTGCAAACCTGTCTTTTCTATATTGGGAATACAGAGCAGTTCCAGTGAGTCATTGAACATCCGGCGTTTTACATACTTATAGCTTACGCCTTTGATAGTGATCTCTCCATCCACCCGCTCATAAGTGGTCGAGTTGGCTGTATAATACGGAAGATTATTGGCTACTTTGATGCTGAGCAGATCGGCCTCGTTGTACAAATTCTGGTCGAGGTTTGCTTCCAAACGGGCATCTGCCCTGTATTCAAAATAGGAAGTGAATAAACGGTATCCGCCGCAATTAATCAGCAGTACGCCCAGCAGTAATATGGAAGCAGTCCGTTTCAAGTACCCGTGAAAATAAGATTTTCCGGTTTAACTATACATATTTTCTTTTCAGGATGAAAATCAGTGGAATCAGCTTACCCGAGGCTGTAAGGTTCACTGGAAGGCATTATGCATCAGGTAGTTTAACGCCACAGATTCACAGATTTATCAGTCTAAATCTGTGAATCTGTGGCGTTATCATGGCCGGATCTTTGTCCTATTTTTTAAACGAAATCACCCTTAGACTGTCGCTATTCATCGCCAACACAAACGATTTGCGGCCACCCATTTGTATGGAACGGATCTTTCTTACCTGGCCCTTTACCTGCAATCCGTTAAAAGGTTCTGCTTCCAGCCTGCCTTTCCCCTTATTGACAAGAATGGTCCCATAATCTGCATCAAACCGCCCCATCTGGATATTGTTATCGTAGAAATTCCCCATCAATAATACATCCGGCAACGCATCATTGTTCGCATCACAAACCAGGGCGGATCTGTAAGAAGTCAGTTGTGCCTCCCAGGGAAGCGCCTGCAGGGTAAAGGACATATTACCGTTATTGATCAATACAGCATTTGCGAGGTTGGTCACAACAGATACTTCCGCCGATTTTAATTTATCCCTGGTAAATATTTCTTCCAATGATGCTTTGGCATAATCCTCCGCATACAGGAATTTTCTTTTCAGGGATGGCATCTGTTTCTGCAGGTCATCTTTATTGGAAAACGGTATTTCTTTTCCGCCGAGGTAATAGGTCATCACCTGTTCCGGGAGACCGTTTCCATCAAAATCATTATTATAGAGCCTGATCGGTTTTTCCTGGCTGGGGTGCAGGCGGTTATTGAGTCCTGCATTGAGTGCCACCAGATCCAGGTCCCCATCCTGGTCAATATCTACCGGTAATAAAAAGTTCCACCAGCCATGCTGATCGGTGAGTAGTTTTCTTTCCAGTTTATTTTTATTCCATACAAACGCATCGATCCCACCCCAGTCATAAGCAACAAGCAGTTCGTTCTTTTTATCGCCGTTGATATCGGCCCATACTGCATGGGTAACCATACCGGCTTTGGCAAGGTCTGGTACAAGGTTCGCAGTAGCATCTTTGAACATGCCATGCCCGTCATTAAGTAATAGATAAGAAGTGGGTTTGATTCCATACTTAGATGCCAAATCCCTTGCACCCAGAAACAGATCGGGGTCGCCATCCCGGTCAATATCTTCTACTGCGACCACCGATGCATTTAAATAGACAGGTATTGCGTTGGGTAAGCGCCGTAATATCCCCTTTCCATCATTCAGGTAAATACGCGATTCAAGGTGCGGGTCCTTTCCCTCGTAAACATTGCCCCCGCTTGCTACTACCAGATCGGCGTGGCCGTCTTTGTTTACATCTGCCCATTGGGCATCTGTATCTTCATAACTACTGTCGAGTGATAAAGCAGGTTGTTGCATGCGTTCAAAACCTCCATTCGCTTTCTGTACAAAAACAGCAGCGGGATGTTCGTTGGCACCCCCGATAAAAATATCCTCGCGCCCATCTTTGTTGATATCCGCTACAGCCAATGCGGGACCCTCTGTAGAAAGCATGTGCGGTATCAGGAACTCACGGTTGAACTCCTGGAAGCTATTTTCTTTGTGCAGGAACTGTAAACCGGATATGGCCGTTATGTCCTCCATAGGGCGGGTGACCGGTTTAGGTCCAGACCTTACCGCGGTGAAATCGAAAACAGGCAACCCTTCCTGGTAAATAATTTCTGTGCGTTTGTTCAGCGAAGGATCGATCTTCTGGAAAGTATTATCGGGCCATACCAGTAAAACTGAATCCGGCTTCGCATTTTTCATCCCTACAAACAGCGGGATCTCCATACTAGATAAAAATCCATGCACAGGATATTTTTCATACGTTCTTGTTTCACCCGGAAAAAATAGCAGCAACCGTGCGCCTACGGCATTGGTGTTATGAGTCGGCCCACGCAGCACCAGTTGCAGGTACTTGTTATCATTCGTGAGATTGGTTTTGTTCTCATACACAGTAGCAGGATCGTTCACATTATTTACGACAAGGTCAAGGTCGCCATCATTATCCAGGTCCGCATATATGGCACCATTGGAAAAATTGGGCAGATTGTTTTTGATGCCTGTAGCATAATCTTCAAAAACCAGTGAGCCGGTATTACGGTAAAACTTATTTGCATTTTTTATTTCAGGAAATTTTTCAACCAATGAAAGGTTTCTTTCTGCCATCTGGCTGTCATGGATCTTATCCTGTATCTCGCTGCTCGATAAAAAATTGATATAGTCCATATCATTCATCCGCTTGGGAATACCATTCGATACAAACAGGTCCTTTAACCCATCATTATCAAAGTCCATCCATAAAGCGGCCCAGCTCCAATCGGTGGCATGTATGCCCGAATACATACCGGTTTCACTAAACTGTCCGTTGCGCCGGTTCCATTGGAGGTTATTACGGCTGTACTGGTGACTGTACCCTGCAGCCAGTTTATTTTTGGCAACATCATAATCGTCTTCACCGAGTGAGCGCATGAGAATAGCGGGATCTTCCGGCAGCATATCCATACTGATGATTTCGGGATGACCATCGTTGTCTGCATCAGCGATATCCACGCCCATGGAATACTGGCTGGTATGCATCATCCTGCTCGTGGCTTCCTCTGAAAAACGGCCGTTCCGCCGGTTGATGTACAGGTAATCGTTCTCATGAAAATCATTACCAACATATAAGTCGGGCCAGCCATCGAGATCGATATCGCTGACAGCGATACCCAATCCATAACTGAGTGCAGAACTGTTGATACCGCTTTCCTTTGTCACATCTGCAAACTTTCTCCCGTCATTGCGGAAAAGCCTGTCACCCGACAAAGGATCATACGTCCCGGCAAATTGACTGCGCGGTGCAAACCTCCCATTCTGTAGTACAGCATGGTTCAGCAGGAACATATCGAGGTCGCCATCCATATCATAATCAAAGAAAACCGACTGGGTACTAAAGCCTGAAAAATCAAGACCATAATTTGCAGCTTCATCAGCATATACAGGAACTCCTTCTTTTAATCCTTTACATACCAGCAGCTGGTTGTGTGAGCGGAATTTTTCAAAATTTCCCAGGCGGCAGATATAGATATCAAGCAACCCATCATTATTAATATCCACTACTGATACGCCGGTACTCCATGCTTTGTCTTTGGGTATCGCCGCTTTATCAGATACATCTTCAAACTTCAGGCTGCCTTTGTTCAGGTAGAGTTTGTTATCAGATTCGTTGGAGGCAAAAAAAAGATCGATCAGCCCATCATTGTTAAAATCACCGGCACCAATACCGGCGCCATTATAATAGTACATGTAATGGAACATGTTGAAGTCCTTGGAAGGATGCAGGTTATTGGCGAAATGGATACCCGTTCTCTCTTCGCCCAATGCTTCGAACAGGGTTTCTTTCGGCGTTTCTTTTTTACCGCATCCTGTGAATGCGGTTATACTCAAACTGATTAATAGATATGTGTAGAATTTCATGGTTTCTTATAAGCTGGGTAAATGTACTAAAGAGAATATTCACGCAAAGGCGCAAAGGCGCGGTTTAAGGCTTCGGAAAATATATGCCGAAAGTAATCCAACTGCGCCTTTGCGCCTTTGCGTGCAATTTATTTCTGCTGCACAACATACCTGTATATCATTTCCGAAACCGTTGCCATCGCTTCAATAGCTGTTTTTTCTTCTTCCAGTTTTCGCGACAGCAGAACCAGTACGTATTTTTTTCCATCGGGAAGGAACACGATACCTGAATCATGCTGTACGCCGGTGATGGATCCTGTTTTATGGGCAACTTTTACTTCTTTAGGCAGTTTTGCGGGGATGATCTCGTTGTATTTCTGGGCGAGTAATATGTTGATCATTTCCTTACTTGATCTTTCATTCACGATCTCACCCTTTGCCATTTTATCATAGATCAGCATCAGGTCGTAAGCGGTGGTGGTGTTGTTCCATCCTTTCTGGTATGCTTTGTTGTCTTCCACTCCCCGCAATATCTGTATGTCTTTTGCCCCGAGATCACGCATGGATTGGGTGACTTTTTTACCATCCGCCAATTCTATCAGCATATTGGTGGCCAGATTGCTGCTTAGTATGATCATCTGATACATCAGATCATACACAGTCCGGCGCGTTCCGATCTGTTTATACAGTTCCTGCTGGCTGTCATCGGTGGCATCCAGTTGGTAAAGGCTGCTGTCAACAATACTTTTGAATTCATTTTTAACCGTAAGCGAATCGGTCAATACAATTGAGCCTTTTGCTGCCTGTTTATACAATTCGATCATGACAGGTGTTTTCATGGTACTCGCCGCATGAAACTGGTCATGTTCATTGATGAGCAGGGTTTCGCCTGTCTGCACATTGCGGAAAGCCATTGCGAAAATACCTTTCTGGCTGCCTAACAGGGTTTTGATAGTATGAATCAATTCCTGGCCTGGCTGAGCGGAGGAGACTGTTGTCATAGCAGATAAAAATAAAAAGGATAACAGGTATTTCATTGTTGTATTGCCCGATTGTTTTTAGCTTCGGGATAATGGTCTGTTCAAAACGGCCATACAAAATACAAATACCACAACGAATAATCATTAAAAACAAAAATGGACCCAGTTAAATTATATATGCTGCTGATCGGCTGTAAACCACCCGGCAGGTTTACAGAACAACATGATATTTTTTTCGGGATCGCATCTTCCCTTCGCGAGCTTGTACCCGCATTGACAGCCTTCTGGCCGGAAGCGCCCAAAATACATATTGACGCCTGGAGAGAAGTGACAGAAGCAGATGGCTATGCGATACATATCGTTCCAAAGGACACGAAAACCGTTTCTGCCCACAAATTATTCTTTCTCAACCTGGGTGGTTATAAAGAAAATGAGTTTGAAGAATACCATTATAAAATGCTGGCGGTTGCTACAGACAAAGGCGTTGCTGTGCAACAGGCCAAACAGACTGCTTTTTATAAACATACCGGTTTTACCGGTGCCACTTCGCATATTGATGATAAGTATGGGGTGGATGTGGATGACCTGTATGAGATAGCGGATATTCTTCCTGCTTCAGTAAAAGAAAAATATTCCATACAGATAACACTTGGGAATTCGCTAGCGAAAGACGTATGGCATTTGGGGTACACCAAACTGGACAGCCTGGTAAATCAACCATAATTGTGTCTTAGTGCCTTTGTGAGAGAAAATTGCACACAAAGGCACTAAGGCACTGTTTATGATATGGGTTTATTTTTGAACTTCCATCTCCTGGTGATTCTTCAGGTAGTTTTTCAGGAGTGTCTGGTTCCGTTCGTGAAACTGATAGATGCGGGCTTTGTCGTTCAGGTTCCTGTTCGTATTGATGCCTGTCAATCGATAGAAAGGGCAATTACCCCTGAATGAAGTGACCAGCAGCATGTAAGCCACTAAAAATAGGGCTATCGCCCATGTACCCGTTATCAGTTGCGAAAATACCACTAAAGCGATAGTGAGAGAGAGTGTAACCCTGATTATTTTGTCTATAAACCCAATATTGCTTCTCATAGTTCAGATTTTAAAAATTGATCCTCGGATAAAGGGGTATAAAGGTCAGACTGTTCGCTGAAAAGTGGGTTGCAAGGAAATTGGAAAAAGTTACATAATTCACACATTGATAAACTATGCATCTATTTACTTCAACAAGGGAATTTCACGCAAAGGCGCAAAGGCGCAGTTTGAAGGGTTTGGGATAATATCGTTCATCTGATTTTGACTTTGCTGTTTAGCGTGAAACCGGGTTAAAAAAAATGTGGCAACGATAGGTTGCCACATTTGTATTTGTTATTGATTAGTATTCTTAATAGATCGTAAATTCTACGCGTCTGTTTTTCTGCCTGCCGGCATCTGTACTGTTGGTAGCGATCGGTTGAGATTCACCGTATCCTACCGCTTCAATACGTGATGGATTAGATCCCTGGTTTACAAGGTATCTTTTTACAGATTCGGCCCTGTCTTTTGACAGTTTCATATTGGCAGCATCTGATCCTACATTATCTGTATGACCGGCCAGCTTCAGGCTGATGCCTTTTTTCACCAGCAGATCGGCTACCCTGTTCAGTGATGGGAACGAACGCGGTCTGATGGTTGATTTTCCGAAATCAAATTCGAGATTGCGTATGGCCTCACTAACGATCTGCCTGTCTTCTTCTGTTATGATATAGGTTGTTTGTACAATGGTATCTCTTACCGGCACCTGTACTGGCGCTGGCACAGGTAATGGACAACCTGCTCCATCAACTTTGGTTCCTGTAGGTGTGCCGGGACATTTATCAAAATAATCACTTACGCCATCGCCATCGGAATCTGCTTTCATGCGGGCGAGTTCATCGCGTAATGCGGCCAGTTCTGCCTGACGCTGCCTGTATCTTTCTTCACCTGCTGCCAGCGATGCGGCTAATGCATCGGTGGTTCTCTTGGTTTCAGTAGCTAATTGCGCAGGCGCATTATGTCTGGCAAGCTGTGGTTTGGAACGTTTACCCAGTATAAATTCAAGACCTATGTGTGCATAAGAAAACTTATCACTTACATAGGGATCTTTCATGTAACCATCCAGGTCATCACCATCAACAAAACCTACGCGGTAACCAAGATCGAGATTGACACTTTGTGAAAGATTAGCTTTCAAACCCAGGCCCAATGGCACATAGAAAGCGGTATTCTTATCACCGCCATCGTAGTTAACCGTTGTTCCTGCCGCATTAACCAGTGTTGAACTGGTATTGATAGCACCTGCACCCAAAGAAACATAGGGCTGAATGGATGTATGTAATTGTGACCAGTTGATATTACCCAATGTGAGCACACCACTCAAACTGGTGGCCCAGTGAATATTTGTTCTGAATGATTTGTACGGACTAACCGGCGGGGCTCCTGCCCAAAGCCTGTCGTTATTGCCTTCCAGGTTACCTCTCATAAAATCCAATTGTAACCCCAATGCGTGCGAGAACTGGTTCTTGATGTACACGCCATACCCCAACGAGGTTTTCCAGTCGGAAAAATCGTTACGGCCACCAAAAGCGGAGAATGGGGCTATACCGCCGCCATGAATACCAATGGACCATGTCCTAAAACCACTATTACCCGAAAATAACGGAGGTTCTACCAATGGGGTAGTCATACGGGAGGTATCCTGTGCAATACCTGCTGAATTCAAAAAACACACTGCAGAAAATATGCAGGCAACCTTAAGCAAACTCTGTTTCATACATTCTTTTTAATTGTTCTGATATTCGTCACTGACTGTTACATAACAAAATCATGCCACGGATGCCGTTTAAACAAAACCGTGCCTTTGTGTGATTGAATGACCACACAAAGGCACAGTTAACTATTGTTGGTTCCAGATCAAAAATACCTGCGCAGTACCCAGGCGATTGTTTCGTGCTGTTCCATCAGTCCTGTTAAGAAATCAGCGGTGCCGGCATCTTTGTATTTTTCGCTACAGTCATCAACATATTTGCGCAGCGACTGAATGATGGTTTCATGATCCCTGAGCAGTTCCTTCATCATTTCCTTTGCAGTGGGATATTTGCCGGGGGATTCTTTGAGAGAAGTCTCTTTCAAAAACTCAGACATAGTACCAATGGTTTTACTACCCAGTTTGTTGATACGTTCAGCCACTGCATCAATTGATTCTTCCAGTTGATCATACTGTTTTTCAAGAAGTTTATGGAGTTCCATAAAACTTTCACCGGTTATGTTCCAATGGAACTTGCGGGTTTTTGTATACAGTACCATCTCATCTGCCAGTACTGTTGCCAGCGCTTTTGTAACAGCCGAAAGATTTTTGTCTGAAATACCAATATTCGGTTTCATATAGTTTGTTTTATTGTAATGACAAGTATTTAACCGCTCCAGTCAGTTCATGACACACTTGCAAAATTCCGACTACAGTAAACAAAAACTCTTACATAAGTTTTGTATAGACTTGCATCATTCTCACATGCTGAAGGAATTACCCGATTACAACTATAGACTACAGACTACAAACAACAGACTATCTCATGGCATGTTTTTTGAATAGATGATAGATATCTATCGATATTACTAATACTATGTACATGAAGAAATTATTAGGGGTCCTTGCGCTTATCTCCAGTTTTACATTTAGTAGTTGTGGTTCTTTAAAAAACATTGGTGATTACCTCTCGGAGGTTGATGCTGCCAATGCCATACGTGAGGCACTGGTCATCGGGGCCAATTTTGGCAGTAATACATTGGGGCAACAGGGTTCTTTCAGCAGGGATGTTTTGCTCAGGGCAGTATTGCCACAGGAAGTGACCAATATCGTGAATACACTGGACAGGCTTGGTCTTGCTTCAGAGTTTAATCGTTTCGCCAGTACACTGGATAATGCAGCGGTGGATGCGGCTACTAAATCAGCCCCTATTTTTATCGATGGCATACGACGTATGTCAATCCGGGATGCGATCGGTATTGTAAAAAATGGCGGGGTTGCAGCAACCGATTATTTACGCAGAACAGTAGGTGATACCTTGCGCGGCGCAGTAAGACCCGTGATGCGTACCGCACTGAACGAATACGGTATTGAGCGGTCATGGGAAAAGCTGGTAGCACCCGCCAGGGTATTGCTGGGCAACAAAGTGGGATTAAACCTTAACCTCGATAATGTACTGGCCGTACTCATCACCAATGAAATGTTCAGAAAAATAGAGGAGCAGGAAGTCAATATCCGAAATAATGCCAGCGCCAGAACAACAACCAGTCTGCAAAGGGTGTTTGGAAAAAACTGGAACAGCGTACCATAAAAGAACGGTGCCTTTGTGTCTTTGTGAGAAAAATTACTCACAAAGGCACGGTTTGATTTTCTATATCAGTTACTTTCTGCGAAGGTGGTTGAGTTGAGTTCAATACGGTAACCACCCGATTTTTTGATGAGTTTTCCTTTCCATGCTTTCCTGTAAAACAGACCGCTTGTCCATTCGATGGTATTGGTATCAGCATGGTATTTATAACTACCGGTTTCATAGGCATTTTCGTCGGTGCCGAAAGCTACTTTGTATTTTCCGTCTTTCATTATTACAATATGACCCAGGTAAACACTAGGGATACCTGAGTAGAGGTCATACTTTCCCAACACCGTACTTTCTGCCGTACCTGTATTTACAGCAGCTGTTCCGGAATTAGCTGGCTGCGTAAATCCTGTCTGCACAAACAGCAGGAAAGCAATACAGCAGCTAATCATTCTTCCTTTACACATATTCATACATTTTATTTTCCTGTTAATAAACAAATGTTGCTTTCAGTTCTACCCTTCTGTTCATGGCCCTGCCCGCATCTGTTGCGTTGGTGGCGATCGGTCTTTCCAGTCCATATCCTATCACAGAAGTAAAGCGTGATGCGGCAAGTCCCTTACTCATCAGGTATGTTTTTACAGCATTGGCCCTGCGCTGCGAGAGTGCTTTGTTATGGGCGGCACTTGCACGGCTGTCGGTATGACCTTCTATGGCCAGTGTTGTATTAGGGTATTCTTTCAATATTTCTACTACTTCATTCAAAGGCTTCAGTGATTTTTGCAGGATATCAGATTTATCGGTATCAAAGAATACCATTTTAGCCAGTTCGTTCAGGCGTTTCTGGATATCAGGGCAGCCTGCATTTTCTTTGATGCCTTTTACAGTAGGGCATTTATCCCTGCTGTCAACAATACTGTCGCCATCGGTGTCTTTTTCGTTTTGGTTTGGCTGTGGTGATTCTGCAACAACCAGCGGTGTCAATAATACATCCGATAACTTAATGGTACGCTCCGGAACAGCAGGTGCGGGAATAGCGATCCTGTCATCAGTAAATCCTTCATGTGTTGTATATAAAGAATATTCCCGGTTAGGCTTAGCCGGAAAACTGAAATTGCCGGTAAGATCAGTAATGATCGTATCAATAGGTATGCTATTATCTCCATCGCGCATGGTTACAATTACCGTTGCTTTTTCAAGCCTGCGCATACTGTTTTTATTGTACACAGTTCCCTGCATATTCATAACAAATGGCTCATAGCTGAATGTGTAAACATCATCACTCCCTAAACGGTTACTGGTGAAAAATCCTTTACTGCCACTCGTATTATAGATGATACCAAAATCATCAAATGAAGTGTTGACGGGGTAACCCAGGTTCACAGCTTTGTTCCAACGGCTGCCGCTGCCGGTAAGTGTTGTTTTGTAAATGTCCAGTCCGCCCAGTCCTGCCAATCCATCAGAACCAAAATATAAGGTCTCACCTGCCGTTGTAGGAAACAGTTCGTTGCCGGCAGTATTTACCGTTTCGCCAAGATTAAACACTGCGTTTTTGTCGGCGGCCGGAGAAAGGCTTGCATAGTAGATATCACTCGCGCCATATCCATCCGGTTTGTTGCTACAGAAATACAAACGTTCCCCATCCTGACTAAGGGCCGGATGATAGAAATCATAGGCCGGTTGTACAAACGGCATCACCTGGATATTGGTCCAAACCCCATTAGTAAATACCGCCTTGCATATCTCCAGGTTATATCTTCCCTCGAAAGATTTTTTACTGTTGCGTGTGAAGTACACTGTTTTACCATCTTTGGCAAAACACAAGGGCCCATAGTTATATTTTGTTGTCAGGTCATCACTGAATTTAGCCAGCCTGAAAATATCTCCCCTATAATCTCCACTGGCGCGCAATATGTTGATGATATCATTGTCATTACTCGTCCTGTCGGTAAAATCATCATTGGCTTTGACAGATGCATTCAATACATAGGCTGCGCGTCCGGGAATGGAATCAACGGTGTACAGGTCGGCAGTATCTTTTACCCAGTAAATATTTGCATAAGGCAGCCCATCCCATCCAAACTGTCTTTCCCCTTCACGACGGGAATACCTGTTGGAAACAAATACCATCCCACGCTGAAAATATTGCGGACTGAAATCCTGTTGCCTGGTATTCAACTTTAACAGGCGGATAGTATAGTCTAGTGAGTCTTTCAAAAAAGGAACTGTATTGGAAAATCCTGTCCATCTTTCTTTGAGCATTTTCCCGTTGCGCAGAGGAACATCTGTCAGTAATGACTGGTAGGTTTCCGCCGCTTTTGCATAGCTGCCTTTGGTAGCAGACAGTTCTGCCAATCGCTGGTGAGAAGTGTACAATGGTTGGTACCTGTTCTCATACTGGTTGTAATAGATGATGGCAGAATCGTAATTCTTTATGCGCCAGTAACATTCTGCCAGGTGCAGTAATGCAAGTGAATCATTTGTACGACCCGATTTTAATGAGGCCCGGTAGAAAGCGATCGCATACGTATAGCGCTGATCTGCAAATTCTCTCTCTGCATTCTTAAAATAAGCTGCCGGTCTATGTTCTTTTTTTTGCTGTGCAGTAACCGTTACCGTACACCCTAAAAGAACCATGAAATATAAAATGCCTTTTTTCATTACAATGTGTTGTGATCAGAAATACCTTGGCGAAGCCACTTTACTGTTTGGTGAACCAAACTCCATCCGCAGCATCAGTTCATGCGTGCCGCGGTTAAAGCTACCCAGGTTTGAAAATGTACGGTCATACGCATACCCCATGCGTAACTGTTTACTCATTTGCAGTTCCACCATGCCTACTACTGCATCGCCTGTCCGGTAAGAAAAGCCGAGTGCGATAATATTCTGTATCCAGAGATTGGCATTCAGGTCGTATTCTACCGGTGCGCCGCTAACCGCTTTTACCAATGCAGATGGTTTTAACACCAGGCCCTGCCCGAATGGTATCACGAAACCTGTAGAGAGATACATGTGCAGGTCCCTGCCGGTTGCACTGGATACATCTACGGAGTTATCGTCACGGATCTTTGTCTGAAGCAATGCGGGACTTGATATGCCTATATAAAATTTATCCGAATTATAATAAATGCCCGCAGCGGCTGATGGTAATATGCCATTGATGTTCTGGTTGAATGTAGGATCACCTGGCTGGAAAGTCCGTACCTCTGTATAATTGGCGCGGTAATTCAATCCGCCCGCCTGCACACCCAGGCTCAGTGTTCCTGAATTGGTGAGCTGAAAACGGAACGCATAAGAGATATTGATACCGGTAGATCTTTCAATCCCCAAACGGTCATCGTATAACTGTATGCCGAGACCGATCTTTTTTGTTTTCAAAGGCATATCCACAGATACGGAAGCCGTGCGTGGGGCACCGGGTATCTCTACCCATTGGTTCCTGTATAAAGCGGTAGCGCTTACCACACCGCGGCTACCGGCATAAGCAGGATTGATGTTGAGCATATTGAACATGTATTGTGAATACATGGGATGCTGCTGCGCACCGGCAGTTGCTGAAACTGCCAATAGTATCATCAGTGTTATAAACCTTCTATTCATCATCGATACACGCATGATCTGGATTTCATTTTATCAGTAACACATTTCTTTCTGAGGCGCGTACCACTATCGTTTCAATGTGATAAAGCCTGCAAATTTCCTAACTGAGCCTGTTGTTTTATCTGTTGCCAAAACGATATAATAATAAGTGCCATCCGGCAGTTCTTCACCCAGTATATTATTTGGCTGATTGCCCCTGCCACCCCATTCATTTTTATACTCACGGTTACGGTACACCAGATTGCCCCACCTGTTGAATACTTCCAGGTTGATGCTGGTGTTAAATGGCCTGGTGATCACGAACAGGTCATTGGTACCATCTCTGTTTGGCGAGAACCCGCTTGGAATAAACAGATCCACAGCCGGTATGGTGAATGGTGTGGGCGACCTCACCAGTGTTCCGTTACCAACCGTTGGATCATTGGAAGCTATTTTGAATACGCCATAAGGTGATTTACCTGTGAGCTCAGCCGTATTATGCAAGGTACCGGCGAAGCCATTCGAAAATACTTTCACCGCTATTTGTACAGAATCTGTTTTCATTCCAGGCAACTGGCTGCCATTGGCCAGCATTTCTATATTGCTGTTACCATTGTACAGGTTATTCGCCACCAGATTTCCGCTTGCCTGTATACCTGTTACTTCAAACTGCGTAGACGATGGGAACACTTTGGTAAGATCATCTTTGATACGCACGCTGTCTAACAGTTCTGCGCGCAGGTTCGATGCATATACCCTGAAATTCATGATAAATGATCCATCAGATTGCAGCTCGGGCGCTTTGGTTAATTTTTTCAGTACATCCGCTACTTTATAAGGATCGAGCGCTGTGATCACATACGCATCGGATGTGGCGGTACAACCATTGTTATCGGTGATGGTAACGCTATAACTACCCGCACCCGTTGCTGTAATATCACGTGCCGCAGCGCCGTTGGACCACACATACGCATTTGCCACACTTGAACGCAATGCAATATTGCCTGTTCCGACCACTTGTGTGGCCGTTCCCGTGATCACGGGTTTAGCAGGTAACGGGCTTATCACGATATGTACCGTATTGGTAAATGCTACCTGGTTATCAGAGATCACTTTCATACGCAGGTACACAGATGCGGTGAGTGTTGTCGTTGTGTACACACTGTCATTCGCGCCGGCAATATCCGTAAATGCAAGGTTATCGGTTGAACGCTGCCACTGGAACTCATACGGACCTGAACCTCCTGTAGGAACACCTGTTGGTATATTTCGTACAACAGCAGATGCACAGTAGTTTTTTGTCAATACCGTAGTACGGCCCGGCGCATCGATATTGATACCGATACCGGGGGGAACCAATGGTGGTATCGGCTGGTTGATCACGATCAGTGTCAGTACCCTTTCCGTTGGTATTTTATTGGCATCAGGATCGGGATCGCCGCCATCTGTAGAAAGATCGCTTGTCGGCAGATTTATTTCTGCAAATACTGCGTTGGCCTGTGCCTGCAACCTGTATAATGCACTCAGTTTATTAGGTGTGATATTAATGGTGAACTTCAGTGTTCCTTCCAGTCCCATTCCGAGTTCACTCAGCGGAAGCAACATATTGCTATCCAGTTTCGCATCAAATGAAGGATTGGGCAATAAGGTACCGGTCGTAATAACGCCACCCACCAGCGTAAACGTAGATGGTGAGCCAATCATTCTTGCCAGGTTCTGATAGAGTTGAACAGATTGCAGGTTTACGTTTCCGTAATTGCGTAGTTTATAGGATAGTGTTACATGATAAGTACCATTACCCTGGTCAACCGGCGTACTTGCCGAAAGAGAAACACCGATCACAGGAGTAGGGATAAGGTTGATCACTGTTGGCAGCGGATCACCTTTTTGTGTAATATCCGGATGTGCAGCCGTATTCTCATTATCATTTGACAAACTGGTGGCCAATGCCGCGCCTTCTTCCGTACGACCCGTACCAAGTGCTACAGCCTGCATCACAAATGGTTCATAATGTCCATTCGGTTTGATGTGCAGGTAGAGATACATAAATCCATCCACATTTATCGGCAGCTGCGAAGCGGGACCGAACATAAATACACTATGCCTGTTATCATCCGCTTCTGTTTCTGTCTGGCCGGTATTGTCATTGATTTTATTACCATACACTTCTACCCCATCAATGGTATTGTTCATGGCTAGCAGGGTAGCAGAATTTTCGTTACCGGTCTCGATGCGTATGTCAGCGGGTAGTTTATGCTCCTTTTTCTGTAATGCCGCAAAAAGGTCTGAATGTTGTACCCCATCATAATTGGGATTTTGAACGATGGTTCTGCCGTTTACCCTTACACTATCGAGTACATAGGTAACCGGGCTTGGGAACACGTCTTTCAGGTTGAGTTTTACCTGCACATCATTCAGATCGAGATCGCCGATATTCTTTACGTGTAGTGATAACCTTGTTTTCCAGGTACTGTCGCCATCAAGCACCGGTGCATCAGATTTGAGTGTTACAATGATCTTTGGCGCCAATACGATAATGGTAGCAGTATCACGATTGAAATTATCGATCCTTCTTTCTCCGTTTGCATCAATGATGCCCAGAAGTGTGTACAATGTGGTTGACGGAATGAACGGCACACTGATCGGCTTGCCACTGATCACATTGGTGAGTGTGTCATTCTTATTACTTTTTGCAGAGCGGTAAATAACGGTATATGGCGCCGTGCCGGCAGTAAAGGTGAAAGTCAGCTTCGGCACTTCATGATCCAGTATAGGTCCATTGCCTTTGATACCACCCTGTGGACCTGTAAATTCAACATTGGTTGTTTTGCTGATCGGGATACCGCCTACTGTTCCGCATATCTTAATATTGTTAGCGGCCGAAGAGAGGAAAGATGAATAAGTGCCATCAAGGTTATCAACTACAGTGCTGAATGTGGCAGAAGGAATATTGCTGCATAAAGTAGCTATCCCACCGCTGCAATGGATCACATTTCCGTTGATATCAAATAATTGTACCGTAATTGCCATTGTACTGGTAAGATTACCCGATGCAATGGTGGGTGTTGCTATAATGGTTACCTGAGCATAATCGATGATCGTAACTGGTATCGATGCAGTAGAACTGATACCCGAACAACCTGTATTCACCGCAGTAACAGTTATCATTCCTGCCGATACCCCTGCTTTTACATCAATACTGTTAGTGGTGGAACTACCTGTCCATCCCGAAGGCAGTTGCCATATATAGCCGGTTGCATTAGGCACCGGCGCTACCAGGAAAGTTTTGATACTGTCACGCGCCAGGGCACATGGTCCCGCGATCGCCCCGATTACAGGCAATGGTCTTGTTGTAACGGTAACAGGTGAACTGGTAACAACGGCACAGGTTCCTAACTGTACTACTGCGCGGTATTGGGTGGTAGTTGCAATATTGGTGAATGCCTGTGTATTGGCAGTATTCGTAATAGTAGTAACCGTAGAGAATCCATTGGTAGAAGATTCCCATCTCAGTACAGAACCGATATGACCGGTAAGTGTCAGCGTTCCGCTATTTACATTGGTACATACAGAAATACCGCCGCCACTGATCGTACCGGAGACAGATAGCTGTACGGTCACTTTTACCGTGTTACTATAAACAACGGTATTGGTAGAGGTACTGGCACCTCTGCGGTAATAAGTGGTTTGTGTAATGGCACCTTCGCCATAGGTAGCCGCAGTGGCACCTGCAATATTGGTAAATGTTGTATTGTCTGTACTTGACTGCCATTGGTAATTAATCGTACCCGTACCGCCACTGGCAGCCGTTGAAGTAAATGAAGCTGGTGTGGCATTGGAGCAGATAGTAAGATCAGATCCGATAAAACCTGGTACCAGTCCACCCACAGGTACAATAGTAACGACTACTGAAGTAGTATTTGTACAACCTGTTGATGTGATCGTTCCAGTAACGGTATACGTTGCAGTGCTAACCGGAGTAGCTGTTACTGCTGCCGTATTGGTTGCCGAGAGATTGGTAGCCGGAGTCCATGAATAAGTACCGGCACCGCCTGCAGTAAGTGCAACATTCTCACCTTCATTAATCGTAGCGCTTGAAGGAGATATGGTAATGGTTGGCAATGCATGTATGGTAACCGCTGTATTTGCAACGCTTGTACATCCATTTGCCCCGGTTACCTGTACCGTATATGTTCCTGAAGCTGCCGCTGTAACAGAAGGTATAGAAGGGTTTTGTGTATTGGATATAAATCCATTCGGGCCTGTCCAGCTATAGCCGGTACCACCAGATGCGGTAAGGTTGAGTGTACCACCGGCACACAAAGGACTATTGTTTCCTGCTGCTGCAGTTGGTATTGTTTTTACCGTTGCGGTGATCACGTTACTATAAAAATGCAGACCGCCTGATGTTGCCACCCTTCTATAATAAGTAGTGGCTGTAATACCTGCAGGTGTATAGGTGGATGAAACAGCAGCCCCAATAGTTGCGAACCCGGTAGTAGTTGATGTGGTAGATATTTCCCATGTGTACGTAATACCTGTTGTACCACTGGCATCTGTTACGGATGAAAGCGTTGTGGGCGTGAATGCACCACAGTTGTTCTGATCACTACCTATCTGGCCCGGGTTGATCACGGTTATGCTGATAGTTGCCGTGTTATTACAACCCGTTGCAGAAATAGTACCGGTTACCGTGTACGCAGTTGTGGCTGTTAGCGGACCCGCAATAACTGTTGCCGTATTGGATGCAGAAAGATTGGTAGATGGTGACCAGGTATAGGTATTTGCGCCGCTTGCTGTAAATGTGGTGGTTAAGCCTGTTCCAATCGTAGCATTCGTTGGTGTGATAATAACCGTTGGGTTGGTACTAACAGTCATTGTGACAACATTACTGTTAAAAGGTGTTCCGCCTGATGTAGCAATACGCCTGAAATAAGTTGTTGCCGTTATACCTGATGGTGAGTAAGTGACAGCCGTTGCACCCGGAATAACAGTAAAGCCTGTGCTGGCAGAGGCAGTAGATGATGCCCAGGTGTACGTAATGTCTGACGCACCACTGGCATTGGTGATGGATGAAAGCGTTGTTGGTGTAAAGGCCCCGCAGTTGTTCTGATCACTACCTATCTGGCCCGGGTTGATAACGGTTATGGTGATAGTAGCCGTATTATTACAACCCGTTGCAGAAATAGTACCGGTTACTGTGTATGCGGTTGTGGCTGTTAGCGGACCCGCAATAACTGTTGCCGTATTGGATGCATTTAGATTTGTAGATGGTGACCATATATAGGTATCGGCCCCGCTGGCAGTAAAGGTTGTCGTTAATCCTGTCCCAATCGTAGCATTGACTGGTGTGATGATTACCGTTGGTTTAGGGCTAACCGTTACCGTTACCACGTTACTGAATACAGTTGCATCGATATCAATATTGCTCAGGTTCTTTGTGGTAACACTACGCCTGTACCAGGTAGTGGTTGTGATAGACGCAGATGGTGTAAGTGATGTTAATGAATCTGCCAATGAAGTATTGGTAAATCCTGCAGATGCTGAAACAGTTGACAACTGCCACTGGTATTTATAACGTGTGGCTGTAAGACTACCGCCTGTTGCATTGGCAGTGGAATTGATGGCCGGTGGCACACCGCTTGTTCCACAGATATCACCGGTAGCCACAATAATACCTGCCGACAGGACAGGATTGGTATAAATACCCCAATCGTAGCCGCCCATATCTGCTGAAGTAGTGGTACTTAATGCCCTGCTCAGCGGAGTAGAATTAACATATCCGTTAGGCAATGAAGTAGCTGTTAATAAATTCCCCGCAGAAATATCTTCTATGCTGATCAACAGTTTCAGGTTAGGGGTAAGTGATGGAACATCTGACAATAAATATGTACCATCTGCATTCACAGGTGTACGGTCTTTTACAATATTGCTATTGTCGACCAGGTACACATAAATACTTCCGTTTGCATTGGTACCACTTTCGCCGGGGCTACTGATATTAGTGAATGTTCCTGCGGCACTTACGTTAATGTCATTGATAACAGTACCTGATAAGGTAGTGGGGATCGCAGTTACTTTGATCGTTACGGTTGCAACAGCATCCAGGCTATTGCTGCCTGAACAACCGGGGTGTGTATCACTAAGACGGTACTGGTATGTAATCTCTCCTGTAAATCCGGCAGGAGGTGTGTACCTGATCAACTTATTAGGCATCAGGGCCAGCGTACCTGTTACAGGCGCAAGAAGACCGGTACCCGTAATACTGATCGACAATGGATCACTGTTCGGATCAGAATCATTACCGATCACATTTGTATACACTACCTGTCCCATCAATGTGCTGTCTTTGTCATTGACAGCTATGGGTGCCGTATTTGGATTGGCTACGCCGCTGACTGTAATGGATACAGTAGCTGCAACACTTGTGGCAGTCAGTGGATCGGTAACTGTATAGGCAAAATTATCGGTGCCTACATGGCCATTGTTCGGTGTGTACTGGTATTTACCCGCGCCTACTGCACTAAGGGTTCCGCTGGCAGGATTAGAAGTGATGGTAACGGACAATGCCCCGCCTTCAGCATCAGATGAGATACTCAACAGGTCAATGGTAACCGGTGCACAGGAAAATGTGCTGATACTGGCTGCATTGGCAACCGGTGTTTGATTGGTAACGGTAACGGTAACTGTTGCTGTGCCGCTAAGCGCTATCGAACATACATCGGTAGCTGCACCCGTTCTGCTATAAGTAAAAATATCTGTTCCGGTAAAACCGTTCGATGGTGTGTAAATGATATCGGTACCATTTATCGAAACCGTTCCTTTTGCAGGGGCAGTTACGATCACAGGTGCTCCCATGCCTCCCTGTGCATCGTTGTCATTGGCACCAACTACAATGGTTTTGGCCGTATTCGAAGGAGTGGTTGCCACATCACTGAGTACTGTGGGTGCTACGCGTGTAACTGTAACAAAAATGGTAGTGGTATTGGTTTGAAGATTACCTGCATCTGTATCCGTTACCGTAAAGGTCAGCGTATCGGTGCCTACAAAACTTCCATTGGGCGTATAAATTACCTGTGTTCCGTTAAATGTTGCGGTGCCGTGTGCCGGAACGGTTACCCCTGTTACCTGGTTGGTTCTTCCATAGTAGTTCAGATTGAGGGTCGGGTTGATGGTTACCGATAACGCAGAGGATGTAGTGGCTGATGTGGGATATACGAAAGGTTTGTAGTTGGTGGGTATAGTGGAGCAGGGTGCTGGGGTTGTATAATTTACATAGAGTTTAGGCCCATTAGAAGCATTTGTTTTAGGAAAAAAGCTAACAGTCGGGCTGCTTCCCAAAGTTGTAGGCACAATCAGTAACCCATTATTCGCAATAGTGCCGTTGGTCCAGTTAGTTACCATATTTATCAGACTGGTTCCCAACACGGCATTGGCAGCCACCAGCACATCATTCGGCGCTAATATTTGTGCCGAGCCGGTTGTTGTGAAATCACCACCGGCTGTTGTCCATGAAATACCTGTTGTTGCGCTTACCCAGGTCACATCATTATGAATACCCAACCCACCTGTATTGCTTCCTTCGGTCCATGTTCTCGTCAGTGCAGACACGGTGGCCGGAAAGGAACTGGTAGTGGCACTTGGTGTAAACGCATTGATATTTGTCAACGAAAGGTTAGCAACATTTATGGTCGCGGTTGCTGTTATGGTACTCAGATCAAATTGAATGATAGGTCTTTTAGGATTGTTGGTAAGTCCATTCATCTGCACAGTAGTGGCGGCCCCCGCATTAGTAGTAGGACCATTACCTGCCGGTGTAAACTGTATATAAGAATCCTTCGTTGCAGTAAAGGTTGCTTCTGCTACCGTTCCCGTTGTCGTCAATTGATATGATCCCACAGCACATGCATCCTGTAGCAAAGTCACGTTTACTGTTCCTACAGAACAATACCCATCACTGTTACAGGCAAGATACTGGAACACATCCGCCCCAACCGTTGCCTGGTCTTTGTTCGATAAGTACGAAAGGGTACCATTGGTGTTGATATACACTTCCCCTTTGCCCGGGCGTTGAACGATATTTTTGATATACAATCCTGCGTTACCGCCAGTACCTGTGGCACCTGCACCGTTTGCATCGTTTGCAAGTACATTGATGGTTGTAACATTGTCTACAATAGCCGTCAATGCATCCGTAGCTACTACCGGGGCCTTGGTGGCATCGCCTACTGTAATGGTAATATTGGCAGAAGGTGAATTGTCTACACCGTTGGTCACAATAAAAGTACCATTGGTGGCACCCTTGAAATTGGCATTTGCGGTAAAGGTTACATCACCATTGGTACTGGTGATCAATGAGCCATTGCCCAAACCTGTAACGCTTACCAGTGTTCTTGGACCGGCACCGGGATCAGGGTTATTGTCAAATACGTTGAATGTGATCGAACCTGTAGCACATCCGTCAGGAATATTTTTGTTGATCGGCAGGTTGGTGAGTGTATGACCACCGGGAGGAGGAACGATAGTGATCTTCTTTGATTCAAAACTTACGCGTCCGCATGATTCTGTTACCACAACTTTTACGATACAGGAAGTTGACGATGTGATCGTATTACTTGGCGTAAAAGTTGTTTGCGCAGCGTTAGGTGCAGAAAAAGTACCCGCAACATTCGCGCTCCACTGGTAGGTAAATCCTGTACCTGTACCTGAAGGAGTTGCATCAAATGTTCCCGAAGTAGTACCTGCTGTAAGCTGGGGAGGAGTGCCGACAAGGTTTGCCGTAATGATCGGCGGAATTTTATCACTTAATGCAAAAAGACTAAAATTGAAAAATATACGCTGTGCAGCTATCTGATCAGCGGTACCGGCAGCGCCGCCAATATTATGAGAAGCCTGGTATGCCACAAACCCCCTTGTCGGATCATCAAACGCACGGCCATAAATATTCTGGGCCGCAGCGCCGGGAGAAAAAACCGGGATATCAATCTGCGAAGGACTGTTTGACAAAATTTTCGCACCGGTATTCCAGCCTCCACCTAATTTGGGGAGGTACACATTCTCAGAACCATTTGTTTGAGCAGCATCAGTTTTATTGTAAAACTGTCCGACAGGATCACCAGGCAGATTGTACTGGAACGGTGCACTTACAGGGTTATGATCGGTAAAAGGAACCAACCCGGTTGTGCTGAGAAAATTTGTTTTTCTAAGTGCATCAAATGGGTCCACCATGTTTTCCAGCACACTTACCGCATGACAGCCCGCCCAAATATTTCCTTTATTGTTTTTGTTCCAGTCGAACAGGTTACCATGCGTTGCCCATGTAGGATCAGCATGTGGCATCACGAAGATATCATCACAGGGATCCAACTGCGCTGGTGTTTTAAACGTATATGCCGAAGAAGGTATGCCGGCGGCATTTAAAAACGCTACTGCTATACTGCCATTTGTTTTGTCCATTACCCATTTGGGTACAAAACCGATCTTTTGTGTAACCGATACTGTAAGATCGCTGTTAGTATAATCGATCAATACGCCCTGACTCGCCCAACTGGCTATCACATTGCTAACCTCTGTACTGATATATTCGGCAGAGATGATAAAGGTTCCACCTTTATAGGCCTTGGCGTTATACGTAAAATCGATCCCATCTTTTACTTTGGCTGCATTCACCACATAACTTACCGGAACATGGTTGTTCTTTAATAAAGCATAAATCAACCCATAAGGCTTCAGTGAGTTCTTGACAGTGGGGGTAGCAGATCCCATATCAATGATAGCAGATCCTGATTTAAAAGTTGTTTGCGCAAACAAACCGCTTTCAAATAATAACACACTAACTACCGTACAAATCAGAACAGCTAGCTTTTTTCCAGTCATAAAACAATCTCCCTAAGGGTTAGTCTTTTATAATATGTTCCAAAAATTAACCGGTACCGTATCCTTATTAACAGGATACGGTACTGGTTGCCGATATGTAAGATTTTAGTTACAGGAGGAAAGCATGTCTATCCTCTTGCCTTGATCAACTGCACCACTTTTCTGGTTCCTCCCTGTATCAATTCTGCATAGTAAGTACCACTGCTGTAATTGTGACCTATCTGCAGCGTACTGTTTGCGCCTAATTTTGTTCTTGCATCTACCACCCTGCCGCTACCATCCATTACCCGCAAGTTCACTGGTGTTTCATACTTACTTTCCAGTTTGAGGGTAAAGAAGGTGGTACTTGGATTTGGCATCACGGTCACTTTCAATTCTTCTTCTGTTGTCATGGTTTTCACATTCACGCCTCCTTCAGAAGTGACCCCCTGTTTAACAGTTGAAGAAGCAGTGGTTAACCCGGTATAATTACATGGGGTCTGGTCACAGCTTCCCAGTCTTGCCTCATCATTATCACAATTACTGCTGTTGATATAAGATGCTACCTGACTAATCGCTACCTGCAAGGTTTGTTTGGAAGCACGTCCGTATTTATCCCTTACCGTATTGCATACATACACTTTGCTTCCGTTGGTACCCACGCGTATATCCGTTACACAGATCGTGATATAATCCGTATAGGTGCAACCGAATTTATTTTTAACACTGACAGTGAACGTAAAGCTTCCATACGTGTTAGGTGTGAACACCGGCGCTGAACTGGTAGTACTGCTCAGCCTGCTGGTAGCAGCGCCTGACCATGTATATGTGTATGGCGCACCTGATGATGGCAAGGCACATACTTCGAGTTTAGTGCTTTGTGCACCATAACCCAAGTACAGGTTGGTAGCTATGCCGCCGGTGTACGTACTGGTAGTCGGTACAGAAGTAATGTTCGGACTGAATGGAGACCCTACAGTGATCGACTGTGTTGATGTGCTGTAATTACCAGCAGCATCCGTTGCTTTCCAGGTACGTGTGATCACGTTACCATTGGTTGCATCACTATAGGTTACAGTTGCTGTGCTGCAGTTATCTGAGGCTGTAGCCGTACCGGTTGCCGCAGGTGCAGTAGAGCCACCGCAGTTCAGGGTAACATCCGCCACATCAGAGATAGCAGGTTTTGTATTATCAGCAATCGTAATGATCTGTACATCCGTACTGGTGTTTCCGGTCACATCTTTTGCCTGCCATGTACGTGTGATCTTATTGCCGCTTACAGCATCCGTGTACCAGATCGTTACCGCGCTGCAGTTATCAGTTGCTGATGCATTACCGGTTACCGCAGGGAGTGTTGACGTGCCACAGCTAACCGTTATATCATTTGGCTCTGTAAGTGATGGCGCTGTATTATCAACGATCGTGATCTTCTGAATACAGGTACTATAGTTACCCGCATCATCCTGTGCTCTCCAGGTACGGGTGATCACATTGCCACTGGTTATGTCGCTGAATGTTATGGCTACGCTGTTATCACAGTTATCCGTTGCAGTTGCAATACTGTTGCATCCGGTTGGTGTAGTGTTCGATCCACAGCTTACGGTAATATTACCCGGGCAACTGATCACCGGTTTCTGGGTATCTATGATAGTGATGGTCTGCGTACAGGTGCTGAAGTTGCCTGCATCATCTGTCGCTTTCCATGTACGTGTGATCACATTGCCTGATTTATAATCGCTGTATGAGATCGACACATTGTTATCACAGTTATCCGTTGCGGTTGCTGATGCGCCATTGCCACAATAGGACGGTGAAGTAGACGCACCGCAGTTGACCGTAGTATTCGCAGGACAACTGATCACCGGTTTGATATCATCCACCACGCTGATGGCTTGCGTACAGGTAGCGTAGTTACCGCATACATCTGTTGCTTTCCAGGTACGTGTGATAGTGGTACCGCTGGTGTAATCACTATAAGTAATCGTTACCGTTCCGCCACTGTTATCTGTAGCAGATGCCGTGCCTGTATTGGACGTGCCTGCAACATTTGAGCATGTTACGGTAATAGCGCCAGGACAACTGATCACAGGTTTCGTAACATCTTTCACCGTGATGATCTGTGTACATGTTTCAACATTACCGGTAGCATCTGTTGCTTTCCATGTACGGGTAATGGTATAGTTATAATAGGATGCACTGGCAGCGTTAGTGCCTTTGGTGCTGGCATCGGTATTAGTAATGGTCACCACATTTGAGTTATCGGTAGCCGTAGCTGATCCTGTTGCTGATGGTGCAGTTGATGAACCATAATTAACAGTAATGGCCGGTGGACATTCGATCTCAGGCTTCTCTGTATCCACAAATGGTGAACATGGTTGTTGTGCACAGCTTCCTAAACGGTCGCCTGGGTGATTGGCCAGGTGATCCGCCACAGCATTGATACTGATCGATAATGTGAGCGGGTTGTTTGCATTACCAGGAGGCACATGACAGATATATACTTTCTGTCCGTCTTCATGTCCGCTTTCGTTATGAGAACAATTGCTGGAGCTGTGCGAATTATGGCTACAGGAATTATGGTGATGAGAATTGTGGTTACAATCCCTGCTGGAATGTGATTTGTGGTCACAAACTTTCTGGCTGCTGCCATACGTTCTCTTATTATGGTCGCAGTATGATGAACTATGCGATCTGTGATCACATGAAGCATGGTTATGCCCCCTGTGAGAACAGTCTGATGAATTGTGGGACCTGTGATCACAGTTCCTGTCATCATCATCATCACCGTCATGCCTGTGCGAGCAATCGTATTTACTATGTGTTCTATGGTTACATGAGTGATTATGACCCCTGTGTGCGCAATCACTATAATCATGCGACCTGTGATCACATGTTGTCTGCTCATCATCATCGTCATCATTAGAACTCATCACTCTGATATCGGTAACACAGATGGTAATAACAGCCGTACTGCTACATCCATAAGCATTTTTCACAAGCACAGTGAATGTATAGCTATTACCCGCCGTTGGTGTAAATACAGGGTTGCTGCTGGTAGTACTACTCAGCATACCGGTAGCGCTTCCGCCCCATGTGTAAGTATATGGCCCACCTGTTGATGGAACGCTAACCTGCAGTTTGGTGCTTTGTGCGCCATAGCCGATGAACAGGCTGTTGGCAGCACCACCTGTAAACGTATTGCTGGTTGGTATCGATGCTACTGTTGCTGTAAAGGTTCCACCGGTTGTAATGGTTTGCGTACAGGTGCTGCTGTTGTAGGCGGCATCTGTTGCTTTCCAGGTACGTGTAATGGTGTTGTTGGCATTTACAACATCTGTATAGGTAACGGTAACGGTTCCGCAATTATCAGTGGCAGTTGCAGTACCGGTTGCTGCCGGTAAGGTTGATCCGCCACAGTACACCGTGGTATTCGCAGGACAGTTCACGATAACAGGTGCAGTCTGGTCAGCTACTGTTACATTGAAGGTCTTCGATACAGTTCCGCAAATATTGGTAGCTGTAATGGTTACTGTTGTTACGCCTTTATTGAAGTTCAGACCTGTGCCTGTACCCGATCCGTTGCCGGTGGTAGCGCCACTCAATGTGTAGCTTACCGTTGCAGCAGGCAGACCTGCTGCGATAGTAACATTATAAGCTACTGTTGCATAACAACCCGTTGTCACTGTATTCGCTGTTACCGCAGATGGACAACTGGTAAAGCTTGGTTTCACACAGTTTACCACCACGTTGAATGTACAGGTTGATGTATTGCCTTTGGCATCTTTTGCAGTCACTGTTACCGGTGTTGTGCCGATCGGGAAGAAACTGCCCGGGGCAATGCTATAGTACACAGTTACTGCTCCACAATTATCCGTTGCGGTGGCGGTGTAGGTTGCATTTGCACCTGATACACCACTCACAATTGTATTCGCAGTAAGCACCATATCAGAAGGACAACTTACTACCGGAGCAGTGTTATCAACCACAGTTACTGTTTGCGTAGCGGTACTGGTTCTGCCGCTTACATCGGTTACTGTCCACGTTACGGTTGTCGTTCCTATCGGGAAGATAGATGGTGCATCGCTAACTACACTCTGCACACCGCAGTTATCACCTGTTGCCGGTGTACCCAGGTCAACACCTGTAGCCTGGCAATATGCATTGGCCGATACAGTTACATTGGATGGTGCGAATATGGTTGGGTTCTGGTTATCAACTACTGTGATGGTAAAGCTACGGCTTGCGCTACCACAGATATTGCTCACAGTAATGGTCACGGTGGTCACACCTTTCCTAAATGTTGCCCCGCTTCCTGTACCTGGTCCGCTGCCGGTGGTTGCACCTGTAAACACATAGCTTACAGTGCCGACCGGCAATCCATAGCTAATAGTTGGTTCGTAGTTGACAGGAGCTGTACATACGCCGTTGGCAGTATTTACTGTTACCGGTGCAGGACAAGTGATCGTTGGTTTCACGCAATCAACAGTCACATCGAATGTACAGGTAGCTGTGTTGCCCGCTGCATCAATCGCTGTTACAGTTATTGTATGTGTACCTACTGCAAAGAAATCACCAGATGCCCGACTGTAACTCAACGTTGGTATGCTGCAGTTGTCTGTGGCAGTAGCTGCATAGGTTACATATCTTCCGCTAGTACCTGAAACAACGGTATTGGCGGTTACTGTGATATTCGCAGGACAAACCGGTATTGGTTTGGTTACATCTTCGATGATCACATGCTGCTCAGCATAAGAACTGTTTCCTGATGCATCGGTAAATGTCCAGCGGATCACATGATCGCCTGGTGTATTGTACGTAAGCGCATCATCAGTTGTTCCACTGATAGTTCCTGAGCAACCATCTGTCGCTACAGGTACCGGAGCAGTTGCGGCACATTCGCCTGTAACTGTTGTCAGTTCCGGTGCTGTTGGAACGATGGTATCTTCTACTATTACTGTTACCGATGTAGTGGCAGTTAATCCCGCAGCATCAGTTACCACATAAGTGAAGTAGTCGGTTCCCACAAAACCAGCAGCTGGTGTATAGGTCAGCGTTCCGTCACCATTGATCACTACCGTGCCATGAGCAGGTGTTGATACAGAAGTAACAGTGAGCGCACCCATTTCAAAATCCGTATCGTTGGCCACTACGTCGATGGTAGCGGTTCCACATTTCTCAATGGTTTTGCTATCAGGGTTAGCAACCGGCGGACGGTTGGTCGGTACCGAGTTACACAATGGTGTAGCAGGTGGATAGCTTACTTCGATCAGCTCGGTAGGATTCACACTGATCTGCACATAAGCAGTCGGACGTGTTCCTTCAAAGCCATCATCTCCCTGTACCCAAACACCATTGTCGATATACCAGCCCGGCCAATCTATCGGCTGACCATTTACATCCAGTACAGCGCCTGGCCACAGCATATCACCTTCGAGCGGCATACCAGCGGTAATAGTTTGTGCCACTACCGGTGTCATGTTGCCATTGAACCAGGTAATGGTCACTGGATTTGCATCCGGTGTAAAGTTTGGTACTACTTTATAATGTACATAAGGAACATCATTGTTACAATACGTATAAGCCGTCAGTTTCAGACCACGTGCGATCCTGATGATCACTGTTGCATCGTCGCAGTTGCTCGGGTTGGCTTTCTCACAGATTCTGTAAGAAACCGTGTAATCACCTTCCCATGTTCCTGCAGGAACGATCAGTGCACCATAAGCATCAAAGCTCAGACCGGCGATACCGCCATTGTTAAGCAGTGTCAGGTTGATGTCTGAAATACTTACCGCTGCATTGTTAAGCAGGTCATTGGTCAGTACAACTGGTGTAGTACCGCCATGTGCGCCATTGATCGGTGTGGATGTGTAATCATCATTCACAGCATCAATCGGCATATTATTGACCGTCACATCAAATGTACAGGTAGCGGTATTGCCCGCTGCATCAACCGCTGTTACGGTTATCGTATGTGTTCCAACCGCAAAGAAGTCGCCTGATGCAGGACTATAGCTCAATGTTGGTGTGCTACAGTTATCTGTGGCAGTAGCTGCATACGTTACATATCTTCCGCTTGTACCGGAAACAACAGTATTGGCAGCAACTGTAATATTCGCAGGACAAACCGGTATTGGTTTGGTTACATCTTTTACTGATACATGCTGTGTAGCAGTTGATGTGTTACCACTGGCATCTGTAAATGTCCATATAATATCATATTCACCCTGTTCTGTATAAGAAAGAGGTTTGTTAGGAACACCTGTTACAAATCCACCACAACCATCTGCCGCAGTTGGCTCGGGAACAGTAGCAGCACATTCTTCAACAATGCTTGATAATGATGGCACTATCGGAGCAGTGGTGTCCACTACTGTTATGGTTACTGTTGTGGTAGCGGTTAAACCGGCTGCATCAACAATAGCGTATGTGAAATTATCCGTGCCTACAAATCCGGCAACCGGTGTATAGGTCAGCGTTCCGTCACCATTGATCACCACTGTACCATGTGCAGGTGTTGATACTGATGTAACAGTGAGCGCACCCATTTCAAAATCCGTATCGTTGGCCACTACGTCGATGGTAGCGGTTCCACATTTCTCAATGGTTTTGCTATCAGGGTTAGCAACCGGCGGACGGTTGGTCGGTACCGAGTTACACAATGGTGTAGCAGGTGGATAGCTTACTTCGATCAGTTCAGTAGGATTCACACTGATCTGCACATAGGCAGTCGGACGTGTTCCTTCAAAGCCATCAGCTCCCTGTACCCAAACACCATTGTCGATATACCAGCCCGGCCAATCTATCGGCTGACCATTTACATCCAGTACAGCGCCTGGCCACAGCATATCACCTTCGAGCGGCATACCAGCGGTAATAGTTTGTGCCACTACCGGTGTCATGTTGCCATTGAACCAGGTAATGGTCACTGGATTTGCATCCGGTGTAAAGTTTGGTACTACTTTATAATGTACATAAGGAACATCATTGTTACAATACGTATAAGCCGTCAGTTTCAGACCACGTGCGATCCTGATGATCACTGTTGCATCGTCGCAGTTGCTCGGGTTGGCTTTCTCACAGATTCTGTAAGAAACCGTGTAATCACCTTCCCATGTTCCTGCAGGAACGATCAGTGCACCATAAGCATCAAAGCTCAGACCGGCGATACCGCCATTGTTAAGCAGTGTCAGGTTGATGTCTGAAATACTTACCGCTGCATTGTTAAGCAGGTCATTGGTCAGTACAACTGGTGTAGTACCGCCATGTGCGCCATTGATCGGTGTGGATGTGTAATCATCATTTACTGCATCGATCGGCATATTATTGACCGTTACATCAAATGTGCAGGTAGCTGTATTGCCTACTGCATCAACTGCTGTTACAGTTACCGTATGTGTACCCACCGCAAAGAAGTCGCCTGATGCAGGACTGTAACTCAACGTTGGTGTACTACAGTTGTCGGTAGCAGTAGCAGCATACGTTACATAAGCGCCACTTGCATTTGACAGCGTAGTATTGGCGATGACAATTTTATTTGCAGGACATACAGGTACAGGTGGTGTTACATCTTTTACGATCACATTCTGGTTGGCATAAGAACTATTACCATTTGCATCGGTAAACGTCCAATGTATCACATGCGTACCCTGGGTAGTATAAGTAAGTGCATCTTCGGTTGTGCCTGTTATTTCTGTATCGCAATTATCGGTAGTGGTTGGAGTAGTTGCGCTAGCCGAACATTCACCGGTAACATCGGCCAATACCGGTACCCTTGGCGCTTCTCTATCCAATATGGTCACTGTTTGTTCAGCAGATGATTCATTGCCTGCCGCATCCGTTACTGTCCATATAACAGTAGTAGTACCTATCTGGAATGAAAGAGGTGCGTTATTGGTTATCGTTACGGTACAATTATCTGATGTTGTTGGTGTACCCAGTGCTACAGCATCATTAACACAGGTACCTGTAAGGGTATTGGCGATTATATTGGCCGGAGCGGTGATCACTGGCTCCTGCTCGTCAACAACAGACACACTGGTATTACAGGTTGCTATATTACCATTTACATCTGTTATAGTAATGGTCACAGGGATAGGACTACCCAGGTTACTACAGTCAAAATTATTTTGGCTGAAAACAATGCTCGCTATACCGCAATTTTCATACACATTGGCGATCATATTCGTGGGGATACGGGGTTCTCCACCACCTCTACCTCCCAGAACAGGCCTGGTGAGCAATGTATTGATAAATGACTGGTCGAGCACAGCATGTCCGTTTTCATCTAATACCAGTGTTACCGGTTGACAGCTTATATAAGGTATGCTGTGATCTTCCACTGTTACTGTAAAGCTGTATTGTGCCGTGCTGCCACAGGAAGTGGTGGCGGTAACAGTTACTGTCGTAACTCCCACGTTAAACACTACTGCATTTAGCGTAGAGCCGTATCCTGTGGTAGCGCCGGTCAGTACATACACCAGATCTGTTGGAAGCAGGTTGTTTGTCTCGATAGTAAATCCAACCTTGGCGGTACAACTGCTTGCCTCAGCATCAACAACCATATTTTCAGGTGTTACTGTGAACACAGGTGTGGCACAGCTTACGGTTACATTGAAAGTACAGCTGATCGTATTGCCTCCCGCATCAACAGCAGTTACCACAACGGGGTGCGTACCCACTGCAAAGAAACTGCCAGGTTCTATACTGTAGCTGATTGTGGCCGCGCAATTATCTGTAACGATGGCTTCGTAATTCGCATACGCACCGCTCACTCCTTCTCCATTAACCACGTCAGCGTTCACGTTAATATTGTCGGGACATGTAAGTACCGGCGGAATATTATCTGTTACTATCACATGTTGTACTGCATAAGAAGTATTGGTACCATCTGTAAATGTCCAGTGGATCACATGATCGCCCTGTGTAGTGTAAGTAAGCGGATCGTTGGTTGTTCCGGTTACAGTACCTGCACAATTATCCGTGGTGGTTGGTGTGGTAGCTGTTGCAGAACATTGGCCTGTTACATCCAGCAGTACCGGTACTACCGGCGCTTCATTGTCTGTAACAGTTATATCGTATGATGTACTCACACTGCCACAACTATTGGTCAGTGTGTACGTTACATGGGTAATCCCTTTATTGAAAAATGTACCTGAGCCAGAACCTGATCCGCTACCTGTGGTAGCACCAGTTAATGTATATGTAAATGTTCCGGCAGGTGACCCTAAGGAGTAAATCATTCCATACGTTAACCCAAATACTACCTTGACAGAACAATTACCCGGCTCTGTATTATAGGCCTTATTAGGAGTACCCTGGGTGATCGTTGGTGCGGTATTTACTGTTACGTTGACAGAACCTGTCATAGACACGATACACTCAGGTGCGAAACCATTTTTCTGTGCACTGATCGTATAGGTTCCCGCAGCATTGATATTATTAAATGATATGGCAGCGCCTGTTCCGTTCTGGCTGATGAACGGATTACCGTTATGCAGTAAAGTGTACAATACACCTGTTTCAGAACCGGAGAGGCTGATAACAGCGCCAGATCCGCCGAAGCAGATAGCACCACCGCCGCTCACTGCAAATGCTGTGGCAGGCGTAAGTGTAGTTACGGTGAATGGAGCGAACGGACTGGTACAGCCATTCACTGTTTGAATGGCACTATACGTACCGGTTTGGGTAACAATGATGCTGCTGCCAGATATATTTCCAGGGGTCCATACAACGGGACCTGTGGCATTGGTCACCGATACGTTGATAGAGCCGTCACAATTAGGAGTAGATGCATACTGCAATACCGGTGCCAGTGCAGTAGCTGTTCCTGTTACCGCGGTGCGTGTAGCAGACACACAACCGGTTGCCAGGTTCCTTACCTCTGCATAACGAACAACAGTTCCCGGTGCAGCACCAATGCTTACATTAAAGCTGCCGGTTCCTGAGGCGAGTGATCCACCACCGCCAACAGGTTGTAAGTACCAATCGATCGTTTCACCCGCACCTGCTGTTGCAGTAAGTGTAACAACACCCGGGCCGCAGCGTGTAGCATCTGTTCCAACAGCTACCGCAGGTAATGGATTAACCGTGGCAGTAACTGCTGTCCTGGTTGCCGATACGCAACCGGTAGTTGTGTTACGTGTTTCCACATAATAAGTAGTAGTAACCGATATTGAAGGTGTTGTAAAACCGTTTCCTGTAAACACCATGTTACCCCCTGTGGCAGCATCGTACCAATCAATGGCTTGTCCGGCAAAACCAAAGGCTGCCAGGTTAACCGTACCCGTACCACAACGTTGCTGCTCTGCAATATTTGATGTTGGATTAGGCCTTGCATTAACAAATACAAGCACTGTATTTGAACAACCATTGATATCGGTATAAGTGATATTCGTTCCGCCACCACCCGAGCCGGCAGTAACCACACCGGTTTGAGATACAGCGGCTATGAATGAATGTGAACTGGTCCATGCATTGGAAACCGCAGGTGTGCCGGAACCGGTAAGTGTTACCGTTCCAAGCGGACACATTTGCAGTGTACCTGAAATAGTTGGATTCGCATTAACTGTAATGGTCATTGTTGCAGTTGTTGCACACTGACCCGCATCCGGGGTAAACGTATAAGTAGTGGTCGCTGTATTGTTCAGCGCAGGGTACCATGTACCTGGAATACCATTGATTGAAGTAGTCGGTAAAGCAGCCAGTAATCCACCGGAACAGATAGCGGCTACCTGTGTGAATGTCGGTGTCACATTTGTATTAACCGTAACAGTTGTTGGAGCAGATGTTGCAGAACACGGTCCATCGGTTACTGTAACAGTATAGTAACCTGATGCTGTAACTGTGATAGATTGTGTTGTTGCACCGCCAGGACTCCACACGTTGCCGGTAGCAGAACTTGATGTTAATACCACTAAACCACCCGCACAGAATGTAGTTGGGCCACCCGCCGAAATAGTTGCAACAGGTGTTGTTTTAGGCGCCGCAGTGCCATATGCCCAAGGACTCACACACTGGCTGCTTGCACTTCTCACCGAATAAGTTCCGGCAGTACTAACTGTAATAGAAGTGCCAGTTACGACAGATACGCCATCATACCACTGATAATCGGTATATCCTGAAGCGGTTAAAGTAGATGTGCCATCACAATTATCAACTACGCTGACAGTTGGTGTTGGCGGTAAAGCCGGCACTGTAAAGTTTGCAGTGGCTGAACAGCCGTTTGCATCTGTATAAGTGATTACGACGCTTCCACCGGCAGCAGCAACAGCGGTTACAAAACCAGTGTTGCTTACAGTAGCTATCGATGTATTGGATGATGTCCATGGATTACTTGGAGCGGGTGTACCTGAACCTGTCAATTGTCTTCCTGTAGGTACGCAGGCAACAAGTGTACCGCTGATAGTTGGTAATGCATTCACCGTGATAGTTATTGTTGCGGTTGTGGCACACTGACCGGCATTTGGTGTGAATGTATAAGTAGTAGTAGCTGTATTATTCAATGCAGGATACCATGTACCCGGAATGCCATTGTTAGAAGTAGTTGGCAATGCTGCTAAACTTGCACCGGAACAGATGGCTGCTACCTGTGTAAAGGTTGGAGTAACATTTGCATTTACAGTAACTGTTGTATTTGCTGTAGCTGTACATCCTGCAGCGTTGGTTGCTGTAACTGTGTATACAGTGGTAGATGATGGCGATGCTGTAACTGTTGCACCTGTTGTTGTATTTAAACCCGTAGCCGGGCTCCATACAAAACTTGCAGAAGACAATGAACTACCCATGGCAGCGCTTATCTGTGCAGATGATTTAGTTACATTCCAAACCCTTAACTCATCGATAGAACCATCCATTAAATTACAGGCACAGCTATAAGGACTCTGACGCCCGATATTCACGGGACCACCGCTTCCGAAGTACAAAGGGCCGCGGGAAATAGCATCGGTCAAAACACCATTGGTATAGAACCTGATCGTTGATCCATCCCATGTACAGGCAACATGTACCCATGTATTGGTTGGAAGGCTCGACGTACTATATGTCCAGCTTCCATTGTTATAAAAGCCTAATCCTGGCTGCCCATTCGGTTTCGACTGGAATAAGAAGTTATAATCGCCCCTGTCTATAATGGTATTGTTAATACCATCGGTTTGATAGATCCATGCTTCAAGCGTGAAGTTTGAAGACATGGTGTTGAACAGTGCATTGTCGTTCACACTCATGTACCGGCCGCCAAAAGTTGCAGCGTTTCCTGCACCCGCAAACGCACCCGATGCTGCCCATCCGGATCCCTGTTGGAAAGTAGCTGTCAGGTTATTACCGCTTGCATCAGCAGCCGTAGTGCCTGAAACTTCATTAAATTTCCAATAACCAAGCAACCCGGGAAATCCACCACCACCTGAAGTAGCATTCAAAGTTGTAGAACCGCCTGCACAAATAGTTGTGGAAACAGGATTCACAGAAACTGCAGGGAGCGCATTTACAACGATGGTCATCGTCGTTGAATTCGCACACTGACCGGCATTTGGTGTAAATGTATAAGTAGTAGTAGCTGTATTATTTAATGCAGGAGACCATATACCTGGAATGTTATTGATAGATGTAGTTGGCAGTGGGGCCAGTAACTCACCGGAACAGATGGCCGCTACCTGTGTAAAGGTTGGTGTTACCGGCGCAGTTACTATGATTGATCCGGTTGCTGTTACTGTACCGCAACCGCCTGTCAGTGTAACGGTATAATTATATGTACCCGATACGGTAGGTGTTCCGCTGATCGTTGCCACATTGGCTGACCAGCTTCCGGTAACACCGGCCGGTAATCCGCTGAAGGTTGCGCCCGTTGCGCCCGTTGTTGCATAGCGGATATTGGTTACCGGGCTATTGATACATATAGTCTGTGCATTCGTTCCTGCACCGGAACTTAAACTGATAGAATTATTTGTACCAATCGTAATAACCGCAGAACCGATCATCGGGTTAGCACAGCCGCCGTTGATCGCCACGATAGTATAAGTGCCCGGGGCAATGATACCCGGGTAAGTCATGGCAGAGCCTGTTCCCAAACGATTGTCTATCGTTACGTCATCCTTCTTCAGTAAGTAAGTAAGAGACGCCTCAGAATTGCTGAGAGTAATCGTGGCACCACCACCGCCAGGACAAAGGGTTGTGGTTCCGCTCACCGTGTATTGCAGAGGGAAAGTTTTTACATTGATCAGAACCCTGGTACGTGCAGAAGTACATCCATCGCTATTGGTCACATCTACCCAGTAATTGGTAGATACTGTCAACGATGGTGTAGTAAATGCCGCTGTACTTGCCAGCAGGTTTCCGCCTGTTGCCTGGTCATACCAATGGAATACGGCTCCAGGTGCCGGGGAAGCGGCCGTTACAGTAACATTCGTCTCGCCATATCCTAAACACAATTGTGTCGGTCCCGACACAGTTGGAGCGGCGGGTGGTGTATTCACTACAATTGTCATGGTAGTGCCGGAAGCACACTGATTGGCATCCGGTGTAAATGTATAAGTAGTGGTTGCCGCATTATTTAACGCAGGCAACCAGCTGCCTGTAATATGATTGATGGAAGTAGTTGGCAAAGGATCCAATGGAGTACCTGAACAAATCGGAGCCACCTGGGCAAAGGTTGGCGTAACACCCGGGTTCACTGTAACAGTGATAGAAGCTGAACAACCATCCCGGTTGTTATATGTAATGATCACAGCGCCCTGTGCAAGACCGGTAACCACACCGGTGCTGCTGATCGTTGCTTTGAGGGGGTCAGATGAGGTCCATGGATTAACAGTTGCAGGCGTGCCTGAACCTGTTAATTGCGTAGTATTCCCTACGCATACCACCGGTGTTCCACCGATAACAGCTGGCAAGTTGAGCGTAGTCTCAAGACTCGCGGATCCAGAACATCCGGTTTCTGAAACCATCGTAACGGAGTATGTATGTGTACCGGTTTCCGTTGCTGTATAGGATGGAGTGCTTGTCTCGCCAAGATAAAAACCATCCATCAGCCAGTAGTAGGCAGTGCCTCCGGGAGTAGCGTGCAGCACCATACTGTTTGCACAGGCAGTTGCCGGTCCGTCAGTAGAAAGTGTCACTACCGGGCTCGGGTTCACGGTGATCTGTATAGATTCGGTTACCGAGCAATACGCATTACTCATTGTAACCGCAAGCGTGGTGGTACCGATAGCCAGGGGTTGCATATACAACTCATAAAAAAAGTTTTGGACATCCACAATACCGGAAGGATTGGTGCTGAACGAAACATTTGGCAGGTACATAGGTGCCTGGATAGGGCTGTTTAGGCAGAGAGTACGGGGAATATAACTAAGGACCGCTGCTATATCCGGGTTGCTGTTCACGGTAGCAGTTACCGCGGTTCTCGTTGCGGATATGCAACCCGTTAGGGTGTTCTTGGTTTCCGCATAATACGTAGTGGTAGCAGAAATAGTTGAGGTATAGGTCTCCCCGGAACCGATCGGTGCCCCTCCTGTGGCTTCCGCATACCAGATAACCGTTTCATCACTATTTATACCGCTGGCAAATACAGTGATCTCGCCTTCACCGCAACGTTCGGCAGCGGCACCAACCGGTGCATCGGGCAAGGCATTTACTGCCACATTTACGCTGGCTGTATTCCTGCATCCGTTTGCATCCTCTATCTTAACTATGTATGTACCTCCCTTGGCAACGGTTGCGTTGGCAATAGAAGGATTCTGATCTGTAGAGATAAACCCATCAGGACCGGTCCAGTGATAGCTTGATGCAGGAGTAGATGTAAGATTGATGGTTTGCCCTGCACATATCGGGCTATTGCTTCCCGCGGTAACGCTTGGGAGAGGATTAACCGTAACGGTTACAGTATTTGAATAAACCACAGCATCGGTAGTTGTAGACGCTCCTCTCCTGTAAGAAATGGTTACAGCAGCTACCGGTGGTGAATAAGATTGTGAGGTTGCTCCAGGTATATCGGTGAAAGTACCGGCTCCTGTTTTCGACTGCCATTGATAATTGATAGTGCCTGTACCGCCGGATGCACCTGTCGTATTGACCACTGGGTTTACAGGATCATCGGCACAGACCGTTTGGTCAACACCTATTTCACCCGGTACCAAAGGCGTAGTGGTAACCACTGTTCCATTACCGGCAATAACAAAGGTGTAAGCAGGTGTGCAGCCATCATTGTTATTGATCACCACTGTTCCTGTTTTTCCGCCGGCAGAGGTTGGATGAAAGCTGGCTGTGAAAGTAGTAACGCCACCAGGTATTATGGTAGCACTAACTGGTGGACTAACGCCAAAGTCCGTGGTGTTGCTTACTGATATTGTAGATATAACCAGGTTTTGTGTTCCTGTATTCTTTATTTCAAAAACATGAGGTACCGAGCCGCCTACAGCCAGGTTACCGAAATCTGTAAAATCAGGTACAGAAACTGCTGTTTGCCCATTGGTAATGGCATTCGAATTTCCGAACACACTGATTGCGGGTTTTGGAATAGTCCATGTGATAACGATCAAACCATCACCACTTGACAAACCTTTTGTTGCATCCGCGTAAAACTCTTCTATGGCTGTTCTGTTATGAGCAGTGATATAAGATCCACCACCGCCGCCATACGCACCGTAATCACCACCACCACCACCGGAATAGCCCCCGCCACCGCCACCGCCATACATCTGCGCTCCGCCACCACCAAAACCGCCATATTCTGAACCGGCAGCATCAAAACTGGGGTTTATACCACCGGCCCAGCCATTTAATGCAGATTTTCCTGATGCGTCAATAGGGGACGATAACCCGTCGCCGCTAAAACCAGAACCACCACCTGCAGACGCTGCTCCATCTCCACCCATACCACCAGTACCGAATGAGCCACTACCCAAACCACCAGACCCATACATACCATCTGTACTGGCACTGCCGTTAATATCATAATGCAAGCCCGGATTAACATCAGCAGAAGCGCCAAAACTGGCACCACCACCACCACCTGCGGCTACCATCAATTTGCTGATATCCGTCATCGCAGCATCGTTCAGGGAAACAAAACTCCCACCACCACCACCACCAGAAAAACTGGCTGAAAAGAAGTCCATAGATTCATCAGAACCTCTTTGACCCGGCATTACAGAAAGTACATCCGTTGGGCTTACTGTATATGTTGCCTGGTATGCATATCCAATACCACCTGACTGCCCTGCAGAACCAGCGTCACCGCCATTCGCACCCACTACCTTTATATTAACAGAATACACATTATCAGGCACATCAAAATGCCGTATTGGATTGGATGCATTATAAGTATATACCGCTTCCCCCATAGTACAGGTAGGTGCAAAAGGCGCATTGATAAAGCCTGTCTGATTTCCTTGTTGCACAAACGGCTTTCCGGAAGAACTGGTACTGCCTGCTGCATAACCCTGCTTTTTCAATACTGCTTTTACGGAAGTAGGATTGATTATCCGCGAACTCCTGTAAGTAGCATCTTTGATCGCTTTGGTATCAAGGTTGACTTTCCCTGAAAAAACCGGTTTGGCTTCATTGGCAACTGTACTGAACAAAATCGCAAACATGGAAACAACCGAAGCGGTTCTAAGTAGAGCTTTCTTCATAAAAAGCAGTTTTGGGGCGTACTATTTTGGGTAATTGGGGTCATTTTTACCAACCTGGAAAGGATAGAACGGCATTGGCCACCACCCTAAAGATTGGTTTTCACTACAAGGGATATTAGAGAGAAGCTTTCTTCCGGGGGATTTAATGACCAAAAGACGCCGCTGCAAGGAGACTGTTAAGCAGCATACCCAAACAGATTTCAGTGTTATAACACATTAAAAATCAGTTAGTTATGATTGTTATCAGTTCCTCTTCGTGAAAAAACAAGGCTTTCGCCTGTTAAGTCACGTTAACAATATTAGTCTGTTTGTAGAATAAATTCTACTCTTTAAGCATTATTTAATGGTATCCTCATGTAGTTTAAATACTATTTAAGGCAAAATCAATTAATGTTTAAACACATGTACGATAAAGACAGAAATTCACAGTTCTGTTGCCATTAACCCGTTAAAAGAGCAACGGGAGTTCCTGCCGGGTCTGCATGAGTAAGTACTAAAAACAAAAAAGCCATCCTTTCAGATGGCTTGATTATATACATATTTTTTACCTGGTTAACTTTCCAGGTCAGTTTCTGCAGTAGTGGTTTTCGTAACCGTACCATCTCCTTTCCGGTAAACAGTTGTTTTACTCTGGCTACGACGGCTGCTGCCACCACTGAATAATAACAGGATCAGCAGTAAAACCACTACCCCGGTCACCCATAGCCAGTTACGGCCGAACCAACTGCCTACATCATTACCATTGATCTCTACTTTTGCATCCTGCGCCCAGGAGACCACCTGGAAAAAAGCCACCACACAAAAAGTAAGGAATGCTTTTATGCCAAAACGATAGGTTATCTGTTTCATAGTTATGTCTTTAAAATTGATAATTCGGTTACAGTATGTATTAAAAAATTATACCACTATTTCCTGCCCGTTCTTCCTGCCACAAAAAGGATCAGGGCAATAATGCCCACTACCACCAGGATCCCCACCCATACACCCGCCTTAAAAATACCCCCGATCACTTCACAGCCCGAATACAGGGTAAGCATCAGTAACAACAGTAATGTATGGAGCGATCCTAGTTTCATAAGTATATGCCTTTATTATCCCGGCATACACAAAGTTCTACCGGTATATATAAATGACTGTTACAGGGTGTTTGAAAAGAATTACATTATTCACACATAACAGTGGCTGTTAGATAATGTAGGATCATTCAGCCGCAGATTCGCAGATTATGCCCCTCTAATCTGCGAATCTGCGGCTGAAATTGAAAAAACAAACCAGGCTATCCAAAAACCAGTTCAGATAATTTTTTCTCCTGTAGCACAAAGCGCTCTGCAGTACCATTGCTGGTTTTCCATTTGATAAGCCGGATACAACCGCTATCAATTTCTATCCCGGTAATATCGCCGTCACTATAACAGCAGCAGCCGGTGTTAAAATAGGTGGGCATTATTTTCTCATACAGGTTGGGCGCTATCGGCAACTCTACCCGCCTGGCTTTTAATTCTTCTTCCAGTGAACGGATCAGTTCGGCATCCTGTAAGATCCGCGCAGCATCCAGTCTCTTTACAATACTTTCCAGTAAAGTGAGTGATTCAAAAACAGGTTGGTGGGTATGACCTGTAATCAGCAACAAAGATGACTGCTTTGAACTCCATTCATACATCAGCGAATTATGCAGTGTTTTTAACTGGCTGTTATAAGCCGGTGTATTGGGATTGATACGTAGGAACGCCTGCAACGGCCCCCATATCCTTGATACAAAAAATTTACTGAACCAGTTACCATCACTTTGTTTATCACCCTGGTGACCATGTGTGATGAAAATATCCAGAGCTTCGGGTACCGCTGTACGGATGATCACGCCTTCGTATGTTTTTATTTCGATACCATACATGCTTTTCAACTGCAACGCAGCAAAAGGATCCTGGTCCCAGAACAGATCATGGTTACCGAATATTTTGGTGAAGGCACCGCGTTCAGCAAATCGCTTTTCCTGTTCGATAGACATTTTATTCGCAGCCTTTACAGCAAACAGGTTATTCTCCCATAATTCTTCACTATCCCCTAAACAGATATAGTGAAATTGCTGCTGTTCATAATAAGCAAGCGCTTCTACATAAGTATGCTCACAAACAGCAAAATCATCCGCGCCGTTTTTGGCACCTTTGTGCTGGTCAGAAAAAATAATGAACTTATTTTTTTCAGTGTCCGGCTGTATGATCAATCCTTTTTTTTCATTCTTATCCTGTATCCTTTTGTACAATTCGTCCAATGCAGAAAAGATCAGTTGCCTGTCTGGATTCGATGCAAACCTGTCAGCGATCCGTATCACCGGGTTGGTCAATAACTTTTGCAGGAACTTACGGATCATGAAATACAAGGTGTTGTTTGAATGGTTGTATGCTATGTTAAAACCAGTGCTACATTTTAACAAAAGATTACTGAAAAATACTGCAACCTGTTTTTCTGCCTTATCTGCATTTCAAGTGCCTTAGTAACCTGTTTTCATTCTTAAACCGCACTGTTAATTTGCTTAACGTTTATTAACCTTTCCATTAACACCGCAAGTGTAGATTCTCCGAAATGCTTTTACACAGTAAGTAAGTTAGTGTTATCAATTCAACAAAAAAAACCAGCCATCATGAAAACGCTAACATTTATCCTGTGCCTGCTGACAATATCACTGGGCGCCACCGCATCAGTTAATGAAGAAGTATTAAAGATCTTTGCCAAAACTTTCCCCGAAGCACAAAACATTACCTGGGAAGAAATAAAAGAAGGAAAAGAAGGGTACAAGGTCTTCTTTGTAAAAAAAGAAGTAAGCTACCGCATACTCTATGATGCATCCGGCAACGTGATCCGCTCACTGAAATATTATGGTGAAGACAACCTGCCCCCGCTGATCCAGAACAAAGTGCAAAAAGCTTATACAGATTATAAGATCCACAGTGTAGTGGAAGAATCCACAGAAGCTTCTTTCACCTATCATATCATTCTGGAAAACAGCAAGAAGATCATCAACCTGAAATCTGACCCTACGGGTTTCCTGGAAGTGGAAGCGAAATATAATAAAGGATGATAAAGTTCAGAGTTATGAATTATGAATTATGAGTTATACATGCCACTATCATTCTTAACTCATAATTCATAATTCTTAATAGTTTTTACTGTAAGTACTCCCTGCTTTTAAAAAAGCCGTCGTTTTTCCTGTCCCTGTTCTGAATTTAGTCATGATTGTCCGCTTACCCTCAAATCCGGGCAGGTAACAGTCAAAATGAAGATGTGGTCCGCGTGTATATCCTGTATTGCCACTTAATGCGATCAATTGTCCTTTCCGCACCGTATCACCGATCAATACCTTTGCACCATTGTATAACAAATGACTGTAATCGGCAATCGTACCATCGGAGTGATAGATGAGAACATAGTTGGCCATTTCCTTACACGCATCGCTCCAGCAGTATTCGTTAAACCGCTGCACCACCGCGATCACAATACCCGCACGGGCAGCACGCACTTCTGTTCCCTCCCGCATCTGGAAATCCAGTGCACTTTGAGATTGATGAGAAAAAGTCCCATTATAGCCTTGCTCTACCTTTGACCGCACACCTTTCCTGAAAGGAAGATCATACACATGATTCTTATCGTAAGAGGTTTGCCTTGTATCTCCATACATGGCGGAGTAGTTATAATGATAACTTGTTTTGCCACGTTTGGTACGCGATAATGTTACCAGGCGGTATCGCCTTGTATTGCCAGGTACAATATAAATATGATCAGCAGATTCATCCCCCACCAGGTTATTCAGGTCAAGCGTTAGCCATACAGAAACTACGCATACCTCATTGTTGTCTGCATATAAAACCGTGACATCGCCTTCTTTCTGTGCAAACACACGCAGGTTACTCTGGCAATAAGCGCCTGTAACTAGTAAACAACAAATAATAAAGCATGTACAGTTTTTCAATGTAGCGGAACCTATTTAAAAAACAAAGCGCAGCAAATGATATGCTACGCTTTGTATGTTCAAAACCTATACGTGTTTTTTAACACTATACTACCTAAACTCAAAACCTTATTGTTTCGGTGGAATACGTCCTGTCTTTTTATCTTTTGAGCGGCCGATCACATAACCGGTACCTGCACCTACCACACCACCTATAGCGGCTCCTTTTATATTTTTACCGATAAGTCCACCAGCAATGGCACCACCTACGCCACCGATAATAGCGCCTTTGGCCCTTGAACTCATACCTGTTTTCTCAGCAGCGCTACCCGATCCTGTACTAACAGGAGTAGCACTACTACCTACAGAAGGAGAACCAGATGCTGTAGAACTGCGCGCTGCATTTCTGCGTACTGCGGCAATACGTGCCTGTTCATCTCTTTCAGCTTTTGCACGTGCCTGTTCTTCCTGAATGGCGCGTTGTTTAATGGAAGTAGTATCGATTACCACCACATTGTCGTTTTGACCGCCACTACATGCTGCAAATGTTGAAGCAATGGTGAGCGCTACTAGTATTCGTTTCATAATTTTGCGTTTTTATTTTTATTGATTCGCTTTTCTAATGGGTTAAAAAAGCGTGCCATCATCCTTCCCTATTTAGATGACCTCAAAATGGGATGGTTTAACCGGCTATCTCTTTGTGAAAATTTTATCACTGGTTAACGAATAGATACACCAGGTATTAAACATGTATTTAACACTTTGCGCAACTATACAGCCAATAGCTAAGTGCTAACAGCTAAAAGCTTCTAATCAAATTGTGACTTGAAATCTACACTACCGGCTTGTCCATCCTCGTTTTGCGGTAATTTTTGTACATATTGTGACTTCCCACCTTATCATCATGGCTGTTACCTCTGAAAACAAAGAAAACAATCGCCAATGCGGGTATTACGAAAACGATGATACCCCAGAAACTTGGTTCCATAAAATGGTTGTTTGGGGAATAAATCAAATAATCATGCCAGCGATCGCCTGAACGACAAAAAAAATCTGTGCTAATCTGTACAATCTGTGGCGAAAATTAGCCACAGATTGCACAGATTAACACAGATGAGATAAGTACCGACGCTTACTTATCGTATGCCCCATACACAGCGTCCCTGAAACCCTTGTGTAGTTTTACCCTGTCGAATGGAAGTAATTGGGTAAACAATACGGCTGTAAGCTCGTTTACCGGGTCAACCCAAAAAACGGTACTGGCGGCCCCGTCCCAGAAGAACTCTCCTACAACACCGTTGTTCTCGTCTTTGTTGGCAGGTGGTTGTGTACGCACAGCGAAATCAATCCCAAAACCCACGCGTCCCTTGCCCGGCAGCCACATGCGTTTTGTAATGGTATCAGACAGGTGGTTGGTTGCCATTAACTGTACGGTTGCCGGTTGTAAAATACGCGCAGAGCCAAGCTGACCCTTGTTCACCAGCATTCGCGCAAACTTCATATAATCATCCAGTGTAGAAGTAAGACCAAAGCCACCCGGCTTGAGCGCCCAGTTTTTCGTATTGAATGAATTGGCCTGCGCATCAGGTGTACGGGTGAATACACCGGCATCACTCCTGTTATACAAAGCAGCAAACCTGCTCATATCACTTTCCCGCACTACATAACGGGTATTGGTCATACCCAATGGTGTGAAAATAGTTTCCTGTAGGTATTGATCGAATGGTTTGCCCGAAATACGTTCAACCACGTATGCCTGCACATCTACAGAAGGCCCGTATGCCCACTGGTCACCGGGATGAAACTGTAATGGAAGACTGGCCAGTTTTTTGGCCATCTCGCTAAGTGTATTCGACGGGTTGGAAGCATCGGCCTTTCTCACCAGGTCCGCAAGCGCAGGAATCTCAGTACCCGCAAACCCCGCTGTATGACGGGTGATATCACGTATCGTAATAGGTCGCTTCGCAGGTTCAAGTATCAAACCACCATTGGCATCCACCCCTTTCAGCACTTTCATATCGGCAAACTCAGGCGCGTATTTTGAAAGCGGGTCATCCAGTTGAAAAGCGCCTTTCTCATACAATGTCATCAGCGCCACACCCGTCACCGGTTTGGTCATGGAAAATATGCGCACGATGGTATTGCGGTCCATGGGTGTTTTCGCTTCTCGGTCGGAATAACCAAAAGAGTTGAAATAAACTTCTTTGCCCTTTTCAAAGATCAATGCCGATACGCCCACCGTTTTATTTGAATCGATAAACTTTTGCAGTGTCGCATCGATACGGTTTTTAACGGATGCGCTGACTATGGTGTCAGGCAGTTTTTCATTGTCCGGCGTAATCATCCGGAATGCACTGGCTATAAGCAGTACAGGCAGAATGGCAAGGATCGTTTTTTTCATGGTTGGTCGGTTTGTTATGGCTCTCTGAAAATAAAAAAAAACCACGAGATAAGAGGTATTCATTTACAGGAAAGAACTGTGGGGAAGTAGTCATTTTTTTTAACACAGAGATCACGGAGATAATACAGAGGCCCTCTGTTTAACTCCGTGATCTCTGTGTTAAAAAATTTCGCTAAGAAAAAATGCTGCCAACCAAACCATCGCTATCCGCAGACACCACCCGCCAACTACCTTCTTCGATTTCTGTTTCCAGCTCCTCTTTATCCCAACCACAGTACCCAATAAAAATACGGATATCGCTTGCCCCCAGTTGGCCGTTATTCAATAACCTCACCGCTTCAGTAAAATCACCACCAAAACATACGGTACCTGTAACAGCCCTGCTGCCACTGATCAGATCCGGCCGGCGGTGTAATACAAACAGGTGTTCCCTGTCTACCGGGCCGCCATCGTATAAAGCAATCGGTTTACTGTTGGCAAACTCCGCCAGTTCATCCAGGCTACGGCCAAAGGGTTTGTTCAGCACAAAACCCACGGCTCCATCAGCATCGTACTGGTGTATAAAAATCTCGGTGTTCTCAAAAAAAGTTCCGTTTAACAAACTGGTGGCGGCGAGCCTGGTACCAACTGAAATATGTTGCATGGCTAAATCGTGTCAGTAGATAAAGGTAGTATATGTTGAAACTTAACAGAGGGTAGTCTGTCGTCTGTCTAAATCGGACTGAGCTGGTTAACGAAATGATTGTACAATTACTTATTTATCAACTTCACATACACCGTTCCTTTCTTCTCACCTGCTTTACTGATCATTTGTTGCTGAACCAATAACTGTAGATCTTTCTTGATCGTGTGAATCGAAATATCCGGAAACGCTTTTACAATATCATTCAGTTTTACGGGTTGCTTCGTTTCTATGTATTGTATAATCTGTTGCTGTCTATCGTTGGTATAGTGTCCCCGTTCTTTATAAGATGCATATGTATGTTCCAGCTTCTCTATCAATATTTCAAGGCTGTTTAAAAAGAAGAGCATCCACTCGCTGATGATTTCCTTATCAGTTCCCCGGTATTGCTGGTCATGCATCAACACCTGGTAGTAATCATTTTTCCTTTCTTCTATGATATGTTCAAATGATATGTATTGTGCAAATCCATATCCTGTCTTTAGTAATAACAATGTTGTAAGCAAGCGTGATAACCTGCCATTGCCATCCTGAAAAGGGTGGATAGACAAAAAATCATACACACACAAACCAATCACCAATAACGGATGAACTGTTGACTGCTGTAAAGCTGTATTTACCCAGTCAACCATTTCCTGCATTTCCTTTTGCGTTAGGTGAGGTGCAGTTGTATTGAATATGGTTCGTTGATTGCCATCTGGGTAGTTTGCAACAACAGAGTTTGGCAGGTTTTTGTAGGCGCCCTTATGTCTTTGGTCTTTACTGCTATACTTTAATAATATAGTGTGCAGTTGCAGAATGTACGACTCTGATAATTCAATGTCGGATGCATTTTCTAACACAATATCCAGTGCTTCGTAATAGCCGAATACTTCTTCCTCGTCCCTGCTTTTAAATTCCGTAACCTTTATATTATTTACCAACTGCTGCACTTCTTCATCCGTCAGAACAGCTCCTTCGATTCTTGTTGACGAACCGATGCTTTCAATAGTGGCGATTTTCCTAAGTTCCCTGAGATAGCGGTCACTTTTGTTTTCAATGCTCCCCCACCTGCCTTTAAAAGCGTCGATTTTACCAATTGCCTGGATAATCTTTTGTATGGCTTTATTATCAAAATCAAGCTTTGGGTTGAGCATATATCCTTATTTTATCTTTATTTTATCCATAAAGATAGCTCTATCTATGAAATAGCCTTATTTTATCCATATTTTATTTATATATGGGTCCACAATTAGCCATTTGCAAAATCCGATTGGAGTGATTCCAGTAATTCCGATTTGATCTTACCCATCTTGTCCGGGTTAAACTGACCCATCTTCTCCGGCTTCTATTGTTCTTTAAGCAGCACAGGTGAACAGATCAGTTTGCTATTACAGTATTATGCGTGAAGGACGGAGTAGATATAATCGAATCTTTTGCCAGCAGAAATGTGGGGCAGTTTACTCCTGAATGAATGGTCCAGTTTAACTGGATTGTGCACTTACGCAATTTTCAAAAGAAGATTTCCATCAATCCCTAAAACCTCGTGCATGGCTTTTAAAAAGTTAACACTTGGCTTTCTTTTACTATGCATGATCTCAGAGAGCTTCGTATCGGTTGTGTTAAGCAATTTTGCGAGTTCTTTTTGCTTGAGTTTCTTTTCATACATTTTCAACTCAATTAAGCCTTGTACGGTTTGAGGCATTGGAATAGTAAAGTTTGCATCTTCATACTTTTTTACGATACCTGTATACTTATTAAGTGACAATTTTTCTTTAGCTGAAAGATTATCGAAACCGCCTTTCTGGGTAGCAAGACTTAATAAATCGAACATTTTTGATTCGGCTACCGCAAATTTTTTTTTAGTTGTTGAAGCGTTCATATTTATACAGTTTTACAATTTATACGATCATATTCTTTATGTGTTCCCACAAATCTTATATACACAGTTCTTGTGCTAAAATGGATCATAGCAACAATGCGATATTTGTTTCCACCCACATTAAATACATACCTGTCATTGCCCACACTATCTACACTATTAAAAGCTTCTTTTATGTTGTGGAAATCTTGCCAGTCGCTTAACAAGGCGAGTTGATACCATTTAACCAATGGTTCTTTTGCATTTATTTCCCTCTCATAGAAATTGATCAGTTTGGTTTTGGTAATGATAACCATGTGACAAAGATAATAAAATTATCAAAATCGAAAATTAATTTACAAAATCGAAAATATTGATTAGAAGGTAACACTTGATATTGAAAGCTAATAACCTGATTTGTCACGCTCTTTCCCAGAAATTGCAACCGTGCACACTGTTCACTTTGTGCATCATTGCATATCAAACCGTATCATTGTTACCCATAATTCATCCCCCACTTCCCAAATCTGTTACAGTTTCAAAGTAGTAACCGAAATAGTCACAACTATCTGGCTAACAAAGGCAGGAAAAGGCAACTATCAGCAAATGAAACTGCCTGAGAATGACTGTAACTCCGTGCAAAATCTGTGTAATCTGTGATCCGCTTACTTCCCGATACAGAAAGTGACTTAGCTTGATTTTAGTGGGTTACAGAAGAATTAGTGACGGATTAGTAACAGGTTTGACCGGCAAAATCAGGAATCAAGACGATCTATGGGAAGTATTTATAGATTTCTTTTCTACTCAAAACACGTATTAGCTCAACAGTTTCATTTTCAAAAACGAATCCGATTCGATATTCGCCCATCCTGATTCTATATGCATTTTTAAACCCAGCCAGTTTTTTGCAAGAAATCAATTCGGATAATTTCTCTACTCTCGATAAACTTTCAATCACTTTGCCAAGTTGCACCTGGGCTGAAGCCGGTAGCTTCAAGGCATCCTTCGCAAACGATTTGCGAATCTCTATATTCACTTAGCGTGTTTTAAACGCTTCAAGAAATCTGCTTTTTCGGTTTTGTTGAGTAATGCAGTTTTTCTTCCCTTCTGCATGGCATTCACTAATGCAGCATCCTCTTCAGCTTCGGAATGAAAACCGATATTCAGACTGCTCAAAAACGCCCTCACTACTTTTTCTTGCTGTTTATTACGGGGATTGATTATAAGTGTCATGGCGTAAATTTACGATTTTCCATTACCTCATCAACAGTTTTTTGTCAGTTTGTGTTCACCCAAACGGTTCTCATTTATCCATCTCCTAAGAGTTACATGGGTAATATTCAAGAAAGGGCTTACTTCTGTTATAGTTAATAGTTGTTTTCCTTCCAGCTCCGGGAATTTTACCTTAGTTCTAATCTTACCTATGTATTGGGTTTCACCTTGGGCGATCTTCGTTTCTCCTTCCTTGCGGCCTGCTTATAAGCCTGACTACTACATTTATTAGAACAATACTGGGTTTTGGTAGCTCTCGCTATGAATTTACTGATACAGAACCTGCAAACTCTTTCGATATCCATATTGCTGCTCATTGTGTTTGGATGTTTTATGCACACCTTCCCACATTTTTTGCCAGTTTGTAAATTCTATAATGGCAGGGCTCCAAGTACGCAAAATTACTTTCATTTCCTTAGGTGTTTTGAGTACATAATAAAAAGTTAAAGCTTTTATCCTGTCCAAATTTCCCAATGCGATATTCGAACTTTATGAAAACCGGTACGGCATGCCTTCTAAAAAAGAATTAATTCATGAGTTAATCCTAAATCTAACTACGATGGATAGCTCATATTTGACTTATAAATCTCCAATCAATGCTAAAAAAGAGGTACACCTTAGGCCGGCGGAAATATTGCAAAAGACGTACAATTTAATCTACGCGGTTGTCAAGCGACAGACAATCTCGTCGGTTGTTAGAATTTCTCAGGAAGAAATTATCGAAGTCTTTAATTTTCGGCTTCGCTTATTTAAAAAAGTAATTGCTATTAACAAAAAGCATAAAGTACAAAATTCAATGCTACAAGATTATGTTGAAGGGCTTATTCTTGCAGATACAACCCTTCGACAAAAGGTCGAAATTGAACTGAAATATGGACAAAGAAATAAGCTTTCATACTACGACTTGAAAGATTTCTGCTCTGGTGAATGTGGCCTTCCCTTTTATATGCCGAGACATTTAACACAGGTTGATAGAAAAAGTCTCATCAATACAAATCGAACGATTTTTAAAGAGCCGTGTCCGAATTTTAAAAGGCGATCTGCGTACATATTAATAGGCCGAGAACACTATTGATTCAAAAGAATGGAAATATTGCAAAACCGGAATTAGTGGATCGATGCGATCGGATTTTGCAATCCGATAACATTACTCAGAAAATCTACTTTAATACTCATTAATTTTTTGAAATATCTTTTTCAATCGTTCATACAACAGTCTATTCTTGTTATCCCCACTTGTGGAAGTCGCTAGATAGTGTTTTACAGATTTTACAGCAGTAGTCACCAAACTATGTAAAAATAAAGTCTAATTAAAGGCCTATAAGGGGAGTAACAAATTGTAAACAAAAACCGACTTATCCAAACAAATCTTAGTATATATTCTCATACATTGCAAAATAGCAATATTGCAACCGTGCACACTGTTCACTTTGTGCATCATTGCGTATCATACCGTATCATTGTTACCCATAATTCATCCTCCACTTCCCAAATCTGTTACGGTTTCAAAGTAGTAACCGAAATAGTCACAACTATCTGGCTAACAAAGGCAAGAAAAGGCAACTATCGGCAAATGAAACCCCTTGAGAATGAATGTAAACGCCGTAAAACGTGCATGAACAGTAGATGGGCTACTTCCCAATACAAAACTTACTAAAAATAAAATCCAACTGATCCTCATTCGTAATCTGCCCCGTGATGGTTCCTAGATAATGCAAACATTGCCGTATATCCAGCGCCAAGAGGTCACCGGGGAGTTTGTCATGCAGGCCCTGTTGTACATCGGCCAATGCGAGGCCGAGTTTCTGGAGGGCCTCATAATGTCTTGCATTGGTGACGATGGTAGACTCGGTATTGATATCACCACTGATGGCTTTGGCCACCAGGCTCTCTTTTAACCGGTCAATATTCGTATGCTGTTTCGCGGAAATAAACAGGATACCGGGGAAAGCAGCGAATTTTTCTCTGGCGGCGGTTTCGTTTCCATCTGCTTTATTACCGATCAGCAGGTACTGTATGTTTTCTTGCTCAAAATTATTTACCGCCTGCCGCAAAGTGTCTGCGTCTATTTCATTCACATCAAACAGGTATATCACCACATTGGCGGCGCGCATTTTTTCAAAACTTTTTTCGATGCCGATACTTTCCACCAGGTCCTGCGAATGTTCGCGGATACCGGCCGTATCTATCAGCCTGAACAATACACCTTTGATGTTGAGTATCTCTTCTATCGTATCCCTTGTAGTACCGGCAATAGCACTTACGATCGCACGGTTCTCATTAAGTAATGTATTGAGCAAGGTAGATTTACCCGCATTGGGTTTGCCGATAATGGCCACCTGTACACCATTCTTGATCACATTGCCCAAACGGAATGAATGTAGCAGCTGTTCCGTCGAATGATGGAGCTGGTCGATCAGCTGCTGTAACTGCGTGCGGTCGGCGAACTCCACATCTTCCTGCGAAAAATCCAGTTCCAGTTCTATCATCGCCGAAAAACGGATAAGCTGTTCGCGCAACGCATGCAGATCGGATGAAAAACCACCACGCATACTGTGCAGCGCTGCGCGCCGGCTGGCTTCGGTATTACTGGCTATTAAATCGGCAACGGCTTCGGCCTGTGTAAGATCCATTTTGCCGTTTAGAAACGCCCGTTGCGTAAACTCTCCCGGTTTGGCCACACGCACCCCTTTACGGGTAATGGCCTGCATAATGTTTTCCTGTATAAACGGTGAACCATGACAACTGATCTCTATCACATCTTCCCCCGTGTATGATTTGGGTGATTTGAATAAAGACAGCACCACTTCATCCAGTATTTTCCCGTCTTCTTTTAAATAACCTACCTGTATGGTATGCGAGGGCAGTTCCTGCAGATTTTTGGAAGGGAACAATGCATTCATCACCGCAAAACTCTGTTTACCGCTCACCCTGATTACACCGATAGCCCCAATACCTGGAGGTGTGGCCAGCGCTACAATAGTATCATCCCACCCATGCAGTTGTCCGCTCATGCTTTGAATTTCCTGTAAAAGTAATATCTATATAGCAACCGTGCCTTTGTGTCTTTGTGCGAAAATTATATGCGCACAAAGGCACGGTTAAGCGGGAGCCAACTCCTGTATTTGCCAAAAACTAATAGCTTACTCTTCCATTACCTGGAAAGTGATCGCCTGCTTCTGGCGGTAGATCACGTTTCTGCCGTTCTGTACAGCGGGTGTCCAGTTAGGACTTTTTTGTATTACCCTGATAGCTTCCGCTTTGGTTCCATAACCCGGATCATTTTCTGCCCTTACATCACTGATCGCGCCTGTTTTGTCTACGATGAATGAAACGACAACCGTGTATTTGTTGGCAGGCGCCCCGTTTTGCGCAGGAAGATCGCTGTTAAGGTATTTTCTCAGGTACTTCTGCCAGGCTTCCATTCCGCCTGCAAATCTTGCTTCTATATGAACGACCGCAAAAGGCACATCATAGTCTTCTTCCACTTTAAGTGGACCAGCGACCACTGTGGTTTTTTCAACCAACGGCGCCTCAATGCCATCATCTTTTCTTCCTTCGATGTCAGTAGTGCCGATTTTGGTATCTGCCATCATATCCATTTCTTTAATCTCATCTTCCGGTTTGACTTCATCATCAACAACAATTTTAGGCGGTGTAAACTGTGATACGGCTACCTGTGGTGGCTCTACTTTGGGCGGTGGTACTGGTGGTATTTCCGGTTTAGGCGGCTCTTCATGAAACTTGGTCAATTCAATATCAGTGGCAAACTCTACCTTTTGATTTTCATTGCCTGAATTTGCCAGGATCGTTCCACCGATAAATAAAAGACAAATACCCAATGTTCCCGCCAGTGCATACTTAATACGTTTGTTATACGTCTTACGCAATTCATACGCACCATACGATTTGTTGCGATGCTCGAAAATAATATCGAGCAGGTCCGCAGAGAGAATGGTTAACTTTTCCATAGTGTATGTTTTCACTATGATGCGCTGATGAAAAAAAATCCATACTAAAATGTGAATGAAAAATTCTTTTACTAAAGAAAGATCAACTGTTGCAGAAAGAGACAATATACTATGATGCAACACTCACAAAAATCCATAATGAATACGTTTTGATCACTCACCTCATCTGTGTAAAGATGTATCGTCTTTGCGAGCGTAGCGAAGCAATCTGTGTTGCAAAACTGGATATGTGTGTACCTGTCAAGGTTCCTGCAATTTTAGCTTTTGAGACACAGGTTGCTTCGCTACGCTCGCAAGGACGACAAAAAAAATCCCCGCATAACTGCGGGGATCTATCATAAAAAAATAAGTAAAAATTAATCTTCCGAAACCTGGAAGGTTACGCTTTGTTTGTGACGGTAGATCACATTACGTCCGTTCTGTACCGCTGGTTTCCATTTAGGGCCTTTTTGAATTACCCTTACGGCTTCGCCTTTGGTGCCATAGCCCGGATCGTTCTCCGCGGTCACATCACTGATGCTTCCGTCTTTAGATACGATAAAAGAAACGATCACGGTGTATTTGCCCGGAGGTGCGCCGTTTTCAACCGGCAGGTCCCTGTTCAGGGTGCGTTCCAGGTACCTTGTCCAGCCGCTGATACCACCAGGAAATTCTGCAGCGATCTGTACCACGGTAAATACTTTATCGTAATCTTCTTCTACTTTAGGAGCTTCTACCACACCGGTAGGTTTTTCAACCGGTGGCGCCACGATACCTTCATCTTTGGCACCTTCCTGGTTGATGGTACCGATCTTGGTATCTTCCAGTTTTTCCACTTCTTTGATCTCCTCGTCAGGTTTCACTTCTTCATCCTTCACGATCTTGGGAGGGGTGAATTTGGTGATCTCCACTTTTGGTGGCTCCTGTTTTGGCGGAGGTGGCGGAGGTGGTGGTTCAGGCCTTTTCTCCTCCTGTTTCATGTTCTCAAGATTTACGTCCTGCACAACCGGCGCGATTTTATCATCACCCGAAGAATTGGCAAAGATCGATGCACCGATCAGCAGGGCACAGAGTATGCCGGTTGCGACCAGGGCCTTCTTGATACGGGAATTGTAAGTCTTACGGAGCTGGTATGCGCCGTATTCCTTATTCCGCCCGTCGAACACGATATCAAGGATATCTGCGTCTTTGATTTTGTTTATGTCCATGATGAGTGTCTTTTGTAATTAGCTATTCCACGTTAATTCTGTCCTGATGCAGGTGGTGCAGTCTGGTCGGTGATCTTTACCAGCTGGGCCTCGCCCTCTGATATATCAACCAGTGCATACCTTTTCAGGATATTGATGGCCATTTCATCCAGGATATCCACTACGTTCTTGTACGTGCTTTCATCGGAAGCTTTAATTACCACCACAAGGTCTTTCTCGGGGGTACGTGCTTTCTTATCGATCAGTACATTGCGGATCTCCTTAAAAGTCGACGATTTGAAATTAGCCCCATCATTGGCAAGTGTTCCCTCGTAATAATACACGTGGTTATCTTTTCCCAACAGAAGGGTAATCACACCAGACTCTTTGGCCTTGTTCTGCTCTTCCGGTTTATCGGCATCTTTCGGTAGAAAGAGTCGCATAGCGGTAGCCTGGCTCATCGTCGTGGTAAAGATGAAAAACGTTATGAGCAGGAAGCCCAGGTCCACCATGGGCGTCAGGTCAACTCGGGTAGATAATTTCTTCCCTTTCTTGACCCCGGGGCCCTTTTTATGCCCCCCGCCACTCGAGGTATCCATTTCTGCCATGTCGGTAGAATTTAGTTTTTGTTTCTAATTTGTTTTCTCGCTACTGCTAATCCTCAGATTTCTCACCAGCCTGTCCTTTCTTCCACAGATCGGTTCCTACAGGTGCCCCTTCGGGGTTGGTGATCATCTGAAATTTCAGTATGTCGTTTTTCTTGAAAGCAGTGATGATTGCTTTGAAAGCCGGGTATTTGGCCAGGTTATCTCCTTTCAAAAGGTATGCAGGTTCTTTTTGACCCATATACGCTTCTTTAATAACGCGCAGCCATTCGGTGAGTTCGTTATTAGAAGAATCCCTTACCGGGATACCGGGTAATGACCCGCCTTTACGCTGGTCGGAAGGCAGGTCCAGAAACGATTTCATGCTACCCAAAGGGGCACCAAAAAATTCTGCATTCTGAAAAGCTTTCACATTCAGCCCAAGATTACGGGTAGTATTCAAAGAATTGGCAATCACTTCTTTCTTGTCTTGTTCATCCATCGCAAGGAAAACCTTACCGTCCTTGTCAAGAATTATCTGCACGAATTTCTCCTGCGGGGCCACTTTGGAGGACACCGATTTCGGCGTTGCAACCTCGATAGCTTCCGAAGGTTTGAATTTCGTGGTCAGGATAAAGAATGACAACAACAGAAAGGCCACATCACACATCGCCGTCATGTCGATGTTGGTGCTCTTACGAGGTAATTTGGCTCTGCCCATTGTTATTTGTTTAGTATGATTTCAGATTAAGATTCAAAACTTCCGTTTTTCCACAAAAAACCAGGGGTTATTTGTAGTTGGCAGCAAAGCTTTGTGTTAAAGTGAAACCAGATTCGTCGATTCCGTATGTGATACCATCGATACGTGTAGTAAATACGTTATACATAATGATCGCTACAGCCGATGTACCGATACCCAATGCCGTGTTAAACAGGGCCTCAGAGATACCTTTTGACAGTTCACGAGCTGCATCACCACCACCTTCTTCACCAAGGGCAGAGAACGATTTGATCATACCCAATACCGTACCCAGCAGACCCAACAGGGTAGCTACTGATGCGATGGTTGACAGGAACACCAGGTTTTTCTCCAGCATCGGCAGTTCCAGCGCAGTGGCTTCTTCTACTTCTTTCTGGATGTTCAACACTTTCTGTTCTGTTACCAGTTCTGTGTTTGTGATCATTTCTTTATATTTTTTCAGACCGGCTTTCATTACGTTGCCAACTGAACCTTTTTGCTTGTCGCAGGCAGCCAGGGCTTTGTCAACGTCTTTGTTAGCGAGGTGAAACTGTACGTTGCGTACAAATTCTGTAATGCTTCCGGTTCCGGCAGCTTTAGCGATCGTCATCAGCCTTTCGATACAGAAAACAACCACCGTTAAGAAACATCCGATCAGGATAGGTACGATGATACCACCCTCGTACATTTTGCTTAAACCGGTTTTAGGTCCTTTGTGGTTAGGCCAAAAACCACCAGCAGGATCAGGTGAAGTAAAATTACCAGGCGCGCCTAATACAAAACGCCAGATAAGGAAACCGAGAATGATACACGAAAGCGGTGCCAGCCAGGAAATAGTATTGCTACTCTTCTTGGGTTGCGCAGAAGATGGGCTTTTTACGGCAGCACTTGCAGATGGTTTTGTTTCAGCCATGACTCAATTGATTTTTGGTTTTTGAAAAAATTACAGTTGGTTGTTAAAAAATTGTCCCGCAATTCTACTGAAAATTGTTTTGAAAAAGCAAAACATTGTTTCAAAAAGTTGAAGGGGAGTACAAATTAGTTAATTTATCTAACGCGGCAAAGCCGCATTATCAGAACTTTTTCTACTCCCTTTTTCGGGGGGCGGAAGGTAGGTACTTACCCGATATGCCTGTTTTCAATTCACCGATTTAAAAGCCCTTTTCACCATCCTGTAAAACGGACCCGAAAAAAACGTCTGTAAACAGGGCTGCTCCTTATCTTTAAAGCTTTCTATTCCTTAAACTACCATTATACACATTTATGAAAAAACAATTACTCGCCATTGCGCTCCTGGCAGCTACTGTGGCCACCGCGCAGCGGGATTCGACCCAGGCCCGTCCGGGTGGCGGCGGTTTTCCCGGTGTGGGACAGGGTGCAGGCGCTGCTGCCAGACCCCGTGCTTACAAAGATGTGATCACCGACAAGGCCATCACCAAAAGGGGCCTGTTCACGGTTCACAAAGTAGATGACAAGTATTATTTCGAGATCGCCGATGCCATGCTCGGCCGCGAGGTACTCTCGGTTACACGTTACATCAAGGTTCCGGCCAATACCGGCGGCCGTGGACTGTATGGAGGCGAGATCGCCAACCAGCAGACGCTCCAGTTTGAGAAAGGCCCAAGTAACAACCTTTTCCTGCGGGTGGTTACCCTGGTCAATACTGCCGACCCTAAGGACCAGATCGCACGTGCGGTAATTGCGTCTAACCTCAATGCTATTACCGCAGCTTTTCCTGTGGCAGCCTTTAACAGGGATAGCAATTCTACGGTGATCGATGTAACGGATTTCTTCAAAGGTGATAACCAGGTGGTGAGCATGAACGCCAATGCCAAAAGAAATCTTGGTCTTGGTCAGCTCGCCAGCGACAGGTCATACATCGAAAAAATGAGCAGTTTTCCCATCAACGTAGAAGTACGCACGGTAAAGACCTTTAATGTTACTGCCGGTGGCGGTGGCGGTTTTGGTGGCGCACCACAACCCGGTGGCACCTCTGTTCCTGCGGCTAATGCAGCCGGAGCTGTGAGCATTGAACTCAATACTTCCATTCTCCTGCTGCCTTCAGCGCCTATGGCGCCGAGGTATGCTGACAAACGTGTTGGCTTCTTCTCTGTTGACTATACCCGTTTTGGTGATGACCAGCAGAAAGTGGAAGACAAGGAATTTGCTGTACGCTGGAGACTCGAACCCAAAGACGAGGATATTGAAAAATGGAAAAGAGGCGAACTGGTGGAACCTAAAAAACAGATCGTTTATTATGTTGACCCCGCCACTCCCAAACAATGGAGAAAACACCTGATCCTCGGTGTGAATGACTGGCAGAAAGCTTTTGAAAAAGCCGGTTTTAAAAACGCCATCGTAGGCAAAGAATGGCCGGAGAATGATACCACTATGAGCATGGAAGATGCACGCTTCTCTGTAATGCGTTACTTCGCTTCCAGCACAGAAAATGCGTATGGTCCGAATGTACATGATCCACGCAGCGGTGAGATCCTCGAGAGTCATATCGGCTGGTACCACAACGTAATGAAACTGGTACACGATTGGTATATGATACAAACCGCAGCCGTTGACCCGCGTGCGAGAAAAATGAAATTTGATGATGACCTCATGGGCGACCTGATCCGTTTTGTTTCTTCCCACGAAGTGGGCCATACTTTGGGCCTCTATCATAACATGGGAAGCAGCAGCAAAACACCGGTTGAAAAACTGCGTGACAAAGCCTGGGTGGAAGCCAATGGCCATACTGCCTCTATCATGGACTATGCCCGTTTCAACTACGTGGCACAGCCGGAAGACAATATCAGCAAGGAAGGTTTATACCCACGCATCGGTGATTATGACCTGTGGGCGATCCAGTGGGGTTATGGGCATATTGCCGGTAACAGTGAAGATGAGCAGAAAAAAAATAGTTCAAAACTGATCAGTAAAACTTTAAAAGACAATCCACGCACCTGGTTTGGCACTTATGAGCAGGGCAATGATGATGATCCGAGGAGCCAGCGTGAGGACCTCAGCGACAATGCTGTGGTGGCCAGCGATTACGGTATTAAAAACCTGAAACGCATCCTGGTAAAACTGCCCGAGTGGACAAATGAAGAGACTGGACAGAGCGAGAATGTGACCACTATGTATGGCCAGCTGGTAACACAGTACCGCCGTTATATAGGCCATGTAAGCACCAGCATCGGTGGCGTATATGAGACCTTTAAAACGGATCTCGAAGAAGGACAGGTGTACGAAGTAACGCCTAAAGCCAAACAGAAAGCCGCACTGGATTTTCTCGACAGGCAGGTATTCCAGACGCCTAGCTGGCTGGTGGCTAAGGATATCCTGAACCGCATCAACCCGCCAGGAACTGCTGACCCTGTAGCCAACGCACAGGAAGGAGCGCTGGCAGGTCTTTTAACAGGCGACAGGCTGAACCGTATGCAACTATCTGTAGAAAGATTTGGCGCCGACGCTTATAGCGGGCTTGATATGATCAGTGATTTACAGGGCATGCTCTTTACTGAGCTGTCATCCAAAAAAGCGATCGATGCTTACCGCAGGATGCTGCAGAAAAGCTATGTTGACAAACTGGATGCTATCATCAATCCGCCAACAAGCTCAGCTACTGTGGTAGTATTTGGCGGAGGTGGCCGTACCAACCCTTACCAGTCTGGCTATAACCGCCGCAGTGATGTGTACAGCATTGCGCGTGCGCAGTTAACGCAACTTCGCAGCCAGATCAATGCAGCGATACCCGGCACATCAGACAAAATGAGTAAGATACATTTGCAGGATATTTCTGAAAAGATCAAAAGATCATTGGATCCTAAATAGACCTGAACAGGATTTAATAAGATTTTCAAGGAAGGCCCCTGCTATGCGGGGGCTTTTCTTTTGCCAGCAGGTATTTCAGATTAACAATTACACCTGCACACATCTCTTACCTTTGCACAAATTTCATCTATGCGGAAATTATTGCTGATACTGGTTGTACTGACATCGTTTTCAGCCAATGCCCAGCGGACCCCGGTTTGGGGTTACCTGAGAGACAGCGTGACCAATGAACCAATAACACTTGCCAGTGTGACCAACCTGAATACCGGCAAGACCGTAATGACAAGCAATACCGGCCGGTTCTCTATCGAAGCCTCACAATACCATATCCTTTCTTTTGCGGCAGTAGGTTATTTTTTCGATACGGTGCATTATTCTGCCGACAAGCTTTTGAATGACACCTTGATTTGTACGCTATCGCCGCTTGCCCGCGATCTGGGTAATGTAACGGTTACCGCAAAGGGATATAACCGTTACCAGCTGGACAGCATGGAAAGAAGAAAGGACTTTATGCAGGGAACCGCAGACTATGTGAAACCCACTTTTGCCCTCGCCAATTCAGGCGCAGGTATCGGGCTGAGCCTCGACCGTTTTTCAAGACATGAAAAGAACAAACGAAAGACATTCGCATTTTTTGAGACGAATGAAAAAGAAGCGTATATCAACTATCGCTTCCCCGCGTCCATTGTTACAGAATACAGTGGGTTGAAAGATGAGGCGCTGCAGAATTTTATGCAGCAATACCGGCCCACTGCGGAATGGTTGAGGAAGCATCTTACAGAGGAAGATATCAAGTATTATATTAATGATAAACTGAAGCAGTTCTTTAAGCGATCGAAATAGTATTCTTATGGATACTTTTTCAACACAGAGATCACAGAGTAAACGGAGGGACCTCTGTAGACTCTGTGATCTCTGTGTTGAAAAAAATCATGCGGATTAAGAAAGTATCATTTTAAAAACGTCTCTGGCATTACTCATACCTCAACGCCACAATAGGATTCAGTTTCGCCGCTTTCATAGCCGGATAAATACCCGCGAACAGGCCAACGACAGAACATATAATAATCCCGGTAATGATCCATCCCCATGGAATGACCATACCGGTCTTGAAGACTAAGATAGCCGCAACGTTCCCGATCAACACACCTGAAGCAATCCCAAACAAAGCGCCCAGCAGGCTGATGATCATGCTTTCAAAGAGGAACTGCATACGTACGTTCCTGCTTTTGCCGCCGATGGCTTTGATCAGTCCCACTTCTTTGGTACGTTCATTTACCGCCACCAGCATGATGTTCATCAAACCGATAGCCGCACCGATCAATGTGATCAGGCCGATAGCGCCGGCAGAGCCTGTGATACTGCTGAGAAACCCGATAAACATTTCAGCGAATTTATCACTGCGTTCGATCACAAAATTATCTTCTTCCGTAGGGTTGATTTTACGGACAGCACGGAACACAGAAGTAGCTTCATCAGAAGCCACGTTCAGTTCGTTTACGCTGTTCACCATCACCCCCAGCATATACGTACTGCTGGCGTTCCGGAAATTGCGTACGTTGGTATAGGACGTGATGATCACATCATCCTGGCGCATCATGGCGCTGGATCCCTTGCTTTTTAATAAGCCAATCACACGGTATGGCAGGCTGCCGATGCGTACTACTTTATCGATAGATCGTTCGGGTCTGTTACCAAAAAGTTTTGTGGCAACATTGGCGCCCAGCAGGCACACACTGCGGCCGCTTTGGATATCGAGTGGGTTCAGGTTGCGGCCCTGCTCAACTGTATAGCCGTTTACTGCCAGGTAATTTTCATCGCCTCCCCATACCACCACCTGCGGGTTGGTTTTCTTGTCCTCGAAATGAATTTCCTGTGAACCCGGTCCACGCCTGTATAACGCTACTTTCGCTCCCGGGAAATCATAGTTGGCCTTGAACAGTTCCGCGTCTTCTTTTTTGATGGGTTTGTTGAGATTGGATTTTTTTTCTTTCAGGCCACGTCTTGTTTTTTTCACGTCATCGTTTCCATTACCCCCGAACCGTACGCGCGACTCTTTAAAGCGGATATTAAAGGCGTTGGCCCCCATGGAAGAGAAACTTTCTTTCAGGCTCTGGTTCATCGCTTCGATGGCCGTAATAATGCATATAAGGGCCATGATACCGATAGCGATAATAGCAACGGTAATACCTGTACGGAGTTTATTACTACGCACCGTGCGCCATGCCAGGGTAAGGGAACTGAAAATTGTCATCGGGTAATGGTTCTGCCCTATAAAGATAGCAGAGAAATTAGCAAGATAGGCAGGGGAAGTGGGGAAATATGAGGAACGGCTGGGGTAGTCTGGAGTTTGGAGTCTGGGGTTTGGAGTTGGTAGTGCTTTCTATTCCAGACTCCAAACTCCAAATTCCAGACTAAATATAAAATGCGTTAAGTATCAATGACGGGAACAAACCGAAAAGTATGATCAATGCAGACAGGATGATCAACATGATCTTAAAACTACTGCCTATTGGTGCAGTGCCGGCCTCGCCTTCTTTAAAATACATGGCCTGGATCACACGGAAATAGTAGTACACGCTTACTGCTGCAAACAGTACGGCAATGATCACCAGCCAGATGGAACCGTTGGCTTTCACCGCGGAAGCCAGCATATAATATTTGGCGAAGAAACCAGCTGTTAAAGGGATCCCCGCGAGTGACAGCAGGAACACGGTATTTGTTGCGGCGAGTACGGGTTGCGTTTTAGCGAGGCCATTAAATCCGTCGAACGTATAATCGTTCATCTTGATCAGAATAGCAAAGATACCGATGGTGGCAAGGCTGTACGCCACAGAATACAGTAAAATACCTTCTTTGGCCATATCGTTATTGCTGTACAACGCAAACAACATAAAACCTGCCTGTGCAATACTCGAATAGGCCAGCATTCTTTTCACGCTTTGCTGGAACACGGCGGTGATATTACCCACCAGCAGCGTTGCGATGATCACAAAGGTGAGCAGGATCTTCCAGGTGGGCCCGAGTGCAGCGGTATGGGTATCAAACAATCTTACAAAAGCGATAAAGCCTGCCGCTTTCACCACGGTGGCCATGAATGAGGTAAATACGCTGGGCGCACCATCATATACATCCGGCGTCCAGAAATGGAAAGGCGCTGCAGATACTTTGAAAGCCATGGAAACAAACAGCAGCAACATACCTGCTACTTCCAGGAAAGAGGCTTTTACCTCGCCGGTAGATGGTACTACGGGTGTATGTCCCAGTTCGAATGTGCCGGTGGCGCCATATACCAGTGTGATACCCATGAGCATGATACCGGTTGAAAAAGCGCCCATCAGGAAATATTTCAACGATGCTTCATTGCTGCGGAGATTTTTTTTGTCCGCGCCGGTGAGAATGTATAATGGAATAGACAAGATCTCTATTCCGAGGAACAGCATTAATAACCCATTAAAAGAAGAAAGGATACTTACGCCACACAATACAAAAAAGATCAGTGCATAATAATCTGCCGTGTTCACACCTGTTTTTTCCATATCCCTGCCGCTAAGCAATACATATACCAGGGTGGAAGCGATCGCGATGGTATTAAAGAACATACCGAATGGCTCAAAGTTGAGCAGGTTGTGAACATTCACCTGTATCGTCCAGATACCATAGGCATTGAGCAGGTTGGCTGTCAGTAATACCAACAATGCCACAACGGCAATATTGGTAACAGTTGACCTGTTCTTCACCCAGATGCCACTGAACATCATTACCACACCCAGTAAAGCAGAAACAATGATTGCATTCATATCTTAAGCTTTGAGCCATCAGCTATCAGCAGTAAAGCATAGCGATAGGCGCGCAAAGAAAAATGTTTTATCTGTTGGACAGTACCGCATGTACTGTATCCTTAGCCAGGTTGATCATCGGCTGGGGATATACACCCAGTACAATGATTCCGATGGCCAATATGATCAACACCCACTGAACATTCGGTTTGATATCAGTTGCGTTTTCTGTGATCGTGTTTGTGTTGCCATACAATACTTTCTGCACCATATTCAGTGTGTACACTGCTGCCAGTATTACACTGATGCCTGCTATCGCAGCCATCCAGGCATTATACTGGAACAGTCCGCTGAACATCAGGAACTCACCCACAAATGCATTCGTTAGCGGCAAAGCGATATTCGCAAATGCCATTACCACGAATAAGATGGCCAGTACCGGGGCCTTCTGTGCCAGTCCGCCAAGTTCACTGAGCTTACGTGTGCCGAGTTGCTGTTCAATCACATCTCCCACGATCCACAAACCGATCACGTTGATACCGTGGTTGAACATCTGTATCATCACGCCATCCAGGCTTGTTGTATTGTGTGCAAATATCGCAGCGGCCATCAAGCCAATATGTGCAATGGATGAATAAGCAATTAATCGTTTGATATCATCCTGCCGTATGGCGATCAGTGATGCATAGAGCATCCCTATCACAGCAAGAATGATCACCACATCTGCAAACTGAACCGATGCATTAGGGAACACCGGTAATAACCAGCGGATCACTGCGAATATGCCCATCTTCACCATCACACCGCTTAATACCATGGTAGTGGCCGTTGGCGATTGTTCATACGCATCCGGCTGCCAGGTATGGAAAGGGAATATGGGCATCTTGATAGCGAATGCTGCAAAGAACAACCAGAAAATACAGTTCTCCTGTTTGGTATCAAGCACCGCGTTGTAAAAAGATTGTAATGCAAATGAACGGTCAGGTGTATGATAGTACACATACAGGATACCGATGAGCATCAGCAAAGAACCAATAAATGTGTAGATAAAGAATTTGAAAGTAACGGCGATCCTTTTTTCATTGCCCCAGATGGAGCAAAGAAAGTAAACAGGTATCAGCGCCAGCTCCCAGAAGAAATAGAACAACAAGGCATCGGTGGCAACAAATACACCGGTAAGACCGGCCTGCGTAAGCAGCATCAGTGCGTAGAAGCTGCCTGCATTTTTGTATTCATTTTTATAAGTAGCTGCAAAGATGATGGGAAAGGAAATCGCCGTGAGCAAACAAAGCATTTTTCCCATCCCGTCCATCTGCATGGCAAACCGGCTGCCGAGATCCGGTAACCATGCGGCATCAAAAACAAGTTGGTGTTTGGGATAAAAGAATACCCCTGCTACCGCCACAGCTAAGCTGATCAGCGATGACAGGAGGGCCCATCCTTTTGCCGTGTTTGACTCTTTCAGGAAGAAAGTGATCAAACCGGTACACAATGGGATCAATATGAGTAAAACAGGGATCATCTACAAACCATTAAAATATTTTACTGAAAAATTGCATGATGGTTCTGTCGTTGAACCAGATCCATACAAATAACACTATCGCCAGAACCATGATCAATAAATAATTACCCACCTGCCCGCTCTGCAGCAAACGCAGCTGGCGCGAGCCATAGCTTACCAGTTTGCCTGCACCGTTCACCAAACCATCGATACCGCTTTTCTCTACGATGTTCTTGAAGAACCCGGCCAATGCGTTCAGCGGGTTTACAATGATGGTATCATATAATTCGTCTACATACCATTTGTTCTCGAGTACTTTGGCCACACCTGTATTCTCTTCTTCGGTGGCCTGGTATTTTTTATACATCTTCACTGCCAACGCGATCACAATAATAATCGCTAATGTAGAACCACCCATCATCAGGTATTCCTGTGAAGCTTCCAGGTGATGATGCTCCGCGAGTTTTGCTGACTCAGCAAATATCGGTGCGAGGAAATTTTCGAGACTATGTGCGTGTTCTGCAAATACTTCGGGAATCCCTAACAATCCACCCAATACAGAAAGTACGGCCAATACGATCAGCGGCACGGTCATTTGCCAGGGGCTCTCGTGCAGGTGATGTTCCTGCTCATGTGTACCACGGAAGCCGCCAAGAAAAGTAAGTGTATAGAGACGGAACATATAAAACGCCGTCATCAATGCACCGCCAACGCCGATAAAATAATACAAGGGATTGTGCGCAAAGGATGCCATCAGTATTTCATCTTTTGAAAAGAAACCGGAGAACGGCGGGATACCGGCAATCGCTAAACAGGCCAGTAAGAAAGTAATATGGGTGATGGGCATGTGTTTTTTCAGTCCGCCCATTTTACGGATATCCTGCTCATGGTGCATGGCATGGATAACAGAACCTGCGCCGAGGAACAACAATGCTTTGAAGAACGCATGTGTCATTACGTGAAACACAGCGCCGGTGTAAGCGCCTACGCCCAATCCTAAAAACATATACCCCAACTGGCTGACTGTTGAATAAGCCAGTACTTTTTTAATATCGTTTTGTTTCAACGCGATGGTTGCCGCAAAGATGGCAGTGGCAAGACCAATGACAGCCACCAGTGTTTGCGTGGTTGGCGCGAGTGTATATAAAATATTGCTGCGCGCGATCATATAGATACCGGCTGTTACCATGGTAGCCGCGTGGATCAGTGCAGATACCGGTGTAGGACCCGCCATTGCATCAGGCAACCAGGTGTACAATGGTATCTGTGCACTTTTACCCATGGCACCTACAAACAGCAGGATGGTGATCATGGTGATATCGAAGCTGCTGAGTTGTGATACATTGGCGAATACATCGCCATACGTAACTGTTCCTAATTTCAACAGCAGCCAGAATACAGCGAGCAGGAAACCGAGATCGCCGATACGGTTCATCACAAATGCTTTCTTAGCCGCGTAATTGTAGTTGTTGTTTTTAAACCAAAAACCGATCAGCAGGTACGAACACAATCCAACACCCTCCCAGCCGATGAACATGATCACATAGTTCGCGCCCATCACCAGTAATAACATAGAGAATACGAACAGGTTCAGGTAAGCAAAATACCTTCCGAAATGTTGTGGCTCTTCTTCGTGCATATACGCAGAAGAATAGAGATGTATCAGGAAACCGATACCGGTTATGATCAGCAGGAACAATGAAGACAGCTGATCTACCTGGAAAGCAAAAGGAATGGTAAAACTGTCTGTGCTGATAAAATTAAACAGGGTACTTATACTGCCGCCATTGGTCTTCACATCAAAAAACAACAGGACACTCACCACAAAGGAGGCCAGTATAGAACCGCACCCAATGATGCTGATCATTGATTTTGACAGGTGCTTTCTTCCCAAACCATTGGCAAGAAATCCGATCAAAGGGAACAGGGGAACCAGAAATACTAATTTGTTCATATTTTATGCTGAATGCTTAACGCCTAACGCGCAACGCAAAAGCTATAAAGCGTTAAGCGTTTTGCGTTCGGCGTTCAGCCTTAATTTTTAAGCCTGTTCAAAAAGTTTATATCTACCGAATGTGTGTTCCTGTATAACATTACGATGATGGCCAGCCCCACACTCACTTCTGCTGCGGCCACCACCATGATAAAGAATACGAATAACTGTCCCTCGGTACCTACCATGGTCTGTGGGTTTGTCTGCAATGCTGCGGCATGGTGCATTTTAGAAAAAGCCACCAGCAACAGGTTCACCGCATTCAACATCAGCTCCACACACATAAAAACAATGATCGCATTCCTGCGCGTCAACACCCCAATGATACCGATGGTGAACAATGTTAAACACAGGTAGATATAATATTGTATTGGCATACCCCATACCCCTAAAGGGGCTTTTATTTTTTTAATTCGTCCCAACTCCCCCTTTAGGGGGTCGGGGGTTATTTTTTCCCTATCACCACTGCACCTACCATCGCACTTAAAAACAGTACACTGGTGATTTCAAACGGCACCACGTACTCACTGAACAATGCTTTACCGAGGTTCCCGATCAGGCCGATATTTCCTTCCTTCATTAATGCTGTTTTCCCGTTCATATCCACCGCTTGTCTTACCAGTGATACCAGCATCAGCAGGAAACAGCCGCCGGCAAATACACCAGCCAGTTTCATCCAGAGATGCTTTTTAGACTCAGCAGCTTCCGCATTCAGGTTCATCAACATGATCACAAACAGGAACAGTACCATGATGGCACCCGCATACACGATCAGGTTCACGATCGCCAGGAACTGTGCATTCAGTAAAATATAATTACCCGAAATAGCAAAGAACACCACTATCAGCCACAGGACACTGTACACGGGGTTTTTGCTTACCAGCACCATGATGGCACTGAAAACAGCTAAAGCAGCGAGAAAGAAAAATATTATTTCAGTTGTACTCATTTGTATTAATTAGTAATTGATAATTAATAATTAATAATTAATAATTCCAATTATGAATTATTAATTACTAATTATTAATTCAATTCGATGCTGTCGTTGGTGCCCGTTCGCCTCTTGCCTTTTCATATCCTTCCGGATCTGTTTTCGCATCAGGTATCAGCAGGCTGTCTTTTCCGTATATAAATCCTTTTCTTGTAAAATTCGATGGTGCAAATGTTTCGCTGAGGTAGATCGCATCTTTCGGGCAGGCCTCTTCACACAATCCGCAGAATATGCAGCGAAGCATATTGATCTCGTATTTGGCCGCGTATTTTTCTTCGCGGTACAGGTTTTCTTCCCCTTCCATTCTCTCTGCAGCTTCCATGGTAATGGCTTCTGCGGGACAGGCCACGGCACACAATCCGCAAGCGGTACATCTTTCACGACCCTCTTCATCACGGTTCAGCACATGTAGTCCGCGGAAAACCGGGCTGAATGGTCTTTTCTGTTCCGGGTAGCGGATAGTGGGCTGTTTCTTGAATATGTGCATGAACGTAATGGCCATGCCTTTGAAGATCGCGGGCAGATATAATTTCTCCCACAAATTCATCGGCTTGCGCCCCACCGTTTTTGCCCTGCTGGTTAATGCCTCCATTTTCTTCCTCTTGTTTATATGCCTTCCCGGTTAAAAGGTCAGCAAAAATATTTTTATAGTCTGTTCGTCCCAACTTTATCTCTATGAGCTGTCAGCCATCAGCCTATATGTTTTACACTTCAACATTCCTTGTTCCTTGTTCAATATTCATCTGTTCCTATCCCTGCCTCCACAATATCACCGCTCCCGTAGCCAGCATATTCACCAGCGCCAGTGGTATCAATGTTTTCCATCCTAAGTTCATCAACTGGTCATAACGAAAACGCGGGATGGTCCAGCGGATCCACATGAATATGAAAATAAAGATGACAATTTTCGTGAGCAACGCCAGTACACCCAGAACAGCGGCCAGATTAGGAGCCAGTGTGCTTTCATCAAGGAACGGTATATCATAACCACCGAAAAAGATCGATGCCATGATAGCGCTGCTCATGATCATATTGATGTATTCTGCAAAAAGATAGAACCCAAGTTTCATGGATGAATACTCCTGGTGGTAACCGAAGTTCAATTCATTCTCTGCTTCCGGCAGATCGAAGGGCGTACGGTTACATTCTGCCATGGCACAGATAAAAAATATCAGGAACCCGAGTGGCTGGTAAACGATGTTCCATAAACCGCCATCATTCATCTGCTGTTCAACAATGGTCTTTAAACTCAATGATCCCGAGATCATCAATACGGCGATCAGCGATAACCCCATCGCCAGCTCATAACTGATGGCCTGTGATGCGCCACGCAATGCAGCCATCAAAGAAAATTTATTGTTAGATGCCCAGCCCCCGATCATGATACCATATACACCCATGCTCACTACACCAAATACATATAAGATACCAATATTGATATCAGCGATCTGGAGGGGTATTTGTCTGTCGAACAATTCAACATGACTACTCCAGGGAATAACGGCACAACTCATCAAAGCGGCTGTCATGGCAAGTACCGGCCCCAGCACAAACAATACTTTATTGGATGTGTTGGGAATGATCTCTTCTTTCATGATCAGTTTCAGTCCATCCGCAAACGGCTGCAGCAAACCAAAAGGACCTGCACGGTTGGGTCCGGGCCTGTCCTGCAATATCGCTGCCACTTTGCGTTCGGCAAACGTGGTGTATAGTGCAATACCCAGACTCGCAAACACAATAATGGCGATCAATGCTAATTTTTCGATCAGTAATGCCCAGTCAATAGAAAGTAACGTCATTTATTCAATTTCTTTTAAAACATTTTCACATGCTGCTATCAATTTGGGAACATCATTGACAACCGTATCCCATACCTGCCGATCATCCACTTCAAAATATTCATGAACAATAATATTCCGCATTCCCCGCATCAGTTCCCAATCAAGTTGCGTATTCTTTTCTTTAAACTCCTGTGTTATTCTCGCCGAAGATTCTCCGATTATCATGATAAAGTTGCAAACTGCTGCACTTATAATAAAATCGTTTAAGAATCTTTGTTCATCATAGTCCTCTGTTGCTATTTGAATTTTCTTGCAGGCATCCAAAATATGCTGCATCCGTTTTTTATCTCCTAACTTACCTTTCATAAAGCAAGGTTTTGTCAGCATTTATAAAGGGACGCAAATATTCAGAAACTGAACCTTCACTCACCACCTGTACCTTTTTGTTTACCAGTTTCTCTATTTCCTCATGCCATGTCAAATAACGAAGCCCTACTTTACTGTTCTTTTCAATATCCACTAAAACATCCACGTCGCTATCTTCATCTGCCTCACCTCTTGCATAAGAACCAAATAGCCAAACCTTCTTCACAGGTTTTCCTGCGAAGTATTCACCGACTATTTTTCGTATCTGTTCTTTTGTAAGAATCACTATTAATCTTTATTGGGATTAAAGTCGGCCGAGTGCGCAGGCCCCCCGATCAGACTCAGTTCAATATTTGTCTTATTCACTTCACTTACTGAATGGATATCCATCAGCAATTTCGGTTGTCTTCCGTCATGTACCGCTGTAAATATTTCTGTTGGTTTGTTCATCCCAACCTTACCCTGGTAGTGGTTGGCCGAGATCACAGAATGACGACTGATTTCCCTTGGTCCTTCTATCACCCAGTCGCTCGATTTCTTTTTATCAAAACGGCAGGTATTACAGATCCAGGCTGGTTTGCCGTTTTCATCATCTTCCACTTCACCCCATTCGTCTTTACGGGCTGTTACACGGAAGACCTCATCGCCACGGTTCCATAAAGTTACTTTCCCACTACAAGTAGGGCAATCGCGATGTGCATCCATCGGTTTCAGGAACCATACGCGGTTTTTGAAACGGAAGGTACGGTCGGTCAATGCGCCCACGGGGCAAACATCAATCACGTTGCCAATAAAATCGTTATCCAGGCTTTTCTCAATAAAAGTAGCGATCTCGGAATGGTCGCCCCTATCGAGTACACCATGTTCTCTTTTCTGTGTAAGCTGGTCGGCGGTATATACACAACGGTAGCAGAGAATGCAACGTGTCATGTGTAATTGTATATAAGGACCGATATCGTGTTTCTTGAATGTGCGGCGCTGGAACTCGTAGCGGGTTCCTTCTTTGCCATGTTCGTAGCTCAGGTCCTGGAGATGACATTCACCGGCCTGGTCGCATACCGGGCAATCCAGCGGGTGATTGATCAGTAAGAATTCCACCACACCTGCGCGCATATCCAGCACTTTGGGGCTGGTAATATTTTTTACTTCCATGCCATCCATCACCGTTGTACGGCAGGATGCCACCAACTTAGGCATAGGTCGCGGATCTTTTTCAGAACCTTTGCTTACCTCTACCAGGCAGGTACGGCATTTACCACCGCTGCCTTCGAGTTTGCTGTAGTAGCACATGGCAGGCGGCGCCACTTCACCGCCGATCTTACGCGCAGCATTTAGTATCGTAGTACCCGCAGGAACTTCGATAGTAATGTTGTCAATTGTGACTTTAAATAATGGTTGTTCAGCCATAATTATTTTTGTTTCACGCAAAGCCGCAAAGGAGCTAAGCCGCAAAGTTTGTCTTACAAATTCATCCATTCTTTTCACACGCTTTGCGCCTTACTGACTTTGCGCCTTTGCGTGAAAATTTTACGCCCCCGCCGGAACATGTATCGGATCCGCATAATGCGCCAATCCATAGTTCCTTGTCTGCGCCTCATCGGGATTCAGCACATGCCATTCAAACTCATCACGGAAATGCCTGATGGCTGCTGCTACCGGCCAGGCCGCTGCATCACCCAATGGACAGATCGTGTTGCCTTCTATCTTACGCTGTATATCCCATAACAAATCTATATCGCTCATCTTTCCGTTTCCGTACTCGATGCCCTTTAATATTTTTTCCATCCATCCGGTTCCTTCACGGCAGGGCGAACATTGTCCGCAACTTTCATGACGGTAGAAACGGGCAAATGTCAAAGTATTCTTTACCACGCACTGGTCCTCGTCAAGCACGATAAAACCACCTGAACCCATCATAGATCCTGAAGCAAACCCGCCATCGCTCAAACTTTCATAGTTCATATAGCGCGTTTCTCCTTTGGCTGTTTTCAGCAGAAGATTGGCAGGTAGTATAGGTACTGATGAACCACCCGGGATACAGGCTTTCAAACGTTTACCATTCGGGATACCGCCGCAATATTCATCACTGTAAATAAATTCTTCTACAGAGATGGTCATATCGATTTCATATACGCCGGGCTTATTGATATTACCACAGGCAGAGATCAGTTTGGTACCGGTAGATTTCCCAACACCTATTTTGGCGTATTCTTCTCCGCCCATGTTGATGATAGGTACTACTGATGCCAGTGTTTCTACATTGTTCACCACGGTTGGCCGCATCCATACACCCTGTATAGCGGGAAACGGTGGTTTGATACGCGGGTTACCACGTTTCCCTTCCAGTGATTCGATCAAAGCGGTTTCTTCACCACAGATATAAGCGCCGGCGCCTCGTTGTACATGTATCTCGCAATCGAAACCGGTGCCTAAAATATTTTTTCCTAAAAACCCATTTGCTTTTGCTTCGTTGATGGCATCTTCAAGGATATCAACGATCCAGGCATATTCGCCGCGGATATAGATATAGGTGTCATGACTGCCCAGTGCAAAAGAAGAGATCAGCAGACCTTCTATAAATAAATGGGGAAGAAACTCCATCAGGTACCTGTCTTTAAATGTACCGGGTTCACTCTCATCTGCATTACACACGAGGTGACGTGGCACTCCTTCCGGTTTAGCCAGGAACCCCCATTTCATACCTGCAGGAAAACCCGCTCCGCCACGACCACGCAAACCACTTTTCTTTACCTCTTCGGTAATGGCATCAGGGCTCATGTTTTTCAGCGCTTTCTCCGCAGCTTGGTACCCACCTTCACGGCGATACACTTCATAGGTGCGGATGCCTTCTACATGTGCTTTTTCTAATAATAATTTTACGCCCATTATGTTAGCTTTCGGCTGTCAGCTGTCAGCTATCAGCTATCAGTTTTTTGCTGATGGCTGATAGCTGATGGCTGATAGCTCATTTAATTATTCTTTGCCGCATTCCCCCTGCACTCCTCAATAATCGCATCCACCTTTTCTTTTGTGAGATGCTCACGGTAATTTTTACCCAACTGCATCATCGGTGCATAACCGCAGGCGCCGAGGCATTCTACTGTTTTCAAAGTAAATAATCCATCAGCCGTTGTTTCACCCGGTTTGATACCCAGTTTCTGACCGATATAGGCAATGATATCATCACTTCCTCTCAGCATACAGGGACCCGTTTGACAAACCTCGAACATGTATCTCCCAACCGGCTTGAGGTTATACATACTGTAAAACGTGGCCACTTCATATACTTCAATCGGTTGCAGTTGCAGTAACTCCGCTACATAATCCATCGTATCGGAACTCAGCCATCCACCAAAAGTATCCTGTGCCAGGTGCAATACGGGCAGCAGCGCACTTTTTTGTTTCCCTTCCGGGTAACGGGCCACCAGACGTTTGAATTCCTGTAATTGTGTTTCGTTAAACTTCGGCATTTTGTAAAGTCAAAATTCAAAAATCAAAAATCAAAAAATCGTTCAGTAAAAGTCAGTCTTCTTTTGAATTTTGACTTTTACTTTTGACTTCTTACGCATCCATCTCCCCCGCTATCAGATTCAAACTACTCATGGTTACGATCGCATCACTCAGCATACTGCCTGTTACCAGTTCTGCATACGCCTGATAATAGATAAAGCATGGTCGGCGGAAATGCAGTCTGAATGGTGCGCGGCCGCCATCGCTGATCAGGTAATAACCAACCTCACCGTTACCGCCTTCCACTGAAGCGTACACTTCACCTTTCGGCATATCTATTTCACCCATAATGATCTTGAAGTGCCAGATCAGCGCTTCCATCTTGGTGTACACATCCTGTTTTTCAGGAAGATAATATTCCGGCACATCGGCATGATATACTTCCGCTTCTGCACCTTTGAATTCCTGCACTTTGCGGTAGGCCTGCTGGATAATGTTCAGGCTCTGCCACATTTCTTCGTTACGTACAAGGAAACGGTCGTAGTTATCGCCTGTTTTGCCTACCGGTATGGTAAAATCAAAATCCTGGTAACTGCTGTAAGGGCTGTGTACACGCACATCATAATCAACCCCTGCTGCGCGTAAATTCGGTCCTGTAAATCCATAATTCAACGCACGTTCGGCGCTGATGGCACCGCCGCCAATCGTTCTTTCCATGAAGATGCGGTTGCGTGCAAACAGGTTTTCAAATTCTTTCAGAACAGCTGGGTATTCTTTCAGGAATTTCTCGAGTTTCTCGAACGCTGTATTAGTGAAATTCCTTTCAAAACCGCCAATACGCCCAATATTAGTAGTAAGACGGGACCCACATACTTCTTCATATATTTCATAGATTAATTCGCGGCACTGCATCACGTACAGAAAGCCGGTATAGGCGCCCGTATCCACACCCACGATAGAATTACAGATCAGGTGATCCGAAATACGCGCCAGTTCCATGATGATCACCCGCAGGTAGTCTACACGTTTCGGCGTCTGCACCTTCAGTAATTTTTCGCAGGTGATATGCCAGCCCATGTTGTTGATGGGACTGCTGCAGTAATTCAACCTGTCTGTCAGTGGCGTGATCTGGTACAGCGGCCTGCGCTCTGCGATCTTTTCAAATGCACGGTGAATATACCCCACCGTAGATTCCGTAGAAACAATCCGCTCACCATCCAGTTCCATGATATTCTGGAACACACCATGCGTGGCAGGGTGCGTTGGCCCTACGTTCAGCGTAGTGGTCTGTTTCTCTATCGAGCCTTCGGGAAGTTTAATATGTTGTTGTTCTGCCATTTCGTTTTATTAGTCGGTCCGGCCGCTGGAAGCGGCCCGACCGATAGCATGCATTTCGTTTTAAATCCAATAACTAAAATCGCTGCTCTCCATTTCAATCTCTACGCCATTTTATTTGTCCCATCTTAAATCCAATACTCCCTCCACTCTCAATTTAGGCTACCAGTATTTCGTTTTAATTCTTACCCGCTCCCCATTTTCGTGCAATCGGTCGGGCCGCTTTTAGCGGCCCGACCGACCAAACATCTCATCATCCTTATCCACCCTTGTCTGGTCCTCCAGCGGAAACTCTTTACGCATGGGGAAATAATCCATTTCATCTACATTCAGTATTCTTTTCAGGTTGGGATGACCTACAAAATTCACCCCGTAAAAATCAAAGGTTTCCCTTTCCATCCAGTTGGCCGAAGCGTACAGTTTGGAAGCGGTGAATACATCCGGCTCTGCTATTGAAGTAAATACTTTGAAACGGATACGTACATTTTCCTGCAGGTTGTGCAGGTGATATACCACCGCCAGTTCCCTACCCGCATCATCAGGGTAATTCACTGCACAGAGATCTGTCAGGAAACGGAAATTCAGCGTTTCATCGTCGTTCAGGAACTGCAGCACTTTCAGGTTATTCTCTTTGGATGCCTCGAAGGTCAGCATGCCGTACGGTTCTTCAAAATGAAAAACAGCGTCGCCGAATTTTTCAGTCAGTTTCTGTTGTATGGTTTCGTTGGTTAAAGCCATTTTGTGTTTTTGTCCATGGTCCATAGACCATTGTCCATTGTAAGAAAAATATATTCATCCATGGACTTTTGGACCATGGACCATCGACTAATTATTCTATTCCGTAACTATTCATCAGCGCCTTATACTGCTCGCTGTTTCTACGGCGGATACTTTCCTGCCCTACCAGTTTCTGTACGTTCAGGATACCATCGATAATGGCTTCGGGCCTGGGGGGGCATCCCGGTACATATACATCCACAGGTATGATCTGGTCAATGCCCTGTAAAACGCTGTAAGTATCAAAAATACCACCACTGCTCGCACAGGCGCCTACGGCTATTACCCAGCGGGGCTCTGCCATCTGTAAGTAAACCTGTCGCAGCACCGGGCCCATTTTTTTGGCGATGGTACCCATTACCATCAGCAGATCGCACTGGCGCGGAGAAAAGCCAACCCTTTCAGAACCAAACCTTGCCAGGTCATAGTGCGAACCCATGGTAGCCATAAATTCAATACCACAGCAGGAAGTAGCAAATGGCAGCGGCCACAATGAATTTTTGCGCGCAAGACCTACTACATCGCTCAGCTTGGTAGTAAAAAAACCATCTCCCGAAAATCCTTCAGGCATGTCTGCATACGCAACCGCGTCGCCTGTTTTGGCTTCGATGGGGGTAATATTAAATCGTACGGGACGTGACATAGTTTAAATTGATAATTAGTAATTAAGAATTAATAATTAGTATACAAGCCAATTTCATACCCACAATGCACTAATTATTTGAATTATTAATTATTAATTGTTAATTATTAATCGCTCTCTCAGTCTTCCCATTTCAGGGCGCCTTTCTTTATGATATATATAAATCCGGTCAGGAAGAATCCGACAAACATTAATACTGCACTAAATCCTGCCCAGCCCAGTTCGCGGAAATTGACCGCGTAAGGGTAGAAAAAGATCACTTCTACGTCAAACAGCACAAACAGGATAGCTACCAGGAAGTATTTAACGGCCATCGGCTGGCGTGCCGTGCCATGGCTCTCGATACCGCTGGCAAATGTTTCCAGTTTATCGGCAGTTTTGCGCTTGGGGCCCACCCACGCCGAAACGGCGATCATCGTGAGCACAAAACCCGCGGCAAAGATCAATTGCACACCTATCGGGAAGTAATTATCAGCAGAATTAGACGCATTTACGTCGGCAATAACGGAAAGCCAGCTCATGATCAGAATTAATATTGGCGCAAAGGTAAGCCTGCGAAGGATATAAATGAAAAACTCCCCGGTTTGGGGAGTTTTTTTTACCTGATATTCATTATTTTTTATTTCCCCCCTTTTGCCGGAGTACCGGTAGAGGTTGAGGAAGCATTACCTGTGGTTTTCTTTGCCCCGGGAGGATTGGTATAATAATCAATTCGTTTCTGGAGGTCTGCCTTCAGATCCTGAGCCCATTTATTGTTAACATCATTTGTATCAGGAATCGATGCTATGATATTATCCAATACACCTACCACTTCCTGTGCTGTAACCAGGTATTGGTCTACCGTAGGTGTTTTCTGGCCGTTGGTAGTTACTTTAAAAGTAGGGTCATTTTTTAGCGTAAGTAATTTTTTATAATAGAAGTTCGTGATCATATATTGCCTATTCTGCAATATTTCTTTTTTATACTTCTCTTTATCGACAGCCATATATACGGAATCCAGGTATTGCAAATGTTGCACCGCAAGCTGATTGGTTGAATCGGTGTTCATTGCTTTTGCAGCCGCCGTTATGAACCCATACGGATTTTTCTTATCGGGGAATGCTTTCATGTACTCCTTGGCCAAAGCTATTGTCTGCTCGTAGTCCTTTTGGTCATACACCGCTTTTGTCATGTTGTAATAATCAAACTCACTGATGGTGCCACCTTTCAGAGCCGCTTGTTTCCGCACCCACTCTAATTGCTGGGGAACCATTTTGGCCTTGCCATACAATGATGCTATCTGGCCCATATAAGCGATCTTATTCACTTTAGAGGTATCGTTTACCAGCGCTTTTTCAACATAACCTATGGCTATTGTTTCACTGCCTGGAAATTTAGAATACACCTTCACTGCCAGGTCATAATCTTCCGGCCTGATCTTGGAAGCTGGATTGGCGAAGTATTTTTCAAGGTTTGCTTTTGACTGTACCGAATCCCCGATCCTGTCATAGTTTAATGCATACAATAAACTGATGCCTGGCAATGCAGTAGCCGAAGTACTGGTTTCCAGTTCTTTCAGTTTGGCAAGACTCTCCGCATTTTTACCGGCGCGGAAAAGGTAGTCAGCTACGAAAATTTCATTTTCGGGGCTTTTGTCAGCGGTTGCTATGTATTTATCCAGGTACTCTTTGGCCTTGTTCACATCTCTCTGGGAATAATACTCATACAATGCATGGTATGCCAGCGGGAAAGCAGGATCTGCTGCGATGGCGTTATTAAAGAATTGCTCAAAAAGATCTTTATTGTTCTGGCTCTGGTAAATTTTACCGGTGCGGTACATCGCCAAAGCGTGTTTAGGATCGATAGCGATGGCCTGCTGGTATGCTTTTACCGCTTCCCCGCCATTTTCACCACCCATTTTCAGGTAGTTGATACCCATATTGATATAGACATCCGCATTGGTTGGATCAATGGTAGCAGCCTGTTTCAGTTTTTCAATGGCATAGGCATGATCACCTTTACCTGTGGGCGCTTCTGCATTGGCGCGGCCAATGGCAGCAAGTATCGCGGGGCTGGGCTTGCCTTTATTTTTGCCTTTTGTTTCAGTGGTTGCGGTAATGGCCTGTTCAAATTTCTGTTTGGCAGAATTGAGGTCACCACCTTCCTGTATTTCTACATGACCCATACCTACCAGCAACCATGGATCGCTGCCCACTTCATTCAACGCTTTCTGGTACAGGGCTTTTGCTTCCTGTTTCTGGGCCGCACTCGGCGCTGTACCACCGTCTGTAGCCAGGATGGCCTGTCCTAACCAGTATATGGTCTGAACATCTTTCGGATTGGCAGCATACGCTTTCTGGAGCGATTCTCTCGCACTTTTAATCTTTTCATAATTCAGGTGTTTGACGCCTTCTGTAACCTGCGCCGTCAAACACTGAGCAGCAATCATTGCTGTCAACATCAGAGAAACGATCTTCTTCATTTTTCGGTTTTTATGTTAGTTGTTAATCCGCATCTTTAATACTGCTTTTCCGGTTGATAAACCCCATTTTAGCGGGTACCAGAAAAGCTCTTTTGAAAATCAACTGCCCACGTTCCAGGCTTAAAAAATTCAGAAACCCGGTTCCCAGACCTGCGGCATTTTCCTTGAGTATGTAATACAAGGGGCGTGCCAGCGGGTATTGTCCATATGTTATAGTTGACTGTGTTGGTTTTGCATACACCCCTTTCTCTTCACATTTAACACATTCTAACAAAGCCATCCTGATCTTTTGCTGGTAGGCCTGTTGTTTGGGGTCGTACGTGTCGCCCACCCAGCTTATGCCTACAAAGCCTATCACACCAGGATTATTGGATACTATTTCAACCACTTTCTCACTATTCTCAGAAGCCACCACGTTTGCGCCGAACGGCGCTCCTTTTAACAGACTGTCCTGCAGGTAACGAACGGTACTGGTTGCATTTTTGCCATCCATTACTGCGGTTATCTTGGTTTTTCCACTCAGGATATTGCGAAGATCATCAAGCGTGAATACACTATCGCTGGAGGCCCTGTTCACAATCACCGTTACCGCATCATACGCCAGCACGCCATACTGTGGTTTGTAAGAAAGATTTTTTTTGTACGCTTCATCTTCCGCTTCGGTAAGTCCTTTTGCTACAATGATCATACGCGTACTGTCAGACTGCAAATCCCTGAAACACGCTGCTTCGGATTTATAGCTGGCAATGATCTTCGCATCCGGAAAAGAAGAATGGTGTACTTTAATCTGTTCTTCGATCACAGGTTTGAAACTTTCATCCACGCTGATATGGATCACACCCTGGGAGGTAGAATCACGTGTATCCTTTTCAGGGTCGCTACAAGAAACAAAGAGCACACAGGCCAGTCCGTATAACAGGTATCTTTTCATCCTTTCTATTGACGCTTGATTGCCCTGTATAAACGAAAACCGCCATACAGTAAACAGATACCACCAAATGCATAACGGGCAAGCGGATCAATATCGATCAATTGTTCGATCCCTAATTGTTCGGTAAACAACATGACTGCTGCCATAGCAAGAAATAATATTGCCATTACCAGGTCATACGTCATGCGCATCATCAGGTAACTTTTCTGCTTTCTCTGGTCAAATCCGGTTTCCATATACTACCAGGTTCTTACCCGGGTTGGGCAATTTAGTTAATAATTTATTTGTCGGCCATAAAAATGCTGCCAGTTTTTTAAACTTATCGTGATTTAATATTGGTCTTATCCGCATTTAATATTTAAGATGCGGCGATAAACAGATTTCCATAATCGCTATTTGAAAAAATACTAATGTCCGTTAGCAGATTTAACAATTCCTGTTAACACGTTGCAGCTTATATCTTTGGACCCATGAAAATTCTGATGGTTTGTCTGGGCAATATCTGCAGGAGCCCCTTGGCAGAAGGGATATTGCAACAAAAAGCGCTGAAAGCAGGTTTATCATGGACGATAGACAGCGCAGGTACTTCCGGGCATTGTATCGGAATTGAACCGCATCACCTATCACAAAAAGTTGCCATACTGAATGGTATAAATATCAGTACGCAGCAATGCCGCCAGTTTGTAAAAGAAGATATGCTGCATTTCGACAGGATCTATGTGATGGATACGGACAATTACCAGGAAGTGAAAAGGATCGCCCGCGATTACTGGGACGAAACAAAAGTGAGTCTGCTTATGGATGAATTACACCCGGGTGAACAGCAAGAAGTACCCGACCCATGGTATGGTACAGAAAAAGATTACCATCTTGTATATGGTATGTTGAGCAGGGCCTGTGATGAGATCATTGCTAAGTACGAATTACGAGGCACGGATGAGTAAGTACGAATTACGAGGTACGAAGTACGAATAGTAAAGCAAAAAATTATCGTACTTCGTACCTCGTAATTCGTACTTGTCGCACTTGCCTTACTTGCGCTTACATTTGCATTTTACTAATTGCCAAATCATTTCATGAGCAAACCGGGATTACCACAGGGAACCAGAGATTTCAGCGCAGCAGTCGTTAGAAAACGCAATTATATTTTTAATACCATCCGTTGTGTATTTGAGCTGTATGGCTTTCAGCCACTGGAAACACCTGCCATGGAAAACCTCGATACATTGATGGGTAAATACGGCGAAGAAGGTGATAAATTGATTTTCAAGATCCTGAACAACGGGCTGGATAATCCCGCCAAACTGGAGCAGAGCAAACAGGCTTTTGATAAAGTACTGGCAGGAAAGAACTCAAAAGATATCACAGAACGCGCACTGCGTTATGACCTCACTATCCCCTTCGCCCGTTTTGTGGCCATGAACTATGGGCAATTAACATTGCCGTTCAAACGTTACCAAATACAACCTGTATGGCGCGCCGACCGCCCACAGAAAGGCCGTTACCGCGAGTTTTACCAGTGTGATGCAGATGTGGTGGGAAGCCGTTCATTACTGAATGAGGTGGAACTCGCCGGTATTTACAGCGAAGTGTTCGATCAACTGAAAGTACCCGTTACCATTCATATCAACAGCCGTAAAATACTCGCAGCGCTCGCAGAAGTATGCGGCGGCGCAGATAAGATGATGGACATCACGATTGCCATCGACAAACTCGACAAGATCGGTCTGGATAAAGTAAAAGAAGAATTACTCCAGCGCGGTTTGACTGAAACACAGGTGGCAACGATAGAGCAATATCTTTCCATTACAGGAAGCGAAGCCGATAAGTTGACAGAATTGAAAAAGCTGATCGGCAACAATGAAACAGGACTAAAAGGCATTGAAGAGATCGAATACGTCCTTAATTACCAACCCCAAACCCCAAACTCCAAACTCCAAACCGATCTCACCCTCGCCCGCGGGCTCAACTACTACACCGGCATCATTTTCGAAGTAAAAGCCAATGGTGTGCAGATGGGAAGTATTGGCGGCGGAGGAAGATATGATGACCTCACCGGCTTGTTCGGTGTACCCGATGTACCGGGTGTAGGCATCAGCTTTGGTGTTGACAGAATATACGATGTGATGGAAGAACTGAAGCTTTTTCCAGAAGAGGTACAGGCAAGTACAAAGGTTTTGTTCTTTAACCTTGGTGAAACAGAAAGCAAGATCGCTTTTGGGCTGATGCAGCAACTCAGGGGCAAAGCTGTTTCCTCCGAGCTGTTTCATGAACAGACTAAGTTTGACAAACAGTTCAAATACGCAGATAAAAAAAATATCCCGTATGCGGTGATCATTGGCAGCAAGGAAGCCGAAGAAGGCAACTGCGTCATCAAAAACCTGGGAACCGGTGAACAAACCACGCTTACCCAGGCAGAACTGACGGCTTTCGCTTTCTCTTAACCTTTATTGGCATAATATTTTAGCAACTATGTCAAACTGATAACATGAAAAGAGTTTTCGGCTTGCTATTGGTCAGTGGACTGCTGTTAACTGCCTGTAGCAAAAAAACTCGGCCCACGGTGAGTACACCTGTTAAACAGGATAATACTCCCGTAATCGTTACCCCTCCCGTTAAAGAACCGCCACCCGTTGTGGTCACAGATTCTGTAGAAGAGGAGACAGTTACTCCTACGCCCGCTATGGCCCCGATGATCGTGATTGATGAAAAAGGAAGCGTTATCACCTCACGTGACAAGCTGCCACCAGAAGTTGCGGCCAAAGTAAATTATTCCAGGATCAGCCGCGGTTATACGCCTGCACAAAGACAGAACCTGATCTTCCGTTATAAGATGGTGCCGCCCCGTGTGTTATTTGTACCTGACCAGCTTGCTTCCAAAAGTGCGAGAGGGACCTATGTGATCTATCGTAAAAAATTCTGGTATTGGAGAAAAGCGGATGGGTTGTTTCATATTGATGAAACCTACTACCAATAATCGCGATCGCGGATTGCGCGGATTTTGATCACGGATTACACTGATTTTTATATGAGTGATACGATATTGTTTCGCTGTAATGATTGCGAATTTTTATATAAATGGCATAAAATACGGTAGTGATCACTTGTTGGATGGATTCTCATACCAATCATATAAAAATCCGTGAAATCCGCGATAGCGGTGGTTTCTTCTTTAGTGCCTTCCAGCAAATAGCCACGTGCATCAATGGTAACACCGGTTATTTTTTTATTGGCATCCCTTTTAAATTTTGCGGTACCCTGGAAACCTATGATCGCGAAAGAGTCCACCCCTTTTTTTTCCAGCGAAGATGTTCCTGCAGATGAGCTGATGCTCAATTCTCCATTGTCAAAGTTGACGATTACCTGTGCCACAACGCTTCCCTCAGGAAAATTATAGGTACCAGCATATTGTTTCAGTGTAGTATCAGCCGGCGCAGTCTGTGCGTGGAGTGAATAAAAACTAACCGATAGTACAAACGTAAGGAACAGCAATTTTCTCATAATGCGTTTTATTTGAAACCAAAATAGCGAAAAAAGAAACACTATTCTTCCTAAACCGCGCCTTTGCGCCTTTGCGAGAAAAAATTTCACGCAAAGGCGCAAAGGCGCGGTTGTGATGGTATCTTATTGCAGAAAATCTACCTGGTGTAAATGATGTTCCATGTGTGCCACATAATCGCAGATGAGCCAGGCTAGTGTCTGCGTACCAGTTTCGTCGTATTGCGGCTGTACTTTGTACGTTAATTTTTCTGCCGGTATCGATCTTACTACAAACACGATCTGGCGGTTGAGTGATTGCCAGAGATCCAGCAGATGTGCCAGAGGCAATTGCTGGTAGATATTGATGGCCATCAGGTCATCCTGCCGGTAAGGGATGATGGTGTATGGCTGATCCATGACCTGTGCATCCGTAAATCTTTTCAGGTTATTGATGGCAGAATCGATGAGATGGCCGAGTACCTGCTGTTTACTCCATTTTCCGGGGGCGGGGTGTTGGAGTAATGCTTCGGGGGATAATGTTTCATAATACCTGCGTACAGATATGAGCAGTGTTTCTAAACGATCCATTCCGGGGGATACATCTGCCTGATCACCTGTTGCATAACCTTTGGCTGGAAACATGTGGTTGTTTTTTTATGGCCGGAGGCCGGTGATAGTCGTCACCCGGCTGGAGCCGGGCGACTGGGTGCGGCGACTGCAAGCTGGTTTATAGATGTTCATAAACTATGGCGGCGCCTTGGCCCACTCCTACGCACATGGTGGCGAGGCCGTATTTGGTTTTGGTTCTGTTCATCTCGTGTAATAAGGTAGCGGATATTCTTATACCACTGCAGCCCAGCGGGTGGCCAATGGCGATAGAACCCCCGTTCACATTTACGGTGGCGGGGTCCAGTTCCAGTTCTTTCATACAGGCAAGGCTTTGTGAAGCAAACGCTTCATTGAGTTCTACCAGGCCGAGATCTTTTACTTCTAATCCCGCACGCTGCAATGCTTTATCTGAAGCAGGTACCGGGCCGATGCCCATGATGGCAGGGTCAACACCGGCAACACCCATACTTACCACGCGTGCCATGGGTTGCAGATTAAATAGTTTTACCGCTTCTTCACTGGCCAGCAGCATGGCCGCTGCCCCATCATTGATACCGGATGAATTTCCGGCGGTAACGGTGCCGTCTTTGGTAAAAGCCGGTTTCAGACCGGCCAGTTTTTCAAGAGAGGTCTGGCGCGGGTGTTCATCCTGGTTGAACCAGGTGACAAGGCGGTCGTTGATCATTTCTACGGCGATGATCTCTTCATCCCATTTACCAGCTTCCAAGGCAGCGAAATATTTTTGTTGGGAGGAAAGTGCAAAAGTATCCTGTTCTTCGCGGCTGATGTTCCAGTGTTTGGCCACATTCTCTGCGGTTTCACCCATATTGTAGGGATGGTACATTTCGGCCAGTTTTTTATTGACAAAGCGCCAGCCAATGGTTGAATCAAAGGTTTCTACTTTACGGCTCCAGGCTCCATCGCTTTTCGCGGTTACAAAAGGCGCGCGCGACATGCTTTCCACCCCACAGGCGATATACAATAACCCTTCATTGCAATGAATGGCGCGGGCCGCATCCATAATGGCCTGTAAACCACTGGCACACAAACGGTTAACAGTATTTCCGGCCACCGTTTTGGGTAATCCTGCCAGCAAAGCCGCCATGCGGGCCACATTGCGGTTGTCTTCGCCCGCCTGGTTGGCGGCCCCGGCAATCACATCTTCAATGGCCTCGGGATCGACCGTATTATTTCTTTGCATCAGCGCGGTAATGGCATGGGCCAGCAGGTCATCAGGACGGATGCTACTCAGTTTCCCGCCATAACGGGCGATGGGGGTTCTTACGGCATCGATTATATAGCAGGGTTTCATAATGTATCGTTAAGTGAGTGGTTAGTAGCGAATTGTGAGTAGACTTGTACTCACAATTCACTACTGACCACTCACAATTTACTGCCAAAGATAAGTCCCACACCCCTTCGTTTGGGCGAAAACAAAACGTTACAATCCATAAAATCCTTTCATACGGCGGCAGACTGGGTTATCTTTGCCGGATGAATACAGGTTTACCAAATATACGCCACCTGGATACCGGGGAACTGGAGCGCTATTTTGAGATGATGGGCGAAAAGAAGTTCCGGGTAAAACAGGTGAAAGAATGGCTGTGGCAGAAACATGCGCACAGTTTTGAGGATATGACCAACCTGAGCAAGGATCTGCGCAGCAAATTATCCCAAACTTTTTCCCTGCCGGCTTTGCGCATAGATGCTACGCAAATCAGCGAGGATGGTACGGTGAAGAGCCGTTTTAAAACATTTGATGGTCACCTGATAGAAGGGGTGCTGATCCCTACCGACGAACGTAAAACCGCCTGTGTTTCCTCGCAGATCGGCTGTAGCCTTAGCTGCAAGTTCTGCGCTACGGGGTATATGGACAAGAAACGTAACCTTACCTATGATGAGATCTATGACCAGGTGGTGATGATCAACCAGCAAAGTGAAAAGACCTACGAGAAAAAGCTCAGCAATATCGTGTTTATGGGTATGGGTGAGCCTTTGCTAAACTATTCGAATGTACTCAAAGCGATCGAAAGGATATCAGCTGAAGATGGTTTATTCATGAGCCCGAAAAGGATCACGGTTTCTACCGCAGGTGTGGCCAAGCAGATCCGCAAGCTGGGTGATGACCAGGTACGTTTCAAGCTGGCGCTTTCGCTTCATGCCGCCAATGATGCCAAACGGAACACCATCATGCCCATCAATGAAACCAATAATATCAAGGTATTGACTGAGGCGCTAAATTATTTTTATAAACAGACGGGTAATGAGATCACCCTGGAATATATCCTGTTCAAGAACCTGAATGATTCGGAAAAGGATGCCCAGGAACTGATCAAGATCTACCGCCAGATACCCGCCGACCTGATCAATATCATCGAATACAACCCGATCGACGCTTTCCGCTTCACCAAACCGGATGAAGAAGCCGTACAGGAGTTCATGCAGATACTGGAAGCCAACCGGGTGAACGCCCGTTTAAGACGCAGCAGGGGTAAGGATATTGATGCGGCCTGTGGTCAACTGGCCAATAAAGCCTAGGGAACAAGTACGAATTACGAGGTACGAAGTACGACCGGTTTTCATACCTCGTACTTCGTACCTCGTAATTCGTACTTCCAAAGGCATGATTTTTTTGGCAGGAAATGCAGCTCTCCGGGCTGCATTTTTATTTTTTGGTGTGTCTACACAATAGCCACTATCGTTTCATAGTTTATACTTCAGACATGAGAAAAGTACTTCTACTCAGTTTTATACTGGCGGCACCTTTAACAATTGTTTTCATAAACTGCTTAAACCTGCTTAAGCTCTCATGGTCTTATTTAAGAACACAAAAAAAATAAGACCCATGAAGAAATTACTGATCGCTGCCTCTGCCCTGTTTTTCTTAACAGCGGCCCAGGCACAAACATCTCAAAAAGATACTACGAAGTTCAAGAAACACCAGCGTGGCGGATTTAGCCATCACAAAGGCACCCCGGGTATGAAAAACCTGAACCTTAGTGAGGACCAGAAGAAACAAATGAAAGAGCTGAATGAAAGCTACCGCAAACAGTTTACGGATCTGCGCAGCAACAAAAGCCTCGGTACAGAGGAAATGAAAACAAAATCGCAGGCATTGCGCAAAGAACAGTTTGGCAAAATGCAGTCCCTATTGACAGCCGATCAGAAAGCACAGATAGCGGCACAGCGGAAGGAAAGAGGTGGAAAGGACATGCACAAATCCGGCAAAGGTTTTGACCGCGGCGCGAAAGGTTTTGGTGATATGAAGGAGAAACTGGGGTTGAGTGAAGAGCAGTCAACCAAATTAAAAACCAACAACCAGGCTTTCCGTGAAAAAACAAAAGCCATCCGTACAGACAGCAAACTGTCTGATGAGCAGAAAAAAGAACAGGTGAAAGCGCTGGTAAAACAACAGCAGGAAAATATGAAAGCGATATTAACGCCCGAACAGCAGGAAAAACTGAAAGCAGGCAGAAAACACAGAAATAGTTCTAAATAAGCAGTGGGTGATTTTGGTTAACGGGATCCCGCCTAAAGGCGGGATTCTTTTTTTGCGTCCTTGCGAGCGAAAGTAGTGGTTAAGTTTGAAATATTTAACCGCAAAGTCGCGAAGTCGCGAGGATACGCAAAGGCTTACTATTTAATAGACCTCGCGCTTCTTTGCGCCCTTGCGACTTTGCGTTTAAACCGATACCACAGTGACCTGCATAATTCAAACTATGCCACTACCTACACTCGCAAATACGCTTTATTTGATTTTAGGTACCTTTGCCGCTCCTGTTGGAAAACAGCAAATCAGAAAACATGAAAAAACAACGCACCGACAATTTTGACAAGTTTGCCAATCACAAGAAAGGCAGCGCCATCAAAGAAGAATACCGCCAGCAAAAGAAAAAACTCAAACAGGAGGCCCGCGCCGCAGGAGAAGAGATGCGGAAGAAAAAGCTGGATAAGAAAAGAGGAATTGTAGCAGAAGAGCCAAAAGGTAAGGTACAAGGAGCAAGGGGCAAGAAACCAGGAGCAGGGAGCAGAGAACAAGGAACAGGGAACAAGGAACAGGGAACAAGGAAGCCAGGGAACCCCAGATCCGCCACCCCAAACGCCCAACCACCAACCACAGACCACAAACCACAGACCGAATCCATGCCTCTTAACAAGTACGTTGCCCATTCCGGTATTTGCGGAAGAAGGGAGGCGGCTGAGCTTGTGAAAGATGGAAAAGTGACTGTGAATGGAGATAAGGTATTTGAACCTGGATATAAAGTGTCTGGCAAAGACAAAGTGTTCGTTAAGGGCAAACAGGTTTTTCTCCAACACAACGCTGTTTATATTTTACTGAACAAACCCAAGGATTATCTCACCACTTCCAATGACCCACAGGGAAGAAAAACCGTGCTGGACCTCGTAAAACAGGCCACCACTGCGAGGGTGTACCCTGTAGGCAGACTTGACAGGAACACCACTGGTGTATTGGTGCTTACCAATGACGGGGAACTGGCACAGAAACTGACCCATCCTTCTTTCGAGATCAAAAAGATATACGAGGTGACGCTGGATAAACCGGTTGTGAAAAAAGATCTTGAAGCCATTATGACTGGTATCGTTCTCGAAGATGGCCCGGTAAAAGCGGATGCTGTGGGTTATACTGACGCAAACAATAAACACATAGTAGGCATTGAGATACACAGCGGCCGCAACCGTATTGTACGAAGGATCTTCGAACACCTGGGTTATGATGTAAAAGGATTGGACAGGGTAATGTTTGCCAACCTCACCAAAAAAAATGTGGACAGGGGTAAATGGCGGTTCCTGCATGAGAAAGAGGTTCGGCTGTTGAAGTTCATGAACAGCTCATTTGTAAGAAAGAACCCTACGCCTTTAGCCACAGAAGGCACAGAAGAATAACAGATAACTTATCTGTGCCTTCTGTGGCAATCAAACCTCCATTTAAAAGCTTTACCACATCATGCGTTTCGATATCATTTTTGAGAATGACCATTTTATTGCCATTAATAAACCATCCGGCTTGTTAAGCATCCCCGACAGGATAGGCGAGGATATCTCGCTGAAAAAGATCCTGCTGGAAAAATACGGTTCCATTTATACGGTTCACCGTCTTGATAAAGACACCAGCGGCGTGATCGTTTTTGCCAAAAATGAAGAGACCCATAAACAGCTTTCGCAGTTATTTGAAGGCAGGGATATGGAAAAATATTACCTGGGACTGGTGTATGGTTCCCCTATGAATGAATCAGGCAGTATTGATGCCCCCATCATGGAACATCCGGGAAAGACGAGTAAGATGATGGTACATGCAAAAGGTAAGACCTCTCTTACCGATTACGAGGTATTGGAATCTTTCAAATTATTTTCCTGGCTGCAGTTCAGGATACATACGGGCCGTACCCACCAGATACGTGTTCATGCACAGCATATCGGGCATTCCATTGTCTGCGATGAATTATATGGCGACCCGAAGCCCATCTTATTATCCTCTCTGAAAAAGAAATTCAAACTCGCCAAATCTGCCGAAGAAGAACGGCCGATCTTACATAGGTTGGCGCTTCATTCAAGCCGGTTGAAATTTACTTTGAATGGAGAAGAGTTTATGCTGGAAGCAGAATTACCAAAAGACCTGAGAGCCGTTTTGCAGCAACTCGGAAAGCTGAAGAAATAATGAATATTGAATGATGAATGTAGAAGGGTAAGGTAAAATCCTTCCACATTCATCATTCAACATTCATCATTCGTTCTTATACACCACTCCGTTCTTCATCACGAACTTCACTTTTCCCATACTGTACACATCTTTGGTAGGATCGCCATCAACGGCGATGATATCGGCGAATTTGTCTTTTTCCAATACGCCTACCCGGTCATCACCTAAAAGGTCAGATGCGGTGAGTGTTGCAGAGCGGATGGCTTCGAGGATGGGCATACCGGCTTCGGTCATGTACACAAATTCCAGCCAGTTCTTACCATGCGCATATACACCGGCATCAGTACCGAATGCGATCTTGACACCGGATTTATAGGCGGCTGCAAATGTGCTTTGAATTTTGGGACCTATCGCCAGCGCTTTGGGTGTAACAAGGTCAGGATAGTAGCCAGGTTTTTTGGCAGAATCACCCACCGCTTTTCCGGCAGTGATGGTGGGTACATAATAAGTACCCATTTTTTTCATCAGTTCCATCGTTTCTGTATCCATATAGGTACCGTGTTCAATAGAGCTTACGCCTGCTTTTACGGCTCTTTTCATGGCTTCGGTACCATGGCAGTGTGCGGCTATTTTAAATCCATAATCTTTCGCTGTTTCTACGATCGCTTTTATTTCTGCTTCTGTGAACTGTGGGTTTTCACCGCTTTTGGCTACACTTAGTACTCCGCCCGATGCAGTGATTTTGATCAGGTCGCTTCCTTCTTTGTAGCGTTGACGTACGGCTTTGGCGCTTTCATCAGGTCCGTTTACTACGCCCTGTGCAGGTCCGGGGTCACCCATCAGATCCCTGCGGTAACCATTGGTAGGATCGGCATGACCGCCGGTTGTTGCTATTGATTTTCCTGCCGTGTACACACGCGGACCTTTGATCAGTCCTTTATTGATCGCATTGCGAAGAGAAATATTCACCCCACTTCCACCCAGGTCACGAACAGTGGTAAACCCTGTCATTAGTGTACGCTCGGCAAATACCGCAGACTGAAACGCATAGTCTGCAGGATTGAGTGTGAATGCTTCCATGTATCGCGTCGGGCTTGTTTCATGTTCGAGGTGCACATGCATATCTATCAACCCGGGCATGACGGTTTTTGTTTTCAGGTCGATGATCTTATCGGTGGCGGAGCCTGTTACAAAACCATTCTGGACATCCACTACTTTGTTTCCTTCAACGATAATACTCATATTGCTGAGCAACTGTAGTTTTTTTACATCTACCAGTTTACCACAATGAAGGATGGTTTTCTGGGCAGACAACTGAATTGAAAGGATACATCCTAACAACAAAAATAATTTTCTCATGCAGGTGTTGATTTGGCAGTAAGATAAAACAAAAACCCCCATCCCGGAAAATCCGGGACAGGGGACCTAAAAGTACAAAATGAAAAAAGTTATTTATTAGGCTGTGGTGTATAACGCAGGTATGGTTTTACCACGTTTACGCCTTTGGGGAATTTTTTGATGGCATCTTCGGTACTTACCGCAGGTACCACGATCACATCTTCGCCTTCTTTCCAGTCTGCAGGCGTAGCTACGCTATAATTTGCAGTAAGCTGTAAAGAATCGACCACACGCAAAACTTCGTGGAAATTGCGACCGGTGGAAGCCGGGTAGGTGATCATCAGTTTTACTTTTTTATCCGGACCGATCACGAATAATGAACGAACGGTAAAGGTTTCTGATGCATTCGGATGTATCATGCCATAGGCATTGGCAATACTTTTATCCTGGTCGGCAATGATTGGGAAACCAACCGTTACTCCTTGTGTTTCATTGATATCGTTTACCCAACCCGCGTGCCTGTCGAGGGCATCTACGCTGAGGGCGAGTACTTTTACATTGCGTTTGGCAAACTCTTCCTGTAACAGAGCGGTCTTGCCCAGCTCGGTGGTACAAACGGGGGTATAATCGGCAGGGTGTGAGAATAATACACCCCATCCATCCCCGAGGTATTCATAAAAATCGATTTCTCCGGCTGTTGTCTGTGCCGTAAAATTGGGGGCGATATCCCCTAAACGTAAGCTCATGGTTTTAAATTTTGGTGTTAAAAATAAGTATTTCCTATTAAAATGGTAGACTTTTATTTTAGCTGTGATATTGGATCGCCGGGAGGTTTGTAAACTCACTATCCTTAGCGCTTTTTTTCAACACAGAGGCCACAGAGATTAACAGAGGGCCCTCTGTTAATCTCTGTGGCCTCTGTGTTGAAAAAATTATCACTAACATCAACTATTTAATTCATTCCCGTCCTGCTTCTTCACAGTTCTTGCTTTCTGAAGATATGCTTTTCCAAACTTATTTTTTACATCATCGATGGCTTTATACAGTTTGTTCTTCCGCTCGGCATCATCAAACAGGCTTCCCTGTACGGCGTGATTGGTGAGTTCGCTCAGGCGTACACCCAGCAGGCGCACCGGTTTTCCCTTACGGTATAGTTTGTGAAACAGGTCGATGGCCACGGGTATCAATTCATCATCGCGAAGTGTATAATCGATAGTGGTCTGGCGTGAGGTAGTTTCAAAATCGGGATAACGGATCTTTACCGCGATACAGCCTGCCAGTTTTTCATCCTGCCGTAATTCATAAGCGATCTTTTCTGTTAACCGTACCAGTTCACTCAACAGGAATGCAACATCGGCTGTATTTTCCTGGAAAGTATTTTCACTGGATATGGATTTTGCTTCATGGTACGCATGCACTTCGCCATTATGGATCCCCTGTGCTTTATACCAGAGATCGGACCCCCATTTTCCCAGCTTCGCTTCGAGGATTTCAATAGGTGTTTCACTAAGGTCACGGATCGTCTGGATACCCATTGCCTGTAGCGTTTTGTACATCTGCTCCCCTACGCCTGAAAATTTATTCACCTGCAATGGTGCCAGGAATTGTTTTTCCATGCCAGGTTGTACAAACAGGTAGCCATTGGGTTTGGCCTCATCGGTGGCGATCTTGGCGATCATTTTATTGGTGGCCAGACCAAACGAGATGGGCAATTGTGTTTTATCGATGATCTCGGTCCGTAAGTCGATTGTCCATTGATACGGGTCAAAGAATTTATCCATCCCCGTGAGGTCAATATAAAATTCGTCGATAGATGCTTTTTCAAACAGTGGCGCTTTTGCCGCTATGATATCAGTCACCCATCTTGAATACCGGCTGTATTGCCCGCGTGTACCGCGAAGCAGTATCGCATGTGGACAAAGTTTCATCGCTGTTTTCATCGGCATAGCGCTGTGTACGCCAAATTTCCGCGCTTCATAACTGCAGGTGGTTACCACGCCCCGGTCGCGCGAGCCGCCAACGATCACGGCTTTGCCTTTCAGCGTGGGATCATTCAACACTTCCACACTCACAAAAAATGAATCGAGATCGAAATGGGCGATATAGCGTTGGGGAGGGTTCACTTTGCTAAGGTAGAGAATTGAACAGATGAACAAGGAACAAGGAAAAGATGAATGTTGATCGGAGAATTCAACTATTCATGCTTGATTGGTCTGTTCCCAGATCCACTATTGTCGGTTCCTCTGTTCCTTGTTCTACTGCTCTTTGCTCATCTGTTCAACAGCTCATTTCCACGGACACGGCACCATACTTTTCGTCTTATGCGGCGAGCGGTAGATCAGCGATACTTCAAAAGTTTTCAGGTTACCGGCTGAATTGGCAGATGATGCGGTGGGAATATCATACGTGAGTCCGAACTGGAGATTGCCATACACCATACCGAGATAAGGTATGACAGCTTCTTTACTTCTATACCAGATACCGGCATTCAATATCGTGGGCTGCTCCATTTCTCCCAACAGGTGCCCAAAATTTACACCGGTTGTCCATGAGCGGAGATTGCTTTCCAATGCGATCATCACATTGCTGTTAAATACCCAGCGGTCATTCAGATAAGTCTGAAAATCTGCATGGATATTGTATCGTGGCGGATCTGTCTGTTCTTTATCGTTTAGCGCCGAGCGTTGTGTTTTGATAAAACGATATCCTGAAGCACCTATATCAAAACTGGCATTATCCGTGTTATACGAATAATTCACGCCGGCAAACATGGAGAAATAGGGTTTTATATCCGACAGGTAAGGTTCCATCGTTGGCAGTGAACGGTTAAAACCCGAAGGACCTAACTGTTGTGCAAAATCCAATTGCGAAAAATTGATCAGTGTGTTGGAATAAGAACCTCCCAGACCAATGGATAGTCCATGCATATCCTCTTCATCCAGGCCAATATGTGAGCTGGCAATAAAATGAAATGAATTGCTTTTGTAAGCACCGGACAATCCCCTGTCCTGTAGAAAAAGCAGACCGCCACCTAAATAATTGGATTCTTTTCCGTCCTGAACAAACAGTTTTCCATCTATAGAAATGGATGTGGTATTCAGCGGCTCCAGCCCCTCACCGATCCACTGGCTTCTGCGGTTGGCGATAACGCGCCATTTGGCATTGCCGTTTCCGGCAAGCGCAGGGTTAAGACTCATGGGTGATGAATAGAATTGCGAGAAAATAGGATCCTGCGCAAACAGGTCACTATGCAACAGCAAAGACAGCAGCATGATAACACAGTAAGATGATAGTCGTTTTCTCATGATTGATTCATCAGCGTAATAAAAGTGTTTCTCCTCTTTTCTCCACCCGCGTGCCATCGTTGGCAATACCTGTACTTACCCATATATAAATACCCATAGGTTGTGCAACACCATTCAGGCTGCCGTTCCATCCCATATCATAATTGCGTGTTTCAAACATCAGCTGACCAAAACGGTTGAATACTTTGAAATAGTGGAATGTTTTGATGCCCGACAGATAGGGATACAAAATATCATTCACACCATCATAGTTTGGTGAAAATGATTTAGGCACCATAATATTAACCAGGTTCTCATCAAACACACGTACCAGCATACTGTCTTTGGTAACACAACCTGCCGGTGAGATCAGATTGATCAGATAATCCTGTGTGACTTCATAATTGAAATTCGGGTTAGGAATGAACGGGTCGTCAATACCTTTTGTAGGCACCCATTGATAACGATACCCGGCAGTATCTCTTGCGTTCAGCGGCGTTGATTGTCGCTTGTACGCGCTTACACTCGGCATTCGTTTCGCAACGATCGGGTATTGTATATCCAGTGTGCTGTCTGCCGAGGTAAAATCAGCAGGACAGAATAATTGATGCGCCACCAGCTTAATATGATGTTTCCCTCCTTTGAGATAGGTATGGGTACTGTTATAGGTAGTAGCAATAGCGGTACTATCGCCGAAATCCCATGTCCAGTCTGTTGCCCCGATACCCGCAGTATCCGTACGGTTGGTAAAACGTATCAGGTTATCGATACAGTAAGAATCATACACAAACCTGACAACCGGCTTCTTCACTTCATATAAAGTGATAGGGTTGGCAGCAGTATCACGACAGCCAAAACGGTTGGTCAGTATTGCATTATAACTTCCCGGAGTTAGCGTGGCTATAGAATCGGATACAAGCCCGGGAATAACCCTTGCATTATGCGTCCACTGTTTTCCCAATGAATCAGGCGAACTGATAAACAATGTATCGATCCTGTTGTTACAGATATACTGGCCATGCAGCGAAACAACCTTCCCCACAGGAAGTTCATTGATCCTCTGAACAAAATAACTGGTATCGATACTGCTGCAGGCAAAATCCCTGATTCCGGTAATAGCCAGTGTACGTGTGGTTGACACTGGAGTAACTGGCACCACCCATGTATAAGGCGAAACAGTTATGCCTGATTCAGTTCTTGTGGTGGTTCCATCATTATAGGTAAATGTCCAGGGCCCTGTACCTGTAAAACGAACAGACATCGTATCTACCGGGTAACGGCAAATGGTTGATTGGCCCGTCATGATGGCCCTTGGTGAAGGAAGCACTCTTACAGTGGTCGTAAACATATTACCAAGACAACCGGTTTTATAAGGTTGTATGGTATACACTACCGTATCTGTTACATTATTAAAACTAGTCAAAGTCTGGCTGATGGTATTTTGCGGCAACGGTTCTGCGCTTAGCCCCACTACTGTACCTGCCGGTACTACAGAAGGCACACTCCATGTATAAGTTGTATTTGCGGGTGCTGTTGCCGGTGTAGCGTTAAAAGAAGTACCGCTACAGATAGTGATCTCACGGTTGGGAAATGCCGGTAGCGTATTGCCCACTACTATCGTCATATCAAAAGGTGATCCCGCACATCCCCCTGCCGAAGGTGTAATGGTGTACACGGTCCGTGCAGGAGCCGTAGTGGTATTGGCAAGCACCTGCGAAAGCGTTGAAACCGGTGAAGATTGCGGCAGGCTTTGCACCACGGACCCAAACGGGAAAGCAACCGGCGTTGGCCAGGTGTAGGTAGTATTCGCCGGCACCCCGGCAGGCGCTATTAAAAACGCAGAGCCGGTACATATCGTATCAATGATATTATTGATCACAGGTACGGGTTTGATGATGGCCGTTAATGTAAATTCATTCCCGATACAATCGCCTGCAGAAGGGGTCACATAATATACAGCCGTATTGGTAAGGTTATTGGAACTTTGTAGTGTCTGGCTCATAATGGACTGACCGATCGGTTGCGCACCTGCACCGGTAAGACTGTTAAAAGGGGTCTGCACAGGCTGGCTCCATGTGTACGTGGTTCCATCCGGCACAGCCACCGATGACAATGCAAATGCGGTACCACTGCAAACAGGTTGCAGCAACTGGTTGCTTACGGCAGGAACAGGTTTAATGGTTGCTGTAACGCCAAACGCAACACCCATGCAACTACCGGCATTGGGTGTTACCAGATAACTCACCGTTACAGTACTCAACGATGTATTGTTGATCAGTTGCGTAATGCCCGGTGCCTGTGTAATTTGCTGTGTCGCACCATTTACTGAATTTAGAGGCGATATGGTAGGCATACCCCATACATATCCTGTTCCTGTTGGCGTATTTCCGGGCGTAATGGTAAAACTATTGCCACTACAAACCGTTATCGATTGATCGGCCACAGAAGGTGTGGGATTCACCACAACAGTTACCGATTCTGTATTGGAACAGTTATTGGCCGTCAGCGTATACCGGTAATTAACACTTACAGGACTGTTGACTTTACTGATAAGCAGTTCAAAAGGACTTGAGGTTCCGTTAGACTGTATATTGTCAATTTCCGGTATCTCATCCCGCTGCCAGGAGAAAGAGGTAGCAGGCATATTTGATAAATGCGGGTAAACAAAATTGGTGCCGCTGCAAATAGCCGTTGGGTTCAGACTGGTTGTTAGTCTTGGCGTGGGGTTCACATTTACGATTACATCCTGCGAATTGGTACAGCCATTCGGTGTACTCAATGCATACCGGTATGTTACCGGTATGGTCTGGTTAGTAGTATTGATCAATATTTCAGCAGGATTACCACCACCGGTTGCAGCAGCATTCGAGATGCCGTTTACCGGGTTACGTGTCCACCCAAAATTTGTATTACCTGTTGCACTGCCCGGAACATAACTGAAAATAGTATTACTACAGATAGGAAGCGGTGTAAGTGATGAATTAAGCACCGTTGCCGGGTTTACCGATACAGCAACTGTCTGGGTATTTCTACAACCATTGGAAGAGATGGATGTAAATGCGTAATAAACAGAGGTGGCGCTGGTACTGGTATTATTGAGTTGTTCGTTTACCAATCCGCTTGTGTTAAGTCCGCTATTCGAAACTGATTGGCTTATTGAAGAATTATAAAACCGCTGCCAGGCATAACCTCCCGACGCTGTTGTACTATTCGCCTGGAAAACAAAATTATTACCGCTACAAATAGGTGCTGGGCTGGTATTACCAAGCACCGAGGTGGAATTGCCCGTTGTGTTTACCGTAACATCCACAAAAAAGTCAGGGCCGCCACATCCATTGGCAGTAGGTTTTACCTGGTAACGTATGGTTTGATCTGTTGCGCTGTTATTGGTGAGTGCCTGCCCTATATAAAGCTGTGGAGTGGCTTGCGCACTGCCGCCGCTGATGCTGCCCGAAGTTAGCATGGTTGGATTGCCCCATGTATAGGTTGTTCCGAGCGGTACATTTGTAGGGGACTCTAAAAAAGTGGTTTGACTGCAAGAAGCCGGGATAGTTTTATTTCCAACGTTTGGCGTCGGATAAACAATGACACTTATCGGCTGCGGAGCAGACAAACAGGAGGTAGTATTGCTGGTAAGGCTGAATGAATAAACAACCCTGATAGGATCCAGTGTAGCATTCACCAATGGGTCGCTGATGATACTGCTGTTAGTCGGACTGGAACCAACACCGCCATTAATACCTGCCCTTGCCTGCCTTGTCCATGTAAAATTATTTGCATTCAAAGAAGTAGCCGTATAATTAAAGGTGGTACCGCTGCAGATAGCTGGTGGCTCAAGATTACTGTTAAGAATGGGTCCCGGATTCACCACCACTTTTACACTTTTGTTATACGTAACACATCCATTAAAATTAAGGTTGTATATATACTCCACCGTAACAGGAGTAATGGTCGTATTGACAAGTGTTTCATTGGGATTACCCGATCCCTGTTGTGCGCCGTTGCTGATGCCCGCCACCTGTTGCCTGCTCCAGCTAAAACTGGTCGTAGCCTGGTTGGTGTTACTGGTAGGCAGGTATTGGAAACTGGTACCCGTACAAATATCAGGAGGAGTGATAACAGATGTCAGTGCCGGTAAAGGATAGATGGATACTTCCAGTTGAAAACTGGTACCTGTTGAAGGGGTAACAGTATAGGTTGCCGTTGCTGTAGCATTGGTAATATTTTTCAACACTTCTGAAACAGCGCTTTGAGGTGTGGCTTGCGCAGAACCTCCTGTAATGGCACCGGCAGGTAAAATCGTTGGGGCCGTCCAGGTATAAGTGGTTCCGCCTGATGAGCCGGGTAATCTAAAAGAAAAAGGAGCGCTGCTGCATGCTGCCGCTTGCTCCTGCGCATACAATTGTACAAGCGACAAAATAAGCAGGAAGCCTGTTGTCAGCAATTTGACCAATAATAAATGCCTGCGATCCCCCGCACACAAATTCGCATGATTTTTCATACAATGTTGATGATATATATAGTTAGTATTGGTATATCAACCGGAGATCAAGATGCCGAAACCTGGGAAACCGGAAATTATATCGAATAGATACCTGCCCGTCAAAAAATGTTGCCTGTACTGCTTTCGATCGAAGGCCGCAAAGGAACGAAACTATTGGATCTGGCCAAACTGCACAAGGGTATTTTCCCCGCGCGAGGTACAATTATACTGATAATTAACAAATGAGAAGGAACTGGGAGCCATTGCCACTATCAAAATCCAGCAGCAAGTCTTACCGGTAAATATCCAGCAACCCATCAGGCAATATCACATGTACCTGTTTTTTTACCTGGTCCACTTTATCCAGTGTTTCCGCATGAAGGGGGATCAATGCCTCTTTGCCCTGCAGGTCTATGCGTAGCAATACCTGGTGCGGCTGTTCAATCACTTCTTCAATAGGACCAAGATCCTCCCCTTCACTGATCAGGTGAAAACCCAGTAATGAAATAGGAGCAGATTTTCCTGCCAGTTTCCGGAAATCTGCATCAAGCAGCCATACATTTCTTGTGGTTAAACGGTTGGCCGATTCTTTGGTATCAATGCCTTCCAGTTTAATATAGGTCTCATCATCGGTCCTGGCTTTGGAAAACTCCACAAAATACGGGAGATAAGAGCCTTTCATTTCTTCCACAAACACTGCTTCCACTCCTTTCAGCATTGTTTTTTTGCCCAATGCATGTTTGAGTATCAGTTCGCCTTTTACGCCAAAGCTGGCTACCAGTTTTCCTATGTTGATATAGTCTTTCATTTGAAGGATGCAAATTATACTATTACAGGTTAAAATAGCCTTGATCAGTCAGACCCGCGATCGGGTTTCGCCACAGATTCACAGATTAACCTGTGAATCTGTGGCGAAAAATCCGCTCTATTCATTTCACTTTAAATTCTCTCACAAACAAAAAAGACCCGAATTGCTTCGGGTCCCAGGAATATTGTTCGCTCTGTAAAGATTTTATGCTTCAGCAGTTCCTTCAGCAGCCTCTTGTTTCGCTTCCACCTTTTTTACAACCGGTGTGTACGCTTTTTTGGCTCGCTGGGTCTTCCTGTGCTCGTCGTTGCGACGGGTAATGTTTGCTTCATGCTCATTGTGCCATGCCTGGAACTTGGTCATAGCCGCAGCATCATCAAACAATCCCAGTTTCACACCGCGCAGCAGGTGTTTCAGGTACAATACTCCCTTGAAAGAGAGGATACGTCTAACAGTATCGGTGGGTTGTGCACCCTTGTTCAGCCACTCGAGCGCTTTCTGGCGGTCAAGCTGGATGGTTGCCGGTACGGTTAATGGATTGTAAGTTCCCACTTTCTGGATGAACTTACCATCTCTTGGTGCACGTGCATCAGCCACTACGATAAAGTAGAAGGGCCTTTTTTTGCTGCCGTGCCTCTGTAATCTCATTTTTACTGCCATCTTAAATAGACATTTAAAGGCGTTAAACAATTTGGTTTCGATCCAGCTAAGAATAGCCGGGCGACAAAAATAACGTTAAATAGGAATTTTGCCAAGTTTGAACGTAAAGGATTTGTTAACGAGACGTTAGGCCTTGCCTTTTCGGCCCTACCGTAACAACACGGCCGTTCCCTTGTACACCTTCTTTTCACCCAATGAATTGGTATGCTCCACGAGCCATACATAGGTGCCGGTGGGCTGCGGCTGACCTTGTATGCGCCCATCCCAGCCTTTTTCTATGTTCCGGGACTCAAATACCACCTGTCCACCCCGGTTATACACCCTGAAAATAAAGGATTGACTACCGGGTATATTTCCGATCGCCTTAAAGACATCGTTCCTGCCGTCCCCGTTCGGTGTAAAAGCCGAGGGAACAAAAATGGTATCGCAATTGACACCCGATGAACTCTGCCGGAGTATGGTGATACGAACCGAATCAACCAGACAGTTTTTAGACGTATAAATATTGGCGGTATAATTACCTGGTAATAAGTCAGTTAGTTCTGATCCAGATGCAAATCGCTGCGGTCCTACCCCAAAACGGTAAGGCGCTTCCGGGCCTGAAATCGTCAGCTTTATTTTACCGGGTTGTGGCGGCGCACATTCTGCGTGGGTAATAACCGGCTGCACCAGCGGTTTTTGCAGCGTATATGGCAATACAGTATCCGCAGCCGGCCAGGTACAGCCGTTTGCATCCTTAATATTTACCGGGTAAATACCGGCGGCCAGCCCGTTGAACTGGGTAGAAGAAACATAATTGCCGCCTCCAAAACTTACGGTAAACGGTGCTGCTACGGATGAAACCACGATCGTGGAACTTCCTGTACTGGTATTATAACAATCAGGACTTGTATTGCTGAAACTGATAACCGGTGTAGTGGTTGAAAGTGAAGGAACCACCAGTAACGTATCGTACAGGCAGGTATTTGTTTTCAGTTGCAGCCTGTGTTCACCTGTGGCAACATTTGTAAAACTGTTTACGGTTTGAAAATTTCCTCCATCCAGCCTGATCCCTGTTACATCCGCGGAATACAACACAGTGATCTGACCGGTAGCCTGTGAACAGGATGACGGCACAATAGTGAGACCCGTAAGAGGAATAGGCGGCTGGTAAGAGGTGATCATAAACGCAGTATCCAGTCTGCAGAAATTTTCATCTGTTACCGTCAGTTGATGGTTCCCTCCTGAAAGATTGGTAAATATGGTCCCTGTCTGCCCTGCATTGTTATCCATTGCATACAGCAAAGAATTTCCCCCGCTGATCTTCTGAACCGATACATTGCCTTTCTGCGCTGCACAGGTATCCGGTTTGATAAGAAGGTTAACAGATATCTTATCCGCCATTCCTATGGTTACCGTGGTATCAACAGAACATCCGTCACTGCTTTTGATACTGATCGTATGGTTACCGGCAGTAACTGTAAACTTACCATCAGTAACAGGTTGTGCGTTATTCAGCGCGTAAGTGAGCGATACATTAGGAGTAGCGGTAAAAGCGTTGACTGCTATGCTGCCGGTTCCGGCCGGGCCGCATTGTTTTTTCGCATCAATACTGCTTACCGTAATACCCGCAACAATCCCTGATTCTGTAATACTGCCCGCATCATAAATATTCATGGGAAAAGTACATAGTTTTCCGAGTACTTTTTTATTCTCCATATCAATCTCCACCAGGCTGGAAGTTCCTGTCTGTACGTCTACGTCTATCCCATAAACAGTACTCTTGTTGCAGCCCAAGGGTATGTTGATCAGTCCATAAAAGACGCTCCCTGGTGTTGGTATAGCTAATTGACTTTGGGAAGGATTCGTGATGTTTATTTCAACCAGCCCCTGTAAGCTGGTGAGGTATAATTTATCCTTGTAAAACACCAGGTCGCCGGCCGGCGCAAAAGGAACGTTCCCAAGCGCTGTTGCCTTTTGTGTTTGTGGATCATACCTGACCAGTGATCCCATATTGATCCAGTATAACATTCCGTCTTTGTCTATCGTCAGTGAATTAACACTGAACCCTAATAATTGGGGACTTACCGCGATACTCTTGCAGGATGCCGGTTTATCCAGAACTGACTGGAAAAGTGTTCCCGTATTGGACAGGTAATAAAGTGTGTCTTTGTACAAGGCTATGGAAAACAAATTAGCGGAACCGGGCAGGTTACAGGGAACGTCTATTTTACGGGAGGAACAGGAGCCGTTGGATAATTCAATGGCATACAACTCGCTGTTATTGGTAGTCACCAATATTTTCTGTGCCGATAATTGTAAACAGCACAAAGATGTTATTACCAGTGCCGGTAATTTCTGAAGAAAGTTTTGGTTCATATAATCGGCGCAAAATTACCGCGGACGAAAAAACAAATTCCTCTTTTCATACCGGTAAATCTACCGCCCATCATCGTTATGCAATGCGTCATCTGTTCGCTCGTTGAATTGCTTTATACAGATATTGAGCGAAAAAATGTTCTTTCCGTTGCACGGACATTTGCTGTAATTTATTTGATGGTCATCTCAGTAAAAGGGTAGTTCCTTTGTAAGTCACATGCTGCCCATTGCTGCCTGTTCCCTGGAACACCCATACATACGTAGCAGTGGGTTGCTGAATACCTTTGAATGTTCCATCCCAACCTTTACCGGGGGTTCTGGTTTCAAACACCACCTGTCCCGATCGGTTATACACCCTGAAAACAAAATACATCACTTTTCCAAAGGCATTTTTGAGCGGGCGCAACACATCATTTTTTCCATCTCCGTTGGGGGTAAAGGCAGATGGTACATATACCACCTGCAATGTGTCGCAATTCATACCGGTATTAACCGTAATGCTGAAACTGTCCACCGGGCAACCTCCCGAGGTCAATATCCTGGCGCTATAGGTTCCGGCCGCGATTCCTGTCGCTTCCTGCCCGGAGTTATAAATTTGGCCGGACAGTTGAAAACGATAAGGGGCATCAGCTCCTGATATCACAAGTCTTACCCGCCCCTGGCCTATACAACCGCTGTCATTTACCGAGGTTACAACAGATGGGCGAACAGGTATGTATGGCAGTATGGTATCAGATGCTTTCCATTCGCAACCATTACCGTCTTTGATAATAACTTGATAAATACCTGCGCTAAGGTTATTGAATTGTGTAACCGTGCCAAACCCCGCGCCAGCGAAACTAACCGTAACTGGTGCTATTGCACCTGATACATTTACCGTACTGCTTCCATTGTTATGGTTACAATCCGGGTGCTTATTTTTGAAACTGATCGTCGGCGATGCGCCAGGTGCGGATGGCATGTTTATAACAGTATCGTATAAACAGGTCGCAGTTTTCAGTTGCAGCCTGTGTGGCCCTGATGATACCCCGGTGAAATGATTGTCTGCCTGGAAGCTAGACCCATCAAGACTTGCACCCAGGACATTGGCAGAAGATGCATAGGTAAGCCTGATCTCTCCACCGCTGGTGCCGCATCCACTGGCAGGAATGATCGCAACATTTGTGACAGGTAAAGGAGGCGTATATACAGCAACCGCAAAATCGAACTCAGCCCTACAGGTATAACTGTCAGTAATAGCCAGTTTGTACAAACCCGATGACAAAGACCGGAATACAGGGCTTGTTTGAGACCCGATACCTGCCAATGCAAAAGTATACGGGGCGCTACCGCCTGTTACTTCAACAAGACCACTGCCATTGCCACCGTTACAGGTATCCGGCGCAATAAGGATTTTTGTGACTATTCGCACTTCATCCGGCATAGTTACAGTGGTATCCAACGAACAGCCGTTGCTGCTTTTAATGTTGACTTTCCATTTACCAGGTTCTAAACGTCCCGCAAGCAGAAAGGGGCCTTTTTGCTGACTGATCGGGCCATGGGTAACCCTGTCGTTCGTTAAAGTATATACCAGACCTGTGTCTCCCGCGGGGGTGTACGCAATGATACTGGCCACGCTGTTGTTTACCGCAGGCCAACAGTTCGGTTTGATGTGGATATTTTCAACTGTGATACCGGGAAGCGCGCCGGATTCATTGCTACTGGCTGCATCGAGCAGTGTAAGACCATTAAGACTGAAAGTGCAATACGTACCCAGTATTGTTTTTTGATCCAGGTCGAATTCTACGAGGTTATTGAAAGCCCCAAGTGATTCCACACCATACACCTTATTTCCACTACATGCAACAGGTATATTAATGAACCCGGAAAAATCGCGACCGGGTGCAGGTATGACCATTTTACTTTGTGAAGGATCCTGGATATCAACCTCTACCACCCCACCAGTAGCGGTCAGGTATAATTTGTCTTTATAAAAGATCATATCGCCGGAGGCGGTGAACGGAACCCGTCCGCGTACATCCTGCACTAATGTATTTGGATTTAACTTAACAAGCAGTTCCTTATCGATCCAGTACACCATCCCGTCTTTGTCAACCGTTAATGAATTGGGATTAATACCTGTAGCCAGTGTTTTACAGTGTGTAGACATGGGACCCGCTACAGTTTGGTAAAGTATGCCGTTTGCTGTATAGTAAAAGGTATCCCTGAACAAAGCTATGGAAGTGGTCCTACCACTCGAACATGCTCCAACTATTACCCGCTCTGCGCTACAGTTATTGGTGGACAGATCAACAGAGAATATTTGATTGTCTTGTGCAAGGAGCATTATTTTCTGCGCAAACAGATCACCCATGGATAAACAGGTCAGGATGATCCCCAGAATTTTTGCAGTGATACGCAGCATCATATTGGCATACTAATATACCAATTTAAACAGGCAATACTACCTTCTCATCCCCGGAAACTTCCCTCCCATCGGCATATTATTCATCATCTTCATCATCTGCTTCATCTGGTCGAACTGTTTCATGAAGGCATTGATATCTGTAATTTCTTTTCCGCTGCCTTTGGCGATGCGTTGTTTGCGGCTCGGTGTGAGGGAGTCGGGGTTGGACCTCTCAAAAGGTGTCATCGATTTGATCATGGCCTCTATGCCTTTGAATGCGTCGTCATTGATATCTACATCTTTAATGGCCTTGCCTACACCGGGTATCATACCCATCAGGTCCTTCAGGTTGCCCATTTTTTTGATCTGCTGTAACTGGTCGAGAAAATCCTGGAAATCGAACTGGTTCTTGCGGATCTTTTTTTCCAGTTTTTTTGCCTGCTCTTCATCGTACTGTTCCTGCGCTTTCTCTACGAGTGACGTAATATCACCCATACCCAATATCCGCTGCGCCATTCGCTCGGGATAGAATACATCCAGCGTATCCATCTTCTCACCACTGCTCACAAACTTGATAGGTTTATTCACGGTGTATTTGATGGACAGGGCGGCACCACCACGTGTATCGCCATCCAGTTTGGTCAATACCACACCCGAAAAATCAAGACGGTCGTTGAACGCTTTGGCAGTGTTCACCGCATCCTGGCCGGTCATGGAATCCACCACGAACAATATTTCCTGGGGAGATACTGCCGATTTGATATTCGCCACTTCCGTCATCATCACTTCATCCACGGCCAAACGGCCGGCAGTATCTATGATAACAACATTTTTGTTTTTCGACTTTGCTTCTTTTATCGCGTTCTGCGCAATCTCTACGGCATTGGTATTTTCCCGCTCGCTGTACACATCCACACCCACCTGTTCGGCCAGCACCGTTAACTGGTCGATCGCTGCCGGGCGATAAATATCTGCCGCTACCAGCAGTACGGATTTACCCTTTTTTGTTTTGAGATAATGTGCCAGCTTACCCGTAAAAGTGGTTTTACCACTACCCTGCAAACCCGCGATCAATATCACTGTAGGATTGCCGGTTACATTGAACTGGGCCTCTGTGCCGCCCATCAGTTCGGCGAGTTCGTCTTTTACGATCTTCACCATCAACTGGCCGGGACTGATAGAATTGATCACTTTTTCACCGGTCGCTTTATCACGCACTTTATCGGTGAACTCCTTGGCTATCTTGAAGTTTACGTCGGCATCTATCAATGCACGGCGGATATCCTTTACGGTATTGGCAATATTGAGGTCGTTGATGCGCGCCTCACCTTTGAGGTTCTTAAAGGCGGATTCGAGTTTCTCACTTAAAGAGTTGAACATAATTCCTTGTTTTCAGTCATTCCACAAATAAAAAATGAACATAACAAATGTTCATTTTGGGATGCAAATATATGGGTAAACTCTGTGAACCTCTGTGTTCTCTGTGCCTCTGTGGTGAAGTGATTGAAGCGGAGGCTTTACCACAGAGGCACAGAGAACACAGAGGTTCACAGAGAGATCAGCCTAAATAGAACCTCAAGTGTTTACTTCTGTTTGTACTTCTCAGTTTCGTAATCGCCTTATCCTTTATCTGTCTTACCCTCTCGCGGGTAAGGTGAAAACGTTCCCCGATATCTTCCAGGCTCAGCGGGTGATCCACACCTATGCCAAAGAAATAGCATACCACTTCTTTCTGCCGCTCGGTAAGTGTTTTCAGGCTGCGTTCAATTTCCATACGCAGCGATTCGTGGTGAACCAGTTTCTCGTCTGTTTTTTCGGCGTTGGGGTTTTCCATCAGGTCGAGCAAAGTGCCTTCCTCGCCTTCAGATAAGGGCGTATCCATGCTTACATGGCGGAAACCTACGCTCATGGTGGCTGTTACTTCCTCAATGCTTATATCAAGTATATCGGCGAGCTCCTGGGCGGTGGGTTCGCGTTCAAACTCCTGTTCCAGTTGCTGGTAGGCCTTGCTGATGCGGTTGGTAAGCCCCACTTTATTGAGTGGCAGGCGAACGATACGGCTCTGTTCGGCCAGTGATTGCAGGATGCTCTGGCGTATCCACCATACTGCGTAAGAAATAAACTTAAAGCCACGGGTCTCATCAAACCGTAAGGCCGCTTTGATCAACCCCAGATTGCCCTCATTGATCAGGTCGGGTAAGGTGAGCCCCTGGTTCTGGTACTGTTTGGCCACAGATACCACAAACCGCAGGTTGGATTTGATCAGCCTGTCCAGCGCAAACTGATCCCCCAGGCGGATGCGCATAGCCAGCTGTACCTCTTCTTCGGGGGTGATCAGGTCTACTTTGCCGATCTCCTGCAGGTACTTTTCAAGGCTCTGCGATTCACGGTTAGTAATAGATTTAGTGATCTTGAGTTGACGCATACTCATAGCTAAGCAGGTTTTGGTTGTATTGTTTGTTTTGGTATAGGAACTTTTTCTGGGGGGAAAAATTCCAGCGTCACATGGTCGGTCTCAGAGCAATTTAACATTTTTTCAAATCTTTTCAAAAAAAATCGTTCACCACAAATAACTGAAAAGCAATGCTTTAGCAGTGGTGCAACATTAATTTTCCAGATTGACTAACATATTGCGTACACATCCTTAAAAAAACATTTGGGAGCGAAGGATTATTTAATATTATTGCAGGCCTACGATGACTGTAGGCTAAAGAGATTTTAATGAGCAAAAAGCAGCTATTTACACTGGAGTTCCCGGTAAGATGTTCGCCCACCATTTTATACGAATTTTTGGCCACGCCCGCAGGTTTGCAGGAATGGTTTGCAGATAAGGTTGATGAATGGGAAAATGTTTACAGTTTTACCTGGACTGGCGGCACACCTGATAAAGCAGATGTTCTGGATAAAGAAACCGATAAATTTATCCGCTACCACTGGCACCACAGTGATAAAGGGGAATATTTTGAATTCAAAATAGAAAAAACTGAGATCTCCAACCAGACCATCCTGATCATCAAAGATTTTGCTGAAAAAAACGAGATAAAGGACCAGAGCCAGCTTTGGGGCTACCAGCTGAAAGAGTTGTTTCACAGGCTGGGAGCATAATCCATCAACATATTCAAACCGTGCCTTAGTGCCTTTGTGAGAAATATTTGCTCACAAAGGCACTAAGGCACGGTTGTTTTTGACATTACCCGCCCAACATCTTTACCATCGCTTTATACTTTTCCTCAAAAAAATCAGCCAGCCCATCCCATTCGTGCAAAGATATTTTTTGGGCGATCTTGATAAAAGGGACAGATGACAGGTCGCCCTCCCATTCTGCAACTGGTACATAATTATCTTTCCGGAAATGGTGTTTCCATGGATCGTTACCGGTAACGATGAACCAATCTTTTTTATGGCCCTTCAAATATTTCTCAATAGCAGGCGCGTATGCCAGTTGGTACTTACCCGATAATTGCAGCGTAATACTACAGAAATTGCCCCACCAGAAAAAACAACGGATACCAAACGCATCATCCTCTGTAAAATTTCGGGGGTAATCGAGCATTACCCAGGGCAGTTCTTCATACTGCTCTCCTTTGGAAATTTTGGGTGACCGTGTGCCGATCGCTTCCTGCGGCAAACAGGATGCATCCATGATGATACGATACTGTTCACTCAATTCTCCGAATAATGCATACACTTTCTGGATAATGGCATTCTTTGTTAAAATCCAGTCCGCATTGGTAACCAGTTCGAGTTCCTTTGACGAAAGCACTATTTTTGTTTGCCGCATACCCCAATATTAAGCAAGGACAAAGTGATAAAAAAACTAGATATACTCATCATCCGCTCATTTATCGGTCCCTTTATTGCCGCCTTGCTGATTTCCCTGTTTGTGTTAACCATGCAGTTTTTCTGGTTGTATATCGATGATCTGGTAGGTAAGGGACTGGATATCATGATCATCTTCAAACTGGTAGGCCTTGTAATGCTATTCTGGGTACCGCTGGCCCTTCCGCTGGCTTTATTGTTCTCGTCCATCATGACCTTTGGCAATCTTGGCGAGACGTTTGAACTGGTAGCGATCAAATCTTCCGGTATCCCGTTACTCAGGTTTATGCGGCCGTTGATGATCATTACCATTTTTATCTGCGGGCTTGCGTTCCTGTTTGCCAATAATATCATTCCCGTTACACAACTGAAGCTATCTGCGCTTAAATATGATATCATCGTTACCAAACCTGCTTTTGATATCAAGGAAGGCGTATTCTACGATAAGATTGAAGGATACATCATCAAACTCGGCAAAAAGGAAAAGAACGACAGTATAATTCACAGCATAGTCATCTTTGAAAAGAACCGCGGCGCAGGATTACAGGATAATATACTCGTGGCAGAAAGCGGGGTAATGCGCATCACACCCGACAAACGTTTTCTTGAATTCATACTGCGCAACGGCTTACGCTATGAAGAACAGGGTGTACGCGCCACCACCAATACCCAGTTTACACGTATGGGTTTTCAGGAATACAAAAAGGTATTTGACCTGAAGAGTTTTGCGATGAATGAATCCGACACCAGTAATTTTTACGATCCCAAAATGCTGAGTATGCGCCAGCTCAATTATGCGATCGATTCATTGTATCATGTAGATAGTTTTTATTATAAAAGATCGGTAGCAGAAGTAAATCCTTATCTCAAATTTGTAAAATATGCCGATACCGGTTGGAAAGTACCTGATAGCCCCGCATTGGTAAAAGCGGCCAGCTTCAACAGTATCGTACCCGATTCAATGAAACCGCGACTGGTAGAATCCAGTATCAGCCAGTTATACAGCATCAAAGGAAACCTTGCCGTATTGTCAAACGACTATAAGGAGCGGTATAAATCACTTTTGATGCACGAGATCGAGTGGCATAAAAAATTCACTTTATCGGTTGCCTGTTTTGTGATGTTCCTGATTGGCGCTCCATTGGGTTCGATCATACGCAGGGGTGGCTTGGGCGCGCCCCTGGTGTCTGCCATTATCTTTTTCGTGATATTTCACCTGTTCAACACATTTGGCGAGAAATTTGTGAAATCAGAACAGACAAGTCCTTTTGTGGGTATGTGGTTATCGACGTTTATCCTCATCCCCATCGGGATGTTTCTTACGTATAAAGCGATGCACGACTCCCAGTTGTTTAACCAGGAGTTCTATTACCGTTCTTTCAAAAAGTTGCGGGTAATTTTGGCTAATTTTAAATCCTCAAAAAAATCATCTAAAAAAGATATCCTATGATACAGCATAACAAGGACCGTCGTGATTTCATCAAGACTGCCGGTGCAGCAGGTATCGCCATGACGATACTGCCATCTATTTCAGGATTTGCGGGTGATGTACCACCTACCGGTTTTGCACAACAACCATTGGGTTATGATTATAAGGCCCTCGAACCCGTGATCGATGCCATGACCATGGAGATACATTATTCCAAACACGCAGCCACCTATGCCAAGAACCTGGCCGATGCGATAAAAGATGAAAACATCAACACCAGTGGCAAAACGCTGGAAGACATACTGCGTGATGTATCAAAATATACAGGCAAGGTGCGTAACAATGGCGGCGGACATTATAACCATGAACTTTTCTGGCAGTGTATGAAACCAGGCGGCGCCAACAAACCTTCGGGTAAACTGGCTACAGCGATTGATCAAAGTTTTGGCTCTTTCGATACTTTCAAAACACAGTTCTCCGATGCAGGTAAAAACCGTTTCGGCAGCGGATGGGCCTGGCTGGTATTGAATGCGGACAAAAAACTGGTGATCGGTTCAACCCCTAACCAGGATAATCCACTGATGCCGGTAAGTGACCTGAAAGGAACACCACTGCTCGGACTGGATGTTTGGGAACATGCTTATTACCTCAAATACCAGAACAAACGCCCGGACTATATCAACGCATGGTGGAACGTGGTGAACTGGGATTATGTGGGAAGCCGGTTTACTGCAGCATAAGATTAATCAACACGTAAAGTAATAAAACCGTGTCCTTGTGCCTTTGTGAGCAATTATTCTCTCACAAAGACACAAAGGCACGGTTTACATTTTTTGAATTTTAAATTACTGGTAATGAAGACAACAACCAAATGGGTAGAAGGTCTCGCATTTGATGCAACGGCAGATAGCGGACATACAGTAAGGATTGATACAACTGTTGAAGGCGGTGGTTTAGGTAGTGGTATGAACCCTAAAAAAATGCTGTTGGGTGCATTGTGCGGATGCAGTGGAATGGATGTGGTAGAGATACTGACCAAAATGAAAGTACCCTTTAACCAATTCGAAATAGAAGCAGAAGCTGAGCAGACAACGGAGCACCCTAAAGTATTTACACATATCAATATGGTGTACCGTATCGATGCCCCGGCAGAGGCACTGGATAAAGTGACCCGTGCGGTATCGCTTTCACAGGAGAAATATTGTGGGGTATCTGCCATGCTTGCCAAACACTGCGCTATCAACTATACGATCGAGTTGCTCCCTCTGTGAAACTCTGTGTTCTTAGTGCCTCTGTGGTAAAAAAATCCTCCGTCGATCAATGCGACGGCTTTACCACAGAGGGACAAAGAACACAGAGTTTCACAGAGATTAGTACTTTTGCAGCAAACACTATCTCCTGCAATCAGCCCAACAGAATTTCCGTGTCCAGCTCTGGATAACCGTATTGGGTGTGGTGTTGTTTCTTACCAAGATTATAGCTTACCAGTTTACCCATTCACTGGCTATTTTAACTGATGCACTGGAAAGTATTGTGAATGTCATTGCGGGTTTTATCGGATTGTACAGTTTATATGTATCCGCCAAGCCCCGCGACCTCGATCATCCTTACGGTCATGGCAAAGCAGAGTTTGTATCGGCGGCCGCAGAAGGTGGTTTGATAGTGGCGGCGGGTATCATGATCATTTATGAGACGGTATTGAACATCATCGACAAAGATCCCATCGAGTCGCTGGATACGGGCGTGTTATTGATCGCCATCACCGCTGTGATCAATTTTATCGCCGGAACGATCTGTTACCGTATCGGCAAAAAAAACAATTCGCTAGCATTACAGGCCAGTGGCAAACACCTGCAGGTGGATACCTATTCTACATTGGCGATCATTGCCGGTTTGCTGATCATACTTTTTACCGGCTTGTACTGGCTGGATAAACTGATCGCACTGGGCGTAAGTGTACTGGTGATCTATAATGGTTACCGCATCTTACGTGCTTCACTCGCAGGCATCATGGATGAAGCGGATATACAGTTACTGAAACAATTCATCAAAGTACTCAACGACAACCGGCGCCAGAACTGGGTAGATATCCATAACCTGCGGGTGATCAAATACGGCAGCCTGTTACATATCGACTGTCATTTAACCGTACCCTGGTACCTCAATATCAACGAGGCCCATCTCGAGATAGATGCCCTCGCCAGCCTTATCAAACAACAGTTTGGCGATGCCATTGAATTATTTGTACATACGGATGGCTGTCTTCCTACCGGTTGCCCTATCTGTATCAAAACCGACTGCCCCGTAAGACAACATCCCCTCGAAAAAAAGCTGGAATGGACGATGGAGAATGTGCTGGTGAATGAAAAACACCGTTTATAGCTATGGACTATCAGCCTTTGGCTGTTAGCAGGAAAAAGCCAGGAGGTAAAATCCAATGCCTAATCGCTTTCTCCTTAAATTTGTCTTCCTACAAAACACTCACACTAAAATTCAAGATCATGCAGGTTTGGAAAGATTACCAGGAAAAAAACAAGGACCGTTTTCTCAACGAGTTGCTGGAACTTTTACGCATACCCAGCATCAGCGCCCGGAGCGAACACAAAGATGATATGATCCGTTGCGCCGAAGCAGTGAAACAGCGTTTGCTCGAAGCGGGTGCAGATACCGTAACCATTTATCCTACCACCGGTCACCCGGTTGTATATGGAGAAAAGATCATCGATGCTTCCAAACCAACCATACTTGTTTACGGACACTATGATGTGCAACCTGCCGACCCATTGGAACTATGGCACAGCGGTCCTTTTGAACCGGTGATCAAAGACGGTAAAATTTATGCACGTGGCTCCTGCGATGACAAAGGTCAATTCTATATGCACGTAAAAGCATTGGAAACCATGACGCAGACCAATACCCTGCCTGCCAATGTAAAATTCCTGATAGAAGGTGAAGAAGAAGTAGGCAGTCCCAACCTCGCCACTTTTGTGAAAGCAAATAAAGAACTGCTGAAAGCTGATGTGATATTGATCAGTGATACTTCTATGCTAAGCATGGATACTCCATCGATTGATATCGGTGTACGTGGATTAAGCTATATAGAAGTGGAAGTTACCGGTCCTAACCGCGACCTGCACAGTGGTGTATATGGCGGCGGCGTAGCCAATCCCGTTACTATGCTGGCAAAAATGATCGCGGGTTGTCATGATGAAAATAACCATATCACCATCCCCGGTTTTTATGATGATGTAGTTGAGTCAACACCGGAGGAAAGAAAAAAAATGGCTCAGGCGCCTTTTGATGAAGCCGAATACAAAAAGGACCTGGGTGTAGAAAAACTCTGGGGCGAAAAAGGATATACCAGTAATGAAAGAACAGGGATCCGTCCAACCCTGGAGGTAAACGGTATCTGGGGAGGCTATACAGGCGAAGGCGCTAAAACGGTTTTGCCATCAAAGGCTTTTGCAAAGATCTCCTGTCGCCTCGTACCCAACCAGTCTTCTGTTAAGATCACAGAAAAAATACTGAACTATTTTAAAAGCATTGCACCCGAAGGTGTAACCGTAAAAGCGGAAGAGCACCATGGCGGCGAACCTTATATGACACCGATCGATTCTGATGCATACAAAGCAGCAGCAAAAGCCATTCATGCCACATTTGGTAAAGAGCCGATACCTGTTCGCGGTGGCGGAAGCATTCCGATCTGTTCCCTGTTTGAAAAAGAACTGGGGTTGAAGATCGTATTCATGGGATTTGGACTGGATAGTGACAACCTGCACAGCCCGAATGAAAAATTTGATGTAGTCAATTTTTATAAGGGCATTGAGACTATCCCGTATTTCCACCAGTTTTATACAGAAATGAAAGCTTAAAACTTTTAGAAAGTTTTCAATACCATGGCAGAAGCAAAAGAAAAATTACGCATCGACAAATACCTCTGGTCCATCCGTTTGTTCAAAACACGGAGCCAGGCTGGTGATGCGTGTGATAAAGGCAGGGTGAAGTTTATGGGTAATTCGATCAAGGCATCGCGTGTTGTAAGCATTGGTGATGAATACGAGGTAAAAACCGAAGCGCGTAAATGGGTGATCAAAGTATCGGGGCTTTTACCAACCCGTATGGCTTATGCCGAAGCGATCAAATATTATATTGATATTACACCGGCAGAAGAACTCGACCGTATTAAATTTGAGGCCGCCGCATTCAATACGGGTAAACGGCAGAGCAAGATAGGACGGCCCACCAAGCGGGAGCGGCGCGACCTGGGAGGTTTTATGGAACAGTAATAAATCACCATTGACATGATGAGAGTGAGATCAGTTTGTTTATCATTGTTGATTACCTGTTTTTACGCAACTGCTTCTGCGCAAAACATCCCCGCAGAATTTCCCGGCGGAGATTCTGCCTGGAACCATTACCTGGATACCAGCCTGAACAAACAAAACCTCATCAACCAATCCACCCCAAAAGATATTGAGCGTTTTGGCAAGATACAAAGGGTACAATATGGTTTTGGCATCATGACAGATGGCAGCATCAGCCTGGTCACCATTGAAGGGCAGGTGAGCCAGCCTGTGCGCAATGAAATAAACAGGATACTCAAAAACTCCCCACGCTGGAAACCGGCGACTGTCAATGGCAAGCCTGTTGTCTACCGGAAAAAACAGGTATCCGTTTTTAGCTTCGATTAATATCCCGCACAGGTATTTGTATGTTTGCAGTATGAATATCGATATCATCACGGTGGTTCCTGAATTGCTGGACAGCCCGTTCAGTCATAGTATCCTGAAACGCGCCCGTGAAAAAGGTTTGCTCACCGTACAGATGCATAACCTCCGCAAATGGGCCATCAACAAGCACATGCAGGTTGATGATTACCAGTTTGGCGGTGGCGCCGGTATGGTAATGATGCCCGAACCATTGGCAAACGCCATCGATGAACTGCAGCAGGAGAAAAAATACGACGAGATCATCTTCCTAACACCTGATGGAAAACAATTCGACCAGAAAACAGCCAACCAATTATCACTGAAAGAAAACCTGCTGCTTATCTGTGGTCACTACAAAGGCATTGATGAACGTATCCGCCAGAAATATGTGACAAGGGAAATCTCTATTGGTGATTATGTACTCAGTGGCGGAGAACTGGCAGCGGCAGTAGTGGTAGATGCCATCGGCAGGTTGATACCCGGCGTATTGAATGATGAAACCTCTGCGCTTTTTGATTCGTACCAGGATAACCTGCTGGCACCGCCCGTATATACACGGCCCGCTGATTTCCGTGGCGATAAAGTGCCTGAGATCTTATTACAGGGTGATCCCAAAAAAGTAGAAGAATGGCGTCATGAGCAATCATTGCAGCGTACACGTGAAAGAAGACCTGACCTGTTAAATGAGGACTGATCCTTTTTGAAATAATAGTTAGCCGCAGCTTCGCAGATTGGGATAAAAATCTGCGAATCTGCGGCGTACATCCAAACTACTTCCACCCCATGCAAACAAACGCTTTCACGATAACCGGCAACCTGGTTGATATCTGGAAAAAAAAGATCTACCCTGCAGAAGTACGTATCGAATATGGTGTGATACAATCGATCACTCCGATAGAAAACACTACCGGTAAAAATTATATCCTCCCTGGTTTTATAGATAGTCATGTACACGTAGAAAGCAGTATGCTTATCCCCAGTGAATTTGCAAAACTGGCGGTGGTACATGGTACGGTAGGCACAGTGAGCGACCCGCACGAGATAGCCAATGTATGCGGAATGAAAGGCGTTGAGTTTATGATAGAGAACGGTAAACAGGTTCCTTTCAAATTCAACTTCGGAGCGCCAAGCTGTGTGCCTGCTACCATTTTTGAAACAGCAGGTGCCAGTCTTGATAGTACTGATGTAAAAACATTACTCGAGAAAGAGGAGGTAAAATATTTAAGCGAGATGATGAACTTCCCCGGTGTACTGTTCAAAGACCCGGAAGTGATGAAAAAGATCGCTGCCGCACATGCGTTGGGCAAACCGGTTGATGGACATGCCCCCGGACTAAGGGGCGAACGCGCCAAAGAGTATATTGAAGCGGGTATTTCTACGGACCATGAATGTTTTACAGTGGAAGAAGCTGTTGACAAACTGGAACACGGCATGAAAATACTGATACGCGAAGGCAGCGCCGCTAAGAATTTTGAAGCATTGATCGAACTGCTGGAGGATCATCCCAAAATGATCATGTTCTGCAGCGATGATAAACATCCCGACAGTTTGGTTGATGGCCATATCAACCAGTTATGTGCCAAGGCTATTGCCAAAGGCATTGATATATTTGATGTATTGCGTGCAGCCTGTGTAAACCCTGTACTGCATTACCATCTCGATATTGGCTTATTACGCGAAGGTGACCCGGCGGATTTTATTGTAACCTCCGATCTTACGGAATTTAATGTATTACAGACTTTTATTGATGGACAACTGGTAGCGGAGAACGGAAAATCATTTATCAAATCTGTAGCCACCACTCCGATCAATTATTTTGACTGTGCGGAAATAACGCCAGCAGATCTTATCATACAGGCAGCAACCTATCCTTCAAAAAACGGAAAGATCCCTGTGATAGAAGCGCTGGATGGTCAACTCATCACCAACCGGCTCGAGCTGGAGGGGAAACTGGTTGATGATGCATGGGTAAGTGATGTGGAACAGGACATGCTGAAGATAGTAGTGATCAACCGCTACCATCCGGCACCCATTGCCAAGTGCTTTATCAAAAACTTCGGGTTTACACATGGCGCCATTGCTTCTTCTGTGGCGCATGACAGTCATAATATTGTGGCGGTAGGTGTGGATGATGAGAGCCTGGCAAAAGCCATCAACCTGGTGATCAAAGAAAAAGGTGGTGTGAGTTGTTGTACGGCTACCTCATCAAAAGTATTGGGGTTACCTGTTGCCGGGTTGATGAGTCATCTGGATGGCTATGCCGTTGCCAAAGAATATACTGCAATAGATACCATGGCTAAATCATTGGGTTCATCACTTGCCGCACCGTTTATGACATTGAGTTTTATGGCACTATTAGTGATTCCGCACCTCAAACTCAGTGATAAAGGATTGTTTGATGGCGATAGTTTTTCTTTTGTGAACTCCTCCGACTGATCTTAGCGAAGATTTCAACACAGAGGTCACGGAGAAAAACAGAGGGCCCTCTGCTTTTCTCCGTGACCTCTGTGTTGAAAAAAAATCCCGCTACTTAACATGTGAAATATCCCCAACGGCTTTCAACACCGCCACCGTCACACTATCCGTCCCCTTAGGAGCAAAATACCTTGTTTTGAATTTGACGGTCTTTCCAGGGCCCACATTCTCATACACCGTTTCAATACCTTCATCCAGCTTCACCCCTGTTTTACTGAAAAATGACAGCTTTACTTCTACATCCTTGTACCAGCAAACAGTGGCTTTATTGGTAAGATAGCCAATCACCACCGTTTGCCCGATCAGGTTCTTACGGTCGCGGTTACTGACAGCCAGGAATTTTACAGGATTGTTCTTTTCCTTTTCGGCAAGCGATTCTTTTACCTCTTCATACGATTTGGTATCGAAGGTTTTCTCCTTCTTATCATTTTTACAGGCGGCTATCATTGCTATCGCCAGTAATACTGCCAGTAGTTTTCTCATCTTTTGTATTTGATCAAAGAAAAATAAACAATAAATCGACAATAGAAAAGTTAAGTGTCCCATCAGCGGCCTAAAACATAAATTTCCCATTACAACCGATAGAATTTAGTTTTGAGGTTTCAAACGCATCCCCATGATAGTAAACCTGAGTGAACAACATAGTCTTGTCAGCAACTGGGTATCAGAATTGAGAGATGTGAACATACAGGGTGACCGTCTTCGTTTCAGAAGAAATCTCGAACGCATCGGTGAGATAGCGGCTTACGAGATCAGCAAGGAACTGCCCTGGAAAACAGTGGAAGTGCCCACACCCATGGGTTCCCATGAAAGCAAAGTGCTGGAAGCGCAGCCGGTGCTGGCCACCATATTACGTGCGGGGTTGCCATTACACAACGGCATGCTGAATTATTTCGATAAAGCAGACAATGCCTTTATCTCAGCCTATCGCAAACATCACCGCGACGGAACTTTTGAGATCAACCTTGAATACATGAGCTGCCCCGTACTCGATGACAGAACGGTAATTATCAGCGATCCCATGCTGGCCACCGGGGCATCTATTGTAAAGACCATCCAGTATATGAAAAACGATAACAGCCCCCGTGACATTCATGTGGTGGTGGCCATTGCCTGTACCATAGGCATAGAATTCATACACAGGGAATGTGGTCAGAATATTAAAATCTGGTGCGGGGATATTGATGATGAACTGACAGCCAAGGGATATATTGTTCCCGGTCTGGGCGATGCCGGTGACCTGGCATTTGGCAACAAAATGCAGTCCTAAGCCTATTTCCAAGCAACGTTTGGCCTTTTATGGCCGTCTATATACGTTAATACCGCTATAAATTTTTATATTCAGTTATCATTAGGTGACTGGATTCTCTTACATTCGGTATCCTGACTTTTATGCGAAAACTGATCCTGATCTGCTGTTTATGTGCGAGCCTTACAGATGTTATGGCCCAGGACCCTCATTTTTCCCAGTTTTTCTCTTCACCGCTGACACTCAACCCCGCTTTGACCGGCAAATTTTTCGGAACCTACCGGGTAAGCGGCAATTACCGCAATCAATGGCCCGATTTAGATAAGGCTTTTACCACCACCACCGCTTCGGTTGATTTTCATATCCTGCAAAACAGGATCTCGGGAAATGATACCTGGGGTGCGGGATTGATGGGATACAGCGATAAAAGCTCCAATGGTGCAGTCGCCTTTAATTATGCTGCCTTATCTACCGCTTACCATAAAGGTCTTGATGAAGATGGTATCCACCAGTTAGGGGCCGGCTTCCAGGTAACTTATGCCAATATGCTGATCAATACCAGCCTGCTCAATTTTGAGGACGAGTTGACAAGTGTGGGTTTTACGGGTGTTACTTCAGAAGTTTTCAATTCTTCAACACTGAAAGGAAATTATATTGATGTAAATGCAGGTGTGCTGTATAACGGCAGTACCAATGAGCGTAATAATTTTTACATGGGTGTAAGCATGTATCATATCAATCGTCCGCAACAGCAATTTACCGGTGCGCAATATGTATTACCCACGCGTACAACAATTCACGGCGGCGGTTATTTCCCTTTGGGAATCAACAGTACGCTTCATGTAAGTGCTTTGCACATGATGCAGGGTGGCACCTCGCAAACCGTAATGGGAGGTGCCGTACAGTTAATGGCCGATCCTGATGCAGAAAAACCAACCAGTATTTATTTTGGCAGTTGGGTTCGCCTGCAGGATGCCATCATACCTTATGTAGGTCTTGAGTTTGGTGATTTCCGTTTTGGCGCAACCTATGATTACAACTATTCTTCCTTGAAAACGGCAACTCTTAACAGGGGTGGCATTGAAATATCATTGGTCTATACCCGAAGGCCCTCTACTGAAAGACCGGTGAATTGTCCTAAGTTTTAAATACTGGTAAGTACCTCAACAGAACTACTAGACTAGATTAGATTAATTGGTAAGCTATTTTGCCATTAATCGCTCTGCGCAAACTCTGCCTCTCATGTTCTCTGCGGTGAAAAACAGTCTGCACAATCGGACATACTCAATTTCGAGACTTTCTTTCACCGCAGAGAACATGAGAGCGGGGAGTTTTCGCAGATAAATCAGTAGTCTAACATTTAAGCAACCTTATTTATACTGCTCATTTATCCGGTGTATTCCGAAGAAATTTTTCCCAATTCCTGTCATAGGTAATCACTGCATTATGACTTTGGGCACTAAAAATAAATAGTTTGCGATTGGTGCGTAACACCTGTTCATTCACTGATGCTTCATCCATACCCGTTACCGGCACATGCAATGAATCGGAAAGTTTTTGCATGATGAACCGGCTGTTATCATACGTGCCTCCATCTTTTGTATAGATATTGATAAACCGGTGCGCAGGATCAGATAACCATTCGAGATACTGGTCATTACCTCCATACATGGCATCGAAAAGGATCACTTCATTTACAGGGCTCTTATTGATAATGCGGCTGATCACCCGGTAAGCGCCACTATGTCCGGCCAATGTGATATGATAATCGGCGATATTAAACGTTGATTTCTTTTTGATTATTCCATTTACTGCAAGTTGGCCGATTACTTCCCTTGTCAGTTGCTGGAATACGGCGGGTTGTTCCAGTTTACCCCCATAGCTATCCGGTGCATTTTTAGGACCCTCAGGAAATACAAAAACGGCGTTCCTGCCAGAAGCGTCAAACTGTTCCAGCAATCGGTATTGTTGTATGGCACTATCGATGCTATTGCCCCAGCCATGAAACCAATACACCAGGCTAATTCCCTTGTTTGGTGAAAAACCTGTAGGAACATATAGCAATACACTACTATCGCTATAGTGAGTAGCTGCATCGTACAGTTTACCATTGTACGTATGACCCTTTGCCCTCATTGTATCAGGAAACATGGCATTACCGGAACTGAACCGGATGATCTTACCTGTTTGGGCATCTGCTCTGTGCAAACCAATACAGAGAATAAACGCAAATAAACCCCTTGCAAGAGATCTTTTGGCAATAGATATCATAAGGATAAATATACAATTCATACCGTCTTCCTACCATTGGGTAGTGGTATAGTTTGAAATATTTAACCGCAAAGTCGCCAGGACGCAAGGATACGCAAAGATTTCCTCGCGTTTCTTTGCGCCTTTGCGACTTTGCGGTTAAATGGATACCTACATGCCCTGCAAAATTCAAACAATACCATTACTTGCCACTTACATAAGGATTATCTTTCAGGATAAATCTATAAGGAAGAAATGCATCTTCTCCCGCATAATCAACACCTATCCTTGGCGTTGCTACGATCTGCGATGGTTTTACAGCCAGCCCATCATCAGCAATAAATAATTGATTGCTTTGCAGGTCAATTCCCGTGTGATGGGTGTGGATGCCCAACGCTTTGGAAACATTACCCGGTCCCTTTGTTAACGTATAGTCCGCTTTCTTTTTCCCGGTCCGTATCAGCATATCCACTACCCCTTCCACTGGTTCCACGGCCCGAATCAATACCGCATGGGGAACATCCGCCAGGTTAGTGACCACATTGAACAGGTGATGAATACCATAACACAAATACACATAAGCCACACCGCCATGGCGGTACATGATCTCGGTGCGGGCCGTCCGTCTCCCGTTCCAGGCATGGGATGCGCGGTCAACAGGGCCATTATAGGCTTCAGTCTCCACTATCCTGCCGCTGGTGAGTATATTATCGAAATTGGTGACCAGTATCTTACCAATCAGCGATTTTGCCACCGTACAGACATTTTTACGCTCATAAAATGTTATGGGCAATTTCTTTGAACGCAGAAGCGTTATAGCTTTCATGGCCTCAAAAATACTGAATGTGCTAACTTTGCGCAGCTAAATCCCCCCGATGTGCTGAAAGACATGATCACTTCCATACAGGCCTATTTCCAGGCACACCGGTTTATCCAAAAGCATAACCTGTGGAAATGGATACTGATACCGGGCATTATTTACACCCTCATGTTTTTAATCGGCGCTTACTTTTTTGGAAAGACTTCGAGCGATTTTATCAAATGGATAGGCGCAACAGCGGGTTTAAAAAACTGGCTCAATGCGATCGATAACAGTTTTGTGGGCTTCCTGTTTACCATGGCCGGGGTGCTATTATGGCTACTATTGTTGTTGTTTTACTTCTCCCTGTTCAAATATATTTTCCTGATCGTAGGCTCGCCTTTGTTTGCCTTTCTCAGCGAAAAAACAGAAGCTATTATTGAAGGAAAGGATATACCGTTCAGTTTTGTACAGTTGCTGAAAGACATCAAACGGGGCATTTTTATTGCCGCCCGAAACAGTTTATGGCAAACAGTTTATTTTTTAACGATACTGTTATTAAGCCTGATACCACTGGTAGGCTGGCTCACACCCATCCTTGCACTATTGGTGGAATGTTATTATTACGGTTTTTCCATGCTTGATTATAGTATGGAGCGTCATAAAAAAACACCGGCAGAAAGTATTTTCTTCATTGGTTCCCACAAAGGACTGGCCATTGGCAATGGACTTATCTTTTACCTTATGCACCTGCTGCCTATTGTTGGTTGGGTACTGGCGCCTTCTTATTCTGTAATAGCTGCTACACTCAGCATGTATCCTTTAAAACAGGGAGAAAAATAAGCACCATCATTCACTCACATGCAACACGGAAAAATTTACCTGATACCCACTGTGCTTCATGAAGAGGCACCCGAAACGATCGCTCCGTATATAGTATCTGCTGTACAAGATTGCCAGGCTTTTTTTGTGGAAAACGAAAGAACGGCCCGACGTTTTTTGAAAAGTATCTGGAAAGAAATGGTGATCGATAACTACCAATGGTTCACCATCCATAAAGCAGAGGAAGAAGTCAAAAAATCGTTCATGGAACTGGCCAGGTCGGGCAAAAATATCGGCATCATCAGTGAAGCGGGTTGTCCCGGCATTGCCGACCCGGGACAATTACTGATAGATGTGGCGCAACGCGCAAACCTTACCGTTAAACCATTGGTTGGCCCCAGCTCTATTCTTCTTGCATTGATGGCAAGCGGCATGAACGGACAATGTTTTCAGTTTCACGGTTACCTGCCGATAGATGCCACGGAACGAAAACAGACAATAAAAGAACTGGAAATACTTTCCCAAAAACAAAATTGTACACAGATCTTTATTGAAACGCCTTATCGCAACAATCCATTGATCAAGGATATCCTGCAATCTGCAAAGGATGAAACAAGGCTATGTATCGCTGTAGATATTACTGCACCGGCAGAATCCATCCGTACCAAATCCATCCGTCAATGGAAACAGGAAAATGTGGACATACATAAACGCCTGGCGATTTTTTTGCTGCATGGGTAAACTGCTGGGTGCTGCAGGCATACTAAAAGTCATATATTTCGCTAAGAGTAAAACAAGAGAAAAAGAGTAGAAAAGAGATTCTCTTATAGCTCTTTTTCTTCCATCCACTCTTAGCGAAACTTTTTGATATCATCAAGACCCTATTTGCAAACAGTTTCTTAAAGGCCGTATTTATCTACGAGATAGATCAATGCCGCCATATTTACCGCCCCCAGCAACAGTTCGCGTTTGTGTACATTTTCAAACACATCACTCCGTGCATGGTGAATATCAAAATATCGCTGCGGATCAGGGAACAGTTCGCTTACAGGTGTTCCCAGCAACCGGTTCAAAGGACCTATATCGGCACCGCCGCCATCCTGTGTAAACTCCCCTGTTCCGTAAGGCGATAAAAGCGGTAACCAGCTTTTGATTTTTGCCTGTTGCTGCGGACTCGCTCCCAATGAAAACCCTCTTGGTGTAAAACCACCTGCATCGCTTTCTAAAGCAAAAATATGTTTCTCGTTTTTGGCTTTTGCTTCTTCTGCATATTTTGCTCCGCCACGCAATCCATTCTCTTCGTTGGCGAATAATACAAAGCGGATAGTACGTTTGGGTTTGTATCCGATCGCTTTTAAGGCACGCATCACTTCAATGGTATGCACCACGCCTGCACCATCATCATGTGCACCCTCGTTTACATCCCAGCTATCCAGGTGACCACCCACTGTGATATACTCGTTAGGGAACTCTGTCCCTTTTAATTCACCGATCACATTATGACCGATAGCATCGGGAAGAAAATGACCATTAGTAGTCATTGACATCGTAAAGCCCGCTTTTCTGCTCAGCTCCCATACTTCATCCGCATCTCTCGGACCCACAGCAATTGCAGGTATTTTAGGGAAAGAATCGTTGTACTGCATACCGCCTGTATGCGGATCATTGGCAGTGGACTCCGTCAGTGAACGGATCATCACACCCACAGCGCCATATTTTGCCGCACGGCTCGCACCTATCCTGCGATAGATTCCGGTTTGCCCGTACGATACAAAGGTTTTTACATTAGTAGGATCAAATGCGGCATTGTAGTACACGATCTTACCCTTTACTTCCTCTTTTCTTCTTTCGAGTTCCGAAAAATCTGCCACAGCCAGCACTTCGGCAGTTACGGTACCGCTACCCAGCGAATTGCCAAGCGCCAGCACATCCAGTGAGCGGCTGGTTTTTTTCTTATCTACTTCAACAATGACCGCTTTATCAGCGCCACCCCTTACCCAATGCGGTACCATACATTGCTGCAGGAACACATTGTCTGCACCATTTTTAGCCAGCGCATCCTGTCCCCAGGTTACCGCCTTAGCAGCCTGTGGCGATCCGGCCAAACGTCCGCCTATCTGTTTGGTCAGCTGGTACAGCAGTTCATAAGCTTTGCCGTTACGGAGAATTTCATCAGCTATTTTTTTGATGGCAACAGAATCATCCTGGTACTGGCCCATTGCCAGCGCAGGGAACAGTAATAAAGACAGTAACATTTTTCTCATAGGGTCTAAAGTTAATTATTTGTACCGACCATACAAGCGGGATGAACGGATTATGCGTATGAATAATTAGTCGTTACTTGCAATAAATTGGTTGGTTAACCGTCTACCGGAACTAAGGACCATAAACTATTTAAGATATGCGATTAGGGATTGTTTGTTACCCAACTTTTGGCGGCAGTGGCGTACTGGCCACAGAATTAGGCAAAGCACTGGCCGACGAAGGTCACCAGGTACATTTTATCACGTACCAGCAACCTGTACGACTGAATGTTTTTAATGCCAATATTTTCTATCATGAGGTAAGGGTACCAACTTACCCGTTGTTTGACTATCCACCCTATGAAGTGGCACTGGCCAGTACCATGGTGGATGTGATCATGAACCATGATCTCGACCTGTTACATGTACACTATGCCATTCCCCATGCATCGGCGGCCTATATGGCCAAACAGATCGTGAAACAGAAAGCAGGAAGGGATGTGCCGGTGATCACTACTTTACATGGCACAGATATTACATTGGTGGGACGTGATAAAACATACGAACCGGTGGTTACTTTCTCTATTAATGAAAGTGATGCCATCACCGCTGTTTCGGATAACCTGAGGGCGGAAACGTATAAATCTTTCGCTATCCATAAAGAGATACAGGTGATCCACAATTTTGTGGATGTGGCGCGATTTGATAAAAAACCAATAGATGCGTTTCGAAAAGTGATCGCACCGGATGGTGAAAAGATCCTGATCCATGCATCCAATTTCCGGAAAATAAAAAGGGTGGATGATGTGATCAAAGTATTTGCCGCCGTACGCAAAGAAATGCCGGCCAAATTACTGATGGTGGGTGATGGCCCTGAAAGACCGGTTATGGAAGAACTGGCCAGAACACTGGGTATTGATGAAGATATCAGGTTCCTGGGCAAACAGGAGCAGATGGAAGATATCCTTGCCGTAAGCGATATGTTCCTGCTGACTTCAGAATATGAAAGTTTTGGTCTTGCCGCACTCGAAGCAATGGCAGCAAGAACCGTGGTGATCAGCACCAATGCCGGTGGACTTTCAGAGATCAATATTCATGATGAAACAGGCTTTATGAGTAATGTAGGAGATGTTGACGAGATGAGCCGGTTCGCCATCGACTTGCTGAAAGACGATAAAAGATTAGCTACTATGAAAGAAGCAGCCTACCAGCAGGCCTGCAAATTTGATATTACCAAGATCATACCTGTGTATGAAAAATTATACAGCCAGTATTGTCGAAGAATTCCTTGCAAATAACTCTGCGAAAACTCATGTAACTCATGTTCTCTGCGGTGAAAAATTTTTTTCGAATATCAGGCTAATTCAAATACACAGTTTTTTTTACCGCAGAGAACAGGAGAACGGGGAGGTTACGCAGAGGGAGGCATTACCTCGTTGATGCTTTTTAGTATTGTTGCGCAAACATTCAACAACTCTTCCTCGGTAATGATCAAAGGGGGTGCGATCCGCAAACGGTCGGGAGCGAAAATGAACCAGTCGGTGATCAATCCATTCTGAACGCATTGATGCACTATTTGCTGGCAGATTTCTCCTGAAGCGAATTGTAATGACATCCAGAGACCGGAACTATGATAAGAAATGATGGAAGGATGGACAAGATTTTTTTGCAGCAGTTCCTGTTTTTGTTTTACCACATCGATATAATTTCCCTCTAACAATACTTCCATGGCGGCCCTGCCCGCTGCGCAGGAAACAGGATGGCCCCCGAATGTGGTGATATGACCAAGCACCGGATCATGTGTGAGCGTATGCATTAATTTTTTATCCGCAACAAAAGCGCCAAGGGGCATTCCACCACCCAATGCTTTTCCAAGCAACAGGATATCGGGAACAATACCGAATTGTTCAAAGGCCCATAAACTACCCGTTCTGCCAAAACCTGCCTGTATCTCATCAAGAACCAGTAAACAACCTGTCTCATCACACTTTTTTCTTATTGCCTGTATCCACTCTTTGGATGGGGCGGTGATACCGCTTTCTGCCTGTACTGTTTCCATGATGATACAGGCGGTGGTTGTATCAATATCATTCAATACATGCTGATCATTATAGTCGTAATGGTATATATCAGGAAGTAATGGCCGGAAAGCATTGCGCCAGTATTCATCACCCATAATACTTAATGCACCCTGGGTGCTGCCATGGTATGCTTTATTGAAAGAAATGATCTTTGATCTTCCCGTAACACGTTTGGCCAGTTTCATCGCACCTTCTGTGGCTTCTGTTCCGCTGTTGGTGAAGTAGATACAATTGAGTGAAGACGGCAACTGATCGGTCAGTAGTTTTGCATAAGCTGTTTGCGGCGATTCAATAAACTCACCATACACGATCAGGTGCATATAGGCGGCCGCCTGTTCCTGCACCGCTTTTACTACCAGGGGATGACTATGGCCAATATTACATACGCTGAACCCGGAGATAAGATCGATATAGCGTTTCCCGTCCACATCCCACAAATGGATACCATCTGCTTTTACCATTTCAATTCCTGCTGGCGCATCAGAGGTTTGCGCTAAATGCTTTAGAAATATCTGCCGGTTTGAAATTCCGCTCATCTTTTTGGGTTTCATCAAATTAATACTCGAAATTCGGAATACGAAATTCGTTTATTTATGGCAACCATCCTCTCCATTCTCGGAAAGTCACCGCAATTCGGCAATAATTGTTTTGTAGCTCCCAATGCAACCATCGTTGGCGATGTAGTGATGGGTGATGACTGCAGTATCTGGTTCAATGCAGTTTTACGCGGCGATGTACATTATATCAAAATGGGTAATGCCGTAAATGTGCAGGATGGCGCCATCATTCATTGCACCTACCAGAAAAACCCGACCGAGATCGGCAATAATGTATCCATTGGTCATAATGCCCTTGTACATGGCTGTACCATACATGATAATGTACTGATAGGTATGGGATCTATTGTGATGGACAGGTGTATCATTCACAGCAATGCGATCATTGCTGCCGGTGCCGTGGTACTGGAAGGAACCATTGTAGAAGCAGGGTCTATCTATGCGGGTGTGCCTGCTAAAAAAGTAAAAGATGTATCACAGGATCTGATACATGGCGAGATCGATCGTATTGCGCATAATTATATCAAGTATGCGGAATGGTTTAAAGATCATAACGAGGCTCCATAACCGGTTTCTCTGCGTAAACTCCCCGCTCTCATGTTCTCTGCGGTGAAGAAAAATTTTAAAATTCAGGCACTCCCGGAGTTTGCGCTGAGTTATTTAAATAGGAGTTAATACTTATTATCTTCCATCGTATCCAATATCGTAAGATAACTGGCAAACCTGTGGGGTGATATCCCTCCAGCAGATACGGCTTTCTTTATTGCACAACCTGGCTCATTAATGTGCATGCAGTTATTAAACTGACAATCATTGATCAGTACCCTCATTTCAGGAAAATATTGCGAGAGTTCCTGTTTAGTGATATCCACCAATCCGAATTCACGCAAACCCGGTGTATCGATCAACTGTCCGCCATCCGGCAGGTCAAACATTTCCGCAAAAGTGGTGGTATGCATCCCTTTACCGCTCCAATCACTCACTTCCTGCGTACGCAGATCGAATGCAGGAAATATGGCATTGATAAAACTGGATTTGCCCACCCCGCTATGACCGCTGATCAAAGAGGTTTTATCTTTCAGCAATGATTTTATCTCATCCACGCCTTCGCCTTTCTGCATACTTGCCAGGATAACCGTATAACCGATCGCCTCATATATGTTTTTCAGCTCAGCAAATCTCTCCATCTCCTTTTTCCGGTAGATATCGGATTTATTGAACACAATCATGGCCGGTATATGATACGATTCACAGGAAACCAGGAACCTGTCCATAAACCCCTGCGAGGTTTTGGGATCCTTCAGCGTAGCGAATAAAATACTTTGATCAAGATTCGATGCGATAATATGGTGCTGTCTTTTATTATGCGGAGATACCCGTGCCACATAATTCCTGCGATCATATATGGTATGGATAACGGCCGAAGCTTCCTGTACTTCTTCTATATCCATTTCCACCTCATCCCCGACGGCAATCGGATTGGTGGAAGTAATACCATCAATTTTAAAGATCCCTTTGATACGCGCATTATATATCCTGCCATCCTCCGCCCTGGTCACATACCAGCTGCCGGTAGATTTATAGATGCGTGCTTTCATGGGGCGAAGATATGTGAGTTTGGGGTTTGGAGTTTGGGGTTTGGGGTTGCAGTTTGGAGTTTGGAGTTGTGAAAAGTTATTGGTTAAAAGTTGTAACCAACATTTTTAGGGAACGACGATACAGGAACAAACTCCAAACCTCAAACTCCAAACCCCAAACTCTCCTATCTTTGCCCGCTATGGCAAAATTCGCGCATGATGATGTGGTTCCTGACCAGGAAAGCGGGATGCAGAAGAAAGAACAGGTGGCTCAGATGTTCGACAGCATCGCATCACGGTACGATTTTATCAACCGTTTTCTTACCGCAGGCATAGATGTCCGCTGGCGCAAAAAAGCGATCAGCCAGTTGCGGTCCATCCATCCCAAACAGGTGCTCGATGTGGCCACCGGTACCGGTGATATCGCTATTATGACTTACCACATGCTTCACCCGGAAAAGATTACCGGTATCGATATTTCCGAAGGCATGTTGGAACTGGGCAGAAAAAAACTCGACAAATTAAAGCTCACCGATAGCATCGAACTACTGAAAGGCGATAGCGAGCAGATCCCTTTCCCCAATAATCATTTTGATGCCATTACGGTCGCATTTGGTGTCCGCAATTTCCAGGACCTGCAAAATGGATTGGGAGAAATGCTACGCGTACTAAAACCCGGCGGCAAACTGGTGATACTTGAATTTTCAAAACCAGCCAACCCATTGTTCCGCACTCTCTGTAATTTTTATATGAACGTGATCACACCCGGTGTGGGCCGGCTGTTTGCAGATAATAAAAAAGCGTATCAATACCTTACCGACAGCGTACAGGCTTTCCCCGAAGGACAGGCACTGCTTACCATTTTAGGGGATACCGGTTTCCATACGACTTATTTAAAAAGACTCAGCTTTGGCATCTGCACCATTTATTGCGGATCAAAATAAGCAGGCAGCATTTATCCATTAACACACATCTTTATCATAGTTCAGTTTGTGTTAAAAAACCAGCTTATTCCATGCAACTGGAAAACGGGTATTATATTGCAGGCAGAAATCATCCAGACCAAATCAAGGCCTATTGTCCCTTATCTGTACCCAACCCAAGTTATCGAACAACATAACTTATTGATTTTAAATTGATTAATTCAGGTTTTACCATATCGCGAAAGCAACTGCTAATGGCGGTCGTACTTGTTTTGTGTACTGTACAGGCTACTGCGCAGAAGGAAATTTTTCGCCGTAACCATGAGGATCTTACTTATTATTTCGGGTTGACATTGGGCTATAATACCTCGTACCTACAGCTCAGCAAATCACAAAAATTCCTGCAAAGTGATAGCGTTTTATCCGCCGATCCCGGTTCGAGTGGTGGTATTGCCATGGGATTGATGGCCACTGCCCGGTTGAGCGATCATTTCCAGGCGCGCATCAACCCCCAGTTAATTATTGGCGGATCAAAATTCATTTCCTTCAAACTGGGATCGATGAAACCGGGTGAACAAAGCCTGCAGAACCAGGTACTGCCTTCCACGCTGGTCAGTTTCCCTTTGCAGTTAAAATTCAACTCCGACAGGATCGGTAATTTCAGAACCTATCTGCTGGGAGGCATCAAATATGATATTGATCTTTCCAGTAATTCAACGGCCAGGAATGCCGAGGACCTGATCAAACTGAAACGATATGATTTTGGGTATGAACTGGGACTTGGTTTTAATTTCTATCTCCCGTTTGTAACGATTTCACCCGAAATAAAGATCAGTAATGGACTCTCCAATATCCATTCACTGGATCCCGCGCTGAAATATTCCAATACACTTGACCGGATCCTTTCCCGTATGATCGTGTTCTCTTTGCATTTCGAAGACTGATCCCTTTGTGCTTACTTTGTGAAGCTGTTTCTCAAAAACGGACGAATAGATGAACATTGAGAATTGAGCGTTTTAAACAGCTGCTAAAACACTAAGAATAACTCGCATGGAACAATACCTGATCAAGAATACCTGCATCATCAATGAGGGACAAAAAATATACGGCGATGTACTGCTGAAAAACGGCAGGATCGAAAAGATCGCGCAGGAAATAGACACAAAAGGAAAAAGCACAGAGATCGATGGAACGGAACGCTATCTGGTGCCAGGCGTAATTGACGACCAGGTACATTTCCGCGAACCCGGTCTTACGCACAAAGCCACTATTCATACCGAAGCAAAAGCGGCTGTTGCGGGTGGCGTTACCAGTTTTATGGAAATGCCGAATACGAGTCCGCCGGCATTTACCCATGCTTTGCTGGAAGACAAATACAGCATCGCCAAACAAACCTCGGTTGCCAATTATTCTTTCTTCATGGGTACGTCCAATGACAACATTGAAGAAGTGTTGCGCACGAATGAGCGGAAACAGGAAATATGCGGTGTAAAAATATTCATGGGTTCTTCAACAGGCAATTTACTGGTGGATAATCCACTGATGCTCGACAAGGTTTTCGGCGGGAGCGAGCTGTTGATCGCGACGCATTGTGAGGATGAAAGTATTATCAAATCAAATTTTGCTGAATTAAAAGCGAAGAAAGGGAAACTGGAGCCATCCGATCACCCCATCATCCGTAACGAAGAAGCCTGTTTTGAATCCTCCTTCCGTGCCATCCAGTTTGCGAAAAAATACAACAGCCGTTTACACATACTGCATATCAGCACAGCCAAAGAACTGCAACTGTTCAGCAATATGCTGCCGCTGGAAGATAAACGCATCACATCGGAAGTATGCGTACACCATCTTCATTTTACGAGTGAAGATTATCCCCGATTAGGTAACCGTATCAAATGCAATCCCGCCATCAAGGCCCCTTATAATAGGGAAGCTTTATGGGAAGCATTACTGGATGACCGCCTGGATGTGATCGCCACTGATCATGCACCACATACCTGGCAGGAAAAACAGGAGGATTATGAACACGCACATGCCGGTCTGCCCCTGGTACAACATTCCCTGCAACTGATGCTGCATTATGTAAAAGAAGGAAAGATCAGCATTGAAAAAATTGTCGAAAAAATGAGTCATTCCGTTGCCCGTTGTTTCCAGATAAAGGAACGTGGTTTTATCCGAGAGGACTACCATGCGGACCTTGTATTGGTTAATATGAATGAATCCAATACCGTTTCCAAAGAAAATATCCTGTACAAATGCGGCTGGAGCCCGCTGGAAGGTTTTGTTTTCCCTGCATCCGTCACTCATACTTTTGTAAACGGGCATCTGGTTTATGGAAATGGCGTGGTAGATGAATCTAAGATGGGAGAAAGGTTATTATTTAACAGATAGTGAATTAATTAATAATTAGTAATTAACAATTAATAATTACAATTTAGTGCCAGGGAATCTGTTTATCTTAACTTCAAATTATTAATTATTAATTACTAATTTTTAATTAAAAACTCCCCGCCCTCCATGCAGGTAGACAAAACCACCCTTGCCGATCTTTCCATATTTCACCACGAAGAGGAGCAATCGGTGTTCCATCACCTTAATTTTTCACAGACCAATGGCGGCAGGGAGTATTTACGATACCTGCTCAATCATCCGCTACAGTCAATCGGCGCTATACAGGACACACAACAAACCATCCGCTGCCTGGCAGAAGTGCTGGATGCATGGCCGTCGTATGTGACCAATGGTACGGTGATGATGATCGAAAAATTTTATGACTCACAGATCAACCGTGCCCCGCACCAACCGGGTAAAGCAGACGCCTTTCTTTACAAATTAATGAACAAGCATGATTTTTCGCTAATGCGGTATTCAGTGGAACATGCTATCGATTTTACAAAAGGGCTGCAGCAGATCGTATCCATACTGGAAAAAACTGCCCTCAGTAAAGAACTGTCTATCTGGACCACAAGAATTTCCCTCCTGTTAAATAAACCGGTTATAAAGAACCTGGTACTGGAGGATAAGAAAAAGATCAGCAATCGGGACATTATCAAATACAGTTCCTTCGTCAAAAACGTTTATAAAAATTCTTTTTTTGAGCTGATCGATATTTACAGTACGCTGGATGCCTACCTGAGTCTGGCCATTGCCAGTCGTAAATACCAATATGCTTTCCCGGTGTTTACCTCTTCACAGGAGCCATTTCTTTTAGCAAAAGGGTTGTACCATCCTTTACTGGAAACACCTGTTTCGTATAATGTTGACCTGGAAAAAGACAAGAACTTTCTTTTTCTTACGGGCGCCAATATGGCTGGTAAAAGCACTTTCATCAAAGCCGTGGGTGTATCGGTTTACCTGGCGCATATCGGGATGCCCGTACCTGCTGAAGATCTGCAACTGGGATTTTTTGATGGGTTGCTGAGCAATATACAGGTGGTAGACAATATTATGAAGGGCGAAAGTTTTTTCTTCAATGAGGTACAACGCATAAAGAATACCGTGGAGAAGATCAATGATGGCAGGAACTGGCTGATACTGATCGATGAGTTGTTCAAAGGCACCAACCAGCAAGATGCGGTAAAATGTAGTGTGACGGTGATAGAAGGTTTACGCAAAATGAAGAACGCGTTGTTCGTTCTCTCCACACACCTGTACGAGATCGGCGACGATCTGAGAAAATATAAGAACATCCAATTCTACTATTTTGAAACTTCCGTAGAGGATGACCAGCTCATTTTCAGTTATCATCTCAAGCAAGGAATAAGCAATGACAGGCTCGGCTATCTTATCCTGAAAAAAGAAGGCGTGGTTGATCTTTTGGAAAAATTATAAGTATATTGTATATACTATTCCTGCCTGGATAGCTTGCTGAATGGTTACCTGTTATTTCAGTGGTGCCATCATTTTATCATTATAGAAACAAGAACCATGAAATGTATTTCGCTTATCTGCGCACTGTTTATGATTGTTGATGCACAGGCGCAAATGGATTCTATCAGATCAGCATCTTACAGTTGGGATACAACTACTGCAGGCAGAAGGCATGGCGATGCTAAAAAATTATTCAGTGGCTCAGGAGCCATTCTATCTGCACATGCCCTTATCGGTGTAACCTTACTAAAAGATGAACCGTATATTCTTTACGAGGGTACGCAACTCGAAAGATTTTTTATCATCAAGAATGGCCCGGTTAGAGTAAAAATGGGCGATAGCTCCGCTATTCTTGACAGGGGTTCTATTGTATTTGTAATGCCTTATGACAGGGCGGTAATTACTGCACTGGAAACAACAGCACAATTGTATGAAATGAGTTATGTTTCTATCGCCAACCCCGATACTGAACGCGGAAAAGCGGCTGGCAGTTCTTTCTGGCAGGACTGGAACAAAATAAAATTCAACCCGCATGACCGGGGTGGCGTAAGGCAGTTCTTCAACCGCAAGACCACCATGCTTAACCGGTTCGATATGCATGTTACTACTATGAATCCCGGTCTTAAAAGTCACGAGCCACATACCCATAAAAACGAAGAGATCATACTAATGCTACAGGGCAATGCAGAAATGCAGATCGGATCCAGGCATGTAAAAGCCAATGTAGGCGATGCAGTGTACGTAGGGTCGATGGTGCTGCATAACCTCACCAATACCGGCTCAGTACCCGCCATCTACTATGCCATTCAGTGGAATTAACCCGGGTATAAATACGGTATCACAACTACAGCGATAACAGTAATTTTCTTTCCCAAAGATCCATCGCGCCCCTTTGCGTCCTTGCGTCTTGGCAGTAAAAGAAATTACTATGCTTGTAAAAACCTTTGGCAGCGCTGTCTACGGTGTGGAAGCCATCAATATCACCATTGAAGTAAATGTCAGTATGGGGCAAGGCTACACCATCGTGGGCCTCCCCGACAATGCTGTTCGCGAAAGCCTGCAACGAACAGAAAGCGCCATCAAAACAAATGAGTATTACATGCCGCGTACCAAGATCGTTGTGAATCTTGCCCCGGCAGATATACGCAAAACAGGTTCTGCGTTCGATCTTCCGATAGCTGTTGGTTTATTGGGCGCGAGCGAACAACTGGAAGAACCGGAACGTTTATCCGATTATGTGATCATGGGTGAACTGAGTCTTGATGGAAGTGTAAAAGCCATCAAAGGTGCTTTACCCATTGCCATACAGGCCAGGAAAGAAGGCTTCCGGGGTTTGATCGTACCACTTGTCAATGCACGCGAAGCAGGGATGGTCAGTCAACTGGATGTATATGGTGTGGAGCATATTAATGACGTGGTCAATTTTTTTAAAGACCCCACTTCCCTCCAACCAGTTGTTGTCAACACACGCGAAGAATTTTTCGGCAACCAATATGAATTTGATATTGATTTCAGCGAAGTAAAGGGACAGGAAAATATCAAACGCGCCATGGAGATAGCTGCGGCCGGCGGACATAATGCAATCCTTATCGGCCCGCCCGGCGCGGGAAAGACCATGCTGGCGAAAAGATTACCCACCATACTTCCACCACTAAGTTTGCAGGAAGCATTAGAAACCACCAAGATCCATAGTGTGGCGGGTAAATTACCGGAGAATAGTGCATTGATCAATAAACGTCCTTTCCGTTCACCACATCATACGATTTCTGATGTGGCGCTGGTAGGTGGCGGTGGTACCCCGCAACCAGGTGAAATTTCTCTGGCACATAACGGTGTATTGTTTTTAGATGAATTGCCAGAGTTCAAACGCACCGTACTGGAAGTGATGCGGCAGCCGATGGAAGAAAGAAGGGTGACCATCTCCCGTGCAAAGATGGCGCTGGATTTCCCGGCGAATTTTATGTTGATCGCGTCGATGAATCCCTGTGCCTGCGGTTATTACAATCACCCGGAAAAAGAATGTACCTGTCCGCCGGGTTCTGTACAGAAATATTTAAACAAAGTCTCCGGCCCATTGCTCGATCGCATCGACCTGCATGTAGAAGTAACGCCGGTGGCATTCAGTGAACTCAGCAATCAGAATATGGGAGAAACTTCGGCTGTTATCCGTGAACGTGTCATTAAAGCAAGAGAAATACAGGAATTAAGGTACAAGGATCATGCGGGCATGTATGCCAATGCGCAAATGAGCAGTAAACAACTGCGCGAGATCTGTGTGATCAATTCAGTTGGTGAGGCACTCCTGAAAAAAGCGATGGAAAGATTGAACCTGAGTGCAAGGGCGTATGACCGCATCCTGAAAGTGAGCAGGACAATTGCTGATTTAGAAGGGAGCGATGATATTAAGCCGGAGCATTTGGCGGAGGCAATTCATTATAGAAGTTTGGATAGGGAAGGTTGGGCCGGATAATTTGCCGCGAATAACGGTTGGTCAGGCGACCAACCGCGGCACCCGCCGTCCCCTTCGGTTGGCCACACGCTGCTGTTATTAGTTGTTCGTCACCCGCTGCCTTTGTTGGTCGTCACCATCATCGGTGGTCGCCACCGCCTTTGTTGGTCGCCTGACCAACAACAAACACACACTATGATAAAATTTGATCACCATACCCAATTCACCACCATTACCTGCCTTAACTGGTTATCCATTTTAGCTGACGATCTGCACAAACAGATCATTATTGAAGCGCTCAAAAACAGGGTTGACAGGCAGCAGGTCACGATTTATGCGTTTGTTATTATGCCTAATCACATGCACTTTATCTGGCAACTGCACGATGGCATAATAAAGGAAAATTATCAACGCGATTTTCTCAAATTCACAGCACGCAGCCTGCTCAACTTTATGAGAATGAACGAAAATGTGCTGGCAGAACAATTAAAGATTACTGCTGCCGACAGAAAACACCAGGTATGGAAAAGAAATTCATTAAGCATTGATCTCTTTACTGAAAAGGTTTTTCTGCAAAAATTGAATTATATACATAACAACCCTGTTCAACCTAAATGGCGACTGAGCGACTTGCCTGAAAACTATAGGTTTAGCAGTGCGAAATTCTATGAAACCGGTGTTGACGAATTTGAGATCCTTACACATTATCGGGGGTAGTTGTTGGTCAGGCGTCATCCCCAATTTGATGCACTACAGTCCTACGATGGATTTTGATTGATAATATTTTTAATAAATTGTACAACATCAGGTTTGTTATTTTTTTCTACCGAACCAGATATTCCGTATGAATATTTGTTTAATCTTATGTAACCCGTAATTAAGCTAAAAGTGTAATAAATGTTGTCCATAGATATGGTCACTGGGAGTAGATAATAAAATCCTTTTGAGTCAAGGGAAGTTAGTATAGGTATACCCGATTCGATTTTTGCTTTGGAAAGCATCGCTTCTTTGTTTTTTTCTACAGTCTCAAATTTCATAGGATCGTCTTTATAAAACTCCTTTAATATTGTGCACAATCCGATTTCGTTGACCACCTCAGTCCGATTTTGACGGACCAGCTTTGTCCGATTCAAATTGACCACACCTGTCCGGCTTAAATTGACCATGAATATTTCTTCCAGTTAATCTTCGTTCTTTACGTACCAGTTTCTCCTTTACAACAGTCTTAATTATGCAGGCTATGTGGCCATGTTGTAGTACCGTACGCCCCTTTGTATTGAACGCAATTGATAGTGAGAGAGATAATACAGAAGACAGAGAACCGGTAATGGAAAGGAGTAATTGACAGCAGCAGTAGTATCTTTATAAGAGTACGATGATCACACCAGGTTAGATATATTGAACATTACACCTTGCATAAATGACCATCAATACATCAAAAGTTCGCCAGCAAAAACTGTGGTCAGTTTGCTTCGGAATCGGGTGGTCAGTTTAATCGGATTTTGCAACTACCTATCCCAGATCGAGACAATAGGTAAAACTAAAATTTGGCCTTTTCATTCAGTTGATATACATTTGATATCAAATTGATATCAATCAAAACCAACTATATGGAAAAGACCGTACACCCACTGTCAGGATTTGCCGCTGTTATCGTGGCCATTATCCTGTTTATTACCAGTATTTACCTGTTTACAGAGATCCGCACAGAAAGCGACGGCATACTGCCTTCTTTGCTTGTATTTGTTGCCGGTGTGCTCGTTAAGGGTCTGATCATCGTTCATCCCAACCACTCGAGGGTATTGAACTTTTTTGGCAAATACATGGGTACCGTAAAATCGAACGGGTTGTTTTTTATTAACCCGCTGTACACTACTTACAAAATTTCACTCCGTGCAGAGAACCTGCAGGGGCAAACCCTGAAGGTGAACGATAAAATGGGTAACCCTATCGATATCGGCGCCGTGGTGGTATGGCAGGTTGGCGACACATACAAAGCTGCTTACGAGGTAAAAAATTATTCTGAATATGTAAAAATACAGAGCGAGGCCGCCGTGCGCCATCTGGCCAATAGTTTTTCTTACGATAACCTCGAGGATCAGCATGCAGAGATCACTTTGCGTGATGGCGGTCAGAAAGTAAACGAAATACTCGAAAAAGAACTGGAAGAAAGATTATTACCTGCCGGTATCCTGATCAAAGAAGCAAGGATAGCCCACCTGGCCTATGCGCAGGAAATTGCCGGCGCCATGTTGCAGCGCCAACAGGCCACTGCAGTGGTTGCGGCTCGTACAAAAATAGTAGAAGGCGCTGTAGGCATGGTAGAAATGGCATTGGAAATGTTATCCAGAAAAAAGATCGTGGAACTGGACGAAGAGAAAAAAGCCGCTATGGTCAGTAACCTGATGATCGTACTTTGCGGCGAAAAAGCAGCACAGCCTATTATCAATACAGGCACATTATACCAATAGTGTAAAGGATACAATCAATAAAAAGAATTTGTTTTGAGCCAGAAAAAAAGCTTTGTCCTGAGGATAGATGATGAAACCTATAAAGCCCTTGAAAAATGGGCCGCTGATGAGTTTCGTAGTGTGAACGGGCAGATTGAATATATACTGCACCAGAAATTACGGGAGGCCAAAAGGTTAAAGGAGGACAACAAACAGGGCAAGCCGGCAAAAGGACAATAAGCAATCGCAAAGTTCTGACTCCGTTGTTGGTCGCCCGACCAACAACTTCTCGCACACTGCAAATTGTTGGTCAGGCGACCAGTAATGGCAAAGCCAGCAAAAGGACAATACGCAATCTCAAAATTCTAATCTGCGAATCTGCGGCTTATTCTGCTAATTATAAGCCGCAGATTCGTAGATTTTTTTATGGTTTCGCCTTTACCTTCTCCAGCAACAATTCCGGCTCATTGGTAGTAATATATTCAAAGCCTTCTTTCAAAAGCCAGTCCATATCAGCAGCCTCATTCACGGTCCAGGCATTTAATGCCAGTTTCAGTTGCTTGGCTTCCTGTATCCACTCAGGATGTTTTTTGAAAACAGAGAAATGATAGTCAAGGCCGCTCATTTTATCCGCCTTTAATTGTGCAGGCGCTATATCGCCATTCAGGTACTGCACGTGTGCGCGTGGGTTTACTTCCAGTATTTTTTGCAGGATGCCATAATCAAAACTGATATAGGCCGCATTGTGCTGCAGATCCAGTTCATGAACCAGTTTCACGACTTTTTCGCCTACGATTTTTCCACGCTCCTTACTGGCCGACGGTTTTACTTCGCAGATCAGCCTGGTAGATGGATTGTTTGTTTTACCTGCCAACAGGTATTCCCGCAACGTAGGTATTTTTTCACCATTCGATAACGGAAACTTCAGCAGGTCGGCATACGTAGTTTTCTCTATCGGCAACTTATTGTAATTGGGGTCGTGATTGATAACAAGTGAATCATCGGCTGTCATCCAGATATCAAATTCAGAACCCAGACATTTCAAACGTATCGCTTCCTTTAATGAAGCAATCGAATTTTCAGGGAAGCCGTTTTTCTTAAACGCGCCCCTATGTGCGACTACCGGATTTTTTGCATCGATGGTTCCTGACATAGCGGCTTTTTTTGATCCTGAACAGGAGGCCAGGAAAACTATCCCGGCAATAAACATGTATTTCGTCCTCATAACATTTCTTTTCTTAATAGCTAACAAAGATAATTTATATGTTGGCTCCAATGGATGATATATCCCAGGCTTAACGATTATTACACATACAAGATTCTTCGTGATCCCCACGCCGTTGTTGGTCGCCTGACCAACAACTTCTTGCACACCGCAAATTGCTGGTCAGGCGACCAGCAAGGGCAAAGAGCCACCAAGACACGAAGATGGCACAAAGGGAATTTCCGATTGCACAACAGGTTACCTATCATTCACCCGGATGATATGTCCGCTCTGCATGTTTCAACACATCTTCTTTATAAAACAATACTTCTTTAAACTGTCCTTTTGCATACATCTGCGCCTGGTCATTAAAATGTTTCGAACCGGCATCCCCACTTTCACCACCGGCTAATAAGGATTTCGCAGTCACTTTTTTTCCGAACTCAACGGCACAGATAAAGCTGTTACCGTTATATCCATACCGTTTGCTCGTTCCCGGAAATGTTCTGCTTACATAGGATGGTAAACAGCCCCAGGTAGATGCCGCAAGGCCCACAGGAATACTTGGCTCTGCATCATCATACTTTTCGTTAAGGTCGCCCGACAATCTTTGATACCTGTTTACCTCGCCCCATGCCTTTTGCCATATTCCGAATTTTCTGGTCAGCTCATTAATGGTTGCCAGCATTGGTTGCAGCAATACCTGCGCTGACGCTGTAGTTGCAAAACGATGTGTTTTTTCTACCTGGTCGGTCTGGTCGTTCTCGCCATTTCCTCTTAGAATGGATGGCCATATTCTTTGCCCCCATTCAATAGCCAAGGTTGTGGCGATGGATGTTTCTGAAGTATTACCATCCCATGCAGCCAGTATTTTAATGGGGTCTGCCAGCAGTTCGTAAGCCTTGTCTGACTGATTGGTCTGATAGGCTTTTACCAATGCAGGTACCAGTTCATCAAATGCGGGTAGATGCCTGTCGTATCCGGTTCCAATCAGTTTGTCAATTGTATAGCCATTGGTGGTACTCAATAACCTGATCGCATTTACACCCCTGAAATTTTCTCCCGCAGGTGCCATATAAGATGGATAATTTTCTTTGCGGGGGCTATTGGTGCCGGATACAGTAAAAGGTGTGGAATTACAATTCTGTATCCACCCGCTTGCCGGGTTGTGCACATACATCAATTCATTCAAAGGATGCAGACCCTTCCATTCATTGACACTCGTACTTCCATCAACAGGCCTGCTCCAGTTAATTTTTGGATCGCGTTTCGGCATAAAGTTTCCGTGCCAGTAAGCAATATTCCCTTTGTCATCCGCATACACTGTATTATTGGATGTATTGGCCAGCAGTTCCATGGTTTTTGTGTACTCAGCAAGGTTGGCTGCTTTTGTGCGTTGCCAGGATTGTATCAGCCCTTTGATATCACGATTATTGGCTTTCACAGAGATCCATTGCCCGTTGCGCTTGGCCATCACAGGACCATGATGCGTATAATACGTGATGATCTTTTTTGTAAGCAGTGTGCCATTGGAGAGATATTCCAGACTGATCTCTTTTTGTCCAAGCGGTTTCAGTTGTTTATCATATTCATAATAAAACGCACCATCCTTTTTAGTTACTTTTTCGATATAAGCATCTGCCACATCACTATAGCTAGATGTATGCATCCAGCCGCAATGCTCATTGAATCCCTGGTAGATAAAAAACTGTCCCCAGGTTACTGCTCCGTAGGCATGTAATCCTTCTTCGCTCTGCATGGCCACTTCCGGGCGGAAATAAAACGTTACATGTGGATTGATATACAACATCGCATTTCCTGATGCGGTTTTCGAAGGCGCAATGGCGAAACCATTGGAGCCTCCGGGCAAGGGATCATATTCTTTATAAGTAACAGCAGCAGTTACAGCAGGTTCTGTCGCGTAAAAATTTCTGATCTCGCTGGTGGTAACACCGGCAATATCAATAGCGCCGATACTACCATCTGTCCAGAGTAACGTGTACCAGGGCTGGAATCTTTTTAACAATGCAGGTTTTACAGAAGGATGTGTATAGAGATAATAATTGATCCCATCAGCATACGCATTCATCAGTTTTTGTAACCAGGCGGGGCTTGTCTTATAATCCTTGATAGCATCTGCTGTATCAATTACCATGCGGATCAGCAGGTCGTTGTATAGTTCTGGTTCGCCTTTTATCTCTGCGCTGCGGCCCAGCTTTTCAATGTAATTCATTTCAACACGCTTGAAATCGTCTTCACATTGCGCGTACAGCAATCCGAACACCGCATCGGCATCTGTTTTACCATAGATATGCGGGATACCCCAGTTGTCGCGGATTACCGTTACCTGTTTTGCCTGTTGCTTCCAGCGGGTGATCTCCTGTTGGGTGAAGGATTGGGCCGAAAGCGCTAAGGGGAGAAACAGTAAAATGCTGAATTTTTTCATAGACTGGAATTAAAAATTTCGCCACAGATGCACAGATTAGTTGCTCTATTACCGGACTATTTCTGGTTTGCTTTAAGTACACGTAAAAAATTACCACCTAATATTTTCGTGATGTCTTTTTTTCGATACCCTCTTTCCAATAGTGCTTTGGTGATAATTGGATAAGATGTCACATCATCCAGTTGCAGCGGCGCGGAGCTGATGCCATCAAAATCCGAACCGAGTCCCACATGATCCACACCGGCCAGTTTTACAATATAATCCAGGTGATCTAACAATAAACTCAATGGCGGGCGGGCCGCCTGCATTTCAGGAGCGTATTTTTCAGATACCTGCGTTATCGCATACTCTCTTTGCATACCCGTTTGTACCAGTGAATCAATTTCTTTTCTGCGGGCGCGCATGAATCTGGATTGTTTTGAACGGAAGCTGCTGTCGACAAACTCCGAAAAAAAGTTAAGCTGTATCACCCCACCGTTTTTTCCTATCGCTTTTATCTGCTCATCTTTCAGGTTACGGAAGACGGGTGATAAGGCATGGGCATTACTATGTGAAGCCATCACCGGTTTGGTGGTAGTGGCAATCGCATCCCAGAAAGTCTGTTCACCTACATGCGAAACATCTATCACCATTCCCAGTTCATTCATTCGCTTTACGATCTGTTTTCCAAAATCCGTCAGACCCTTGTGCGTGTTGGCAAGACTGTCTTTTTTAGCCGTTTCCTCCATGGCAGAAGTGGCCCACGGAGTGGAATTGTTCCAGGTAAGAGTCATATACCTTGCACCGCGCTCATAGAAGTTATTGAGGTTCTCTATGTTGTTTTCGATCATGTGCCCGCCTTCCACACCAAACATGGCCGCGAGTTTTTTATTGCGGATGGCTTTCTGCAGTTCCCTCCATGTTTTGGTGATCACGATCTTATCAGGGTTACGTGCGGCCACTGCATACAAAGTATCTATTTCCTGGTTGGCCCATGCATACGGATTGATCTTACTGCCATCACACCATACGGAAAATATCTGTACATCCACACCGCCTTCTTTGAACCTTTTCAGGTCTGAATGTGTTTTGCCTTTCAGGTCATTATCCATACTCACTTTTTTCTCCAGCGATGCGGTAAGGATATCATTATGCGTATCCACCAGGATCGCTTTGCGATGCAGTTTCTGGTAATCCTGTGCATACAATCCACAGGGCAGGCAGGCAAGAAGAATAAGTTTTTTGATCATACCATTTTTTGTAAACATGAATTACAGGGATACATTATTTATCGTGCCAGTACATCACGCAATTGCCTGACCAGCGTTTCAAACTGTGCAGATGCGTTATTACACAACACGATCAGGGTTTGTTTATTTTCGAGGAAACGCATGATCTGCGTTTTATAACCCGGGTTATCGCCATTATGCCATACGAACTTATTGGGTTTTCCCTGGTTAGTGATGTTCCATCCAAAGCCATAGTTGGATATTTTGCCATCGTTCAATACCATGGGTGTAAAAGCCTGCTCCAGCGTTTGCTGATCGATGAGTTTATTTGTGTACAATGCCTGGTCCCATTTCAGCAGGTCCTCTGCTACAGAGCTGATTCTTCCCGGGCCCTTGCGATTACCGAGCCAGATAGTATAATCAGATGAAGGAAATGAATCGGCGCGCACATAACGATCGCGGTCCTTTACAAAGATGTGGCCGATAGCAAAATTTTTCACGGTTGCTTTTTCAGCCAGTGTACGAAGAGCCGTATGCTTCATATTCAGTTTGCTGAATATTTCTGCAGTACAGAATTCAATAAAATCTCTGCCAGATGCTTTTTCAGCTACACTGGCCAGCATTACATAACCTGTATTACTGTATTTGTATTTTGCGCCGGCGTCAAACAACTTCGGGGGTGTGTATTTATTCAGGTATTCGATAATATCAGGATTACCGGCCACTTTTGATTTATCCCAATGCGCATCCATCACTTCCTGGTAATCGGGCAGCCCACTGGTATGTGTCAGTAAATGCCGGATGGTAATCCCTTTGTAGGGAATATCGATATATTTTTCAAGCAGGTCATCAAATTGCAATAATCCTTTTTCTTTCAGCATCATGATCACCATGGCGGTAAACTGTTTACTTACAGAAGCCAGTTCAAACACATCCTTTTTTTGCAGGGGAATTTTATTGGCAAAATCCCTGTAACCGAAAGCCTGTTCATATTTTATATTTCCTTTTTCAGCGATCAATACCACACCGCTGAACTTATTGTTATCTGCTGCGACTTTGATGATCGAATCAATAACAACATATTTAGGTGATTGCGACCGGAGTGCTCCGGTAACCAGTATCAATATGAACAGCAGGTATTTTCTCATGTATTTATTTGTTCAGCCGTAATGTGGCACCTGATCTTGTTCCGTTGTGTTTGCCATCGTCAACAGTCAGTTTACCATTCACCAGCACGTATGTAAACCCGGTTGAATACTGGTGCGGCTTATCATACGTTGACAGATCCTGTACTTTGCTTTCATCAAACACCACGATATCAGCAGCGTATCCTTCACGCAAAAGTCCGCGGTCATGCAACTGGAATTTTTGAGCAGGCAATGAGGTCATTCTGCGAACAGCTTCTTCCAGCGACAATACTTTTTCATCACGCACATATTTACTCAATACCCTCGCATTGGTACCATATCCACGCGGATGTGGATTGCCAGATCCATACACACGGATGCTTGCATCACTCGCAAACATGTTGAAAGGATATTGCATGATGGCTTTTACATCTGCATCACTCATGCCATGAAACACCATACCAGCGCCGCCCTGTTCCATCATTTCAACAATGGTTTCTGCCTCTTCTTTTGCCTTGTGTTTTTTTCCTTTGATAAGATTTACTTCTTCGATGCTTTTCCCATTCAGCGTACTGTCTGCGCGAAAACTCGCTACTACTGGATAGCTGAAATGTTTCAGTCTTCTTTTCTGCAAACGTTTCAGCATATAATTTACTACCTGCTTTCTTGTTTCAGGTCTTGCCAGTCTTGCTTTAATCGAATCCTGCCCATCGGCCAGTACCCAATCCGGTAATAAAGTGCTTAAGGAAGTACTGCTCGCCGTGTAGGGATATTGATCAATCGTTACATCCAAACCTTCCGCTCTCGCTTTCATGATCATGGGAACGGTTTCTTTACTACGTCCCCAGTTCTGCTGACCACTTAATTTGAAATGCGAGATCTCCACCGGCATTTTTGCTTCGCGGCCAATATGCAGCGCTTCTTCTATTGCCTGAATGACACTATCGCCTTCATCACGCATGTGACTGGCGTATACGCCATGGTATGCGGAAGCCACTTTGGCGAGGCGTACCACTTCTTCTGTTTTGGAATAGGTGCCGGGAATATAAATAAGACCCGTTGACAAGCCTACTGCACCATCTTTCATCGCCTGGTCAACGATCGCTTCCATTTTTTTCATTTCTTCTTCATTGGGATCGCGGTTGGCAGAACCGATCACGGCCCTCCGTACATCGTTATGACCAATCAGCGAGGCTACATTGATGGAAGTTTTCATGCTGTCCAGCATCAAAAAATATTTGGCAATATTTACCTGTGATGAGCCGCAGTTACCCGTAACCACCGTAGTCACCCCATCATAAATAAAGTTCTCCGCAGTGGGTGTACGTCTTTCATCACCTTCGATATGCGTATGCACATCGATAAAACCCGGGGCCACTATTAAACCTGATGCATCCAGTGTTTTGGCCGCGGTCCATTTAGCGAGTTTACCTACGGCTATGATCTTTCCGTTCTGGACAGCTATATCCCCATATACCCAGCTATTACCGGTACCGTCCAGTATTTTTCCGTTCCTGATCAGGATATCGGCTGTTTGGGCAGTCAGGCCCTGGATAAACAAAGCTGAAAAAATACAGGTACAGAAAAACAGTTTTTTATACATATAACTGGTCAGTTTTGGAAAATTTGGGTCAGTAAAAATTGGGTTGTCAAGATAATAAAAAACATTGTTACCCACCGTATTACCGCGTCTTTGTGCCTTTGTAAGCATTTTTTTCTCACAAAGGCACAAAGACACAGTTTGGAGCGCTATATCTGATGACTGGTTTACGGCTGTAAAACCGTAATTTTGCCTCCTCAAAAAAAATGATATGCTGGATAAGTTAGATGCCATAAAAGCGAGGTTTGAACAGGTGGGTATCGCATTGACCAATCCCGAGATCATTAATAACCAGAAAGAATTTGGCAATTTCAGCAAGGAATACCGTCAACTGGAAAAGATCGTACAACCCTACGAGCAATACCGCAAAGTGATGGCGGATTATGAATTCGCCAAAGATGCCCAGAACGGTTCCGACGAAGAAATGCGTGAACTGGCCAAGATGGAACTGCCGGCACTGGAAGAACAAAAGACCATTCTCGAAGCACAACTCACCAAATTACTGATACCTAAGGACCCACAGGATGATAAAAACGCCATTATCGAGATCCGCGCCGGTACCGGTGGCGATGAGGCCAGCCTGTTTGCCGGCGACCTGCTTGGCATGTACCTGCGCTATTGCTCCCGCAAAGGATGGAAAACCGCTATCGTAAGCGAAAGTGAAGGAACTGTGGGGGGATATAAAGAAGTGGTGGTAGAAGTTACCGGCGAAGATGTGTATGGCACCCTCAAATTTGAAAGCGGTGTGCATCGTGTGCAACGCGTACCCGATACAGAAACACAGGGAAGGGTACATACTTCTGCTGCAACGGTGGCCGTAATGCCGGAAGCAGAAGAAGTGGATTTTGAGTTGAAAGAAAGTGATGTAAAAATGGAAACCGCACGTAGTGGTGGTGCGGGTGGACAAAACGTAAACAAGGTAGAGACCAAAGTTTTCCTTACCCATATTCCAACCGGCGTAGTAGTGGTTTGCCAGACAGAACGCTCACAGCTGGGCAACCGCGAAAAAGCGATGACCATGTTGCGCACCAAACTCTACGAAGAGCAGGTGCGGAAACACGAAGAAGAAATTGCCACCCGTCGTAAAACACTCGTAAGCACCGGCGACAGAAGCGCCAAAATCCGAACCTATAACTGGCCGCAGGGGCGTGTAACGGATCACCGCATCGGTCTCACTTCTTATAACCTCGATGCTGTGATCAATGGCGATATTGACGAATTCATCGAATCGCTGCAAATGGCAGAGAATGCCGAAAAGATGCTGAACCAGTAAGCGTTTGCACAGGTTTTTGTATTTTGTACAGGAAACCACCATCCGATGAAACGTATCATTGCCTTTTCCTTATTGCTGCTTCCCCTGACAGCTTTGAGCCAGAATCATTTTGCCTATATGAGTGAGGCAAGTTCTTTCATGAAGGATGTGAACGGACAGCCGTTGATGCTGAAAACGAACTACGAACTGGATGGTTCCCCCTATTACAGTAACGACTATTGTATAGCCAATATTAAAGTTATCCTCGGAAAAAAATATGGGGGACTGCAGGTAAAACTCAACCTGGAAGATAACCGTGTTATTTACAAACTGGCAGATGGCAAGGAATGGGAGGCCAATGTACAGATAGAATCCATTGAGTTTTCAGGGTGCAATGAAAAAGCTATCCCGGTGACTTTCCGTTCCGGTTTTCCGGCGGTAGATAAACAAACCCATCTTAGTTATTACCAGGTACTCGATTCCGGCGTTGTACAATTGCTTAAATTCATGAAAGTATCCTTTACTGATCAAAGGCCCTACAATGGCCCGAATATTGTGAGGAAATACGCATCGTTTCCTGTCTATTATGCTTATACGCCCGGCAAAGGCATGACCGCATTGGGAAAAGGGAACGAGTATATATTACAGGCGCTTGCTGATAAAAAAAACCTGGTTGATAAATTCATTGATGAACACAATATCCGCTTTAAGAAAGAAGAGGATCTTGTGAGGTTATTCAACTATTATAATACCTCTTCAAAATAATAAGAACACCAGCATCCGGGCTGACTATATTTTATCGGTTATCCATGATTTATTATGAAAAAACTATTCTTTTTTTTGTGCATACTTCTCTCCACAACTGCCATTGCACAAACGAGCAGGATCACCAATACGCTTAATGACCGGGAGGTATTTCTAAGAGATGCAAATGGTATCATTCTGCGGCCGAACAGCAATATGACTGTTTTGGGGAGCCCTTATTTCAGTAAAGAGTACTGTATAGCCAATATAAAAGTGCAGCGTGGCAGGAAATACAATGGATTAGAGGTAAAGCTGAACCTTCAATCGAACAGACTTGTGTACCGTATGAGCGACGGCGAAGAACTGGAACCCAATGTACCCATTGACTATGTTGAATTTACAGGATGTGATGGCAGCCAAAAAACCACCACTTTCCGTACAGGTTTCCCGCCTGTAGACAAACATGACATCACCCATTTTTACCAGGTGCTTGATTCGGGGCAAACACAACTGCTCAAATCCTGGAACATCAATTTTATGGACCAGACACCGTATGGCGGCACCGGTACCACCAGAACCTATGAAGCAGCCCCTACCTATTATGCTTATTCATCCGAAAAAGGAATGGTTGCTCTTGGCAAGGGTAATGAAAAAACCATTCTGACTGTATTATCAGACAAATCCCAGCAGGTGAATAAATACATCAATGACCAGAATATTCGGCTGAAAAAAGAAGAAGACATGGTTAAACTGTTCAACTACTATAACTCGTCGCCAAAACCCTGATGTTTCATCGCAGATAATCCGTCTTCAGTAACCCGAAAACATGTTTCGGTCATTAATCCCCCAAAATACGGCAGCGCATCTGTGCCCATAGTTATCTTAGTATTAACGTGCTGTTCCATTAACTACGGTGAGTACAGAGTTGCACAGAATCCGTTAATAGTACAATACGTTAGTCTTAGTAGAAAAGATTATTGACTATGAAACGCATAAGCAAACTGACCTTATTTTTTTTCTGCCTGGCAGGAAACATCTCTTTTGTATCCGCACAGCTGGGATTTAGTTCAGCCAACACATTAACGGATGGTAACGGTAACCCGCTACTCAGTAAAAAAGCCGCACCAGCCGAAGGTATCTACCTCTTCAATAAAAACTACCTGGATGGAATACTCTATCTCGGGGAAAGCAACAAACCCATTTCAGGAAATAAATTCAAATTAAACCTGCAGGATAGCAAGCTATATTTTATGGATGCCGCAGGAACAGAAATGGAAGTAACCAGCGCTGTAAAGCGTATTGCGTTTACGAGCGCCGGCACCAATGGTTCTGATGCCATTTTTGCTAAAGGGTTCCCGGCAATCGACAAACTTACTGTCGATAATTATTACCAGGTGTTGGTAGATGGTAAGGCATTGTTATTGATGGATACAAAATTTGCCGAAGTAGAATACAAGGAATTCAACAGCGCGTCTACTGCCCGCCGCACGGATAAACTGGTTGGCTATTATGGAGTGCTGGGCAATCGCATTGCCAAACTCAGTAAACCTGAAGATGTATTACTGCTGCTGACCGACAAAACCAAACAGGTATCGGATTATATGAAACAGGAGAACAGCAAGGTTAAAAAACAATCCGACCTGGAGAAGATATTCCAGTACTATAACAGCTTGTAAAATTAATACCCTCGGTTGCTTTTTTTAACACAGAGACCACGGAGAAAACACAGAGGGTCCTCTGTATTTTCTCCGTGGTCTCTGTGTTAAAATGGTTCTATTGTCTAGGCTGGTTACTATTCCAATCAACATTAATTATTCTGAACCGTTTGTTCTGCTTTTTTGATCTTCAGCTCCCATTCCCAGGCTGTACGCATCATTTCATCAAGATCGTATTTGATCATCCAGCCTAAACCGCTAATCGCTGCATTGTTATTGGCATAGATGGCCATAATATCACCATCACGCCGCGGACCGATCTCGTAGTTAAGTTTGGTACCGCTTACTTTTTCAAACGCATGGATGGCTTCCAATACAGTAACACCAATACCTGTACCCAGGTTAAAAACATCACAGGCCGTTTGATTTTTGCCTGCTATCAGGTATTGAATGGCCAGAGTATGCGCATGGGCGATATCACAAACATGGATATAATCACGGATACAGCTACCGTCGCGTGTAGGATAATCATCTCCAAACACCGTTACTTTGGGAAGCTTGCCGATAGCGGTTTGCGTAATAACGGGTACCAGGTTCTGTGGTTTTCCCAAAGGAAGTTCACCAATAGCGCCTGACGGATGTGCACCAACCGGGTTGAAATATCTCAATAGAATAGCCGTACAGGAATTACCGGCGGTATAATTGGAAAGAATCTCCTCACCCATTTGCTTGGTAGCACCATAAGGCGATTCGGCCCGTTTCATAGGAGAAGCTTCTGTTACCGGTAAGGAATCAGGTTCTCCATATACCGTACAGGAAGAAGAAAAAACAACATGTGGAACCTTGAACTCCTTTACACATTTCATCAGATTGACCAGCCCAAACAGGTTGTTCTCATAATACATCAAAGGCTCTTTTACCGATTCGCCCACCGCTTTGAAAGCTGCAAAATGGATCACACCAGTGATATCGGGGTTTTCCTGAAACACAGCCAGGGTTTCATCAAAGTTCTTCAGATCAACCTGGTAATTCTTGATTTTTTTACCTGTAATCTGTTCAATACCTTTTATAGGATATATGGTAGAACGTGAATTGTCATCAATAGAAATAACGGCAAACCCGTTTTCAAGCAGGTCAACAATGGTGTGTGAACCAATATAACCACAACCCCCTGTTACCAGTATTTTTGCCATACGAAGAAATATATACCTGCAAAATAAACGCTTATCGCGGATAAACAAGTCGCGACTGCAGAATGTCGCTGAGTAAAATATCTATTTGTTGAAAGTCTGGAGTCTGTAGAAATGTTGCATGTCTTGTCTACTACCTCATGGGTTGCGTTATTAACACGGCAGAGACAAGGCAATTCTCTGTGTACCTCTGTGTCTTTGTGCCTCTGTGGTAAAGAACACCCTCCATCGATCAAAGCGAAGGCTTTACCACAGAGGCACAAAGACACAGAGGTACACAGAGCCATTCAACAGCACAATACGTTACTACCTGATAAATAAAAAGATAACAACCCTGCTCCAGACCCCAGACTCAAAACTTCAGATAAAAAGGTGCAGGATATAGTAGACAATAGCAGCGAGTACGGCAGAGATAGGGATGGTCAGTATCCATGCCCATAACAGGTTTACCGTTACTCCCCAGCGTACAGCGCTTAAACGTTTGGTAGCGCCTACGCCAATGATGGCCCCGGTAATGGTATGTGTGGTGGAAACAGGTATTTTAAAATGCTCTGTCATAAACAGGGTGATGGCACCTGCTGTTTCTGCTGCCACACCTTCGAGTGGTGTTACTTTGGTAATGCGTGTGCCCATTGTTTTTACGATCTTCCAGCCACCACTCATGGTACCCAATGCTATGGCAAGGAAACTGGTAAACGGTACCCAGTCGTACTCTGAAATAAACTGGTTAAAATCCATTATTTTACCATTGACTTCCCTTTCATAAAAAATCATGGCCGCTCCAATGATGCCCATCACTTTCTGTGAATCGTTACTGCCATGACCCAGGCTGAACGCAGCAGACGAAACCAATTGTAAGCGTTTGAACCAGTTTTCCGCCCGATACGGGTTAGACCGTTTGCAGAGATGCACAATAATGATCGTGATCACAAACGCGATAAACATACCGATCAGCGGGGCAAAAAAGATAAAGAGGAAAGTAGGGATCACTTTCACATAATTGATCACATCCACGCCATTGGCACCAAAAGCACCTGCATGTGCCAGGGCCGCTCCTACAAAACCACCCATCAGCGTATGCGAAGAACTGGAGGGAATACCAAACCACCAGGTGATCAGGTTCCAGATGATGGCGGCAATGATACCCGCAAGGATCACCTGCAGGTTGATAAATTCAGGATTTACCCATTTGGCCACGGTATTGCCAATACCAAATTCTTTAAAAATATATTTAGCGATAAAAAAAGCCGCGAAGTTAAAAACCGCCGCCCACAATACTGCCTGAAAAGGGGTAAGCACCTTGGTAGAAACAATGGTTGCGATAGAGTTCGCCGCATCATGAAAACCATTGATGTAATCGAAGATAAAAGCGAGAACGATGATGACGACTAATATTGTGAACATAGAATTAATTAATAATTAGTAATTAATAATTAAAAATTAAGAATTAGAAACCTGGGTCAATAATTACTAATTATTAATTATCAGTTATTAATTGATTTTTATGCGTATTTGATAATGATGGATTCGATCACATTTGCCGCATCCTCACATTTATCGGTAACGATCTCCATTACCTGGTAGATCTCTCTTTTCTTGATCACTTCCTTAAAATCGTTTTCCTGCTGGAACAGCATTTCAATACTCATATCAAAAACATCATCGGCCTGGTTCTCTATGCTGTTTACTTTTACCATGGCTTCTGTCATCTCGCGCAGGTTCTTCATATCACGCAAACCCATGACGGCTTTTTTGATCTCGATAGAACCCTGTAAAATAAGATCGGCCATTTTCTGAATGCCGGTATCATTGGGGTTGACATTGTAAAAATTGATCTTCTTCGAAGACGCGTATATATAATCGCAGATATCGTCGAGTGCAGTGGCGAGGTAGTGTATGTCCTCACGGTCGAAGGGTGTGATAAAGTTCCTGCCCAGTTCGGTAAAGATGCGGTGCGTATTATCGTCGTTTTTATGCTCCAGGTCCTCGATCTGGGCCAGGATGGCGGCGCGTTTGTTATGATCCGGCTCACTCACCATCTCCTTGAGTTTCAATCCCATTTCATGAACCTTTTCTGCTACATCCTCAAAAAGTTCGTAAAAAACCTTGTTCTTTGGCATGAACAAACGACCGAAGTTATTAATACCCATAGCTGGTTTATTTTGACAAAAATAGGCTTATGCAACTGACAGAACCCGTTACTCCTATAATTAATGATTTGGTAACATAGCTTTTCGCGGTTTTTTGGTATCTGGTTTATCGCTGTTTCAGATAGTGTCCAAATTTGAAAGATCCTGTTGATGATCATAGGATTTTAGCCGCAGATTCGCAGATTAACGTTGGTCATCTGCGAATCTGCGGCTAAAATTTTTCAAAATGAGGTACTGCCCAGTTTCATAACAGTTTGGTGGTAATTGCTTCATATCTGCTTAACATTCAACAACCATTTTTGCACCCAAGACATAGCATTGAATCTTTTCTCATGTTGCTGCCCTGGTTTCTACCGGGGCATTTTTTGTTGGTTTGGGGTTTGGAGTCTGTGGTTGTTATTAGTTTATAATCTGTGACCTATTGTTTTGTTCCACATAACCATCAAACAACTAACCAATAACAACCACAGACTCCAAACCCCAAACTCCAAACTGTTCTTTACTCTTTTCTTGTTTCCAAAGTAAACCCAATCGTCGTTCCTACATCCAGTTTACTTCTTACATGGATGGTCTGGTCATGGGCTTCGATAATGTGTTTGCAGATAGCTAAACCCAGACCCGTTCCGCCAACATTACGGCTGCGGCCGCGATCAGTGCGGTAAAACCGTTCGAAAATACGGGGCAGGTGTTCTTCGGAGATACCGATGCCATCATCGCCGATCTCTATTAACACATGCAGTCCGTCTGTTTTATACACGCTGGCCACGATGGTTCCATCCTGTTTACCGTATTTGGTGGCATTCTCCAGCAGGTTATTCAATACCTGCCTGATCTTTTCTTTATCGGCAAATACAGTGATGGGGTATTCGCAGCCTTTCTTGATACTGAAACGGATATTCTTTGCTTCGCTCTTGATTGAAAGTGTTTCATAACTTTCCCTGATCAGGTCCTGTATCACAAAATTCTCTTTGTACAAAGGCTGTTGACCGCTTTCGAGACGGGTGATCTCATCCAGGTCCTCCACCAGGCTTACCATTCGGTCCACATTCCTCGCAGCATTCTCCAGAAAACGTTTGCTTAACTCGGGGTTATCCATGGCACCGCCCAATAAAGTATCTACATATCCCTGTATCGCAAAAATGGGCGTCTTGAATTCATGGGCGAGGTTCTGCAGGAACTCTTTGCGGTAAGCTTCATTGGTTTTCAGTTTCTCGATTTCGGCGCTTCTCTGTTCGGCCCACTGTTCCACATCCTGCCGCACTTCATCAATGCCTTTTTGGGGAAGTATGTATTTGTAATAGGTCTCTTCGCGCTTGGTGGCCTTGGTCTGGTAAATAAATTTATAAATGAGTTTGATCTTACGGTAGATAAAAGATTCCAATACAAACCGTATCAAAAAGTAAGATCCGATAAATACCACACCCAATGAAATCAACGCAATCATCCAATCGGCCCGTAAAAACCAGATACCGCCGGCCACAGGTACAGACACAATCAATGCTGTAAAGGCCGATAATTGCTGGGGAGAAAGATTTTTGGTTTTAAACATATTGCAAAGTACGAATTACGAGGTACGAAGTACGGGATAGAAAGTGTTCACATCGTACTTCGTACCTCGTAATTCGTACTTACCCTCACATATCAAACTTATACCCCACCCCCTTCACCGTAGTAATGCAATCCACGCCTAATTTCTGCCGCACTTTACGTATATGGACATCAATGGTACGGTCGCCTACAATTACATCATTACCCCATACCTGTGAGAGTATTTCATTACGGAGAAAAACGCGGCCGGGGCGGGAGGCGAGCAGGTAAAGCAGTTCAAATTCTTTTTTGGCCAGTATCACATCAGTTCCGTCTATCGCTACGAGGAAACGTACAGGATCGATGCTCATATTGCCACATTCAATGGTTTTGCCGGTATCCTTGCTGTTGACCCTGCGGAAAAGGGCATTTACACGGCTCACCAGTACTTTGGGACTGATGGGCTTGCTCACATAATCATCAGCACCTGTTTCCAGCCCTTTGATCTGCGAAGCCTCATCACTTAAAGCGGTCAGGAAAATGATCAGGGTTTCCTGGAAAGCAGGCTGGCTGCGTAGTATCTGGCAAACTTCCACCCCGGTTTTACGGGGCATCATAATATCGAGGATGATCAGGTCGGGATGCAATACTTTGGCTCTGTCGATGGCCTCATTGCCGTCTTTGGCGGTATAGACTTCGTATCCTTCTTTTCCCAGGTTATAACTTACAATTTCCAATATATCCGGTTCGTCGTCTGCAATCAGAATCTTCCTTTGTGTGCCTTCCATGTTAACGTTATGTTTACACAAAATTAATTTTTGCAAGCCGCAAATTGGGGAAATACCCTTATTATGTTATTGTTAACTGCAAAAAGCGGGGAAAATGCATCTTAGTAGTGAATGGCAGTATTTTTGTACCAATATATGCGAATGAAGAAATTTTTACTTGCAACAGTGTGTTTGTTGCTGATGGGTTCCGTTTCTGCACAGAGAGAACTGCCTATGCCCGCCATACCTTCTGTGCGGGTATTACACCATGAAAACATCATCGGTGCGTTAAATACAGCATTAAAAACACAGATTACCCGTAACGATACCCTAAACCGCTCCATTGCACGTTCCATCCGGATACTGGTCAATAACATGCGCGCCAGCGTGGAACTGAACAATAACCTTGATAATAACGGCAAGTTCAAATGGCTGCGGGGTATTAACGAAATGCTTACCAGTTACCAGTCGGGGTATAATGCCCGTATCATAAAATCCGCCCTTTTACCCAGTCTGGTAAAAGCGTATGATGACGCGATGCGGATAGATCTTTCGGGCAATTCTATTCTTGGCGTGATAGCCGATAATGAAATAGAAATCGGGAATATCCTGCTGGAGAATTATTCCCTCAAAGAAAACAAAGGCGTCCCCGCTGCAAGAGATATACTTGTATTAAAAGCCTGCCAGCGCGATCCCGGTAATGTACTCAAGATACTTACCAGTCACCCTAATAATTCCTACGCCGATAGCCTGATCATCCTTGCCGCCTTCCGCGACCAGGAAGAACTGTATAATTATGCATCTGTACCAAATGCGCTTGGCAAAAAGATCCAGTCTGTCAATCACCCATTGGTAAAAACCATTGCTACTATGGCGCAGATGAAAACCGGCAGAATGTATTTTCCTTTCCTGGATGATCTCTACAAAGGAAAGATACGCATGGATTCCATCACACCATTGATCGCCAAAGATGCTGATGAATATTATTCGCTGCTGGTAAAAACAAGGATCGGTTACGCCGAAAGAATGCAGCGCCGTGATACACCTATGGCCGCCCAGACTTTGATCAATAAGATCCAATCCAAAGCGGTGGAACTGTATATTAATGAGATCAATGCCCTGCACGATGAGAACAACCTGAATATCCGTTTTAAAAAACTGGAAGGGCTATCATCTGAAGAACTCTACTATATCGCCGTACTCGGTGAAGAAGAAATTTATACCTCCAGTTTTGTAAGCGGGGTTTACCCGCGTATCATCCAGCGTTTGCGTAATGCCTCTTCGGATACACTACTGAAACTGGTACACAATGATTATTACAAGAAATTCATCAAAATGTGTGCGGCGTACAATAAGCTGGACGACTTTCTCGATAAGATGGACAAACCGGTGGCGCAGACCGTGATGAAAAGCTTTGTCAATAATCTTGAAAAAACACGCACACTGGAAGATGCGGTGGATGTTGCCGATTCTTATGGAAGTATTGACAACAAGGACCTCCGCAAATTTATTCTCGACCAGGTGCAACTGGCACTGAAAGAGAACAAGGCAAGTAAAAACAAAAGGGGCCAAACCATCTATCGCCTGCTGAATACGATCTTCCTGTCTATGGACTCTTCCAATAAAGTAGATATATCGAAAGAACTTGGCATCAACCCAGTGTATTATATGCCCAGCAGTTTTATGAAAGATACCGGCTCCGGCAGAATCGTGATGCAGCAGTTCTTTTATGGTGATAAAGATGGATCCAATGTGTACAATGCATTCATTGCCCGTTTCAGCAACAGCAACTGGAAGATCATTCGCAAACCTTTCTGGACAGAGGTTCGTTCGGTAAAAGGAACGCCTATTTCCATCTATTCCAATCTCCCGCTTGACGAAACCAAAGAACTGGATGAAGAATCGCAGGACAGCCTGATCAATTATTTATCCGACAACAATATTGAACCCGGTATCGTAATACACCGGGGTCATAGCTATTATCTCAAAACCACTATCTCCAAACTCGCGTCATCAGCCAAAGTAATTTTACTGGGCAGTTGCGGTGGTTACCAGATGCTGAACAATGTACTGGAGATATGCCCCGGTGCGCACATCATTTCTTCCAAACAAGTGGGAACCGGTATCATCAACCAGGGTATGATCAATGTAATGAGCGAGACCCTGCGTCTCGGCAAGGATCTGAACTGGCCGGCCATGTGGAGCAGTCTCGAAACCCGTTTCAGCGGCAGCGCCAAGGAAAAGTTTGATGATTATGTACCGCCTTACAAGAATTTAGGGGCGATTTTTATTACCGCGTATAACAAAGCTGACAATTGATAAACCACTTAATTACTGATCTCAAAACAGGCGATGTTTTCATACAAGTTGTCATGTAAAAAAGCACTGAGTTGATCTTTTCTTGCAATCAGAAGATCTGCGATATCGGCTGTTTTCCTGTTCCCTGTTCGCAGGTAGATTATTTTGGGTGGGTGACCTTTCAGCGTAGCGATATTAACAAAATCAGCATCGAATGTTACGATGCTGAAATCGTTCTTCTTTGCAAATGACCATACTTGTTCATCCGAAGCATTGGTTAATCCAACTGTACTGACATGAACACAATCAGAAAAACTGCCTGACAGCGTTTTCACAATTTTGTACGAAATATTTTGATCGAATAAAAGTTTCACGATGCTATTCTGAGTACGTGTTCCCTCTCAGCAGCAAATGAAAGGGCTGCCTTAATATGATCTTCGATTAATTCGGGATAATCTACCAGTATTTCCTGTGTTGTCATTCCTGAGGCCAGCCACGACAATATATCGGATACGGAAATTCTTGTATTGATAATACAGGGTTGTCCAAATCGTTTTTCTGCCTTTATTTCTATGTAGGCCTGGTATGACATACATCAAATTTAATCTATTTCATATAATTCGCAATACCCTCTTATCCGGCCAACAACCCCATAATTTATCCGTTCACAAACGGGTTATTCTTCTTCTCATACCCAATCGTCGTTTCCGGCCCATGCCCCGAATACACCACCACATCATCAGGCAGCGTAAAGAGTTTTGTCCGTATACTGTTCAGCAAAGTCTCATGATCCCCACCCGGCAGATCGGTGCGCCCAATACTTTCCCGAAACAATACATCCCCGCCTATCAGGAATCGTTGCTCCTCACAATAAAAGCAGATACTGGCCGGGGAATGACCGGGGGCGAGTATCACACGCAGCTTATCTTCTCCCAGTTCAATCGTATCCCCTTCTTCCAGAAAATGCAGCGGACCCGCATAATTACTGAATGGCAATCCCCATTTTTCACCTGATTTTGGGGCCATTTTCAGCATTTCCTCTTCGCCCTTGTGAATACACAGTTCCAGCCCCCAGGTTTCATGTACCCATTTATTCCCGAAAACATGGTCGAGATGGCAATGGGTGTTCAGCAACCGCACGGGTTCGAGGCCCGTATCTTCTATAAACATTTTTAACGTTTCCTGTTCAACACCGAAGTAACAACCGGGGTCTATTATGATAGCTTTGTTATGTTCATTATAGAGTACATAGGTGTTTTCCTGTACGGGACTGAATGTAAAAACCCTGGTGTTGAGCATACTGGTAATTTTACTGCTTTTACGGTGTAAATGACTAATTTTAAAACACAAAGTTCGGATATGCAACTGAATCGAATCACTCAATGGATTGTTTTTGCCTGTTTTCTTTTCCCCCTCGCTGCTACTGCCCAGGTAAATTCTGTGGAGTTTGGAAAAAACCGCATACAGCATAAAAAGTTCGCCTGGAAGTTTTACCAGTCGGCCAATTTCAATACCTATGTGGCGCAGGGTGGTGTGGAACTGGGCAAATTTGTGGCCCAGGTAGCAGAAGAAGAGCTCCGTTCCATCGAAAATTTTGTTGAATATTCCCTTCAGCGCCGCGCCAATATCGTGGTGTACAATTCCTATAACGATTTTAAAAGCAGCAATATCGGGCTTGGCGCCGACTGGCAGAATGCAGGCGGTGTAACCAAACTGGTGAACAACAAACTGGTGGTGTATTTTGATGGCAACCACGAGCACCTCAAACGCATGGTGCGCGAAGGCATTGCCCGTGTATTGACCGATAATATGCTGTTTGGTGATGATATCGGCGAGTTTGCCAGCAACCAGGCACTGCTGGACCTTCCCAAATGGCTGGTAGATGGGTACGTGTCTTATGGCGGACAAACCTGGAGTACTGAAAAAGACGATGAGCTGAAAAGCGCTATTCTAGGCGGCAGGTATAATTCTTTTTACCAGTTCGCTTTTGAGAAACCCGTATTGGCCGGTCATGCCTTCTGGTTGTATATCGCCGAAAAATACCGCAAAGAGAATGTTACTTACCTGTTATACCTAGCCCGTATCTACAAGAACCTGAACAATGCCTGTTTACGCGTCTGCAAAAAGAAATTCAAGGAAGTATTGGCAGATTTTATGCGCTACCAGCAAGAGGTATATTCAAAAGATATCCGTCAGCGCCGTAACCAGCCAAGGGGCCAGATGGTGGTATCGGAAGATGTATCCAAAAACGAATATTTCCGTTTCCAGGCCAATCCCAATCCGAGAAACAGTACTTATGCAGTGGTTGAATTCAAAAAAGGATTGTACAGCGTTAAGCTGATGGAGAATTTTTATGATGGCAAAACACTGCTGAAACTGGGTTCACGCACACACCAGGGTGATATCAACCCAAATTACCCCATCCTTGCCTGGGATGGAAGAGGTACCAGGCTGCTGGTACTGTATTGGGAAGATGGAAAGATCAAAATGTTTGTGTACGATATGACGGCCAAATACAAGCGTTACAAACAGGAGATCACTGATGTTGACCAGATACTGGACGCCTCGTTTATGCTCGATGCCAATACACTGGTGATGAGCGCGGTGAAGAATGGACACACAGATATTTATACCTATAAAATAGAACAGAACAAAGCCACCCAGATCACCGATGATATCTATGATGATCTTGACCCCACTTTTGTGGCGTTTCCTAACCGTGTGGGTATTATCTTCTCATCCAATCGCCCCGGGCCGGTTTCTCCCAATGCAGATACCGTATTACCCGGTAGGTACCCCTATAATATCTATATGGTGGATGTGTTGAACGATAGCAAAGAAAAACAGATTGCGCAACTTACCAACCTGAAAGTAGGTAATGCGCGCAAACCCATGCAGTATAATGTGAACCATTTTACCTATGTGTCAGATGCCAATGGTATCGGTAACCGCTGGGCCGGATTTTTCTCAACACAGAGAAATGGGCTGGATACATTGTACTATATCGGTGATGAACTTTTACGCAACCCTTCCCCCAAAGATTTTGATTCTACTTTACGCGCCTGGCAAAAACAGGAACCGGACAGTGTAAGCTATTTCCAGGTGTACAAAGATTCTACCTATACCTTCCCCATCACCAATTACCAGAGTTCCTTATTGGAAACACGTATTGCGGGTAACAATGGCCAGGTTAGTGAAGTAAGAAGGGAAGGTGATTACAAATTCGTGTACAAACTCCGTGTAGATTCTATTGCATTGGTAAGACGCAATATCTCGGCCCGTCCTACTGAATACATGCGTAAGATCACTGCGGAGAAAAAAGCGGTCGATGGCCGTGCCATTATTTACGATAAGAGAATCACCGGTGACACCGCCAAAAAAACCAGTGATTTTTTCCAGAATGAATTTGCGGATGAAAAACCCGATAGCAATGCAGCAGCAAGAAATAACAAACCGGGCATGGTTGACCCACAGGTTTCCACACTCTCGCGTTCCCGTTTATTTGATTACCGTTTAAAATTCAATACCGATTATGTACTGAGTGGGTTTACCAACAATATCCTCATCAACCGCTACCAGCCTTACGGCGGCGGTAACGGCCCGATACAGCTGAACAATGGTAACGACTTCAATTTCACTTTCCGCGTAGGCGCCAGCGACCTGATGGAGGACATCAAATTTGTGGGCGGTATCCGCTTTGGTACGGACCTGAGTGACAAGGATATCTTTTTCACTTTCCAGAACCTGCGTAAGCGTTTGGACTGGGGACTTACCTATTACAGGAGCAACGTAAGCAATTTCTTCAACACCAATTTCAATACGATGCTGTACACCAACCTGTACCAGGGCAATGTCAGCTATCCCCTCAGTGAAGTAAAAAGTTTACGGGCCACGATCGGTTTGCGTGTAGACAGGGGTGTGTTACGTTCTTATGATAATGCTTCTGGTTTACCCGATCCCGGTGCATTGGGATTCAGGGATACGGTGACAAAGTATATTGTATCGCGCTTTGAGTATGTACATGACAACACCATCAATCCAACTCAGAATATCTGGATAGGCACACGTTACAAAGTATATTTTGATGTAAACATGCCAACATTTAAAACCCTTAGTACGGGAGGCTCCAAATACACATGGAACCTGGGTATGGATTTCCGTCATTACCATAAGATCTACCGCAACTTTATATGGGCCGGTCGTGCCGCTGCCGATTTCTCATGGGGTGATCAGAAACTGATCTACTACTTAGGTGGTGTGGATGGATGGATCAGTCCAAAATTCAACACCAACCAGCCGGCGGCCGATCAAAGCTATGCGTTCCAATCACTCGCAGTAAATATGCGTGGCTACAACCAGAATATTGCCAACGGCAACAATGCAGTAGTGATTAACAGTGAGTTCAGGTTCCCTGTATTCTCTACCCTTGTCAATCGTCCTATTAACAATGCCTTCCTCCGCAATTTCCAACTGGTACAGTTCCTCGACCTGGGTACAGCATGGAATGGCAAATACAATGGCATCACCCGCCCCGGTGAAGTGATCCGCAGTCCGGGTACGCCTGTAGTGGTAAGATTGGATGCCGGTGGTCTTGGCCCGTTTGCAGGCGGCTACGGTTTTGGTGTACGCAGCACACTGCTGGGTTATTTTATGAAAGTAGATACCGGCTGGCCGATGAAAGGATTTTTTAAAGGAAAACCGGTATGGTATTTTGCACTGGGATTTGATTTTTAATCTGGTTCATTTATATAAAAAAGCGGTTATGTTAGCTATGCATCACCGCTTTTTTTATATCACTCTGTGAACCTCTGTGCTCTCCGTGCCTCTGTGGTAAAGAACATCCTCCATCGATTTAAGCGAAGGCTTTACCACATAGGAGGCACAAAGTACACAGAGGTTCACAGAGATATTTAATAGCACAACAAGTAATGAAAGCAGTAGCTGCTTTCATTAATAGAAGACTTTTAAAGATTTTGGTACTATGAGATGGTTATTGAGCCTGACAGCATGCCTGCTAAGTACAATACTGCCCGCGCAACCGCGCGAAAAATATGCCGCTGATGCTTTCGTGATCATGCGGATGGCGCAAAAATTCCATGTACAACCCAGGACAGTAGATGAATCGTTATCTGTACGTTTCTTCGATCATTTTTTTGAAGAAGCAGATGAAGCACGTATCATTTTTACGACAGAAGATATGTCCCGCCTGCTGCCTTACCGTACGCGTCTATCGGAAGAGGTGAAGATGCAGCAAACAGGGTTTCTCAGGTTGGTTACGGAAATGTACGAGAACCGCATCCGCCGCATAGATAGCCTGCTGGCTACCCTGCAAAAACAGCCATTCAGTTTTATTGCTGATGAAAAACTGGCTGTTGCTGAAGACACAGCCTATGTTCCCGTTACACAGGTGCAACAGAAACTGGTAAAACTGGTGAAACGTGAAATGCTGGAATATTTTTTCGAAACCATCGACGAAATGGACGACACCAATATTGCCGGCCGGAAAAAGCAGATCGACAGCCTTGAACCCGAAGCGAGAAAAAAAATCATTACCCGTTTTCAGCGCGGTATTAAACGGATGCAGGACGGGATGAATGGCATACCGACTTCTATGGGTAACCTGTATTGCGGCTCACTGGCGGCTGCTTTTGATCCGCATAGCGCCTATATGCCAAGAACAGAGAAGGAAAATTTTGAAAGTGGTATTGGCGGCAAATCCATGCGCTTCGGTTTTTCACTTTCAACAGAAGGAGATGAGGAAGGGGTAAGCCTGAATGAATTGAAGCCGGGCAGTCCTGCATATAAAAGCGGGCAATTGAATAAAGGGGATAAGATCATGGGTATCCAGTGGGAAGGAAAAAAAGAAATAGATGTGTCAGAAGCCAGCCCCGCAGAAGTGTCCGCGCTGCTGGGAGAAAGTAACTACGGCAAAGTAATCTTAACCGTTAAAAAAGCAGATGGCCTGTTGCGTAAAGTAGAACTGGTAAAAGAAACGATGGAAACGGATGATGATGAGTACAGGGTAAAAATTTTCCTGCTGAAAAATGACAAACACAGTATCGGGTATCTTTCATTGCCCGCTTTCTATACCGATTTTGATGATCCGCAAAACAATGTGAAAGGTTGCGCCAATGATGTAGCCAAAGCCATACTGCGGTTGAAAAAAGAAAATATCACAGGGCTGGTACTCGATCTGCGGTATAACGGCGGCGGTTCTATGCAGGAAGCGGTGGATCTGTCAGGGATATTTATTGATGCAGGTCCTGTTGGCCAGGCATCCACCACCGGCGGTAAAGTATATACCTTAAAGGATGTTAACCGCGGTACCATTTATGATGGTCCCCTGCTTTTGCTGGTGAATGGGGCAAGTGCATCCGCTTCAGAAATGGTGGCGGGTACTTTGCAGGATTACCACCGGGCCGTGATCATGGGCACGCCTACCTATGGCAAAGCCACCAGCCAGGTAATCATGCCGCTGGATTCGCTTACAAAACCAGATGTATTTAACCGTAATAGCCTGTCGCAGACATTCCTGAAATTAACCATTGGAAAACTGTACAGGATCACTGGCATCAGCGCACAGGGAGAGGGCGTGGTTCCCGATATACAGTTACCGGATATTGCCGCATCACTGATACCACACGAATCCGATGCCCCCAACTACCTGAAAGTGGAAGCGATACCGGCTAACCGTTTTTATACACCCTATGGCGGAGAAGGTCTTTCAGCTTTTGTGTACACAGGACGGAAAATGATCGATACCTCGGCATGGTATCAGGAAGTGAAGAAAAATGCGACCCTGATGAAGGGGGCCACTATCAAAAAAGACATTTCTTTAAAATGGCAGGATGCATTGGCGCAGTGGGAAAAATACCGGGCAATAGGAGAAAAAATAGAGGAATCCGTTTATGATAGCGAAGGAATGTTCAATATCCAGAATACCGCAGATGAAGAAAAAAGGCTACAGTTGTCACCTGGTATGAAAGAACTCAATGAACAATTAAAAACCGCGCTGCGCAAAGATGCGTGGATCGCTACGGCATTTAAAATATTATCAGTTACCAAATAAAAACGCACACATTCCATCATTAAAAACTGTTTATGAGAAAATTCAGTCTGCAGCCTTTGTTCATGTTTGTCTGTACAATATTGTTAGCGACCGGTACCGTATGTGCACAGGACGATCCTGTTGCGTACATGACCAGTGTGTCGAATGTTCATACAGAAATGAACCAGAAATATATGGAGTATATAAGCGCAGCGGCTCATGGAAGAAGGGCACGCAAGGTTGAAAAACTAAGACAGCAAACATTAACAGCTATCACCAACAGCCAATACAAAGCATCGGACCTGCCTTATTATAAAGGCGATAATACACTCAGGCAAAGCAGCCTTGAGTATGTTAAGCTATGTTACAATGTCTTTAATGAAGACTATAGTAAAATTGTGAACATGGAAGAGATCGCCGAACAATCGATCGATAAAATGGAAGCGTATATCCTGCTGCAGGAAAAAACCGGAGAAAAATTAAAAGAAGCTACCGACAAAATGAGTAAGGCTACCAGGGATTTTGCCGCTAAATACAGTATAAAACTAATCGACAGCAAAAAAGATGAACTGGGAGAAAAAATGGAACAGGCCGGTAAGCTTAACCATTATAATAACCAGCTGTTCATCATTTTCTTTAAATGCAATTTCCAGGATGCGCAGATGATAAAATTTATGAACGATAAAAAAGTCAATGATATCGAGCAGTCACGCAATGCTTTGCTGAAATATGCCAATGAAGGGCTGCTGGCATTAAATGATCTCCGCACGTTTAATGGAGATGCGCGGTTATCAAATTCCTGTAAACAATTACTGGAGTACTATAAAAGATCCGCCGAGAACGATATGCCCAAAATGCTTGATTTTTTTCTGAAGGCAGATAATTTTGACAAGCTGAAGAAAAACATGGAATCAAAAAGCACCCGTACCAAAGAGGATGTGGATGCGTACAATGCGGCAGTAAAAGAGATCAACGCAGCAAGTAACCAGTTCAACCAGCTTAACAACAATGCGAATAACATGCGCAACCAGTTATTGCAGAATTGGGAAGAGGCGCAGAAAATATTCAATGATGCGCACATGCCGCATTACAAATCATAACGCCTGCTTTTTATTTTTCAACACAGAGGCCACAGAGATAACACAGAGGGTCCTCTGTTATCTCTGTGGCCTCTGTGTTGAAAAAAGCCTCACTATCCAGCAGCTACAAATTAATCGGACAGCCTAAGCAGGCTCATGGATACCGAAAGACATAGAAATAGTATCTTGAAGCCATATACTTACTGTTATGACCCCAAAAATATGGCTAATTGCGACAGTCCTATTGTCGATCAATGTATCTGCACAAAATAAAACGACAGATCCCAACACACAATACCGGCCGCCTGCATTTGCCGACGCAGAACGTGCAAAGAAACTTGCTGCCTATTTCCCGCTGGTAGAAAAAATATACAAAGACTACGCCGAACGCGCCCATTTCCCCGGCTATGCTTTCGGCATCATGCTCGATGGAGAACTGATCTATTCCGGAAGCGGAGGTTACTCCGATATCGCTAAAAAAATACCTGCTACCACCAAATCCATGTTCCGTATCGCATCTATGAGCAAAAGCTTTACCGCCATGGCTATACTGAAGCTGCGTGATGAGGGCAAACTAAAACTGGATGATGCGGTTGAACAATACATACCCGAAATGAAAGGGCAGCAATTGACAAAAGATGCGCCAGCCATCACCATCCGTCACCTGCTTACCCATGCAGCAGGTTTTCCGGAAGACAACCCCTGGGGCGACAGGCAACTGGCAGATACCGACGAAGAATTGGTCGCATTGATCAAAAAAGGCATCACGTTTTCTAATGATCCCGGCATTACTTACGAATACAGTAACCTGGGTTTTGCCATGCTGGGTTATATCATAAAAAAAGTAACCGGTATTCCTTACAGCGATTATATCGAAAAGAATATCTGGAAACCATTGGGCATGCAACAGGCGCAATGGGAATACACCAAAGTACCAGCGGCGGCATTGGCGCATGGGTACCGGTGGATCGATAATAACTGGCGGGAAGAAAATTTATTACATGATGGTATTTACGGGGCAATGGGTGGTATGATCACATCCATTGAATCGTTCAGCAAATATGTGGCCTTGCACCAGTCTTCCTGGCCCGTTCGCAACGACGCGGAAACGGGTCCGGTGAAAAGAAGTTCTGTCCGCGAAATGCACCAGCCATGGCGGTTTATCGGGTTGAATACGAATTACCGTTACCCCAGCGGCCGCGCCTGCCCAACCACCTCTGCTTATGGATACGGGTTGAACTGGACACGCGATTGCGAGGGCCGCGAGAGTGTGGCGCATAGTGGCGGTCTCCCCGGTTTTGGCAGCAACTGGCGTTTTCTACCTGAGTACGGACTCGGTGTGATATTGTTTGCAAATGTTACCTATGCACCCACCACACCACCCAATATGGCGGTACTGGATACACTGATCCGCCTGGCAGGTTTACAACCACGCCGGTTACCCGCTTCGGCGATATTAGTACAGCGAAGAGATGAGCTTGTAACGTTATTGCCTGATTTTACCAATGCCCAGGCTTCCGGTATTTTTGCCGATAACTTCTTTGCGGATTACATGATCGATGCATTGAAAAAAGAAGCAGCCGAGGTTTTTAGTAAAGCCGGGAAGATCAATAAAGTGAATGATGTTGTTCCCGATAACCAATTACGTGGTCATTTCATCATGGAGGGGGAAAAAGCGAATGTATGGGTAAGCTTTACGTTGACCCCTGAAAATCCTGCTTTGATACAGGAATACCATATTCGTTCGGTAGCCAAATGACCGTCTTTGCGAGCGTAGCGAAGCAACCTGTGGTGCGAAATAGTAGTGTGCGGCAAACTGTGAGATCGTGACATGATCCATTTTGGAACACAGGTTGCTTCGCTACGCTCGCAAGGACGATGCAATGTTCAATATTGTCCCGTCCCCAACATTACCAAAGTACATGCTTCCACAGGCTGAATCCCATTATCAACAGCGAGTTGCTCCAGTTCCTCATTCTCTGTACCCGGGTTGAAGATGATGCGTTTGGGATGTAATGAAATGATATAATCGTAATACTGTTTCTGTAATTGAGGGTTCAGGTATAAGGTAACCGTATCCACATCCGCTTCTGCGGGCCGTTCCGTGATGACATTTGTTTCACCCACTTTCCCCTGTTTTTTACCAATAGCTACCACGGGATGCCCATACCGGTTCAGTTTCTCCACGGCCAGAAAACTATAGCGGGACGGGTTATCGCTGGCGCCAAGCACTACTGTTTTTTTCATATTGTAAAATTAACGGATTGTCGGATCATCAGGTTCTACATTCATAATTCGTTATTCATCATTCAATAACTATACCACCGCAAACATTCCCTAACTTTCGCGAATGAAACGCTATGTATTATTCTTCCTCTTATGTATTGCCGCGATCAACGCAGACGCGCAATGGAAACCTTTTCGTTTTGCGTTTATTTCTGATACGCATATCGGCTCGCCCAATGGTGGCGCAGAAGAGGATCTGCGCAGGACAGTTGCCGATATCAACCAGATGACAGATATCGCTTTTGTCGTGATCACTGGTGATATCACCGAACTGGGAACCGATGCCGAGATCAAACTAGCGAAAGAAATACTGGACGGACTGAAAGTCCCCTACTATATCATGGCCGGTAACCACGACAGCGGCTGGAGCGAAAGCGGCGGTGTAACTTTTGGTAAAGTGTTCGGGTATGATAAATTCATTTTTTCTTATAACGGCATTACGTTCATGGGCTGCGCATCCGGTCCTTTTGTACGGATGAGCGACGGGCATATCCCGCGCGATGCGATGGTGTGGATGGATAATGAGCTCAAAAAACTGGATCCTTCGCAACCCCTGATCTTCCTCAATCATTATCCCATAGATAATGGGCTGGATAACTGGTACGAAGTAGTTGACCGCTTAAAAAAACAAAATACAATGGCCATGCTATGCGGTCATGGCCATGCCAACCGCGCCATGAATTTTGAAGGGATTCCGGGTGTGATGGGTCGCTCCAATCTTCGCGCAAAAGCGGCTATCGGGGGATATAACCTCGTAGATGTACGACTTGATTCCATGATCTTCTCCGAAAGAACGCCGGGTAGTATTACCAAAGCGCCATGGACAAGGGTAAAACTGAAGAACCAGCAGTATGCACAGACAAATACTTACGAAAGACCATCGTACCTGGTGAACGATAGTTTCCCTTCCGTCAAAGAAAAATGGAACTACCGCTCAGATGCGAATGTGATCTCCACACCGGCAGTTACGGGTAAACTGGTCATTTTTGGAAACAGTCTTGGAAGGCTTGATGCCTTATCTCTGAAAAATGGGAAAAAGCAATGGTCTTTCCAAACCGGGAATGCTATCTATTCCTCCCCGGCGGTAAGCGGTAACAAACTGGTAGTGGGATCGGGTGACGGGAACATCTATTGCGTAAACAGCAGTAATGGCAAACAGATCTGGAAATTTACGACAGGCGCCGCCGTATTGGGTTGCCCGCTGATCGTAAATGATATGGTTTATATCGGCGGCAGCGACCACCATCTCAGGGCGTTGAAACTCGATACAGGAGAAGAAATATGGAAATTCGACGGGCTGGATGGCCCCGTAATGAGTACGCCTGTAGTAAGCGGCAACAAACTCATTTTCGGCGCCTGGGACAGGAACCTGTATGCACTGGATATTGCCAATGGCCAGCTGCTTTGGAAATGGAACAACGGTTCCACGGTGCGCAACTTTTCTCCTGCATCCTGTACACCGGTCATTAAAGATGATGTGGTATATGTGGTGGCGCCTGACCGTTATCTATCAGCCATCGATATCAATACCGGCACTGCGTTATGGCGTACCAATGAGGCAACCATCCGGGAGTCGATCGGGATCTCTGCCGATGGGCAGTATATCTATGGGAAAACTATGAACGATACCATTGTTGCCTGGCGTACATCGAGAGACAAGCAACCGGTTGCCTGGAAACTCGATTGTGGGTTTGGCTATGAACATGTTCCTTCCATGCTGATCGAAAAAGACGGAACCGTATTCTTTGGTACCAAGAACGGCAAGATATATGCCATCGACCCGGTGAACAGGAAAAGGGTATGGACACACAAAACCGATAATTCCATGGTAAATACAGTACGCGTCATCAGTGCCAGGCAGATCGTTGCTGCTACCATGAATGGAAAAGTAACTTTATTGGAAGTAAATTAGTTTTAGTAAACCATCTCTGTGTAACTCTGTGTCCTCCGTGCCTCTGTGGTAGAGAACACTCTCCATCGATCGAAGCGAAGGCTTTACCACAGAGGCACGGAGGACACAGAGGTTCACAGAGAGAAACCATCAATTCAAACCTTTTAAACGATAGTATGCGTAAGATCATCTTTCTCCTCTTTTGTATGTCAGTAGCAGCCATGAGTCATGCCCAGCAACGTATATTCCTGTATGCATCCACTGAGGGGATTATGAATAAAGGGTTTGACACGGTGGCGCCTTTTATGGATTACTATCCATCCGCCAACCCGTCTGCCAAAAAAACCGCTGTACTGGTATGTCCCGGTGGCGGCTATGCACATTTGGCTTTTGAGAAAGAAGGGGTGTCTGTTGCCAGGTTTTTAAACGAAAACGGGATCGATGCGTTTGTACTGCGTTACCGTCTCAATAATGTGAAACAGGAAGGACACCGTTACCCGGCCCAGTACAATGATGCAACAACGGCTATCCGCATCATACGCTCCAAAGCTGAGCAATGGCGGATAGACCCGGACAAGACAGGAGTGATGGGATTTTCAGCCGGCGGCCACCTCGCATCTACGCTCACCACCATCATTCAGAACGGCGATCTTTCATCAGATGATCCTTTGCAAAAGATCAGCACAAGACCATCGTTCTCCATATTGATCTACCCGGTTATCACCATGGATACAACTTTTGCCCATCGCGGCAGCCGCAATATGCTGCTGGGGCCGGCACCGGATGAGGCGCTTGTCACGGCATTGTCAACCGATAAAAGGGTTACTGCATCAACCCCGCCAGTGTTCCTGGTGCATGCGGATGATGATAAGGCCGTGCCCCCAACCAACAGTATTGCATTTTACCAGGCGCTTAAAAAGAACAAGGTACCCGCTTCCATGTTCATCTACGACCATGGGGGGCATGGTTTTGGTATGGCCCCGTCCGACCCCTTGCTCAACCAGTGGCCCACCCTTTGTGTGCAATGGATGAAAAGACTGGGATTCCAATAGCAGCGCGGTTTTAATAAAACCGGCAAATGATTTTTTTATTGGAATATTTTTTTAACTTTCATATCCATCATTGATTAACACAAACAAAACACCATGGCAAAAGCAAAAAAAAAGGCTGCAAAAAAACCAGTCAAAAAATCTGCCCCTAAAAAGGTGAAGAAGGCAGCCCCTAAAAAAGCTGCCAAAAAAACCGCTAAGAAAAAAATAGCGCCCAAGAAAAAATCCGCACCTAAAAAAGCAGTAAAGAAAGCAGCGAAAAAAGCGGTTAAGAAAGCCGCCAAAAAGAAATCCGCGCCCAAAAAAAAATCAGCCGTTAAAAAAGCGGTGAAAAAATCCGCTGCTAAAAAAGCTGCTCCCAAAAAGAAAGCCGCCAAAAAAGCAGCGCCTAAAAAAGCTGCGAAGAAAGCCGCTCCGAAGAAAGCAGTGAAAAAGGCAGCACCAAAAAAAGCAGCACCAAAAAAAGCCGCTCCCAAGAAAGCAGCGCCAAAGAAAAAACCCGTAGCTAAACCAGCACCGGCACCGGCTCCTGTACCCGTTGCAGAACCTACACCGGTTGCCCCGCTTGATACCCCTCAGCCAGAAGACAAGGATGCACCGATGGAAGGCATAAAGGATAACACCGTTAATTAATTATACTTTCTACTGATTTATAACTCCGGTTGTCATATTGATGACCGGAGTTTTATTATTAGCAGTGTCTAATCTGTGCATCTGTGGCGTATAATTTTTCGCCACAGATGCACAGATTTTTTTTGGTGCGAAGCATTCTTGTTTCATAAGACAGCTTTCCTATCTTTATAGCCATCCCTTTTTTTCAAAACAAAACTACCTGTATGCGTTTGCTGATCATTAGCTGTATTTGTTGTTTAGGATTATTTGCTGCTGCCCAGGGCGGATCAAAGATCACCGATAAGACGAAAAACATGAAACGCTATGATGGCTATTTCCCTTTCTGGTGGGATGCTGCCAATGGTAAACTATGGATGCTGGTGGATAAACTGGATAAGGAATTTCTATATGTCAATTCCTTACCCGCCGGACTGGGATCGAACGATATCGGTCTTGACCGCGGGCTGATCGGTGGCTCACGCATTGTTTCTTTTAATAAAGTGGGTAAGAAACTGCTGCTTGTACAATCCAATTATGCATACCGCGCCTCATCAGCAGATAAGAATGAGCAGCGTGCGGTGAAAGAATCGTTTGCACAGTCCACCATCGGCAGTTTTGTGATAGATGAAGACGAGGGAGACAAAGTACTGGTAGATGCCACAACCTTTTTTGTACGCGATGCGCAGGGTGTAGCTGACCGTATCCGACTCGCGCGCCAGGGAACCTATGTGTTCAGCGAGCCGCGCTCTGCTATCTATATGCCCAATACCAAAAATTTCCCGCTTAATACAGAGATAGAAGCCACCATCACGTTTACTGGTGGAAGTGATGCCGGACGTTTTGTTACAACAGTTACGCCTTCTTCAGAAGCCATCACTGTTCGGATGCACCATTCCTTTGTACAGTTGCCGGATAACAATTACCGTCCACGCAAACACGATATCAGGAGCGGTTATTTCGGGATCTCCTATTTCGATTACAGCAGTCCATTCTCTGATCCGATAGAACAATTGTTTATCGCAAGACATAGACTGGAAAAGAAGGATCCATCGGCAGCAGTGAGCGAAGCGGTAAAGCCTATTGTGTATTACCTCGATAACGGCACACCCGAACCCATCCGTTCAGCATTACTCGACGGGGCACGCTGGTGGAACCAGGCTTTTGAAGCAGCTGGCTACAAAGACGCATTCATCGTAAAAGTATTACCGGACACGGCCGATGCGATGGATATCCGTTACAATATGATCAACTGGGTACACCGTTCTACACGCGGATGGAGTTACGGCGCATCGGTAACTGATCCCAGAACAGGAGAGATCATCAAAGGACAGGTAACTTTGGGATCATTGCGTGTAAGACAGGATTATATGATCTTCACTGGTTTACTATCTCCCTATGAAACGGGCCAGCCGGTTCCCCAAACGATGCAGCTGGCGGCATTACAAAGATTACGTCAGCTTGCTGCGCATGAAGTGGGCCATACACTGGGGCTACAGCACAACTATGCTTCCAGCGTGAACAATATGGCATCGGTGATGGATTATCCGCACCCACATGTTTTTGTAAACGCAAAAGGTGCTATCGATTTTTCGCAGGTATATACAAACGAAATAGGTGAATGGGATAAACGTGCGATCACCTATGGATATGGTCAGTGGACAGGTACTGATGAAAACACTTCGCTGAATAAATTATTGGAAGAAAATACGCAAAGAGGACTACTGTTCATAGCCGATGCAGATGCGCGCGCCGCAGGGGGCATGCATCCTGTAGCGCATTTATGGGATAACGGTACCGATCCGGTAGATGAATTACGCAGTGTGATACAGGTGCGCCAGAAAGCATTGACACAATTTTCAGAGAAAGCCGTTCGTATGAATACCCCGTTGTCAAGACTGGAAGATGTGCTGGTGCCGGTGTACAACTATCACCGTTACCAACTCGAAGCAGTATGCAAACTGATCGGCGGTATGAATTACAGTTACAGTGTACGTGGCGATAAACAGGTAACACCAACCATCTTACCGAAAGCCACACAGGAACGGGCATTACAGGCAGCGTTGGAATGTTTGTTGCCTGATATGCTGAAGATGCCCGATAATATCACACAACTGATCCCACCACGTCCGCCTATGTATTATGGTGTGGGTGAACTCTTCCCGAAAAGAACAGGAATGGCTTTTGATCCGTTGGCGGCGGCAGAGGCGTTGACTGAATTTGAGCTGGACTTTTTATTTCATCCCGACCGCGCAAACCGCTTGCAACAATTCAAAGCACAGGCGGGGACGATAGGATGGGATGATGTACTCGATGCGATCATTGCCAAAACATGGAAAGCGCCATTGCAGAAAGGGTTGAAAGCTGACATACAAGTACAGACACAGCAGATGGTATTAACGGCGCTGCTTAGTTTGAGCCAGAATGATAATGCCAACTATTTAGTGAAATCGATCTGCTTTGATCGTTTGCAATCATTGAAACAGTATGCAACGCAAATGAAAAATGCACCGGGGTTGAAAGCGCACTATGTGTATGCAATTGAAAGGATAAACAATCCTAAGGATATTCCGCAACCGGTTCACAAGGATATTCCGCCGGGGGCACCAATTGGTTGTGACTTTTGATGAACACGAATAACACGAATTATCACGAATCACGCTAATTCGTGTAATTCGCCATAATTCGTGTTATTTAACCAATACAATTTCCACCCGCCTATTCTTTTGCCTTCCCGCCGAAGTGCGGTTAGTACTTACAGGCAGTGTGGCCGCAAAGGCTTTGGTCACTATTTTATCAGGAGGATAATTCAGTCGTTCGATAATATAATTCTTAACAGTTTCTGAACGGCTATGTGAAAGTTTGAGATTGTAGGCATTGGTACCCAGGCTGTCTGTGTGTCCCAATATCTCTATCCGCTTAAAGTTCCGGTTCCTGATCTTATCGATCAGTGTATCGATGCGGATGGAAAATACCTGGTTCAGTTCACTTCTGTTGAATTTGAAAAGCACATCCGGTATCACCAGTGTATCATTGATAACGGGCTGAATTGGTAACGCTATTGCCGGTGTATCTTTTGGAGGAATATTTGTTGCGGTTTCTTTTTTGATGCTGTCTGCGGGTGGCTGTTTGGCGATCAGTTCCTCTTCATCAAGAAATATATGCGGTGTATGGCGCCTGTTGGTCAGGTACAGTTTTTTTTGGCTGTTGATTTTTTCGGGGCAACCTTTTCCCTGGTAACCGGCCGGTCTTAGTGAAACATTATCGATATTGTAAATAACAAGTCCTCTTTTCTTTTTGGGTTTTACATCTTCGTTGCGGAGGTTGCCGATCAATATATATTTTTCATTACCGGTGGCGGTAAAACTAATAGCGTACTCATTCCAGTTCTTACGCTTTTCATCGATCAGTTCTTTGGCAGTAATCGTAAGTGGGGGGGCAGGCGATTTATATATTTTCGACTGGTAGCGGAAAGGTTCGAAATCCGTAAACAGCACATTAACGTAATCGAAATTGCCGTTCTCGCTCCTGAAGTATGCTGTAAAAGTGTAGAGCTTGTCTTTTTCAAGCGGGCAAAGCAGTTTTGTATAAATATAGCTTCTGAAAATGCCGCGGTTGGTGCTGTTTTCTACCAGTATGTTTTCGTAACTGTTGTTTGACAAAAAACCTGCTGTACCGTTTACAGGTGATACCGGTGAGAGCGGTATCCTGAACCAGGCTTCGGCGGCACATTGTACATGGTACTCATCACAGGTGTTCCTGTCTTCAAAATCGCCGTTGGCCACTAAATTCTGGGCATGTGATTTTCCCATGCAGGCAAGTAGCAGACAGGCGAACAGGAACCGGATCATTCAATAAATATCGACAAACAAGTTTAAATATCCTGTTAATAGCGGTGTTTTTGCATGGCTAAAAATGGGCGGTATTTTTTCAACACAGAGGCCACGAGATAACAGAGGGCCCTCTGTGTTATCTCGTGGCCTCTGTGTTGAAAAAAATCATTAGTAAGGCCTGTTACTATTTCTAAGCGGCATAGCATAAAAAAAGCCCCCGAAGAGGGAGCTTTGATAAAGTACACAAGAGATATGATTAAACCAGCATCCGTAATGGCTCTTCCAGCAAACTTTTCAATGTCTGCAGGAAAGCTGCACCCGTAGCGCCATCCACCGCGCGGTGATCGCAACTTAATGTCACTTTCATTACATTGCCGGGAACCACCTGTCCGTTTTTCACAACCGGCACCTGTGCAATTCCGCCTACTGCCAGTATACAGGCATCGGGCGGGTTGATGATGGCGGTGAACTGGTCTATACCAAACATACCCAGGTTAGAGATCGTGAAGGTGCTGCCTTCCCAATCTGCTGGTTGTAATTTTTTATCTTTTGCTTTCTGTGCAAATTCTTTTACTTCAGCGCCTATCTGGCTCAGCGATTTACCATCGGCAAAACGAACCACGGGAACCAGCAGGCCATCTTCTACGGCCACAGCCACACCAATATTGATATGATGGTTATAACGGATCGTATCGCCCAGCCAGCTGCTGTTTACTTTTGGGTGTTGTTTTAACGCAACAGCGGTGGCTTTTAATACCATATCATTAAAGCTGATCTTCACGGGTGCTGTTTCATTGATCCTGCCACGTGCCGCCACACATGCATCCATATCAATGGTCATGGTGAGATAGAAATGCGGTGAGGTGAACAGGCTCTCGCTCAAACGTTTCGCGATCACTTTGCGCATTTGCGATACCGGTTTGTCTTCAAAGCTTACCTGTCCAACAGGTGCGCTGACAACAGCCGCCGCCGGTTTTTGTTGTGCAGCAGGTGCACTTTGTGCCGGTGCAGCAGAAGGCTGGTATTGGTCCACATCTGTTTTGGTAATTCTTCCATTATCACCGCTTCCTTTCACATAACGCAGGTCGATGCCTTTTTCCGTAGCCAGTTTTTTGGCTAATGGAGAAGCGAGTATTCTTCCTTCGTTTACCACTGCAGCGGGGGCAGCAGTTTGGGGTTGGGGGTTTGGAGTTTGGGGTTGTGCAGAGGCTTCGGTTTTTTTGTCAGTCGCAGGTTGTGCTGCTGTTGTTGGTTGTGCACCCGCTTTTACAGCTGCTACAATTGCATTTACATCCAATCCTTCTTTACCTATGATACAAAGCAGGTCGTTCACCTGGATCTTGTCTCCGGCTTTTGCGCCCTGGTAAAGCAGTATGCCATCCTTGTAACTTTCCAGTTCCATGGTGGCTTTATCGGTTTCTATATCAGCCAGTACTTCTCCTTTTTTTACCGCATCACCCACATTCTTGTGCCATCCGGCAATAACGCCTTCGGTCATGGTATCGCTGAGACGGGGCATGAGGACGACTTCGTCTGATAAAGCAGTCTGTGGTTTGTTGTCTGTGGTCTGTGGTTGTTGGGTGGTTTCAGGTTGGGCTTTCTCGGTAGCCGGTTGTCCGTTGTCGGTCGACGCTGGTGCTGCTGCTCCGCCGGCATGTTGTGCCACGAGGGCGGCAACATCTTCTCCCTGTTTGCCGATGATGGCCAGGAGTTCGTTTACCTGGAGTTTACCTCCATTGGGGGTGCCTATATGTAACAAAGTACCATCCTGGTAGCTTTCCAGCTCCATAGTGGCTTTGTCGGTTTCTATTTCAGCCAGCAGATCGCCTTTCTTTACGGTATCACCTACCTTTTTATGCCAGGCGGCAATAACACCTTCGGTCATGGTATCGCTCAAACGGGGCATTAAGATCACTTCAGCCATAGTTCAGTTGCGCTTTTAATTGAGCCGTGAAAGTACAAAATCATCGCGGATTTCAGGGATTTGATCACTGATTTGATCACTGATTTCGCGGATTTAGTTATGATTTGTATGAGCGCTCAATGGCAAAGCCACTCAGTATTTGTATGCTTTCGATGATACATAGAGGAACATTCACAGAAAACAATCCGCGAAATCATAAAAAAAATCATTAAAATCCGTGATCTTATTGACCCTGCGCCAGACTATACGCCTTTTTATTCCCCCATCTGTTCAACAGTTCCGTAGAACAGATCTTGAAATCCTGGGAGAGACGTTTATAGAGTTCGAGGATATCCACCTGTGTCACCGCTACATCACCAATGCTTTCAAAACGGCAGCAGTATTGGTTTACCAGGTTGGTAAAAGACGAGCCTTTCGGCCATACCTGTGTGCCGCGGTTGCTGATGGTAATGAGTTTAAAAAGATCCGCAGTATGGTGCAGGCATTTTTCCGCCACCAGTACGGGCTGGATATTGCTTTCGATAAACAGGTCCACGCCTACAATATCTTCCTCTTCCTGACCCGTACTCTCGAGCATGGGGTTCTTTTCCAATTTGAAATGTGTGGGTGTGGGTGGCTGGTTGGCGATAAATGGCCTCGGAAGATTGGCCGGTAGTTTGCCGAAATTACCAATGATGGCCCTGGTAAATTCCGTGGTATTGAGTGATGGGGTGCCTTTTGTTCCAAAATCACCTGTATGTACACCACTTTCGAGTGTGTACAGCAAAGCATTTTCCATGATGGTGGCCGCTTCCATCAAACCGAGGTGGCGAAGCATGGCAAAACCACTCAATAAAAGTGCGGTGGGATTAGCGATATTTTTACCGGCAATATCTGGGGCGGTTCCATGTACGGCCTCAAAAATGGCGATATGATCACCGATATTGGCCGAAGGGGCGAAACCCAGTCCGCCAACAAGACCCGCGCAGAGATCGCTTACAATATCACCCTGTAAGTTGGTGAGTACCACCACATCAAACAGGTCGGGACGGCTCACGAGTTTCATACACAGGTCATCCACGATCACATCATCGGAGTTGAGTTCGGGATACTCTTTGGCCACTTCATAAAACACCTCGAGAAATAACCCGTCTGTCAGTTTCATGATATTGGCCTTGTGACCGCAGGTGATCCTTCTGGCGCCTTTCTTTTTCGCCATTTCAAAGGCATATTTTATCACCTGCATACTGCCGGGACGGGTAATAAAACGGCGGCTGAGCGCCACATCATGCGTAAGCATGTGTTCAATACCACCGTAAGTATCTTCAATATTCTCACGAACGATGGTAATATCGATGGGGATACCGGCTTTGCTGAAAACCGTATCCACGCCATGTAATGTCTGAAAAGTTCTTTTGTTGGCATAGGTGTTCCAGGTTTTACGTGCGGTCACGTTCACACTTTTCACGCCCTTGCCTTTGGGGGTTTCCATGGGTCCTTTAAAGAGGATACCATTGGCTTCGATGGATTGCTGCGCCTCGGGGGTCATACCGTTGCTGTAGCCTTTGTCGAATACCCATTTGCCCATATCCACAAACTCGTATTCAAGGGGTACTTTGGCGGCTTCAAAAACGGATAATACGGCGTCCATGATCTCCGGACCGATCCCATCTCCTTTCGCAACAGCAATTTTTGTCATAGTGAACTTTTTTTCGTGCTGCAAAAGTACGGAGTTAAAGTCTGTGGTTTGTGGTCTATGGTCCGTAGTTGTTGAAAAAATAACCTCATACTAACAACCTGGAACCACTACAGACCACAAACCACAGACTACAAACTGATTTTTTCCTTATTTTTAACCCAAGCAAATGCGGTGACGATATGGTATCAAAAATCTCAGAGGGTGTTGAAATAAGCGTAGAGACGTTTTACCAGTCAGATTACAGCAATCCGATGAACAGCGAGTATATGTTTGCTTACCGCATCACCATTGAAAACCACAACACCTTTACCGTAAAACTCCTGCGCCGTCAATGGTATATTTTCGACAGCAATGGTGAACACCGCGAAGTGGAAGGAGAAGGCGTGGTAGGTGTGCAGCCAGTATTAAAACCCGGCGAACATTACAAATATGTAAGCGGTTGTAACCTTCGCACCGAAATGGGTAAGATGCATGGCTCTTACCAGATGGAGAATGAAAGCAGCAAACAGCTTTTCTCTGTAAATATTCCTTCGTTTGAGATGATTGTTCCTACCAAGATGAACTAGGCAAGTACGAATTACGAGGTACGAAGTACGATTAATTCAGTTCGTACTTCGTACCTCGTAATTCGTACTTATCATGGTTTATATTTCGCTTCATCAAATATCTGCCTTGCAGATGTTTTCATTAAAGCATCCGGCGTAATATCCCGGTTCTTATTCATCCATTTTGTAACGATCTGCCTACCGATAAACTGGCCGATATTGCCGGGAGATTCTTTGCCGAATACTTCTGTATTGGGGCCGTCGGTCATATAATCACGGGTCATGTTTGGATCGGTATTGTATAACAGGTCGTTCTGTATAAAAAAACTCCAGATATTCTTCTCGTTATCGTAGCTGTCGGCCATTTGTTTTTCTGTGTACCCTGTCTTGAGTGAATCGGCTGTTTCAGGCAGGAGTTGATCAAGCAGGTACAAACGTTTACCGGATTCTACCATTTGCTCCACCAGTGGCTTGCCCATGCTGCTGTTAGGAAAGAGATCATCAATGATATTCTTCATACAGTTAACGGGTATGTAGGCCTTATCAAATCTTCTCGACATAAACAGAGGATACAGCTGCTGTCCTTCATTGCTCAGGTACATCGGGTAATCCTTGCCCATATACATCTGCAGACCCACTGCCAGGGCATCTTGTGTGATAATATTGCCATAGCTATTGATGGGGCCGATAAAAGTGACCAGTTTGCCGGGCAGTTTATATTCAGGGAAATAATAACGCACGAACTGCAATCCTTTTTTGACTTCCTTTTCTATCGCAGCAAAATCCTTGAACACATCCACGGAAGCACTGTACATATCACGGTAACTGTTCAGGAACTGGGGAACATCCTTTATGGCAGTTTCGGGGGAACTGCCGAGAATATTGAATATAAAATCCTGGCTGAAACCAGGGTATTGGGTAGTCAATGCCTGTAGCGACCTGTCGACATGCAGGGTATCGACCGAAAAAAAATCTTTTTCAAACCGTTCGGTCTTTAGGGTAATTGTAATGCCTGAAACATCGGGTACCTGTTTTTTACTTTTGCAACCGATACCTGTCGCGATAATACAAATAAGGAAAATAGCCTGCTTCATAGTGTTTAGAATGCACACAAATGTAATCGCTGACAGAATAATATGGTGTTAAACGTTTTATCAGCGTTAATTTTCACGCACCCGCTCGCCTGAGCTTAGCGGGCGAGAAGGCGCAAAGGCGCGGTTTTGGGGGTTTGTGACGAAGTATTTTTGTGATGTAAAAGAAAAACTACCGCAAAAAGTTAGGAACTTTGAGAGATGAAGATATTTATCGCGCAGCAGAACTACCATATCGGGAATTTTGAAAGCAATACGCGCAAGATCATTGAAGCGATAGAACAAGCGAAAGCACAGGGTGGCGACCTGATCCTGTTCAGTGAAATGTGTATCTGCGGTTATCCCGCCCGCGATTTTGTAGAGTTCCATGATTTTATCGGGAAATGTTATGCGGCTATCAATGAGATAAAAGAACATGCGGATACGATCGGTGTATTGGTCGGTGGTCCTGCACGCAATACTATTCACAGAGGGAAGAGCCTGTTCAATGCTGCTTTTTTTCTTCACGAAAAACAGGTGAAGGCAGAGATACACAAAACACTGCTGCCAACCTATGATGTGTTTGACGAGTACCGTTATTTTGAACCTGCATTCGACTGGCAGGTGGTTCCCTTCAAAGGAAAAAAACTGGCGGTAACCATTTGTGAAGATATCTGGAACCTGGGCGATAGTCCTATCTACCGCACCTGTCCCATGGACAAACTGATGGAGCAGCAACCGGATATCATGCTTAACCTCAGCGCATCACCATTTGATTACACACATGATGAGGACCGCAAATCAGTGATCAAGGCCAATGTGCTGAAATATAAGATCCCGATGTTTTACTGTAATTCGGTAGGCAGTCAAACCGAAGTGGTATTTGATGGCGCTTCCCTGGTATTTGATAAAGATGCCAATCTCTGCAAGGCCCTGCCCATGTTCGAAGAAGCGTTGGAAGGTGTGATGGTGAATGATGATGGAACGCTGGATGCACCCATTGTAGAACCAGCCAGCCGTGTACCCGATAAAGAACTCGTACCCGCTACACTCGAACCCGAACTGAATATTGCACAGGTATATGATGCATTGATCCTTGGTGTACGGGACTATTTTGGAAAGATGGGTTTTACCAAAGCAATACTGGGCTCATCCGGCGGTATCGATTCAGCAGTTACACTGGCAGTAGCTGTTGATGCACTCGGTAAAGAAAATGTGAGGGCTGTGTTGATGCCTTCGCCTTATTCTACTTCACATTCGGTGGATGATGCTGTTGCATTAAGTAAGAACCTTGGCAATCCTTATGATATCATCCGTATCAATGATGTGTATGAATCATTCCTCACTACGTTGAAACCCGTTTTCAGGGACCTGCCGTTTTCACTGGCGGAAGAAAATATCCAGAGCCGTACACGTGGTAATTTATTAATGGCCATTGCCAATAAATTCGGGTATATACTGCTCAACACATCCAATAAAAGTGAACTCGCCACCGGTTACGGAACCTTGTATGGTGATATGGCCGGTGGACTCGGCGTATTGGGTGATTGTTATAAACTACAGGTATATGCGCTTGCCCGGTTCATCAATCGTGAGAAAGAAATGATTCCCGCTTCCATCATCAACAAAGCGCCCAGTGCAGAATTGAGACCTGACCAGAAAGACAGCGACAGCCTGCCCGAATACGAAACACTCGACCAGGTACTCTATCAATACATTGAAAAAAGAGTAGGACCAACAGAGATCAAGGCATTGGGATTTGATGCGGCGCTTGTTGACCGCACACTGAAAATGGTCAATACAAACGAATACAAACGTAACCAGTTCTGTCCCATTATCCGTGTATCACCTAAAGCATTCGGGGTGGGAAGAAGGGTGCCGATCGTAGGAAAGTATTTAAGTTGAGGGGCGGGGATTTTGGATTGATTGATCACTTTCAAAATTTCCCAATTTCAAAATCCAAAATTTCATTCATGAATCACCATCACCGGCACATTACTGTGAAAAGCCAGTTTCCTCGTATGACTTTCTGAAAATATACTCCCAAAGAAGCCCTGTTTTTTAGTGATGGTAATGATGAGGTCAATCTGGTACTCAGCTGCAAAATCGTTTACAGCTTCTGTATAATGTTTGTTCTCCGAAAAATGAAATTCAGGATTCAGGTTCGATAGTAATGAATACAATGCCTGATCCTCGCCGGTTCTGCTTATTTCATATTCATCCGGGTCTTCAATGGTCGTAAAAACAAATAACCTGGCTTTTGTTTCTGCTATGATCCTTTGAACAAGCGCTACAGGAACATTCCTGTCGTCTTTATCAAAATCACTGGTGAGCATGATCTCTTCTATCCTTGTAAACTTTGCTGCGGAAGGAACAATGATAACCGGCACATGTGTATGTTTGGCTACCGACAAGGTAGTACTGCCAATCAGTGTTTCTTCCAGTATACCACCGCCAGTGATACCCATCACAACAATATCTGCTTTTACTTTGCCGCATACTTCATCGAGACCTTCTGTCAACGCGCCGTATTCATTAAAATTTTCAATGACAATCGTTTGTGTAAATGGCAGTAACTCCAGCCTGAACCTTTCCAGTCCTTTTTCACTGTCTTCTTTCAATGAATCAATTTCCAGCATCTGTACACCCGGCACCATCGGGTCGATGGTAACCGGGATCTCGTAGGAATGGTACAGCACTATTTTTTTGATGCCCAGTTGCTCCGCCAGTTGTAAAGCATACATACCGGCATTTTTTGACGTGGCGGAAAAATCGGTGGGTAAGAGAAGGGTTTCCATAACAGGGTTTAGGGTACCTGTTTCAAAAAATATGCCTGTGGTGGGGCAGTCTGTGGTCTATGGTCTATTGTCTGTGGTTGTTAATGAGGCTTTGTTAACCGAAAAATTCCCAAAATGGAACATTGAAAATTGAGCGTTGAATATTGAAAATTATTTGCGGGTTTAAATTTTCAATATTCAACGCTCAATTTTCAATTCTCAAGGATTGATGCTGTTGGTTATAAATTCTCGATAATGCCCGCAATACCCTGCCCCCCGCCAACACAGGCAGTGACCATACCGTATTTTTTATTCAGTCTTTTCATATCGTTAAGCAACTGTACGGTCAGTTTACAGCCGGTACAGCCCAGTGGGTGGCCCAATGCGATGGCGCCGCCGTTGATATTTACGATATCGGGGTTCAATCCCAGTTCATTGATCACGGCGAGTGATTGAGACGCGAACGCTTCGTTCAGTTCTATCAGGTCAATATCCCCCAGGCTCATATTCGCCTGTTTCAATACTTTGGGAATGGCCGCTACCGGTCCGATACCCATGATGCGCGGATGAACACCTGCTGAGGCACAGTTCACGAGACGACCGATTGGTTTCAAACCCAGTTCGTTCACCATTCTTTCGCTCATTACCAGCGCAAAAGCGGCGCCATCACTGGTTTGGGATGAATTACCCGCCGTAACACTACCACCCATGGCAAAAGCGGGTTTCAGTTTGGCCAATGCTTCTGTATTGGTATCGGCGCGAACGCCTTCATCGGTATCTACTATATAAGTGCGGGTTGCTTTTTTACCTTTTTCATTCAGGTAAGTCTCTTCCACATTAATGGGTAAGATCCCGCTTTTGAAATAGCCATTTTGTATGGCGGCCATTGCTTTTTGGTGTGAGTGATAAGCAAACTGGTCCTGCTGCTCACGTGATATGTTGAATTCTTTGGCAACAGCTTCAGCCGTAAGTCCCATGCTCAGGTAATAATCAGGTTCGTCTTTGGCGATCGAGTAAGCGGGAACGGTTTTCCATCCAGCCGTAGGCACCAGACTCATACTTTCTGTTCCGCCGGCAATGATACATTCGGCCATGCCGGTACGGATCTTGGCGGTTGCCATGGCAATACTTTCCAGTCCGCTGGCGCAGTAGCGGTTGATGGTGATACCCGCTACTTCAATACCCAACGCGCGTGCTGCGATGATACGTCCAAACTGTAATCCCTGCTCCGCTTCCGGAACCGCGTTACCCACGATCACATCATCCACCCGTTTTACATCCAGTTGCGGTACAGATGCGGTCAATCCTTTGATCACTTCCACCGCCAGGTCATCCGGTCTGAAAAAACGGAACCCGCCACGTTTACTTTTCGCTACCGCGGTACGAAATCCCGCTACGATATAGGCTTCCTGCATAACATAAGATTTTGCCTACCAAATATAGGGAAAGTTTTGAAAGGTTGTTTATGCAACCAATTGGGAATATCGAATGACGAATTTCGAATGATGAATAGGAAGTAATTGTACCTATAGGCATTCAATATCATTCGACATTCATCATTCAATATTCATCATTCCTATCTTCGCCCCATGATCTACCCCCTTCTCCGCGACCTGCTGTTCCGTTTCCCGCCCGAGGATGTGCATTATTTTTCGATGAATATGCTTAAATCACTCGGCAATTTCCCGGGTGGGAGGGCCGCGTTGCGGAAAAGGTTCGTTTTTGAGAATACCGGTCTTGAAAAGGAATTATGGGGCCTGCGGTTCAGTAACCCGGTTGGGTTGGGCGCCGGGTTCGACAAAAATGCCCGTTACCTGCCCGAACTGGAAGCATTGGGTTTTGGTTTCGTGGAAATAGGCACCGTAACCCCCAAACCCCAACAGGGAAATGAAAAACCCCGTTTGTTCCGCCTGCCCGAAGACAAAGCCATCATCAACCGCATGGGATTTAACAATGACGGGTTGGATGAAATTAAAAAACGCCTGGCTGACTGGAATAATTCAAAATTCAAAATTCAAAATTCAAAATTGATCGTTGGCGGTAACATCGGCAAAAACAAAATCACCGCAAACGAAGACGCCTGGAAAGATTATGTGACCTGTTTTACAGAGCTGTTTGATGAAGTGGATTATTTCGTGGTCAATGTAAGCTCGCCCAATACCCCGGGTCTGCGTGAGTTGCAGGAGAAAGATGCGTTGTATAAGATCTTATCAGAACTGCAGAGTCACAATAAAGGAAGGCAAAAACCGAAACCCCTGTTGCTGAAAATTGCCCCCGACCTTGGGTGGGAACAACTGGACGATATCATCGGTCTGGCCAGAGAAGTGGAACTGAGTGGGTTGGTGGCGACGAATACTACGATTAGCAGGGACGGATTAAGTCAAAACTCAACAATCAAAAGTCAAAATATTGGTATGGGTGGCTTGAGTGGGAAGCCTGTGCGGGAGCGTGCTACACAGATTGTGGAATATATTTCCCAAAAAACAGAGGGCAAACTCCCCATTATTGCCAGCGGCGGCATTTTTACCGGGGCGGATGCAAAAGAGAAACTGGATGCAGGTGCCTCACTGGTACAGGTGTGGACAGGCTTTATTTATGAAGGGCCATCGATCGTAAAAAATATCTGCCGCTACCTGTCATCCTGATGCGGACTATATTTGCAGTTAATTATACAGTATGGAAGAATCTTTATTCAGTTCGGCGAACCTGATCAGTTTTTTGGTACTTGTGATACTCGAGATCGTACTCGGCATCGACAATGTGATCTTTGTAAGTATCATCATGAGCCGCCTGCCGGAGAGCCTGCAGAAAAAAGCACGTACATCGTGGATGATCACGGGTATTATTGTGCGTTCCATACTGTTGTTTGGCTTAAGCTGGCTGCTGGGGCAAAAAGGTAAACCGCTGTTCAATGTATTTGGTAAGGATATCGATCTCGCCAGCCTGGTCATGTTGGTGGGGGGATTGTTCCTGATCTATAAAACGGTGAAAGAGATCCACCATAAACTGGAGGGGGAAGAAGAAGCCGCCAGCGGTATAAAAGCAAAGCCCCTTAGTTTCGGCAATGCCATTGTACAAATCATGCTGATCGATATGGTATTCAGTTTCGACAGTATCATCACAGCAGGCGGTACCGCCAAAAGACTGGAGATCATGATCGCTGCGGTAGTGGTGGCCATGATCGTTATGTTCCTGTTCAGCCCAAGGATCTCTGCTTTTATTCATAAACATCCTACACTGAAAATGTTGGCATTATCCTTCCTGGTAATGATCGGTTTTGTATTGCTGGTGGAAGGATGGGACAGTGTGCGCTCACACGATATGCATCTCAAGAACTATGTCTATTTCGCGATGGCGTTTTCCTTTATCGTGGAAATACTCAATATGCGGTTGCGCAAACGTACGGCCCGTCCGGTACAACTTCATGAACCGCAGTTGAAAGATATCGCGCCGAATGATGGTGATGATATGGCGAAGTAGCCGGTCAAATTGTTTCTCAATTTTTATTCACAAATGTTTGCGTTTATCAAAACAAACCACTTACTTTGAATTTCAAAGTGCTTTTATGCAAGAAAAAAATGAGCATCTCGATGCTTTGCATGATATCAAACAGATGATGGAACGGAGCAGCCGTTTTATCAGCCTGAGTGGGTTGAGTGGTGTTGCCGCAGGTATCTGTGCATTGGTAGCGGCTTATTATACCTGGGGCATACTCCATACAGGGCCGTTTTACGAAGTCGATTACCGGCAGTTGGCTTTTGAACCGGGAAGTGATTTACAGAATCAACTATTGCTTATAGGTGCAGTTACGTTTGTTGCGGCTTTGTTGCTGGCTTTCCTGTTTACCTATCTCCGTAGTCAGAAAACAGGCATACCTATATGGGGTGTAACTGCCCGCAGGTTATTATGGAACACAGCCGTTCCACTGCTGGTTGGTGGTATTGTGGTGATCAGGTTGCTGGATGCAGGACTTACAGGACTGGTAGCGCCCACCTGCCTGTTGTTTTACGGTCTTGCATTATTAAATGGCAGTAAATATACTTTGCAGGAGGTAAGATTCCTGGGGTATGGTCAAATCATATTAGGCATCATCAATCTCTGGATGATCGGTTATGGACTGATCCTCTGGGCAATAGGTTTTGGGGTGTTGCATATCGTTTACGGAGCCGTTATGTGGTGGAAATATGAAAGGAAATAATTAGTGTTGCAGGTAATAGCAGTATATGAAGAATCCCATCGAGCATCTCAATAAAGCATTTGACAGCCGCGTACGGCTGGGTATCATGAGCGCATTGCTCGTGAATGCCGATGTGAGCTTTAATGAACTGAAGGAGCTGATACAGGTAACTGATGGCAACCTGGCCAGTCATTTGAAAACACTGGAAGAACTGAATTATCTAAAAGTCAATAAAGGATTTGTGGGACGAAAAACCAATACAACGTATGCAGTTACCAGAGCGGGAGAAAAAGCATTCAAAGTGCATCTCGACGCATTGGAAAAGATGATTAAAAATATAGGGTAATTTTTTTTGTATCTATACTTTGTAATTCAAAGTACTTTTAAAATGAAACAACTAAGCGATTTCACTATCTCGGCCCGGCTGTGGATCACTACGGTGATAGTACTGACACTTATTGTGTATTGCATGACCAGTGGTTTCTTCGGAGAGTTTGTATATGTGTTTTATTTTTTTATAGCTGCCCTGGTAGGAAGCTTACCGGCCCTGCTGGCCTATGTTATTGTTCTTCCTTTTATTGAAGCGATGGATGCGGGTATCGGCCGAAAAACAGTTGCGGTATACCGTTGTAGTCTTATCATCATTATTCTATACTGTATTCTTGTTTTTTTTGTTATCGGGGATACATCATTGTATGGTTTGCTGAATATAATAAAGACCGCTTTTTTTCCGCTTCTTATCGCAATAAGCGCATCCATTGCTATTAACTGGAAAGGCTTGCGCAGTTATTATTTGACAGATAACATAACAGACAGCAATATTTCTGATCCACTAAACCAAATCAATCCTAATATGGAATCGTATGTACCCAATGAAACCGGCACTGCCGAAGAACCATTACAAAACAACAAACCGCTTACCAAAGGATTAGTGACAGCAGGACTGATACTGCTGATGTTGATCCCCACCCTGTTTATTTCCAATCTTGTTCGTGAACGGCAGGTGCTACAGGCAGTAGTGGTGAATGATGTGGCCAGCAAATGGGCGCTAGCCCAAACCATCACAGGCCCTTACCTGTATGTGCCTTACCATTACCAGGAAAAAGAGGCAGACGGTAAAATAAAAACATACACCAAACACTTATTGATACTTCCGGATGAGCTTGCTGTAAACGGCGATATTATTCCTGAAGAACGGCAACGCTCTATTTACAAAGTGTTGTTGTACAAAACCAGCCTGAACAATAAAGGTAAATTCAACCTGCAATTACCTAAAGAGGTTGATCCTGCATCTGTGATGCTGAATGATATAAAATTGTGTGTAGGTATCAGTGATTTCAAAGGCATCGAAAAAAAGGTATCCATCACCATTAATGGGAAAACCTATGATTTGATGCCTGGTTTACCGGTTAATGATATCGATAGTTCAGGGTTGTCTGCCAATATTGATTTGTCTGCCCAGCAATTCGGTGATACACTTTCCTTTGATATGCCGCTGCAGATAAGGGGCAGCCGCCAGTTGCATTTTGCACCTTTAAGCGGTAATAGCCAGTTTACCCTTCGCTCCACCTGGCCCAGTCCTTCATTTGATGGAACAACTCTGCCTTCTGTTCGTGAAGTCAGCGATGGTGGGTTCTCTGCTACCTGGACATTCAGCAAAGCCAACCTGCCGTTCAATACAGTTTTACAGGATGCTAAAATAGACAAGCGCGCAGTAAGCTTTGGCGTGAGTATGTTGCAGCCTGCTGATCAGTATGCGAAAACAGAACGGAGTGTGAAATATGCATTGCTCATCATTGGTCTTACTTTCTCCTTATTCTTTATCATAGAACTGATGCAGAAAAGACCCGTGCATCCGGTGCAGTACCTGTTGGTAGGTCTTGCGCTGATCATTTTCTATACATTACTGCTTTCCATCAGTGAATTCATCCTGTTTGACAATGCGTATCTCATTGCAGCCACAGCTACTGTAGCATTGATCACCCTGTACACCAAGAGTCATTTCAAAAAATGGAAAACAGCCGGCATTTTCGGTATTACGATTGCCGGTTTGTACAGCTTTATTTTTGTATTGATCAGGCTGGAGGATACTGCGCTGTTACTGGGAAGCATCGGTCTCTTTATCATTTTATCAGCTGTCATGTATGCGAGCAGAAAAATCAATTGGTACAGTACACCACAACATGCGGCATAAATAAATGATTGGTAAGTATAAAATTCAAATATGAAAATGATAAGTTCAAACGATGATACCCGGCTGTTTATGGGCGCTATGCTGCTTTTTCCGGCAGTGTATTTTTTCACGGCGGCATTCTTCCGGTATGAACTGAACCTTCCTTTTATGTGGAAACCGATAGATGCTTATTTCGCCAAACCCGAGAACAAATCGATCGGGTGGAACGCCAACCTGCTGATCGCTGCCGGACCGCCGGCAGCGGTTTTGCTGAACCTGCGCGGCCTGGTAAGAATACAGGTGCAGCGTTACCGCCATGCCAAATGGCAATTGTCGCTCCACCTCACATTTGGTAACCCCCGGTGGGGCATCATTGCAACCGGTGTACTAACCAGTGGCGTGATGATTGTATACTCTTTTGCAGAAAATTGTCGTTGACTGTAAAATAAGAGAGCCCACTTGTTAGTTTTATACCTGACAGTTTTATCAAGTAAACTAACCGATACACATGAAAGCACAACCACTTATCGAAGCATTCCTCCACGCAGGCAATGGCATTGCTGGCTTTTTTAAAACCGATCGGAACGGTAAAATACACCTGACAGCAGCCGTGCTGGTGTTTATGGCAGGATGGTATTTTGCGATATCCGTTACAGAATGGTGTCTGCTTTTGTTATGCATCGGCCTGGTTATTGCACTGGAGATGCTGAACTATGCACTCGAAAGGGTTTGCAATATGATACATACCGAATGGCACCCGGTCATTAAAGCAGTAAAAGATGTAGCGGCCGGCGCCGTGCTTTGGTCGGCTATCATCAGTGCAGTGATCGGGTTATTGATCTTTATTCCTAAAATACGATTACTTCTATGCGTTTGAAAATATCTACTATCAGCAGACTATTATTGCTATCGGTTGGGTTTACGATGAGTATGCTACTGGTGCGTTTCCTGTATTCCCATACAACCGATTACCGCTTTTATGGATGGAACACTTTCCTGGCGGCTATCCCCTATCTCGTAAGTACACAGTTGCTGAAACTGAAGCGGTTTGGTTTTGCAGCGATGCTGATGCTGGCAGCCTGGTTATTGTTTTTTCCCAACGCGCCCTATATTATTACAGATATACTACACTATGAAGAGAGACCGCCGGTCCCTTTCTGGTATGATGTACTGCTGGTAATATCTGCTGCATGGAACGGGTTGATACTCGGACTCATTTCGCTGATGAATGTGGAAATATTCCTGTTACGTTATCTTAAAACCGGCTGGGTAACCTTTTGTGTTTTTGTGAGCCTGTTGCTTTGCGGTTACGGGATTTTCCTGGGACGCTTTCTCCGCTTCAATAGCTGGGACCTGTTTACCGATCCTTCAATGGTTGCCTATACATCGGCACATCATGTATTCAGGTGGCAGCAGTATTCGAAGCTGTGGGTATTTACACTCTTGTTTGCAGTGCTGCTGTGTATCATTTATTATACATTGAAACAATTACCGATAGCCCTGAGAGGAAATAAGCCAATGAAGCAGTAAACACTTTGCGTAATTCTCTGTGAAACTCTGTGTTCTCCGTACCTCTGTGGTAAAGAACATCCTCCTTCAATCGAAGCGAAGGCTTTACCACAGAGGCACGGAGAACACAGAGTTTCACAGAGGTTGGTCCTGGACCAGTAATGTTTGATAGCACAATACGTTACTTTAATAGGCAATCAACCGTTGCACCATGTCGTGCAACCTGTTCTTGGCCATAAAATTTTTTTCCAACTCGATATTGAATGGCAGGGGGGTGTCCAGTGATGCGCAACGCAAAACCGGTGCATCCAATAACTCGAAACAATGTTCACTGATATAGGCGCTTATTTCACCACCAATACCACCGGTTAATGTGTCTTCATGCAAGATTAATACTTTTCCTGTTTTTGCAACAGACAATTTTATCGCTTCCAGGTCAAGTGGGGCCAGGGTGCGGAGATCCAGGATATGAAGTGATATATGCGGATTTGTTTCCTGGTACGCTGTGATCCAATGTACACCGGCACCATAAGTGATCACCGTGATATCATTTCCTTCCTTCACCAATTTTGCCTTTCCGATCTCTATTTCATAATATTCTTCGGGAACAGGATCATTTACGCTCCGGTACAATGCCTTGTGTTCAAAAAACATAACAGGATTGGGATCATTGATAGCAGCTACGAGCAACCCTTTTGCATCATACGCAGTAGAAGGATATACCACTTTCAATCCAGGCACATGCGTAAACCATGCTTCATTGCTCTGCGAATGAAAAGGACCGGCGCCCACACCGCCACCTGTGGGCATACGTATCACCACATCCGCGTTTTGTCCCCAGCGGTAATATATTTTGGCGAGATTGTTCACGATCTGGTTAAAACCTACCGTTACAAAATCAGCGAACTGCATTTCCATCACACTTTTATACCCTTCCATACTTAATCCCAGCGTAGCGCCAACAATGGCACTCTCACAAAGCGGCGTATTACGCACACGCTCTTTCCCGAATTTTTCTACAAACCCTTCGGTGATTTTGAATGCACCGCCGTATTCGGCAATATCCTGTCCCATAAGTATGAGGTTGGGATGCGCTTCCATGCTTTGGGAGAGGGCCTCGCTGATAGCGTCTACAAACCTGCGGGGTGAGTTTGGAGTTTGGGGTTTGGGGTTTGGGGTTTTTGTTGAACCTACTCCAGACTCCAGACTCCAAACTCCAGACTTACCCGCATACACATCATGCATCTCCTCGGCCGTATCCGGCACTATCTCTCCCGCTTCATTTGCCGTCACTAATTCTGATTCTATATATTGCCGGAACTCATTGCGTATATCCGCCACCTGCATTTCCGTGATCGCTTTTTCGTCAACCAGGAACTGTTCAAAATTTTTGATCGGGTCCTTTCTGCTCCATTCTTCAAATAATTCTTTGGGGACATATTTGGTACCGCTGGCCTCTTCATGCCCGCGCATACGGAAAGTCATACATTCTACGAGGTAGGGTTTCTGGTTGTTGATACAATAGTCACGCACGTTTCGCATGGTCTCATATACAGTCATTACATTGTTGCCATCAATGCGTATGCCTTCCATGCCATAGCCTTTGGCTTTGTCAACCAGGCTTTCGCAGCGGTATTGCTCGTTAACGGGTGTGCTTAACCCATACCCATTATTCTCTATCACAAAAATCACTGGCAGATCCCATACGGCGGCTACATTCAATGCTTCATGAAAATCGCCTTCGCTCGTGCCGCCATCGCCGGTGAATGTGAGGGATACTTTGTTTTCTTTACGGAGTTTATAGGCAAGCGCCACACCATCGGCAATGGCCAGTTGCGGACCAAGGTGTGAGATCATCCCGCAGATATAATGTGGTTTACTGCCAAAATGAAAGCTTCTTTCTCTGCCTTTGCTGTAGCCGTCTTTATTGCCCTGCCATTGCATGAACAGTTTTGACAAAGGCATTTGCCGGGAAGTGAATACGCCGAGGTTCCTGTGTAAAGGCATGATCCATTCATCCCTTTGCAAAGCCAGTGTGCAACCAACCGATATGGCTTCCTGGCCTATGCCGCTGAACCATTTACTGATCTTTCCCTGGCGCAGCAATACCAGCATTTTCTCTTCGATCATGCGCGGCAGCAACAGGTTGCGGTAGATATAAACCAGTTCTTCGTTGGAGAGTTGTCGGCGGTTGAATTCCATCAGGGAAATGTTTCAGGTAATGTTGTTTAGGGTGTTGCGAGTTTTTTCCTTCTCAGGTATGGCGCAATATCCCTGTATTTATATTTCAGTTCTATTATGGGCATTAAACTTGTGATCGCATGTGGCAGATCACAATCTGCGATAATTTCCAGGTGATCTGCATAGAGCGAAAAGGTGGTTAGCTGGAAATCCTTTTCACAATTATTATAATATTCCAGTGCCCATTTGTACTCTACTGTATCAATTCCGTATTCTTTATCGAGAAGTCTTCCCTTAAGTTCATTTCTTTGCTCTTTATATTGCCTGCTTTTATCTGCAATGATCATTGCTTTAAATTTTCCTGTCGTATCTACGATCTCAGCAATGCTTACAAATTTTCCTGTTATGGTTGAGTAGTTAAAATAATTTGTCCATGATGTACAATAGGCCCCGCATCCTTCTGCGGTAATATTGAAAGACAGCAATCCGTTTTTGCGATAGGTTACCTCAAAATCTATAAAGCCGACCCTGTCTTCTCCCCATTTTACGATTGCCGAATCCGTAGATAGTTCAGGGAATTCGTTATCGGTAAACCTGTTCTTCAGATCTTTGTTCATCACAGAATCCACTTTTTTATTACCGGTCCTGATCACAGGAAACTTCATGTCTTTTGTCTGCGCGCGAACACCATCACGTACTTTGGGTAGATATAGTGTATCAATGCGAACAACCTGCCCCGACGCATTCAGTCCGATCAACAGTACTATCGTAGTCAGTATCCTTGTCATTCTGCGATCCTGCATAACAGCCCCAAGTTACCTGAAAATTGAGAATTGAACATTGAATATCGACAATTCTCTGCGCAAACTCCGTGCGCTCATGTTCTCTGCGGTGAAAAAACGTTTTGAAATGCAAGATACCTGATATGTGAGACCTTCTTTCACCGCAGAGAACATGAGCGCGCGGAGTTTACGCAGAGTATGAAGCAATAAAAAAGCCACTACGCTTGTGCGCAATGGCTTTGTATTTTTTACGGGAACGTATTATTTATTACTCGCCATTTTACTCAACAGGCGAAGTATTTCAAGATATAACCAAACCAATGTCACCATCAACCCAAACGCACCATACCATTCCATAAACTTAGGCGCACCTCTTTCTGCACCCTGTTCGATCATATCAAAATCGAGGATCAGGTTCAACGCAGCGATGGCCACGATAAACAGGCTGATACCGATGCTCAACATGCTGCTATCGTACATAAAAGGCATATTCACGCCAAACAGCCTCAGCACCATAGCAAGCAGGTAAAAGATACCAATGCCCACCGTTGCCGTAATGATCATTGACTTGAATTTTTCAGTGGCCTTGATGATCCTGAAATTATACAACAGGAACATAGCGATGGCTACGCCAAAAGTGAGCCCAACCGCCTGCATCACCAGCCCGGGATATTGTTTGGCAAAAGCTTCATTCAATATCACAGAAATACCACCGATGAACGCGCCTTCCAGCAAGCCATACAAGGGAGCCAGGTATCCCGCCCAGTTGGG